>CANQVD010000055.1 GCA_947627215.1 uncultured Eisenbergiella sp.
AATGAAAGGCAAGTGCTGTGAGCGGCGACGTAGGAGCCGAGCACAGTACTTGAGTGCTTGCACCGGGGTAGTTGATTGGGCCGGTCAGCAGCGTAAGCTGAATATTTACAAAGAGGAACCGGTATTAGGCGGGTTATCCGTTGTTTATTCTGATGTGCTGGAAATCCGAAAAGATGCGGAGTATGTGCTGAAGGAAATGAGGAATAAGCACTGGAATAACATGAACGTACATGAGGCGGCTTTGCAGTTTTCGGATTCGCTGGCAAAACTCTGGAAGGTGCATCCGTTCAGGGAGGAGAACACGAGAACGACGATCACCTTCTGCTGCCAGTTTGCGGATGAGATTGGTTTAAATCCAAACCGTGAATTATTCGAACAGAATGCGCAATATGTCAGGACTGCATTGGTCGCTTATAATGCGGTGTTTGATGATATGGGAGATATATCAAAGCCGGAATATCTGATGAAAGATTGTAGAAGATGCTCTGACAAGCAGAAGCGAATGACAGAGCCATGGATTTTCCGAATATGTGAAATCCGGCAGGGAATATTATCCGGATGAGGCTGTGATCGATATGGATTATTACGGGAAAATGCGGGAATGATGCACCCAGCCCAAGATTTTATAAAGAATGGAGAAGGAGCAGCAGATGCTACTGGAAGAATTTGATCATACATATGACGCCGTTATCGATCCGCAAATGGTCGTTTCCCGGATAGATGATTTCCCGGAAGTGACCGTATCCTGTTTCTCGCGCCACCTGTTCGAGCGTGTCCTTTCCCTATTCGATGCGGAAAAGATCGCGGAGATTCATTCTGCCGTAGGGGCGAATCCGGTATATCGGGTTGTGTATCAGGGAAAAGGGTTCGCCCTGTTTCAGTCTTATGTAGGCGAACCGCTTTGTGTCGCGCAATATGAAGACCTGATAGCCATGGGGAGCAGGCGTCTCATCCTGTTGGGCAACTGCGGCGTCCTGGACCGGACGATCGAAGATTGCGGGATCATCATACCGACATGTGCGATCCGGGATGAGGGCACCAGCTATCATTATGCGGAACCGAATGATACCATCACGGTGAACAGAAAATACCGGGAGGAGTTCAAAGAGGTTCTGAGAGAATACGGCTATCCTTTTGTGGAGGGAACGACGTGGACGACTGACGCATGTTACAGGGAGACGAGGGAAAAGGTACGGCGCAGAAGAGAACAGGGGGCGGTCTGCGTTGAAATGGAATGCGCCGGTATGCAGGCGCTCTGCGATTTCAGGGGGACCGAATTTTTCCAGTTCTTCTATGCCGGGGATAATCTGGATCATTCTGCCTGGGAGCCGAGGAGCATATTCGGCCAAACGCGCCTGGATGATAAAACAAAGATCATGTTTCTGGTGTTCGAGCTCGGACTGAAAATGATGCAGGGAGAATAAACGGATGTTTAAGAAGACATATCAACGAATATTTATCTGGCTGCTGAGTGGGATGCTGATGTGTTTGTCTGCCTGCGGTTCCGGCGGGGAGGATGCGGAAAGTCCGTCGGCCGCTTCCAATACGGGCGAGAACTCATCACAGTCCATGCCGGATGCGGACGTGGAACCGTCGCAGTCCGTCCCGGAAGAGGACAGCGGCAGACAGGAAATCCTTTTCGATGAAAGCGGAAAAGAACGATCGCTTTCAGCAGCGGAAAGCTATCGATCAATCCTTTTGGATCATGCGGATTTTATAAATTGCAGTGAAGACGGTGAGTATCAGGAAGCGGTGAATATTGGGAATATCGCAAAGGTTTTTACAGCTTCGGAGGATATTACCGGTGAAGTTACGGAATTTGCAGTCGCGGATATGGACGGAGACGGAGAAAATGAAATTGTGCTCCGTATCTCAACAGGTTCTATTGATGAGGGATTCGAGGTTCTCCACTGTCAGGACGGCATCGTCTACGGATACCATTTTTGGTACAGGGCGATGGAGGAACTCAAAGAAGACGGAACATTTACAGGCTCCAGCGGCGCGGCTTCTTCAACGATCAACAGGATCGATTTTTTAGAAAAAGGATATGCTGTCGATACGCTGTATGAGAGCAGATCCAATTATGGGGCAGACGGAGTGAATGAAATACAGTATTATGAAAATGGTGAAATCTGTTCCGAAGAAGAATTTCATGATGCTCTGGAACGTCAATACGAAAAGACAGGTGTCACATGGTATCAGTTAACGGCAGAGAATGTTACGCATGCACTTGAAAACGGGTGTGAAGAACCGCGGTAATTTTGAATATATAGCGGGTTGGATCGATAGTGAGAGAAGCCATGCGCTGTGGTGTGCGAACAGTTTCTCTTGTCCTGTCACGGCGGGGCGTTTCATGATTTTTGAAAAAAATCGCGGAGCGGTGGAGCGCCAGCGCTTTTGCGGCGACAGATGACAATAGAGCAGTTATAAATGGAGGTGAGATTGAAAATGAAAACGCTTGTAGTGTATTATTCTCAGAGCGGCAACGCACAGTGGATGGCGGAGCGGATCTCGTCCGCGCTTTCTGCGGACATGCTGCGGCTGGTGCCGAAGAAGGCATACCCAGAGAAAGGGTTTGGAAAATACTTCTTCGGGGGCGGCAGCGCCGTCATGAAGGAGGCACCGGAGCTGGAACCGTACGAGACGGACCTGGCGCAGTATGAACAGATCGTATTCGTGACGCCGGTCTGGGCCGGGACGGTCACGCCGCCGCTTCGGACGTTTATCCAGGCGGAGGATCTGAAGGGAAAGCGTTTCGCGTTTGCGGCATGCAGTCTGGGAGGAAGCGCCGGGAAAACCTTTGCGGCGCTCCGATCGCTCCTTGGCGTGACCAGCGATGTGCCGACGCTGTGGCTGGTGGAGCCGAAATACAAACAGAAGCCGGAGAATGAGGAGGCTATCGAGGCGTTCTGCAGGAAGCTGTCAAAAGCATAGACAACTGGCGCTCGAAGGGAACGTTATAGGATGAACCGATTTTTGATCGTTGACGGCAGCAATCTGTTGTTTCAGATGTTTTTCGGCATGCCCGCCAGGATCGTAAATAAACGCGGGAAGGCGATCCAGGGGACGCTCGGATTCGTAGGCGCGCTATTGAAGATCATCCGCAGGACAGAGCCGACGCATATTGCGGTATTGTTTGACGGAGAACATGAAAACGTCCGTTCCGAACTGAATGCCGATTACAAAGCGAACCGTGCGGATTACAGTCAGGTTCCGGAGGAAGAGAACCCTTTCTCCCAATTGCCGGACGTGTATGCCGCACTTGAATATTTAAATATCAGATCTGCGGAAACAAAGGTCTGCGAAACGGATGACTGGATCGCCGGATATGCGCTGACGTACGGATGCGAAGCCAGGATTATCATAGCTTCCTTTGACAGCGATTTTTTCCAGCTCATAACCGACGAGGTGTTCGTCCTGCGATACCGCGGGGACAATACTGTTGTCTGCACGCCCGATTACATAAGGAACAGGTTTCAGATCGAGCCTGTACAGTATGCGGATTTTAAATCAATGGTCGGAGATGCGTCCGATCATATCAAAGGGGCGGATAAGATCGGCCCGAAAACGGCGGCCGGTTTATTGAAAAGGTTTGGAACGCTCGATAATATTCTGGCGAATGCGGAAAGTATAGAAAAGCCGTCGGTCAGAGACTCCATCATTCGGAACACGGAACGGCTGCGGACAAACTATAAAATGATCAAACTGGACAATACGGCGCAGCTGCCGTTTGCCCTGCATGAGCTTGCTTATGTCTTTACAGGGGTGACGACAGCGGAGGTCCTGAAGGGGATCGGGCTGTCCTGATATCCGATGATGTCACGGATATAAAAAACACGCCGGATTTCATAAAAGCGAAATGGTTTTTGCGCATTGGAGGACTGCGGGATCATAGGTTATCTGTCCAGAATGTGGATGATGACGCCGTCCGCTGTGCCCTCGACCGTGCCGTGCAGATCGGCATGCTCCATCCAGGCGAGCGAGGCACTGTCCGTGATGATGACGGGGCGGGTGCGGATCACATGGTCGGAATCCTCCGTGCCGTTGTTTTCGATGAAAATGCGGCAGGCTTTGCCCTGATCGTCCGTTCCCTCCAGGATATAGCGGGCGGACAGCGTCATGGGCCTTCCGTCCGTTCGCATCTGCGTGTCAACCCCGTGGGGCAGGATCTTTCCCCGGAAATACGGACCGTCCGCCGTGCCGGAGAACATGACCATGCAGGCGGAACCCGCGTTCCCTTTTACTTCCATGACATCGTCGAGCGATACGTTCACCGTTAGGATTTCCTGCATATCCTTCCGCCTCCTTACGAGAGAGTAAAATACAATTCTTATTATTTCACCTGTTTCTGTTTTGTGCCGTCTGTTTCGTTGATTTCATTCATGTATCCAGCGGTAATGATGCCTGCGGGCAGTGCCACGATCGCGATGCCGAAGATTGAGGAAACCATCGTGATGACACGCCCGGCGGTTGTAACCGGATAAATGTCCCCATATCCCATTGTCGTCAGCGATACCGTGGCCCAGTAAATGGCATCAAAAAAAGTATTGAACGAATCGGGCTCAACATTGAAGATAATGAGCGCGGAAATGAGAATATAAGCCCCAGCCAGTGTGCATACGGCGATTAAAGGTTCCCTCGAACGCCGGAATACATTTGTTATGATGCGGACGCTTTTGGAATACCGGAATGTCTTGAAAACCCTGAAAACGCGGAGGGCTCGCATCATCCTCATCAGCCTGAGCAGTTTGAAGCCGTTATTGAGAACAGACAGGGATGGAAGAATGGAGATCAGATCAATGACGGCCATAAACGAAAACGGATAGCGGATAAAGGATGCCGCTGATTTATTTCCGTATTTATAGTCTGCCGTGCAAAGCCGCAGTATGTAGTCCAGGATGAAGACCCCGGCGCAGACTTTGTCGATAACGATGAAGAATGGAGGTTCCGCTTTAAAAGCAAGGGGAACCAGGCTGCAGGTGATAAAAAACAACATTGCCGCATCATATATGCTGCTCAGCCTGTCGCGGCCGTCCGATACTTCTATGATCTCAAATATCCTCTTTCGCATAAAATAATCTCCTCACATTATGCCGCTTCAATACCTGGTCCACCCCGCCAGCAGTTCGGACAGATCGCGAATCGCCACGGCCTTTGGGTCACTTGCTTACCGGCAGCTCTGCGCCCAGACAGAGAGTGTCGCTCATATGATAAACCTTCATCCGTTATCCTCCCGGGAAATTTCTGCTCTGCGGTCATTATATCATCCAAACGTGTGGAAATCTATAAATAATTAGGCCATATGTTTCGGACAATACAGAACGAGCCATCCGTTTGAAAACCTACACGAGCCATCCGTTTGAAAATCACCGGGGCCTTGACACTGTATCGCTGGAGAGATATAATAAAACAGAGAGGGGTTGAGAAACCATGCTTGTTTACCACGGATCAGATCATATCATCAAAACGCCGGTGGATCAGGGCAGTAAAAGGACAAATGATTACGGACGCGGTTTTTATACGACGGAAAGCATTGATCTGGCCAGGGAGTGGGCCTGCGCCGACGGGCGGGACGGTTTTGCCAATGCTTATGAATTGGATCTGGACGGCCTGGAGATCCTGCGGCTGAACGCCCCGGAGTATAACATCCTTAACTGGCTGGCGATCCTGGCAAGGTACCGCAGCTACTGGCAGAACGGAAGCGTTGCGGAAAAGGCGAAGGAATACCTTCAGAAGCATTTTTTCATTGATCCGTCGCCTTATGACGTGATCATCGGCTATCGGGCCGACGACTCCTATTTCACGTTTGCCCAGGATTTTGCGGCAGGTGCGATTTCCCTCCGGAAATTGTCGGAGGCGATGCAACTTGGCAGGCTCGGGGAGCAGATCGTCCTGAAAAGCCGGGATGCGTTTGCACATATTCGTTTTGTAGAGGCACAGCCCGCTGCGGCGGATATCTACTACGAGAAGAAGATCCGCCGCGACAGGGAAGCGCGTCGGGCATACCGCAGCACCCGTCAGGCTTCGGACGGGATCAACGAGCTGTATATGCTCGACATTATGAGGGAGGGCATTGAAAATGGCGATCCGCGCTTACGATGAAGAATATGCCGCCGGGGCGCGGCGCATCCTTGGGGACGCGGTGGATTTCGCCGTCATGACCCTCGGCCTGGAGCCGGATGTTTTCGGCGGGGCGTTCGCTGTGTCCGATGCTTCCAAGCAGTTTGGGAGCGGCAATCCGCGTTATGTGGCGGGGATGAACGGCTGTGAGCTGGCGCGGCAGGTGCTGACGGAGACGGGCACTTCCTTTACGGATGCTGATGATGTCATGTACATCGACAAGGGGCCGGAGTATTGGGCCGGATGGGCGCTGGCGTTTTATCAGTGGTACAGCGGGTATTCTTTTATGGAGATCCTGTCCGCCGTGCCCATGGAGAGGATCATCGCCATGTATCCCGTCTATCATGAGATGGACGAGATGCAGTTTGCGGATCGGATGCGGGAAAAAATGCAGAAGGCATATCCCAGGACGAAGCTGCGTCTGCGGCGGGAAACCTGCGGCCTGTCTCAGTCGGAGCTGGCGGCGGGATCCGGGGTGCCTCTGCGCCAGATCCAGCTTTTTGAGCAGCGTCAGCGCGACATCAACAAAACGGCGGCGGAAACACTGCTGCGTCTGAGCAGAGCGCTGTGCTGCCGGATGGAGGATTTGATGGAGCGGTGATGCGGGCATGCTTTCTGCGCAGACCGTCGGCCGGAGGATTCCTTTCCCGCGGCCGGGCCTGAGCTCCCGGACGCCGGGCCCGGTCTGCCCGGGTCCGCGGCTTTCGGGAAAAGGGACCGCAGGTTTCGGGAAACAGGAAAGAGGAACCGATTGACAGGCTTCTCTGAAATCGGTAGAATAGGCACAGAACACATAGAAAATCCGTGCGGGGGAAGAAAATTGAAAAATAAGCCTGATGGCTTATTTTTCAATCTGTGTTTTGTGCCGCGGGCGTCACAAAACGCGGGATCGCAGCGCCAAATTTGAGATTTGGCGCGCGTGCCGGCTCGCATACGCTCGCGGCAAAGGGGAGAATCATGTATGATGTGATCATCATCGGCGCGGGGGTTACCGGCTGCGCCGTCGCGCGGGAACTTTCCCGCTATCGGCTGAACGTTCTCGTTCTGGAAAAAGAAGAAGATGTCTGCTGCGGGACTTCCAAGGCGAACAGCGCCGTCATCCATGCGGGACACGATGCGCTGCCGGGCACGTGGAAGGCCCGGTTCAATGTGGAAGGCAATGCGATGATGGACCGGCTCGCCGAGGAACTGGATTTTCCGTTTCGGCGGAACGAGTCGCTCGTCGTATGCCTGGAGGAGGAACGGATCCCGGAGCTGGAGGCGCTTCTGGAGAGAGGCCGGCAGAACGGTGTGGAGGGACTGCGCATCGTCACCGGGCCTGAAATAAAAGAGCTGGAGCCGAGCCTTTCGGACGAGGTGAAGGAGGTGCTTTACTGTCCCACGGGCGGGATCGTCTGCCCGTTTCTGATGACGGTGGCGCTGGCGGAAAACGCTTTTGAAAATGGCACGGCATTTCGGTTTAACAGGACGGTGAAGGCAGTGAGCGCCGCAGGGACGGCGGACAGGCCGGTTTGGAAGCTGACGGATTCTGACGGAGAGGTCTATGAGACCCGCTGCGTTGTCAATGCGGCGGGCGTCTATGCGGATCTTTTCAACAATATGGTCAGCGCGCACAAGCTGACCATTCTGCCGCGCCGGGGTGAATATCAGCTCCTGGACAAAAAGGCCGGTTCGCTGGTTTCCCATACGGTTTTCCAACTGCCGGGCGCGTCCGGCAAGGGCGTTCTTGTCACGCCCACGGTGCACGGCAATCTGCTGGTCGGTCCTACCGCGCAGGAACTCACGGATCGGGAGGCCGTCAATACGACGGCGGAAGGGCTCGCCGAGGTGATGGAGAAAGGGCGGCGCAGCGTGCCCTCCCTTCCCGCCGGGATGACGATCACTTCCTTCGCCGGGCTGCGCGCCTCGGAGGCCGGTCATGATTTTGTGGTGGGCGAGGCCCCGGATGCGCCGGGATTTTTCAACTGCGCCGGGATCGAGTCCCCCGGTCTTTCTGCGGCTCCGGCCATCGGCGTCTATCTGGCCGATCTGATCGCGGCCCGGCTGCAGGCCGGGGTCAGGGAGGACGTGCGCCGCACCCGCAGGGGAATTCCCTGTGTGGCGCAGGCCTCTCCGGAAGAACAGCGGGAACTGTTCGCGCAGGATCCCGCTTACGGAAATGTGATCTGCCGCTGTGAGACGGTGACGGAGGGAGAGATCCGGAACGCGATCCGCAGACCGCTGGGCGCGCGGTCCCTTGACGGCATCAAACGCCGGACGAGGGCGGGAATGGGACGGTGTCAGGCCGGGTTCTGTACGCCGAAGGTTATGGAGATCCTTCAGGAGGAGCTGGGTCTGGATCCGTTCGCGGTCTCCAAACACGGTCCGGGATCGGAGCTGCTTGTGCGGCAGAATGGGGGAGAAAATGGAACGATATGATCTGATCGTGGTCGGCGGCGGTCCCGCGGGCCTTTCTGCCGCGCTCTCTGCCCGGCGTGCCGGGATGCGGGATATTCTGATCCTGGAACGGGACGATGAGCTGGGCGGAATCTTGAATCAGTGCATCCACAGCGGCTTCGGGCTCCACACGTTTCAGGAGGAGCTTACCGGGCCGGAATACGCCGCGCGGTATGTTTCTCAGGTACAGCAGCTCGGGATCCCCTGCAGGACCAGTACCATGGTGCTGGATCTTTCCTTGACGGCGTCGGGAGAGAAGCTGGTCACTGCCATGAACCGGCGGGAAGGGCTTCTTTCGTTCACCGCCCGCAGCGTCGTTCTCGCCATGGGCTGCCGGGAAAGGCCCAGGGGCGCGCTGAACCTGCCCGGATACCGTCCCGCGGGCATCTACACGGCGGGGACCGCCCAGCGGCTCGTCAATATGGAAGGCTTTCTTCCCGGACGGGAGGTGGTCGTCCTGGGATCCGGGGACATCGGTCTGATCATGGCCCGGCGCATGACGCTGGAGGGCGCCAGGGTGAAGGCGGTCGCGGAGCTGATGCCCTATTCCGGCGGCCTGCAGAGAAATATCGTGCAGTGTCTGGAGGACTTCGGGATCCCGCTTCTGCTTTCCCATACGGTGGTCGATATCCGCGGAAAGGACCGGGTGACGGGCGTCACGCTGGCGGAAGTGGATGACGACCGCAGACCGATCCCCGGGACCGAAGAGGAGATCGCCTGTGACACGCTGCTGCTCTCCTGCGGCCTGCTGCCGGAGAATGAGCTGTCTGACAAGCTGGGCGTCGCGCTTTCTCCGATCACCGGCGGCCCCATCGTGAATGAAAGTCTGGAGACCAACATCCCCGGCGTGTTCGCCTGCGGCAATGTGCTCCACGTTCATGATCTGGTGGACTATGTTTCCGAGGAGGCCGGGCGCGCCGGTGCGTGTGCTGCCGCATACGCCGCCCGGGCCGATTTGTCTGATCGGGATCCGCAGGCGGTCGCAGAGGAGGTCTCTCTCACCCTGCGCCCGGAGGGCGGGATCCGCTATACCGTCCCGCAGACGGTCCGCCCCGCGCATATAGAGGAGGCGCTTCTGGTCCGTTACCGGGTCGGCGCGGTCTATACAGACTGTACCGTCAGCGTATGGCTGGGGGACGTATGTATTATGAAGCAGAAAAAAAAGAAGGTGACGCCCGGGGAAATGCAGCAGTTTTTCCTGAAAAAGGAGGCGCTGTCCGCCGCGGGGGCGTCTGATGATATTTTTGTGAGACTGGAGAAAGCATAACATGGAAATCCGTAATCTGATCTGCATCAACTGTCCGCTGGGCTGTCCGCTCACCGTCACCCTGGAGGAGGGCGAGGTTGTCAGCGTCGTCGGCAATACCTGTCCCAGAGGGGCAAGCTATGGCCGGAAGGAAGTGAGCGCACCCACCCGGACCCTGACCTCCATAGTCCGCGTCAGGAACGGCCATCTGCCTGTTGTGTCTGTAAAGACTGCCGCGGATATTCCGAAAGAGAAGATCGGCAGCGTCATGGATGCCGTCCACCGCATCGACGCGGACGCCCCCATCGCCATGGGACAGGTCCTTCTGAAAGACGCGGCAGGGACCGGCGTCGATATCGTCGCGACGAAGGCCATTCGGAGGATTTGAGGCGGGACGGGGAGATCTTCCGCGCATATGATAAATAGGGAAAAGGCGCCGTCTGGACGGCGGAATGCGAGGCGAATATGAAGGTAGTGGTATTGGCGGGCGGCATCAGCACGGAACGGGACGTATCCCTGATCTCCGGTAAGCTGATCTATCAGGCGATGAAGCGGCTGGGGCATCAGGCGGTGCTGCTGGATGTCTATCTGGGGATGGAACGGGACGACATCGACGGCATTTTTGAGAGCGAGGAGGATTTCGCGGCGGATATCGCGGATATCCGGGAGATCAATCCCGATATCAGCGAGGTGAAGGCCCGACGAAAAGACGGCGGAAAGTGCTATTTCGGACCCAATGTGATCCGCATCTGCCAGATGGCGGATGTGGTTTTTCTGGGGCTGCACGGCGAGGACGGCGAGAACGGCAGGCTGCAGGCGGCCTTCGATCTGCTGGGCATCCGCTACACGGGGACGGACTATGTCAGCAGCGCGCTGGCCATGGACAAAGCGCTGGCGAAGGAGCTGTTCGTCGCCAACGGGATTCCAACGCCGGCGGGCACGGTGCTGAAAAAGGGGCAGGCGTATTCGGCGGACGTGCCGGATGTGCCCTATCCCAGAGTGGTGAAGGTGTGCAAGGGCGGCTCCTCCATCGGCGTTTATATCGTGAAAGATAAAGCGGCGTACGATGCCGCGCTGCAGGCGGCGTTCGGCTACGGCGATGAGGTCCTGGTGGAGCAGTATATCAAAGGACGGGAGCTGACCTGCTGTGTGCTGGAGGGAAAGGCGCTGCCCATCGTGGAGATCGCGCCGAAGGAAGGCTTTTACGATTATAAGAACAAATATCAGGCCGGAAGCACGGTGGAGATCTGTCCCGCGCCCGTCGGTCCGGAAATCACCAGGAGGGTGCAGGAGATCTCGGAGCAGGTGTTCCGGGTGCTGCGCCTGAAAAAATATGCGCGGATGGATTTCATGCTGGATGAACAGGACAATCCCTATTGTCTGGAGGCCAATACGCTGCCGGGCATGACGCCTGTGTCGCTGATCCCGCAGGAGGCGGCGGCAGTGGGCATCGGATACGATCAGCTCTGCCAGAAGATCATCGATATGGCGTTTGACGCCTGAGGAAATGACAGCGGACGGGCACCGGCGCAAAACGGCATGCCGGGTTTTTTCATCGTCCGCCGCGCGAACGCTCCGGAAGGGAGATTTTATGAAAAACATGACATTGTGGAATATCGCCAGGGCTTGTAAAGGGCGGTTCGCGGTCCCGGCGGGAGGGGCGGCGCTTCTGCAGAAGCGCGGCCTGTCCTGTCCCGGGGCGGGAATGGCGACGATCCGAAAGGCCGCCGGTCTGGAGGCGAAGGGGATCGTGCGGGATTCCAGGGAGGTGCAGCCGGGCTTCGTGTTTGTCGCCACCGTGGGGGAAAAGGTGGACGGACACCGTTTTATCCCGCAGGTTTTTGAAAAGGGAGCCATCGGCGTCATCTGTGAAAAGGAGCCCGAACCTCTGCCGGGGCCCTGCATTATCGTGAAGGACAGCCTGCAGGCCATGCGGGAGGTCGCGGAGTTCTACCGGCAGCAGGTGCCCGACATCCCGATGGTGGGCATCACGGGCAGCGTGGGCAAGACCAGCACGAAGGAATTCGTGGCCGCGGTGCTCTCGCAGAAGTACAGGACTCACAAAACGGAAGGAAATTACAACAACGAGGTGGGCGTGCCGCTGACGCTGTTCGCCATGCCGGAGGACGCGCAGGCGGCGGTGGTGGAGATGGGCATGAACCATTTCTGGGAAATGCACCGTTTAAGCAAAATTGTGCGGCCCGACATCTGCGTGATCACGAATATCGGCCAGTGCCACCTGGAAAATCTGGGGAGCCGGGACGGCATTCTGAAGGCTAAATGCGAGATTTTCGATTTCATGAATCCGGAGGGAAAGATCTGCCTGAACGGAGACGACGATAAGCTGGCGACGGTCCGGGAGGTGAAGGGGATCCGGCCGGTGCGCTTCGGCTTTTCGGAAAGCAATGATATCTATGCCGCGGATATCGTCAGCAAGGGGCTGTTCGGGAGCAGCGTGAAGATCCATGCGGCCGGGACCGTGTTTGAGGCGGAGGTCCCGCTGCCCGGCGTTCATATGGTCCGAAACGCGCTGGCCGCCACGGCGGTGGGCCTGCAGATGGGGCTTTCCCCGGAGCAGATCGCGGCGGGCATCGCATCCGTGCGCGCGGTGCGGGGCAGGAGCCGGGTGGTCAGGGCCGGAGAGCTGGTGCTCATCGATGACTGCTACAATGCCAATCCGGTGTCCATGAAGGCCGCCATCGATCTGCTGGATCTGGCCGAGGGGCGCAGGGTGGCCGTTCTGGGAGATATGCTGGAGCTGGGAGAGGAAGAAGCGGCGCTGCACGCGGAGGTGGGCAGATACGCGGCGGAGCATCAGGTGGACTGCCTGCTCTGCGCCGGGGCCCTTTCCGCTTCCATGTGCCGGGCCGCGAAGGACGCGGGGATCGCGGAAGCGTATCATTTTGACACCCGGGAGGCGCTGACGGAGGAGCTGTCCCGGCGCCTGCAGCCAGGCGATACCGTGCTGGTGAAAGCGTCTCACAGCATGGGATTTGACAGGATCGTGGATCTGCTGGAAGCGGAATGAGCGGACAAATGAACAGCGCCGCCGCGGTTATTTCCGCGGCGGTGGCAGCAGTTCTTTGTTTTTGAAATACATGCGTTTGATCTCGTTCACCACCAGATCGTTCAGATTCTTTTTCTGCTCCCGGTCCAGTTCGTGGGGCAGGATGGGCTCGCCGTATTCGATGATGACGCTGGTCTTTTTGATCCTGGGCAGATGGTCCTCGAAAATATCGCCCGCGTTGACAATGGCCATGGGGACGATAGGACACCTGGCTTTTTCCGCGATCTTCAGGCTGCCCGCATGGAAGGGCAGGAAGGTGTCGGGCGTCTTGTTCCGGGTGCCCTCCGGGAACACGCAGATGGAAATGCCGGACTTCATCTTTTCGATGGCGGCCAGGACGGTTTTCATGCCCTCCTTCAGGTCGGTGCGGTCCAGGAACAGGCAGTGCAGGTTTTTCATCCAGGTCACCAGCAGGGGATAGCGCAGCATCTCCTTCTTGGCGATGTAGCCGGTGGGGCGGGGGACCCGCACATAGGTCATGACGATGTCGAAGTAGCTGCGGTGATTGCCCACGTAGAGCACGGGAGTATCCAGCGGAATGCGGTCCTCGCCGAGATACGTGATCTTCGTTCCGGCGATGGCCAGACAGCGCCGGAACGCCCAGTTCACGATGGCGAGGGAACTGCGGTTTTTCAGGTCCATGTTGAATTTCCCGATGATCCATTCCGCCAGCATGAGCGGCGTGCTCAGGATGAGAAACAGGATCACGAAGGATGCGAGGAAGATAAAACGGAGCATGGCATATGCGTAACCGGGCGGCCGCCCGGTTATTTTCCTTTCCGGGAGTGTTATTTCGGCAGATGTGCCGGCTCTCCGGAGCCGGAACCGCCGGCAGAATCCCCTTTTTCAGTATAGCCGTCCGGGGAGGGAAAAGCAAGTCTTTTGTGGGCACAGGGCGAACGGCTTCTGTGAACACAGAGCGGGTATCACGGGCATGGGGCGTATCTTCCGCAGGCATAGGACAGGCCTCCTTCCTCATAGACTGTGGAAAAGGCGGCGTGTTTTCTGCGCGCGGCCCATCGATCGGAAGGCGGAATGGCGATGAAGGGATTGGTTCGGATCTGTCTGGCGGGACTGGTCATGCTGGCAGTCTGCTCCTGTGCCGGTTGCGGGAAAAAGGAAGCGGACGGGGCGAAGCAGGATCTGGAATTTACGGTGGTGGATGAGGGGCGGCTGCCGGAGGAACTGAAAAAGATTGTGGATGAAAAAAAGAAGGGACCCTTTAATCTGACCTATGCGGACGGCGGGTATATGTATCTGTGCGTCGGCTACGGCAAACAGAACAGCGGCGGCTACAGCATTTCCGTGAATGAGCTGTATGCCACACCGGAGGAGATTTATCTGGATACCAACCTGATCGGGCCCAGAGAGGCTGAGCCAAAGGGGAGCGAGCCGTCTTATCCCTATATCGTGATAAAAACGCCGTTCGTGGATAAAACGGTAGTATTTGACTAAAAGATATGATAAGATAAGGAGAAATCGCGAAACGGTCCTTCGGCGTCCTCCGTCCGGCGAAACCGGAAAGGAAGGGGACGGTGCGGACCGGTATCGGGCAGGGCACGAAAGGAATGCATATGATTTTGATACGAAACTGCCGTCTGGTCGATCCCGCTTCCGGCGTGGACGGCCGCCGGGATATTCTGATCGACGGGGAACGAATCGCGCGGATCGCAGGGCCGGGAGAGCTCGGGCTGTCGGAAAACCAGGCTGCCCCCGACGTCTGCTGCCGCATTCTGGAAGCGGACGGTCTGATCGCGGCGCCCGGGCTGGTGGACGCTCACGTGCATTTCCGGGATCCCGGCGCGCCGAAGAAGGAGGATATTTTCACCGGCGCGGCGGCGGCAGCCGCGGGCGGCGTTACCAGTGTGGTGCTGATGGCGAATACCGCGCCCTGTGTGGACAACCCTGAAACGCTGTCTTATGTGATCGAAAAGGGAAAGAGGACGGCCATCCGGGTATATACCTGCGCCAATGTGACGGCGGAGATGGCCGGAGACGAGCTGGTGGATATGGCGGCTCTGAAACGGGGCGGCGCGGTGGGCTTTTCGGATGACGGGAAGCCGGTGCTGGACAGCGGTATCGTCCGCAGGGCCATGCAGGAGGCGGCAAGGCTGCATATGCCTGTCAGCCTTCATGAGGAGGATCCGGCCTATATCCGGAATAACGGGATCAACGCAGGGCGGGCGGCGGCCTGTTACGGGATCGGCGGCTCGGACCGGCTGGCCGAAATCGGGATGGTGCGCCGGGATCTCTCCATCGCGCTGGAGACGGGCGCGACGGTGGTGATCCAGCATATCAGCGCCAGGGAGTCGGTGGAGCTGGTGCGGCAGGCGAAACGGGAAAGCGCGCGCATTCATGCGGAGGCAACGCCCCACCATTTTTCCCTGAATGAGGAGGCGGCCGTTCGCTTCGGGACGATGGCGAAGATGAACCCGCCTCTGCGGGAGGAGGCGGACCGGCTGGCGATCGTGGAAGGCCTGCGGGACGGTACGCTGGATCTGATTGCCACGGATCACGCGCCTCATACGGCGGAGGAAAAGGCGCGGCCCCTCACGGAGGCGCCCAGCGGCATTATCGGGCTGGAGACCTCGCTGGCCCTCGGGCTGATGTATCTGGTGAGGCCGGGGTATCTGACGGTTTCGGATCTGATCCGGCGCATGAGCACAAATCCCGCCGTCCTGTATGGGCTGGATGCGGGCTATGTGGCGGAGGGCGGCCCGGCGGATCTGGTGCTGTTCGATGAAAAAGAGGAATGGACGCCGGAACGGTTTGTTTCCCGGTCGCAGAATTCGCCGTTTTTGGGGCAGAATCTGACCGGAAGGGTGAAAGCCACCGTTTGCCGCGGAAAGGTGATATACGGAGAAGAGGCGGTCGCGGCGCCGTGAACGCGGAGGGAGTGGTTTTGCGGGACTCAGAGCCGCGGGCGAAAGGCGCGCGGTCCTTTGCGGCGTTCGGAACCGAGGACGGGGGTTCCGACAGAGCGGGACCTTTCAGACGGAAAGGCAGGATTTTGATATGGCACAGAAGAAAAAAGTGACGGCGCGGGTGATCAGCCAGACCTGTCTGGCCCCCGGCATTTATGATCTGCGGCTGGAAACGGAGCTGGCGGCCGGGGCGCGCTGCGGGCAGTTCGTGGCGGTTTATCCGAAGGATAAAAGCACGCTCCTGCCAAGACCCATCAGCATTTGCGAGGCGGACCCGCGGGCCGGAGTCCTGCGGCTGGTATATCGGGTGGCCGGCAAGGGGACCGCGGAGTTTTCCGGTCTGGCGGCCGGGGACGGCGTGGAGCTCCTGGGCGTTCTGGGAAACGGGTTCCCCGTGGAGAAGGCGCGGCCCGGCATGCGGGCGGCGCTTCTGGGCGGGGGCATCGGCGTGCCGCCCATCCTGGAGCTGGCGAAGTCGCTGCGCTGTGAAAGGGACGTCGTGGCGGGCTACCGGGACGGCAGATGTTTTTTAAAGGAGGATTTTGAACGCGCGGTGTGCGGCACGGGGGCGCAGGACGGGGCATGCGGCGTGCCGACAGCGGCCGGTACGGCCTGCGGCGGTGTGCCGGGATCGGAGGACGGTGTGTTGACCTCTTCGGCGGGGGCCGTTTACGTCGCCACCGAGGACGGCAGTGTGGGCACAAAGGGAAATGTGATGGATGCGATTCGGGAGAACGGTCTGGAGCCGGATATCCTGTTTGCCTGCGGACCGCTGCCGATGCTCCGGGCGGTCAAACGCTTTGCGCAGGAAAAGGGGATCCCGGCCTATCTTTCGCTGGAGGAGCGCATGGCCTGCGGCGTGGGCGCGTGCCTGGGCTGTGTGTGCAAAACCGTGGGAGTGGACGCGCACTCTCATGTGCACAATGCGCGGATCTGTACGGACGGCCCGGTTTTTGAGGCCGGGGAGGTGGACATCTGATGGGTATCGGCGGAAACGGGGAAAGGATGACGGGCATGAAAGCCGGAATGGAGACGGGCAGGAACAGAGCAGGGGAAATCTGCCAAAAGGCGGCAGAGGCCGGCGAAAATGCCGCGGTAAAGACTGCCGTGACGATCGCGGGCGTGGAATTTCAAAACCCGGTGATGACTGCGTCGGGGACCTTCGGATCCGGTATGGAATACGGGGAATTTGTGGATCTGAACCGGCTGGGAGCTGTGGTGACGAAGGGCGTGGCCAACGTGCCATGGCCCGGCAACGCGACGCCGCGGGTGGCGGAGGTGTACGGCGGGATGCTCAACGCCATCGGCCTGCAGAATCCGGGCATCGACGTCTTTATCGAGCGGGATCTGGCGTTCCTGCAGCAGTTTCAGACCAGGATTATCGTCAATGTCTGTGGGAAGACGGTGGAGGATTATCTGGAGGCGGTGGAACGTCTGGCCGATACGAAGGCGGACATGCTGGAGATCAACGTCTCCTGTCCCAATGTAAAGGAGGGGGCCATCGCGTTCGGGCAGCGGGCGGACGCGCTTTTCGATATCACCTCCCGGATCAAAAGGAAGGCGAGGCAGCCCGTCATCATGAAGCTGAGCCCCAACGTGACGGACATCACGGAAATGGCCCGGGCCGCGGAGGCGGCGGGAGCGGACGCGCTTTCCATGATCAACACCCTGACCGGTGTGAAAATCGACATCGAGCGCCGGAAATTTGTGCTGGCAAACAGGACCGGCGGCCTGTCCGGTCCGGCCATCCGGCCCATCGCGGTGCGGATGGTCTGGCAGTGCGCCAACGCGGTGAAGATCCCCATCATTGGCATGGGCGGCATCGCCGCGGCGGAGGACGCCATTGAATTTCTCATGGCGGGCGCCACGGCGGTGGCGGTGGGAGCCATGAATTTCGTCAATCCCTACGCCACGGTGGAGGTGATAGACGGGATCGAAGATTATCTGCGGCGGCATGGGATCCGGGACATCCATGAGATCATCGGCTGCGTGAAATGAACGGACCCGGCCATACGGGACCGGCAGGGGCGCACAGGCCGCCGCTGTTCCGTACGGCTCTTACGGCTCATCCTGACGGGCCGCCGCGCGGGGGTTCGCGCGGAAAACGCATAAAGTGCCTCTCCGGCGCATATGGTTTAGAGACAAAAAAGAACCGTATCCGCCGGGGAGGTATTTTTTATGGAGCTCATACAGAAAGCGATTCATATGGATCAGATCAAATGCAGTGCCGTGACGCAGGTCACCATCGAGGATGACATCAATATCACCGATTCCAGGCCGGACGTCTATCAGCTTGTGACGGAACAGGGCAGCGTGAGCATCGACGAGGTGCGCGCGGTGGAGGATCATGCGCATGTGAAAGGAAGTCTGAGGTTTCAGGTGCTGTACCTCTCCGATGAGGAAGTGCGCCGTCCAGCCTGTATGGAAGGAACGCTGACTTTTTCGGAGACGGTATTTCTGGACGGCGTGAGCGCAGGCGATGCGGTGACGGTGAAGCCGGCGCTGGAGGATCTGAGCGTGGGTATGATCAATTCACGGAAGCTGTCGGTCCAGGCGCTTCTGACGCTTTCCCTGTCCGTGGAGGTGATGCAGGATATGACGGCCGCGGTGGGGCTGAAGGGGGAAGAAAACGTGGAGGTGCGTGAAAAGGCCGTACAGGCGCTGGATCTGGTCATTTCCAAAAAGGATATTTTCCGGGTGCGGGAGGAGATCGAGCTCCCGGGCGGCCTGCCCAATATTTTTACGCTGCTGTGGCAGTCCTGCCAGTTGAAAGAGGTTTCCTGGCGGATCGCGGATGAAAAAATGGTCCTGCAGGGGGAGCTCGCGCTGTTCATTCTTTACGAAGGGGAGGGAGAGGAGCGGCCCGTTCTGTGGCACGAGACGTCGGTCCCCTTCAACGGGACGGTGGAATGTCAGGGAATGCGGGAATCCATGCTGGAAAACATTCACTGCTGCATCGGGCATCAGGAGATCGAGGTGAAAGCGGACGCGGACGGTGAAGAGCGCAGGATCGCGCTGGAGCTGGTGCTGGATCTGGATATGAAGCTCTATGAGGATGTCCGGACGGAGCTGCTGGCCGATCTGTACGGCGTCACACAGCAGGTGGAAGCAGTGCGGGAAACCGGGCGGTGCAGGCAGCTCCTCACCAAAAACACGGGAATGCTGAAGGTATCGGGGCGTTTCAGGGTAGCGGCAGGACTCCCCGGCATTCAGCAGATCTGCGGAAGCTTTGGGGAGATTTCCGTAAGCGGCGCGGAGCCGGGGCCGGAGGGCGTCAGGATCTCCGGCGAGGCCTCTGTGCGGACGCTTTACGCCTCCGCCGATCCGGAAGTGCCGTTTTACTGCATATCGGGACAGATCCCGTTCTCTTATACGCTGGAGGCGCCGGGAGCGGACGAAGGCTGTACCTGTGAGATCGAGCCCGCGCTGGAGCGGCTGGGCGTCACCATGCTGGACGGAGATGAGGTGGACGTCAGGGCTGTGCTGTCCTTCCGCGGTCTGGTCTGCCGGATCCATGAGGAATCGGTGGTGACGGACGTGAAGGCGACGCCCCTGGAGCCGGAAAGGCTGGCGGCGCTCCCCGGTATCGTGGCTTATATCGTCAAAGAGGGTGACACCTTGTGGGATATCGGGAAAAAATATTATGTGCCGGTGGAGCGGATGCGGGAGATGAATGATCTGTCGGGAGATGAGGTGAAGCCTGGCGACAAGCTGCTGGTGATGAAGGGATTTTAAACGGCGAAGGTCGCATTGGACATCCGGAAATGCCGTGAATGCCGTCCCGGAATTCTGTGAGGACATGGCAGCCCTCACAGGGTCCCGGGGCGGTGTTTGCGTTATTTTGCGAAAAAAGGATTGCGGAGCTGCCGCCGGATACGGTATACTGCTTGTGTCAAACAGGAAGGTCCGCTTCGGCATGCGGACGAAGGACAGGCCCGGCGCCGCCGGGGATGAGGGACTGGCATGAAGATACTGATCGTGCGTCACGGGGATCCGGATTACAGCAGGGATTCCCTGACGGAAAAAGGATGGAGAGAGGCGGAATATCTGTCGGAGCGTCTTGCGCGCATAGAGACGAAGGCCTATTATGTTTCCCCGCTGGGGCGGGCGAAGGATACCGCCTCCTGCACGCTGAAAAAGGTGGGCAGACAGGCGGTAGAGTGCGAATGGCTGCGGGAGTTTTCCCCGGCGGTGAGACGTCCGGACTCTCCGGACAGGCCGGGTGTCGCCTGGGACTGGCTGCCCCAGGACTGGCTGGCAGAGGAGCGGTTTCTGACTTATGACCGCTGGATGGAGCCGTCCACATATGTGCAGGCCGGGGTGCGTGAGGAGAATGAGTGGGTCGTTTCGAATTTCGATGCCGTGCTGGCTTCGCATGGATACCGGCGGGAAGGAAAGCTGTATCGGGCGGAGGCCCCCAATGAGGATACCATCGTGTTTTTCTGCCATTTTGGCGTGGAATGCGTGCTGCTGGGACATCTTCTGAATCTGCCTGTGCCTGTGCTCTGGCATGCGGCCTGCGCCGCGCCCAGCGCGGTGACGACGCTGGTGACGGAGGAGCGCCGGGAGGGCCGGGCGCTTTTTCGGATGAGTTCCTTCGGAGATATTTCCCACCTGTATGTGAAGGGGGAGGAGCCGGCTTTTGCGGCCCGGTTCTGCGAGTGCTTTTACAGGAAGGACCAGCGGCATGACTGAATTTGAAGGAAGCCGGAATATGCGTAAGTTATGCGGTAAAAACAGTTTGTCTGCGGAACACAGGAGATTGCCCTTGAGTTTCCGCAAACTGCAAAAACCAGAGGGGACTTAACTGCGTGAGACATCCAACAGCCGTTTTTCGAAAGGCTGGAAGCGGCGGATCCGGGGACAGCCGTACTTTAATAAGCCCCGCATCAACCGGGCCTCAGGAGCCGTGTTCTTTTTGCCGGTTTAAATGATCAGCTTAAGGCATAGCTGGCGGTACGCCGGCCGCCTTGTCCGAAACCAGAGCCGGATCCCTTCCCTCGCAAAGTCCAGTATGCCGGAGATGCCCCTGGCCAGCCGGTAATAA
>CANQVD010000056.1 GCA_947627215.1 uncultured Eisenbergiella sp.
CGAACGAGATAAACTCCGTATCAAAGATCCAGTTGACCAGATCGTATTTGTCTTTGAAATGATAATAGAAGCTCTTTTGATTCATATCGCAACGTTCGCATATTTGCGCGATCTGAATTTTATCGAAGGGCATTTCCTCCATAAGCTCCCGAAGCGCGGCGGCCAGCGCCCGTTTCGTAATATTGGAATCTGCCATCCTGTTTTCCACCCATCCTTATGTTAAAAATAACGAGCCTTACCCACTGCGGCAGATAAGTCCCGTCGTTTCAGATGATAAGCCTCGCCCCATTGGGCGGGGCGGAAAGACTGCGATGTGTTGGAATCACCGCACAAAAGTGCCGCCTGCTCCCTTATTCAAATCAATTATATCAGAGAACCCGCGTTTTTCAACAGAATTCGTGAACGCCGTTTTGGACAGATAACGCTCTGTGTCCCAAAATGTAACAGAGTGCGTCCGGAGAGGAAAAGTCCGACGGGCAGAAAGCTTTGGGCAATGAAATTTTATGATCTTCTCTGTAAAATAAGCGCATACAAAACATATGGAGGTACTTGCCATGATATTTTATAACGCTGACAGACAAGATGTTCTGCGGGAATTTGGGTCCGACCCGGCCGTTGGCCTTACGGATAGCCAGGTGCGGGAGAAGCGCGGTCAATATGGAGAAAACCGGCTGCGCGCGAAGAAGAAAAAGAGTAATTGGGGCCGTTTTTTGGATCAATTTAAGGATGCAATGATCCTGATCCTGATCGCTGCCGCCATGATATCTTTTATCATCGCCTGTGTCAATGGGGAACCAAAAGATTTCTTTGAACCGGCGCTGATCCTTCTGATCGTTGTTCTGAACGCCATCATGGGCGTACTGCAGGAGAGCAAGGCGGAAAAGGCGCTGGATGCGCTGAAAAATCTGTCCGCACCTCACGCAAGGGTGCTCCGGAATGGAGCGGAAAAGGTCATTGACGCCGCCGAGCTTGTTCCCGGCGATATGATTCTTTTAGAGGCCGGAGATTTCATTCCTGCCGACGCGCGTCTGATCCGCAGTGTCAGTCTGGAAAGCGAAGAATCCGCATTGACCGGCGAATCTGTCCCTTCGGAGAAAGACGCAGAGGCCATTGTGGATGTGAAGGCGCCGCTGGGCGACCGCCGCAACATGGTCTTCTCCGGATGCAGCATTACCTATGGAACCGCCACAGCGGTCGTCACAGCGACCGGCATGGACACGGAAATGGGCAGAATCGCCAACCTTCTGGAGGGAGAGGAAGAGGAACAGACGCCCCTGCAAAAGAAGCTGGCGCAGTTCGGAAAATACTTAGGCGTTTTGGCGCTTGCAGCCTGCGCGATCATCTTCGTCATCGGTATCATCAGCGGCATCCCTGCGCTGGAGATTTTTATGACCGCCGTCTCTCTGGCCGTATCCGCGATTCCGGAAGGACTTCCCGCCATTGTGACCATTGTTCTTTCTATCGGTGTGCAGAGAATGGTAAAAAAGAATGCGATCATCCGCCGATTGCCTGCGGTAGAAACCCTCGGCAGCGCGTCAGTTATCTGTTCGGATAAGACCGGCACGCTGACGCAGAGCCGCATGACGCTTGTAAAGGCGTATGCGGACGCGGGGCACCATATTGAGGATATTACCACCCAAAATTCCGATGATATCCGCACACTTCTTCAATACGGGACACTATGCTCCAACGGCTCTGTTGTTTTTCACGGCACGGAGGAACAGCACATCGGTGATCCCACGGAAACCGCCATTGTCCTCGCCGCGCACAGGAATGAGATGCCAAAGGAGGAACTGAACCGTTCCTGCCCTCGTCTTGCAGAGATTCCTTTTGATTCCGACCGGAAGCTGATGACCACGATTAACCGAATCAACAGGAAAAATATCGTGATCGTCAAAGGCGCCTTCGACGTCATGGAGTCACGCTGTATTGAGGGGGATCTGGATACCGCCCGGCAGATCAACACCGGCATGAGCAGCGATGCGCTTCGTGTTTTGGCGATCGCCTATAAAGAAATCGAAACCATTCCGGAGGAACCGCGCGCGGAGCAGTTGGAAAAGGATCTGACGTTCCTCGGCCTCGTCGGTATGATCGATTCTCCCCGCCCGGAGGCGAAAGCGGCGGTTGAAATCTGCAAAAAGGCCGGCATCCGTCCCGTCATGATCACCGGCGACCATGTGGTGACGGCTTCCGCGATTGCAAAAGAATTGGGCATTCTCGAAAACGGCGAGTTGGCCGTTACCGGTCCGGAGTTGGATGCGATGACGGATTCGGAACTGGATGCTAAAGTGGAACACATCAGCGTTTATGCCCGAGTTTCCCCGGAGAACAAAATCCGTATCGTCAAGGCGTGGCAGCGCAAGGGGCAGGTCGTTTCCATGACGGGGGACGGCGTGAACGATGCGCCGGCGCTTAAAGCTGCGGATATCGGCTGCGCAATGGGAATCACCGGCACGGACGTGGCAAAGGGAGCCGCCGATATGACTTTGACGGATGACAACTTCGCAACCATCGTTGACGCGGTTCGGGAAGGGCGCGGCATATACGCGAATATCAAAAAGGTCGTGGGATTCCTGCTGGGGACCAACATCGGAGAGGTCATCACCGTGTTCGTTGCCATGCTGCTTTGGCACACGTACCCGCTTCTCTCCATGCAGCTTTTGATGATCAACCTCGTCACGGACAGCCTGCCAGCCATTGCGTTAGGCATGGAGCCGGTGGAAAATGACGTGATGAGCCGCAAACCCAAGCCGAAGAAAGAAGGGCTGTTTGCTCACGGATTCGGTGTGAGAATCATTCTGCAGGGAGTTCTGTTCGGGACGCTGTCGCTTCTTGCGTACTATTTCGGTGAACGCATCACGGGAACGACAGAAGGCGGACAAACACTGACCTTCATGGTGCTGGCGCTTTCCCAGGTCGTACAGGCGTTCAATATGCGGTCGGACCGCTCCCTGTTCAAGATCGGCCCGTTCAAAAATCATAATCTTGACTGGGCGGCACTCGCTTCGACGCTCCTTGTCGCCCTGGTGCTTTTCACGCCGATAAGGACTGCTTTTGGTCTCGTCATCCTGCCGTGGGGACTGTATCTTTTGGGTGCGGGTCTGATCCTGGTGCCGGTTCTGGTCATGGAAATCTCCAAAGCCTGCGGTTTGATCAGGCATCATGGATAAGTTATTGAGTTATAGTATATAAGGAGGGAATACAGACTAAGGCTGCCCGTCAGCGATTGATGGGCAGCCTTTTTCGGTAGACGACGTATTTATATGACAGCAGCTAAAAGATTGATACGCTGGGACTGGATTTTCTTTGGGTTGATTTATTCCGCTGCATCCGTCCGATAAATGAATTTCACCTGACCGTCCATATCCTCGCTTGCGCCGGCAAAATTCTTATAGCGCAGGGACACGTCTCTTGTCGCGCGGAATCTGGTCATCAGTCCACTCAGATCGCCGTCCGCCGCATCCGCCAGCTTCCCAATGCCCGTTTCATTAAATTCTTTCAGTCCCTCGGAAAGCTGCATGGCGCCGTCACGAAGCCGGGTGATCCCGTCCACCAGAGCAGGCGTTCCGTTTTTCAGTGTAAGGATCCCTTCGCAAAGCTCCGAGGCTCCGGCGGCAAGCTCGGAAGTACCGGCCTTCAGGTCATCCGTTCCGGCCTTCAGGTTTCCTGCCCCGGCCGCGGCGTCGGCCACACCGGCTGTATAGCTTTGCAGGCCGCTGAAGAACACGTTGTAACTGTCAAGGGAGGCTTTGAGCGCGATGAGCGATCGCGCGCCAGCCGCAGCGTCGGCAGACTGTGCCTGCCCGTATGCGGCGTTTCCGTTCAGCGACGCAATGACGCCGTTCAAAACCTGCGCATAGTTTTCCACCGTTAAAGCCGGGACGTCCAGTCCGGCGGCCGCAAGCTGGGTGTTCGCCGCGGAGAGCAGCGTGTCAAATACCTGCCTCGCTCCGCCGTTTAAGGTGTCGTTGTTCGACGCAAGGGCGTTCAGTCCTTCACTTAACTGTGCCGCTCCGGCTTGAAGTTCGGCTGCTCCTGCATCCAGGCTGCCGGTTCCGTTTTTGAGACTCTCCGCTCCGGCAGCGAGCTGACCGATCCCATCCGCCAGTTCATCCGATTTCTCAAGCAATGCGGCGAGCCCGTCATAAAGCTGCGAGGAACCGTCCAAAAGCTGATTCATGCCGTCCGTCAGTTCATCCATGGAGGCGCCAAGCTCCGAGACGGAATCAAGGCCGTCCGCGTCCAGTTCATTGAAAACCTCGTTTGTGGCGAGCGTCACCGTCGTGTCGAGCCGGAAGTTATTGGCATCGGCGGAGATCTCCACATAGTCGGGGATTTCCAGTTTGTCCCTGGAAATCGCAAGGTTTTCCTGCAGGCCGGGGAAAGCGATCCCGATCACGGCGGTGCGGCTGCCGTCATTGATCAGCTTGCCGTTCGCAACGTCCACATTCGTAAATACGTCGTCATCCAGAAGAACGCCGGTCAGCATGGCAAACGGGACATAGATCTTCTCCTGTTTGCCGTCGATGTCTACGGTTTCATACTGTCTGTTTTGATAATCAAAGCGAATGGTCACCCGGCCGCTTTTTCCGACCAGATCGTCTGCCGAGATGGGCTTTCCATCCAGTTTGTAAGAGATTGAAAGGTCGACGGGAAGTTCTTTTTCGATGCTGCCCTGATAGTAAATGTCATTGCCCCGGGCGTCCCATACACGCATATCGTCGCCGCTCATGGTATAGGTTTCATCGCCCTTGACATTTTCCACGTCTGTCAGTTCGGATTTATCGTTCACCGCGGCTTTGCCGGAGGAGTTTTTGATCCAATCGCTGACAATGATCTTTTGAACCGAGCCGTTCGCTCCGGCAAGGACATAAACGGTTTCATCCTTGGATACGTCGGCGTCGTCGGCAGCGGATACGGTTTCCGTTTTTTCCTGCTTTTCCGTCTCATCCCCGTCGGAATTCTGGGCGAAAGCGGTCATTGCGATCCCGCTCACTGCGAGAAGGGCGCAAAGGCAAAGTGCGATGATCTTCGTTGAAGACTTTTTCATTTCAAAAGTACCTCCTTTTCGTTTTTGTTTTTCCTTTTCATTCCCAGCGTGGCTGCGCAAATGATCTTATCCAGCAGAAGCAGAAGCGCCGGAAGGATCAAAATGACGCAGAGCATACTGACGATGGCGCCGCGGGCCAGCAGCATACAAATGGAGCCGATCATATCGATTTTTGAGTAGAGCGCCACGCCGAATGTGGCGGCAAACAATCCGAATCCCGAGACCAGGATGGACGGGATGGATGTGGTCAGCGCTGTCCGCACGGCCTCCTTTTTGTCCTGCCCGCGGATCCGCTCGGACTTGTACCGTGTTGTCATCAAAATGGCGTAGTCCACGGTTGCGCCAAGCTGGATGGTGCTGATGCAGATCGGCGCGATAAACGGGAGGCTTTGCCCCAGGTAATGGGGCAGCCCTAAATTGATAAAAATCGCCAGTTCAATGACCGAGATCAAAATAAACGGCAAGGCCCCGCTTTGTTCCACCAAAGCGATGATGAGAAAGATCGCGGCAATGGAAATCGCATTGACAACCTTAAAATCGTGGGAAGTAACGTCGATCATATCCTTCATGCAGGGCGCTTCTCCGATGAGCATTCCGTCCGGATCGTATTTTTTCAGGATGGTATTCAGAGCTTCGATCTGCGCGCCGACCTCATCGCTTGCTACGGGATATTCGGAGTTTAAGAGCAGCAGCTCCCACCTGTCGCTCTGCAAAAGACCGGTGATCGATTCCGGCAGGACTTCCTCCGGTACGCGGGGGCCGATCACCGATTCCAGTCCCAACACATATTTCACGCCGTCCACCCGCTCCATTTCCTTCATCATGTCCCGTACGGATTTGGCCGAAAGGTCCTTGTCAACAAGGAGCATATGCGTCGAGGCGATGTCAAAATCCTCCGACAGCCTGCTGTTTGCGATCACATATTCCATGTCCTCCGGCAGGGACTTTGCCAGATTGTAATATGTCTCGTTGTTGGTCCTGTTGTATCCGTAAAGGGCAGGCGGGATCAGCAGCACAAACAGGCAGAGAAAAACCGGGAAAGCCTTCACCGTACCACCCGCGAAACGGCGCATATTCGGGATCAGCGACCTGTGCTTTGCCTTTTGCAGCGGCTTCTCCAGTACGAGGATCAGGGCCGGCAGCACAGTCACACAACCGATCACACCCAAAAGTACGCCCTTCGCCATCACAATGCCAAGATCACGGCCTAGGGTAAAGGACATGAAGCAAAGGGCGATAAATCCGGCAACGGTTGTGATCGAGCTGCCAACAATGGAAACAAGCGTTTCCCGAATGGCATTCGCCATCGCTTCCCCGCGGTCGTCGTGTTTCGTCAGTTGTTCATTGTAGCTGTTCCAGAGGAAGATGGAATAATCCATGGTCACGGCCAGCTGCAAAACGGCGGAAAGCGCCTTTGTGATATAGGAAATCTCCCCAAGGAAATAATTGCTCCCCAGATTGATGAGGATCATCATGCCGATGCTCAAAAGAAAGACAAACGGTGTCAGCCAGTTGTCCAGCAGAAGCAGCATGACAGCCAGCGCCAGCGCAACCGCGATCCCCACATAGATGGGTTCTTCCCGTTCGCACAGGTCCTTCAGGTCCACCACCATGGCCGTAAGCCCCGACAGGAAACACTGTTTTCCGGCGATCCCGCGAATCTGGCGTACCGCGTCCATGGTGACGTCGGAGGAGGTGGAGCTGTCGAAGAACAGAGCCATCATGGTGGCATTTTCTGTGTTGAATTCTCGATAGAGCTTGTCGGGCAGCAGTTCCATGGGGATCGAAAGATCCGCGATGGAATCGTACCACAGAACGGTATCCACATGATCGACCTGCTCGATCTGTTCTTTCAGCGCTGCCGCGTCCTTATTGGACATATCCTCCACAATGAGGAATGCGAAGGCGCCCTTGTCGAAGTCGTCCATCAGCTCGTTTTGGCCGATGACGGTTTCCATATCCTCCGGCAGATAGGTCAGCATATCGTAGTTGATACGTGTCCCGATCATCCCCAAAACCGAAGGGATCAGGAGAACCAGGGTCAAAATCAGGATCGGGATACGGTATTTTACGACCGCTTTTGAAAATTTCATGGCTTTCACCTTTCCTTTCCGTCCATTTCAAATGCATCTGTTTCAATGACATCCGGAATTTGATTTTTCACAATTAAGACGGTGCTGATCACCGTATACAGGTTCAAAATGCCCTCCAAAAGAAGCGTGAGTCCCAATAAAACCGATAGGGCCCACGATCCGATGACCGAATCAAGGATCAGGAAAACCCCGATCACCCCGGTGACAATCGCCAGCGACAGGATCAGCCACCAGCTTTTGATCCCAAACTGTCTGGAATCCATGGCGATCCGGATTTTGAACAGCCCGTCAAGCAGAATGGAAATACCGAGGGCGACGCAGATAAATGTCATCAGGTCCCTGGGATGAAAAAGGACGATCACGCCAAGGATGATCATCAGAATCCCAAATTCCAGATCAAACTGGAACGCCAAACGGAACAGGTCTTTTGAGAAATACCCAATCAGTTTGACAATGCCAAATAGAATCATTGCGATCCCGATACAAACGCCGATGATCGACACCGAAAGTTCCGGCGAGACGATAAAGAGAATGCCTGCGGCGCAAAACAGGGCAGACAGGACGATGTATCCGATTTTCGCAATTTTCATTGGCGTTACAGAGCGCATCTTCATAAAGCAGAAACCTCCTTTGCTCGTTTGCCTATATTGTAGCTGCGCCGGTTTGATCTGCATACAGACATAAAAAGTCCCGTGTCTGATCATCAGACACGGGACATAAAAATGACTGATTTTCGGGCAAACGAAACCGTTTGTCTGAAAACGGTTCCATTTGCGCTATTCTTCTGCGCAGCACAGGATCATCTCTTCGATCATTCCTTTTTTGATTTCCATCAGGCGTGAAAGCATACTTCGGATATCATCGTTCATATCGTTTTTCAGCCATCTGGAAAAGATGCCAAAAGCAAGACCGGACAGATACTCTTTGACTATGACAAGGTCATCTTCCCGAACATTTTTCCCGTGCAGGACAGACGTAACATAGGCATTGATCGTATGATCGCAGACTTTCCATAAGTACATTTCATAGATTTCCCGGTTTGCAGAGTGATAGATGTGTAATACCGCACGCCTTTTGGCAAGCGCAAGCGTAATCGCCGCGTCCAGACAGTCCTCGAATTTTTCAATGGTAGGATAGGACTGAATGATCTGTTCGGCGTCATCCTCGACAATACTTTCAATGAGTTTCGGCATATCCTCGAAATAGTAGTAAAAGGTGTTGCGATTGATGCCGCAATCCGCCACGATATCCTTCACCGTAATTTTGGACAGAGGCCGTTCCGTCAGTAATTTCAGAAAGGACTCTTGAATTGCTTTCTTTGTAAAGTTCGCCATGCCCGCCCTCCTGCCGGCTGCCTATACCGTATTCGCGCCGGTAAATCATTGCCCCTGAAATGCGGATCCAGGGATCATTATGTTTATCGAAGGGCATTTCCTCCATAAGCGCCCGCCGACTATTTCCTTATTACACGTTAGTGTATCAGGAAATTTGGGGTTTTTCAACAGGAACCGAGACTCCTTTTATACCGAGTACCTGCCGGATAAGAAGCTGTTGGAGGAAAAGCTCCGGAAATTGACTGACCTTGCGCTGGAGATGGGAGAGATCGAGGAAACGGATTGACGTGCGTAACCTGGAACGTTTGGCGTTAGATAGAAACGGCGGCCGGATTCGTGTATCGGCATGTACCGGCCCCTACAAACGGCATTGTACCGGCCCCTAAAAAAGTATTGTCAACAACGGGCGAAGCTGATATAATATCTGGCAAAACGCGGGCGCATATCGTTTCTTTTTTTGTGCCTTTTTTACGGGAGCGATCAGGATGGAAGGAAACAGAACGATTCACGCGGCGCTGCTGGGCGCCGGAACGGTGGGAAACGGCGTGTATAAGCTGGCCGCGCAGATGCGGGAAGAGATTGCACAGAGGACCGGAGCGGATTTTGTCATCGACCGGGTGCTGGTGCGGGATGTGACCAAGGAAAGAGAGGATGTGCCCCGGGAGCTTCTGACGGATGACTGGCGGGAAATCATAGAGGACGAGAAGATCGAGATCGTGCTGGAGCTGATGGGCGGGATCGAGCCTGCGCGCACCTATATCCGGGAGGCGCTGCGGACGGGTAAGCAGGTGGTGACCGCGAATAAGGATCTGCTGGCGGAGCACGGGGCCGAGCTTTTCCGGGAGGCGCAGGAGAACGGGTGCGATCTGCAGTTCGAGGCGGCCGTGGCCGGTGCGATCCCCATCGTCAGGATGCTGAAAAAGAGCCTGACGGCGAGCCAGCTCACGGAAGTGATGGGCATTGTGAACGGGACCACCAACTATATCCTCACCCGGATGACCGAAGACGGGATGGACTATCAGGAGGCGCTGCGGATGGCGACGGAGCTCGGATACGCGGAGCCGGATCCCACCTCGGATGTAGAGGGGTATGACGCGGGGCGCAAGCTGGCGATCATGGCGTCCATCGCCTTTCAGTCCAACGTGACGTTTCCGCAGGTCTATACGGAAGGGATCACGAAGCTGACGGCGGAGGATATCCGGTATGCGAAGGAATTCGGCTATGTGATCAAGCTCATCGGCATGACCCGCCTGGAGGAGGACGGCATCGAGGTGAAGGTGCATCCGATGCTGATTCCGGAGCAGCATCCGCTGGCGGCGGTGAGGGATTCCTTCAACGCGGTGTTCGTTCACGGACTCGCCTGCGACGACGCCATGTTCATGGGACGCGGCGCGGGGAAAATGCCCACCGCCAGCGCCGTGATGGGGGATGTGCTGGATGTCATGCATCATATTCTGTCCGCAAGCTGCGGAAAGGTGAAGAGCAGTTATGACCGGCAGCTCCCCGTGAAAGCCGTTTCCGAAACAAAAAGCCGCTTCTTCCTGCGCATCCGCGTGACGGACAGGCCCGGCGCGCTGGCGAATATCGCCGGGATTCTGGGGAACAATGATGTCAGCATCGCCCAGGCGGTGCAGAAGAGGAGCCGGGACGGCGTGGCGGATCTGGTCATCATCACCGGGCCGGTCTGGGAACGGCATTTCAACGATTCCATCCGAATCCTGGAGGGCATGTCCGTCATCCGCGGCATTTCCGGCATCATCCGCGTGTACGGGAACTGAGAGGGTCGGGCTGTCGGGACAGGCGGCCGTGCCGGGACAGTTAATCGCGCCGGGATGGGCGATCATGCCGGAACGGGCGACGGGATGCTTTCAGCATTTTTTAAAAAAAACGGACTGCATATTTTTTCCCGCCTCTGCATATACTCGTACAAGAAAATGTTTCCAGCAAGGAGGACGAGTTCATGGCAAGAGGCGTCAGAAAACCCATAGAGGAGAAAATCAGGGAAAAGCGGGAAATCATCGCCGCCCTGAAGCTTCGGGTACAGAAAGAGAACGAGGAGCTCGAGGAGCTTCTGCGGGAAGAGCGGGAGAGGAATCTGGAGATCCTGAGCACGTTCCTGTCCGAGGCGAATCTGAGCCCGGAGGAAGCGACCGAGATTCTGCGGGATAAGCTGCAGAAAAAGGAGCAGGAAGCGGTGGCGTGAGGTCTTTGGGAGAGCGGCGGAGAAAACCGCGCGGTCGGGCCTGCATGGCGGACTGGGCGGGGCGCATCACGAAGTGAGGATAAGATGGAGAACCGGTTTGCGAGGAGCGAGCTGCTGCTGGGCAGAGAAGCGATGGAACGGCTGGCGAACGCGCGGGTCGCGGTGTTCGGCGTGGGCGGCGTGGGCGGCTATGCGGCGGAGGCCCTGGCCCGCAGCGGCGTCGGTCGTTTTGATCTGGTGGACAGCGATACGGTATGTCTGTCCAATCTGAACCGCCAGATTATCGCTACGGAAGAAACGCTGGGGCAGTACAAGGTGGATGTCATGAAAAGCCGCATCCGGGCGATCAATCCGGATGCGGCTGTGACGGTACATAAATGTTTTTTTCTGCCGGAAACAGAGACGGCGTTCGATTTTTCCGGCTATTCCTATGTAATCGACGCGGTGGACACGGTGACGGCCAAGATCGGGCTTGTGCTGTGCGCCGACCGGGCCGGCGTGCCCATCATCAGCAGCATGGGCGCGGGAAACAAGCTGGATCCCACGGTCTTCGAGGTGGCCGATATCTATGAGACCTCCGTCTGTCCTCTGGCGCGGGTGATGCGCCGGGAGCTGAAAAAGAGAGGGATCCCGAGCCTGAAGGTGGTCTATTCCAGGGAGGAGCCGCTGCATCCTGCCGGAGCTTCGCCGGAAGAGGGCGGCCGGCGGGTCGTGCCGGGTTCCGTGGCCTTTGTGCCGTCTGTAGTCGGCCTGATCCTGGCGGGTGAAGTCGTGAAGGACATTGCTTTTCCGGGCCGTTCCGGATGAACCGGGGCTGCGGCAGTTTCCTTTCGCCGACAGCAGGTCCGGCCGTGGTCCGAACCGTTCAGATCACATAGTTGTCCCCGGGCTGTTCGGTATACATCAGGTCCGCCAGCGTGATTCCGTCCAGATATTCGTTGACCAGCTTATCCAGGCCCTGCCACATCGGCAGGGTTCTGCATTCTGCCATTCTGGGGCAGGCTTTGCTGTCCGATTCCAGGCAGGTGACCGGGGCCAGGGAGTTTTCTGTAAGGCGCAGAATACTGCCCACCGTATACCGGTCCGGCGCTTCGGTCAGGCGGTATCCGCCGCCTTTGCCCCGCAGGCCGGTCAGCATGCCGTTTTTTACAAGAATGCTCAAAATTCCTTCCAGATACTTTTCGGAAATATTCTGCCGGTCGGCCGTTTCCTTTAAAGGGATGAACCCCTCGGACTGATGCTCGGCCAGGTCGATCATGACGCGAAGCGCATAGCGCCCCTTCGTGGAAACCATCATTGCGATATCCCTCCTCCCAATATATTTTATAAACCTATTATATTACATGGTTTATGGGGTTTCAACGGTTTTGTCCGGAAAATCAAGGCTTTTTTTCGGCCGGGCCGCATTTTCTTCTATGTCATTTCAAAAATTCTTTTTGAAAAGTTTTTCAGAAATTTCATTTTATCTGTTGACAAAGGCCGTTTCGGGATTTATAATCCCCATAAACATACAAAATAAATAGGTTTTAAGGAGGAAGAAAAAGATGAGCAGAGTTTACACATCTGCCGACCAGTTGGTCGGCGGCACACCGCTTCTGGAGCTGGTGCATATTGAGAAGGAGCTGGGCCTGAAGGCGCGCATTCTGGGCAAGCTGGAGTATTTCAATCCCGCAGGGTCCGTGAAGGACCGGATCGCAAAGGCCATGATCGATGACGCGGAGGCATCCGGGAAGCTGAAGCCCGGCTCGGTCATCATCGAGCCCACGTCCGGCAACACGGGCATCGGCCTGGCTTCGGTGGCGGCGGCCAGAGGATACCGGATCATCATTGTGATGCCGGAGACCATGAGCGTGGAGCGCAGACAACTGATGAAGGCCTACGGCGCGGAGCTGGTGCTCACCGAGGGCGCGAAGGGCATGTCCGGCGCGATTGCGAAGGCAAATGAGCTGGCGGCGGAAATCCCGAACAGCTTCATCCCCGGCCAGTTTGACAATCCGGCGAATCCCGCGGCGCATCGGGCCACGACGGGGCCGGAGATCTGGGCGGACACGGACGGCGGCGTGGATATTTTCGTGGCCGGTGTCGGCACCGGCGGCACGCTGACCGGCGTTGGAGAATTCCTGAAGGAAAAGAAGCCTCAGGTGAAGGTGGTGGCGGTAGAACCGGCCAGCTCTCCGGTGCTGAGCAAGGGAAAAGCCGGCGCTCATAAGATTCAGGGCATCGGCGCGGGCTTCGTCCCGAAGGTGCTCAATACGGGGATCTATGACGAGATCATCGCCGTGGAAAACGAGGACGCCTTTGCTTCCGGGAAGCTGATCGGCAAGAAGGAGGGCGTTCTGGTAGGCATTTCCTCCGGCGCGGCGCTCTGGGCGGCCGTTGAGGTGGCGAAGCGGCCCGAAAACGAGGGCAAGACCATCGTGGTTCTCCTGCCCGATACCGGGGATCGCTACCTGTCCACACCCATGTTTGACTGAACGCTGTTTTACAGCAGTTTTTTGACCTCCCACAGACAGCAGCACCGCGGCAGGACGTGTCGGCGTCCGCTGGCCGTGTGCATTCCATTTTCCCGGACCGTTAGAAAAACGCCGGCCCTTAGCGAAGCGAGCCCTTCGGGCGAAGCTGAGCTTAGTGCCGCTGCGTTTTTCTCGAGCGCGAGCGTGTCCGGAAAAGGAATGCACACGGCCAGCGGACGCCGACACGTTCTGCCGCGGTGCTGCTGTCTGTGGGGGTTATTTTTTTGCCCCGATTTTCTGAAAACCGCTTGACTGTTCCCCAGGGGAACGGGTTATCCTGTTCTCGGAGGTGAGAAAAATGCAGATCCGTGAGGTGTGCAGGACCTGTTCCCTGACCAAAAAGGCGGTCGCCTACTATATGGAACAGGGGCTCGTCCGGCCGGAGGTAAGGGAAAACGGATACCGCGATTTTTCGGAGGGGGATGTGGCGGTCCTGAAAAAGATCGCTGTGCTCAGAGAGCTCGGTCTGTCCACGGCGCAGATCCGCACGGTTCTTTCCGGCCCGGCGGGAACAGGGCTGCGGACGGCCTGGGAGCAGAGGGAGCCGGAACTGGAGGAAATGCGGGAACGGCAGAGGCTGCTGCGGGGGCTGTCAAAGGACGGGGACTGGGAGCGGACGCGGCAGGAGCTGGAACGGCTGCGTCAAAAGCAGAGGATCGCGGAACGACTCTTGAACGCTTTCCCGGGCGGTTACGGGAGATTCCTCTGCCTTCATTTTGCTCCGTACCTGGGAGGGCCCATCGAGACGCAGGAGCAGCAGGAGGCGTATGACAGGATCGTTGCCTGGCTGGATGACGTCGCATTTGAGCTGCCGGAGGATCTGCAGGCGTTGCTGGACGAGGACGTTTCTGCCTGGGATTCGGAAAAAGAAGCGGCGCTGGCCGCCGGTATGCGCGGCGCTCTTGCGGATATGGAGGGATATCTGGCGGAAAATCGGGAGGTGATCGAGCGCTGGATGGCCTTTAAGGCTTCGCGGGAATATCGGGATTCGCCAGCGTACCGGCTGGAAACGGCGCTGCGGCGTTTCAACAGCGTCAGCGGATACGACGATGTGTTCCTTCCGTCCATGTGCATCTTAAGCAAGTCTTACCGCGCGTATCATGAGAAGCTCCTGGAGGCGGACCGGAGGCTGCTGGAGCAGTATCCTAAAAACAGCCTGGTATCTCAGCCTGTATAGAGGCGCTTTATCTTGTCCTGAAAACAGCCCTGTTCACGGGGCTGTTTTTTCTGCGGGGAAGAAGCGCAGCGAACGGAAAAAAGCGGAAAACGGATTGCCCAATCGAGAGAGAGAGGGTATAATAGGGGCTGAAGAGGACGCGGCGCCAAATTTGAGATTTGGGGCGCTTGCCGACTCGCATACGCTCGCGGCGTGGAGGGAAAGGATGGAAACGATGAAGGTTCTGATGATTAACGGCAGTCCCAGGGCCAATGGCAATACGGCGGCGGCTTTGGGGGAAATGGAAAAGATTTTTGCACAGGAAGGCGTGGAAACGGAAACCCTCTGGATCGGTAATCAGGCGATCCGGAGCTGTATCGCCTGCGGCGGCTGTGCGCGGATGGGAAAATGCGTCTTTGACGACGCGGTGAACGCCGCGGCGCAGAAGTTCGCGGAGAGCGACGGCCTGGTGGTGGGAAGTCCCGTTTACTACGGCTCCGCCAACGCGACGCTGGTCGCTTTTCTCACCAGACTGTTTTACAGCACGTCCTTCGATAAGACCATGAAGGTCGGGGCCTGCGTGGTGGCGGCCCGCAGGGGCGGTCTGTCCGCTTCTTTTGATGAGCTGAACAAGTTCTTCACCATTTCGGGGATGCCGGTGGCCTCCGGCCAGTACTGGAACAGCATTCACGGCATGGCGCCCGGCGAGGCGGCGCAGGACGCGGAAGGACTGCAGGGCATGCGCACGCTGGCCCGGAATATGACATTCCTGATGAAGAGCATCGCGCTGGGCAAAGAGAAATACGGCCTGCCGGAGCGGGAGCCGTTTGCACGGACGAATTTTATCCGTTAAGAAGAAAAAGAAACGGATCGGACGGTGCGGCGGGACCCATGCGCGGCGAAGGGGCGTAGGGAGATCTGACGCCGCGGCAAAGATCTATATAAGGAAAACAGAAATGCGTTTACCTGAAATACATAACGCGAAGGAGCTGGAAGCCCTGGTCTGCGAGATCGGCTTCCTGCCTTTTTTCGCCCACGAGATCAAAGGGTTTTCCCTGGAGGACTGCTGTCCCTCGTCGCTCTGGTTTTCGGAAACTGAGGACGGTCCCTGGGAGTGGAAAGGGCCTGTGGCGAGAGGCCGCAAGTGCCTGTACGGGAAGTTTTTCCGGGGGAGGGCAGGGTATGTCAGCCTGGAGTGGTTCCCGGATTTCGCCAATTTCCGGCGGGACGGCTATGATTTTGACGCCCGTTTCGAGGACGAGCTGGCCTCTTTTAAGGATAAGGGCGTTTACGACGTGCTGGCGGCGAAGGGATCTTTGCTGTCCAAGGAGCTGAAGCGGCTCTGCAACTATAAAAAGGGCGGAAATACGGGCTTTGACGGCGTGATCACCCGGCTGCAGATGCAGACCTATGTGACCATAGCGGATTTTGAATATGAGAGATCCAAAACCGGTCAGACCTACGGCTGGGGCGTGGCCCGTTACAGCACGCCGGAGGAGCTGTTCGGCTATGAGCGGATCACCTCCGCATACCAGAGGGAACCGGCGGAGTCGAAGGCGCGCATCCTGGCGCATCTGGCGAAGCTGTGGCCGGAGGCGGACGGGACGCGGCTGGCGCGGTTCCTGAAATAACAGGGAAAAGGAGTCTGACCGGGACGGAATCAATGACGGAGCACAGGATCAGAAGCAAATATCTGGGGGATCTTTCCTTCTATAAAAAAGTGCTGGCCATCGCGCTGCCCATCACCCTGCAGAGCCTGATTACGGTGGGCGTGAACATGATGGATACCATCATGCTGGGCCGGGTGGGAGAGACGGCGCTGTCCGCCTCCTCGCTGGCCAATCAGTTCATCAACATTTATCAGATCTGCTGTATGGGCATCGGCATGGGCGCTTCGGTGCTCACGGCCCGGTTCTGGGGGATGCGGGATATCCATTCCCTGCGCAAGGCCATGACGATCATGTACCGGCTGTGCGTCAGCTTCGCCATGGTGTTCACGCTGGCGACGGTCTTCGCACCGGATTTCCTGATCCGGATCTACAGCAACGAAGCGGATGTGCAGGCGGCAGGGGTGGCCTATTTCAACTGGTCCATTCCCACGTATCTGCTGCTGGGACTTTCCCTGACCAGCACCATCGTGCTGCGCAGCACCGGACAGGTGAAGCTGCCGTTATTCTGTTCCATCGGCGCATTTTTCGTGAACGTGTTTTTCAACTGGGTGTTCATCTTCGGCAATCTGGGCGCGCCGCGGATGGAGGTGGCGGGGGCCGCGCTGGGGACGGTTATCGCCCGCGTGTTCGAGTTTTCCATCATATGCGGCTATCTGCTCTTTGCGGACAAAAAGATCGGCTACCGGCTGCGGCATCTGTTCCTGAAATGCGGCGATCTGCTGGGCGATTATCTGAAGATCAGCATTCCGGTGCTGATCAGCGACAGCCTCCTGGCCTTCGGCAACAGCGCCGTGGCCATGGTCATGGGCCGGATCGGGCAGACCTTCGTCTCCGCCAACGCCATCACCATGGTGACGCAGCAGTTGACCAGCGTCATGACCCAGGGCATCAGCAACGCCTCCGGCATCCTCACCGGACAGACGCTGGGAGAGGGCGATTACCGAAAAGCGCAGGAGGATGGCTATCGGTTCCTGTTTTTGGGAGCGGCGCTGGGCGCGCTGGCGGCGGGGCTGATCATGCTGGTCAGCGGCCCCATGATCTCCTATTACAATGTGACGGAGGAAACCACCCGGATCGCGGAACAGCTCATGGCGTCCATCTCGTTGATCATCGTGTTTCAGTCCATGAACTCCATCCTGACCAAGGGCGTGCTGCGTGGCGGCGGGGACACCCGTTTCCTGATGCTGGGGGACATCCTGTTCCTCTGGGTGGCGTCCGTGCCGCTGGGCGCGCTGGCGGGGCTGGTGTGGCACCTGCCCGCGTTCTGGATCTATTTTTTCCTGAAGATCGACCAGATCATCAAATGCGTGTGGTGCGTGTTCCGGCTGCGCAGCGGCAAGTGGGTGAAAAAGATCAAAGGAAACGTGGGATAAAAGCGGCATGCGAGCGGGAAAAAGGGAACCCGCGGGGAACGGAGAGGAAGGGGACGGCAAAAATGACGGATCAAACGAGAAGGTGCGTCATCGTGGGCGGCGCGGAAATCGGGCGGTACGATCGGATCCGCGCCCGGCTGCGGGAGGATGATTTCCTGATCTGCTGCGACAGCGGCCTGCGGCACCGGGAGGGGCTGGGCAGGGAGCCGGAGCTGATCGTGGGGGATTTCGATTCCCATGAAAATCCCCATCTGGATGTGGAAACCGTCGTCCTGCCTCGGGAAAAGGACGATACGGATACGGTGTTCGCCGTGAAGGAGGCGCTGCGGCGGGGCTTTTCCGATTTCCTGCTGGTGGGCGTCATCGGCGGGCGGCTGGACCACACGCTGGGCAATCTGTCCATCCTGCTGTGGCTGCAGTCGCTGGGAAAAAGCGCGGCCGCGCTGGACGATCATTCGGAGCTGAGCATTGCGGCGCAGGAGCCGGTATTCGTATCGGATGCATACGCTTATTTTTCTCTCCTGAGCGTCGACGGAACGGCGGAGGGGATCTGTGTGAAAAACGCGAAATACCCACTGGAGGACGCGGTGATCACCTGCGAGTATCCGTACGGCATCAGCAACGAGGTGCTGCCCGGACAGCGGGCGGAAATTTCCGTGGGGAGGGGACGGCTGCTGCTGGTGAAGGTGTGGGGGGAATGAAACGGCTGTTGGTGAAGGCAGCTATACATTAAATTTTGAATAAAGAAGTTATATCTGGAAGGATGGAAGAAAGCTAAATGAGCGATATCAAAAACAAAAACACCGCCCCCGCCGAAGAAGAGGATGCCCTCGCCTGGGAGGAGGTCAGCACGGAGCACATCGTACAGGATGCCTGGATCGATTTCAGAAAGTCCGCGTACCGTTTTCCGGACGGGAAGATATATGAGCCGTTTTACACCTACAGCCGTCGGGATTATGTGGTGATCGTGGCTTCGGACACGGACGGGAACTATCTGTGCGTCCGCCAGTTCCGGCAGGGGACCCGGAAGGTGACGACAGAATTCCCGGCGGGCGGGATCGAACGGAAGGATGGCAGGGAATACGGCTCCGACGGCCTGTCCGCGGAGGACGCCCTGGCGGCGGCAAAGCGCGAGCTGCTGGAGGAAACCGGGTATGTGTCCGACGAATGGCAGCATCTGCTCACGGTGCCGTCCAATGCCACCATATCCGACAATTACGCGCATCTTTTCGCGGCGGAGAACTGCAGAAAGGTGTCCGGGCAGTCCCTGGATGAGATGGAATTTTTAAATGTGGAAAAATGCAGCGCACAGCAGATCGAGGGGATGATCGCGGAGGGCGGATTCCCGCAGGCGATGCACATCACGGCCTGGCTGCTGGAATGCAGGAGGAAGGCCGGGTGCCGGGAGAGGTGACGGCGGCTGTCAGGGCAGAAAGCGTTAAGAACAGGTGGGACAAAGGACAGTTTCAGACATGAATACAGGACTGCAAGCGGGGAGGGCGGCCTTCCCCTGGAAATCTTTTTTACGGAATCTGGCCGCCATCGCGATTCCGATCGCGGTGCAGAATCTGCTGACCACCACGGCCAGCATGGTGGATACGATGATGGTGGCCCCGTTGGGCGAATTGTCCGTGGGGGCCCTGGGGCTGTGCGCTCAGTTTTCCTCGCTGATGTTTTCCGGTTACTGGGGATTCGTGGGCGGCGGCATGCTGTTCATCTCCCAATACTGGGGCTCCAAAGAGGATGACGGCATCGAGCGCTCTTACGGGATGACGCTGGTCTGCATGATGACCGTGGCAACTGTGTTCGGTTGTCTCGCGATCTTCGCGCCGCGGACGGTCATGCGGCTGTATACGGACAAAGAGGCGATCCAGGAGATCGGTGTACAGTACCTGCATATCGTGGGCTTCGCCTACTTCATGCAGGTGTTTTCCATGGCGATGAGCGCACTGCTTCGGGCCACGGAGCGGGTGAAGATCCCCATGGCGGCCTCCATCGCGTCCGTGGCGGCCAATCTGTTCCTGAACTGGGTGTTCATCTACGGACACCTGGGCGCGCCCGCCATGGGAATCCGGGGCGCGGCACTGGCCACCACCTGCGCGGCGGCAGTGAATGTGCTGACGATCTTCCTGTTGGCCTGGCGGACTCATTATCCCTATCTGTTCCGGGTGCGGGGGCATTTCCGGTGGAGCAGGAACCGTCTGAAAAGCTATTTCGTGAAATGCTTTCCCATCATCTGCAACGAGGTGCTGATCGGCGTGGGCAACATGGTGATCAACGTGACGCTGGGGCGGCAGACCGAGCAGGTGATCGCGGCGCTGGCGGTGTTCCGGACGCTGGAGGGGCTGATCATCGGATTTTTCGCGGGCTTTTCCAACGCGGCCTCCATTCTGGTGGGCAAGTGCGTGGGCGCGGGCGAGCTGGACACGGCCTTTGAACGGGCGAAACGGCTGGTCTATCTGTGCAGCGGCGTGATCTTTCTGGCGGATCTGGGCGTGCTGGCGGTCCACGGGCCGCTGCTGCGGGGCATGAGCCTTTCCGGCGGGTCCTATGATGCGGGACTGCGGATGCTGCTCATCTACGCTGTGGTCTCCGTGATCCGCATGGGCAACTGGATCCAGAACGACACCTATCGGGCCTCCGGCGACGCGGTGTACGGCACGGTCCTGGAGATTGTCTTCATGTACTGTATGGTACTGCCCCTGGTGCTTCTGTCCGGTTTCGCCTGGAAACTGCCCTATTGGGCGGTGTTCCTTTGCTGCTATATTGACGAGCCAGTGCGGTACGTCCTCATGCAGATCCATCTCTATTCCGGGAAATGGGTCCGGCCCGTGACGGAGCTGGGGCGGGCCGCGCTGCCGGGGTTTCTCGCGGCCAGAAAAAAGGGAAAAGCCGGGATGCGGAAGAATGACGCGGAGAAGTGACGGCTGACATCTCCGGAGATTTCTGTATGTCGTGCGCGCGTACTTGACTTTTTACAGAAAAGCATCCAAAATGAATCTGTAAAGGCGAGAGGGAAAACGGCCGATGTCCCGGAGCGGCGGGGGCCGGAGAGGGTGCCTAATCCGGAACAGGCTGGCACAGGGAGTTTGGTCAAAGGCAAAGATCATCAAAAGGAGGAGCGACAGTCATGGAAAAAGCGAAGGTTTATTTCACAACGGAGATCACACCGGAAGCGGTGGTGAAGATGTACGAGGTTTTGAACC
>CANQVD010000057.1 GCA_947627215.1 uncultured Eisenbergiella sp.
TTTCGCTCGCGGACGGTTTCCCAATGCTTCGCATTGTACGCATCCGTGCATCCGTCTGCCTGTGAGCAAGCTCACCGCAGCCGCCTGCGCGTCTGCTGCAGCGCTCCGCGCTGCGGAAACCTGTTTTTCGAATTTTCAGGGTTGCATTACTGTTTATTTGTCAAGGTGCTTCGCATGTATCATGCGAACGGAGAAGGAGGGATTTGAACCCTCGCGCCGCTATTAACGACCTGCACCCTTTCCAGGGGTGTCCCTTCAGCCATCTTGGGTACTTCTCCAGACATGCCTGATTCGTGCCGGCCATACAGGCCGGAACCGATATTCCATTCTTTGATTCAAATACCCGCCTCGCTCCGCAGGAACTGAATCAAGCGGAGAGAGTGGGATTCGAACCCACGCGCCCTTTCGGACAAACGGTTTTCAAGACCGCCTCGTTATGACCGCTTCGATATCTCTCCGGGTTACATAACATGTGTCTTTTTACATTCTCGCTTCGTCAGCGCAAAATACATTCTAGCAAACGCTTCTTTCTCTGTCAATCATTTTTTTCTATTTCCGACGAAAAAATTCGAGGACAGCCGGGGAAAAATGATCTTTCACAAAGACACAGCCGTCCGGAAAAAACTACAGGTCCAGAAACGTCCTGACCAGTATCATATCCTCCGGTGTGGTCACCTTGATGTTTTCATAGGAGCCCTCCACCAGCTTCACCCGCTGTCCGGTAAAGTTCTCCGCCACCATGGCATCGTCCGTGATGCGAAAGCCTTTTTCCTCCCAGTCCGCCCGCGTTTCCTCCATACGACGGTATGCCTCATAGATCAGGGAAAACAGGAATGTCTGGGGCGTCTGAATGATCCAGAGCCGATCCCTGGGCGGTGTTTCCAGCGCGAAACCCGCTTCGTCCGCCAGCTTGACGGTATCCTTCGCAGGCATGCCCGCCACCCCGGAGCCATACCGGACGGCCGCGTCCAGACAGCGGCGCAGGATGTCCTCGGTCACCACAGGTCTGGCCCCGTCATGGATGAACACATAACCCTCCCGGCATTCCGGCCGCTCCCGCATGGCGCACAGCGCGCGCCAGACGGAATCATAACGCTCCCTCCCGCCGGTAATGAGCATATCCACCTTCTGGAAATCGTATGCATCCACGATCTCTTTTTTGCAATAAGCGATCTGCGCCTCGTCCCCCACCGCCAGCACGATGCCGTCGATGAGCGGAGACCGCTCGAATGCGCGCAGCGTATAATACAGAAGCGGATGCCCGCCGATCTCCAGATACTGTTTGGCTACGGTCCCGCCCATACGCCTTCCCTGTCCGGCGGCCAGCACCACCGCCGTACACCGTTTTCGCTCCACCATGTGATTTCCTTTTATCTTTCTCCCAGCTTCAGCCCCGGCACCGCGTTCAGATCCCAGCCGTGCCGCGTTCCCTTTTTGTACTCATAATATCCCGCCGCGCCGATCATGGCGGCGTTGTCCGTACAGAGAACCGGAGACGGGCGGTAAAACGCGATTCCCCGCTTCCCGCAGGCCTCCTGAAGTGCTTCCCGCAGATGCGTATTGGAGGCCACGCCCCCGGCGACGGCGAACTTTTTCGCCCCATACTGTCCGGCGGCCCGCATGGAATGCTCCACCAGCACATCCACCACCGATTTCTGGAAGGAGGCGGCCACGTCCGCCTGACTGACCGTTATTCCCTTCATCTGACAGCCGTTCAGATAGTTGAGCACCGCAGATTTCAGCCCGCTGAAGCTGAAATCATACACACTGTCATCCACCTTCGCCCGCGGAAAATGAATGGCGTCCGGATCGCCGTTTCGGGAAATCCGGTCGATCTTGGGGCCGCCCGGATACCCCAGTCCGATGGCGCGGGCCACCTTGTCAAACGCCTCTCCCGCCGCATCGTCCCTGGTCCTGCCCAGAATCTCATAGACGCCATAATCCTTCACCATGACCAGATGGGAATGGCCGCCGGACACCACAAGGCATAAAAAAGGGGGCTCCAGCTCTTTGTTCTCGATATAGTTGGCACAGATATGCCCCTCGATGTGGTGCACACCCACCAGCGGCCTGTCCGCCGCAAACGCGATCGCCTTGGCCGCGGAAACGCCCACCAGCAGCGCGCCCACCAGTCCGGGCCCGTAGGTCACGGCCACCGCCGTGATATCGGAAAGCGACGCGCCCGCATCCGAAAGCGCTTTCCGGATCACCGGGTTGATCTTTTCAATATGCTTGCGGGATGCGATCTCCGGCACCACGCCGCCGTACAGGGTGTGCAGGTCAATCTGGGAATAAATGACGTTGGAAAGCACCTCCCGGCCGTTTCGCACCACAGCCGCCGCCGTTTCATCGCAGGAGGTTTCCACCGCCAGGATCAGAACATCTTCTTTTACCGAATCCATAAAAGCTAATCCTCATCGAACATCAGATCCACCGTCCTGCCGTCTTTGGCGGCCACGGCCTCCGGGAAGATCCGGCGCACGCTGCCCATGAAATCCTCCGGATAAATCATGGACGGGCTGTAATGCGTCAGCCAGAGCTTTTTCACCCCGGCGCGGCGCGCCATGTCCGCAGCCTCCTGGAACGTCATATGCTTATATTCCTTCGCCTTTTCCTTTTTCTCCGGTTCCCCGTACATGCCCTCGCAGATGAACAGGTCCGCTCCCGCGGCGTTTTTTACAATGCCCTCCGTGGGGCGGGTATCGGTGCAGTAGGTCACCTTCAGGCCTCTTCTCGCCTCGCCCATGACCATATCCGGCGTGTAGATCCGCCCGCCGAGCTCCAGCGTCTCGCCCTTCTGCAGTCTGCTCCAGTAACGCTTCTCGATGCCCAGCGCCTCCGCCTTATCGAGCTGAAACCGACCGGCCCGTTCCACCACGATGCTGTAGCCGTAGCAGGTCACGTTGTGGTTGACACGAAACGCTTCTATATGAAAACCGTTAAAGGAAAACATCTGCTCCGCTTCCGAAATCTCCACACACTGAATGGGAAACGGCAGTTCCGGCGCAATAACCCGCAGGGCGCTCACGGTCCTGGTCAGCCCCTTCGGGCCGATGACCAGAAGCGGCTCCGTCCGCTCCGCATTGCCCATGGTCAAAAGCAGTCCCGGCAGGCCGCTGATGTGGTCTGCGTGAAAATGGGTGAAGCAGATGATATCGATGGGTTTGGGACTCCACCCTTTTTCCTTCAGGGCGATCTGCGTCCCCTCCCCGCAGTCGATGAGAATGCTTTTCCCGTTATAGCGGGCCATCATCGAGGTGAGCCACCGGTAAGGCAGCGGCATCATCCCGCCTGTCCCCAAAAGGCATACTTCCAGCATATCGTTCTCCGTTTCAAAATATCCGAATCAGTGCGAGGCTCCGTCCGCCCGCCGCTTCCACATGATGAGCGCATCGTCCTCCGGATTTTTATAAAAGCCCCGGCGCACGCCCTCTGCCGCAAATCCCAGCTTCTCATACAGGGCCACCGCAGCCCGGCTGTTTTTCCGAACCTCCAGGGTGAAATCCTGAACGCCCGCCGCTTCCCCCAGGGAAAGCAGCTCCCCGATCATCCGGGAGGCGATCCCCTGCCTCCAAAAGGCCCGGGCCACCGCCACATTGCACAGGTCCGCTTCGTCCAGGGAAATCCACAGGCCGCAGCAGCCGACCAGCACACCGTCCCGTTTCGCCGCCAGATATATGGCATTTTTGTCCGAAACAGCCTCCCGGAACGCCCTTTCCGACCAGGCCTCCGGGGATACCGAGGCCTCCAGCGCGGCCGCGGCCACCGCGTCCTGCTCCCGCATCCGCCGGATCCGGACTGTCCCGGCGCATGCCGTCCCGCTCATTCCTTCCGGTGCGGGGTGATGCCCGCCCGCATGAGCTCCCGCTGCGCCTCATCCGCCTCCATGCGTTCCCGTTCCGCCTGCGATACGCGCAGATATTCCGGCGAAAAATCATCCGCCTCCGTCAGCCGGCCCTGCTTCGCCATGAAACCGGCCAAAACCGCCACCGCGGCGGCCCGCTGCCGGTTGCAGCTCGACGGGGCCAGCGCGTAGGGAACCCGCAGAAGCGGGCGAAGCGCTTCCATGCAGGCCGGCACGCCATCCCCTAAGAACACCGTTTCCCGCCCCAGCCGGTTCACCTCATCAGCAAGGCGCTGCACCGACATCGCGCACTGCTTCATCAGAATGCGCATTTCCATGGGGCTCTCCGGCGTCCCGGCGGCCTCGCTTCCCGCTTCCGCGGCGCCGCTCCTCATTTCAAACGTATAGAGCCCCGTATAGACCTGTCCGCGCCTGGCATCCATCATGGGACAGATCAGCTTTTCACAGCCATACAGATTGTAGGCCAGCGCATTCACCGTCGGAACCGCGGCCAGCTTTACGCCCAGCGCCAGGCCCAGCCCCTTGGCCGTGGCCGCGCCGATGCGCAGTCCGGTAAAGGATCCGGGTCCTGCCGCCACGCCGATCACATCGACCGTGCGCAGATCCAGCTCCACCATTTTTTTCAGCGCATCCAGCATCGGCAGCAATGTCTGGGAATGCGTTTTTTTGTAATCCGTTGTGTATTCGGCGATCAGCGTATCGTCCTCTGCCAGGGCCACGCCCGCCACCAGCCCGGAAGTATCCAGCGCCAGAATTTTCATAAAATCTCCATTCAGGCAGGCCTGCGGCCGCCTCTTCGCATTCAGACCCCCGTGAGCGTGATCCTGCGGTAATCAAACCCTTTTTCCGGGTCCTTTTCGATCTTCACTTCTATATAGGAAGGCGGCAGAAGCTCCCGGATCAGATCCGCCCACTCCACCAGGCAGACGCCTTCGCCGTAAAAGAAATCCTCATAGCCGATCTCCTCCATTTCCTCCGCATCTCCGATGCGATAAACGTCAAAATGATAAAAAGGCAGACGGCCTCCTTCATAAATCTGCAAAATCGTGAACGTAGGACTGTTCACCGGCTCCCCGATCCCCAGCCCTGCCGCCATCCCCTGCGTGAACACGGTTTTGCCCGCGCCGAGATCGCCGACCAGACTGTACACCTGTCCCGCGCCCGCGCTTTTCCCGATTTTTTCTCCGAGAGCGAAGGTGTCCTCCGCCCCAAAGCTCTCCACCACCATCACACGCCCTCCGTCATGACCGGATCTGCACCTTTGCGGGCGGCATATGGGTACAGATCGCCGCGATCACGTCCGCCTGCCGGTCTCCCAGATCTTTTCTCGGAAAAATGCTGGCGTTCACCCGACCGGTATACAGGATCAGACTGCGCCCCGTGGAAACGGCCCGGTACATATCCTCCCAGCGCTGGAACTGTTCCTCCCCATCCTGGGAAACGGTCACGCCCTCGTCTGTCATCCTGTAATGGAGCGGCTTCTGAAACATCGGGCTGAGCGCCTGCCGCCGCGCGCGCAGATACAGCGTCACGGGCAGATATCCCAGCAGGATCACGCCCAGGATCAGATACAGCGGATAGCCGTTCCTGAAAAAGGCCACCACTCCCAGCGCCCCCACCGCGCTGCCCAGGATGCCTTGCGCGCTGGTATAGGTGTGCCGCAGCATATAGTCATACAGGATCCCCGCGTCAATTTTCACATCAAATTCCAGTTCCATCTCTGCGTCCTTTCGTTACAGTCACGCCTCATTCTAACACCAAAGGGAACGGATGTCAAACGCGCGCAGCGCCGTCGGCCAGAGCGCCGGGAAATCCGGCTGCGGGAGCCGTAAAAGGACGGTCCGCGGATATCTGCCCGGAATTTTCCGCGGAAGAGCTGGCGCAAACCGGAAAGAATATGCTAAGATGAGACAAAAGACAACAATCCGGAAGCGTCCGGCGGCGCGATCCCGCCCCGGCAGACGCTCCGAAAGGGAGACTCCATGAAAAAATATTTGCTGGAATGCTGTGTGGATTCCGTGGAATCCGCCATCTGCGCCGCACAGGGCGGCGCGGACAGGCTGGAGCTTTGCGCCAACCTGATCATCGGGGGCACTACCCCCACGCAGGCGTTGTATGAAAAAATACGGGAAGCCGTACAGCTTCCCGTTCATGTGCTGATCCGTCCCCGGTTCGGTGACTTTCTCTACACGCCGGAGGAGGCCGATCTCATCTGCCGGGAGATCGCCGCATTTTCCCGGGCAGGCGCAAACGGCGTAGTGGTCGGAAGCCTGCTGCCCGACGGCTCTCTGAACCTGGAGCAGATGAAGCGTTTTCTGGACAGCGCCCGCGGCATGTCCGTCACCCTGCACCGGGCGTTCGATATGTGCCGGGATCCCTTCGCCGCGCTGGAACAGGCGCAGGAGCTGGGCATCGACACCGTTCTGACCTCTGGCCAGGCCGCCTCCTGTCTGGACGGGCTCCCGCTGTTGAAACAGCTTTCCGAAAAAAAGGAGCCCCCGGTCATTCTGGCGGGCGGCGGCATCCAGGCAGCTACTGTCAGGACGCTGCTCGCCGAAACCGCCGTCCGCGCGTTCCACATGTCCGGCAAGACCGTGCTGGACAGCGGCATGGTATACCGCAATCCGGCCGTATCCATGGGGCTGCCCGGCATGAGCGAATATCAGCTCTGGCGCACCGACCCGGAAGCTGTCCGCGCTGTCCGCACCCTCCTGAATGAAGCGTCCGCGTAAGGCCGCGCCTTCCGAAAGCTGCAGGGAACCGCACTCCAGGGACCGCACAAAACGGCGTTTCCGGCATCCGGCCAGCCGTTCCTCCCGGCATTTGCAGCCCTGCGGCACGTCCCGAATCCATATAGCAGCGCCCGTCTCCCGCCTTTCCTCTACCTGTGCTTTACCGCGATCAAAATGCCCGCCAGCAGCGCCAGGACCGAAATCCCGATGAGCGCCGCCGTGCCGCCGGATACCGGAGAGGCTTCCTGTTCCGCAAAATCCGACGGCCAGCCGCGGCGTCCGCCGGTTTCCGCCGGCTGCCGTTCCCCGGCAAAATGCGCGGGCCGCTCTCCCGCCTCACCCGTTTCCGGCCATCCCGATATCGTCCCCTCAGGCATCTGACGTTTTTCCCCGTCCGGCGTCTGCGGCATTTCTTCCTCCGGCATCTGCGGCGTTCTCCCGTCCGGCATTCCCGGCGTCCCTTCGCCGGTACTTTCACCGCCGGATATCCTTTCCGCGCCCCGGCCGCCGGGCATTCCGCCCATTCCTCTGCCGCCCGCCATTCCGCCGCCGAACATTCTTCCCATTCCGAACCCGCCGGCATCGGAGGAATTGTCCACCGTGATCTGTTCCTCCTCTTCACCGACGGAAAGAGTACACTCCTCTCCCACCCGCAGCTCCGGCGCGCTCAGGATGAGGTTGGAAAAGCCGCAGGGAATCACTTCCGAAATCAATACGTTTCCCGCTCCGTCCCGCAATGTCACCGCCGTGCCGGCCTCCCCGTCCGTATTGCGCATGAGAAAGCCCTGTCCGGATTCCGGATCCATCGCTTCCGCCATGGCGCTGCCGCCGGCCGCGACCACCGTTCCGCCGTCGATCCTGCAGCTTCCGCCGCTCTCACTGCCGTAATCGATGGCACAGCTTCCGCCGTCTCCCGACATGCTGATAAAAAGGCTGCCGCCGCTGATCACGATATCTCCGTTGGAGTCCAGCCCGTCCGCATCCCGGCCCGCCTCGTTTATGACGATGATATCGCCGCCCTCGATCCGGATCAGCGCATCCGCGCCGCCGCCGGCGTTGATCCCGTCATCTGTCGGAGCGATGTCGATCGTTCCGCCGGCAACGGTGACGGCCTGCCCTTCGATCCCCTCATAACAGTCCGGGATCGAAATCCTGCCGGAGGCCACATAGACATAGCCCGTTCCGTCATCATTGGATACCGTAATACCGTCATCCCCGGCACGGATCACAAGCTCCGCTCCCGTAAATCTGGCGCTGTCATTGGCATGAATGCCATCCTGAACCGCGGTGATGTCGATCGTTCCGCCGGCGATCACCAAGTCGTCATTGCAGACGATGCCGTGCTGATACTGTGCGTCTACGTACAGTGTGCCGCTTCCGTTGACGGTCAGATCGTCCCTGGAATAGATCACGCCGTCGATCCCGCTGTCCGCGTCCGCCTGTGCATATGCCGTCCCGCCGGACAGGGAGCTGACCGTTCCGTCTGCCAGCGTCAAAAATACCTTTTCAGCCTGTTCCACCCGCAGCGCGGCGCTTTTCTCACAGTGCAGCGACACGCCTTCCAGCAGGATCCATATTTTATCGCCCTTCTCAGCGTCCACCACCACGCTCCCGTCGGTCAGCTCCCCTGACAGAACATATTCCCCCGCGGACAGGATATGCAAATCCCCGTCCAGAAAATACGCCCCGCCGCCGTCCACAACGCCGCCGTCTCCCGACAGCGTGATCCGGACAGCCCCGGAAAAATCATGCGCGCCGTCCAGATCGTTCGCGGTAAAAAAACCATCTCCGCCATCTCCGTCCGCGGCCGCAGTCAGGCCGATGGCTTTGCCGTTCATAAAAAGAACCGTGATCAGCAGGGTCACAAATGTGACGGCCAGGCAAATGCGGCCGATATGTCTGCTTGACGCCATCTGTCTTCACCCCATATAATCCCCGTTATAGCTCACGAGGGCGGCGCTCTGCACGCCCGCCATCCCGGAAAGCTCATTTACGAAATCCGTATTGTCGTCCTTCAGGCGAATCTCAAAGTTCAGCTCGATGAGTCCCTTCCGCGCCGTCTTGCTCTTGACGCTGCAGCGCAGCGCTGCCTTCTCCAGAAATGCCTCCGCAGCCTTCTCGCTCTCATGGTTTTCACACTGCAAAACCACGATATACGGATTGCTGTGGGGCTTCCGGTTCACGAACACCAGAAGGACCACGCCGATGACCACGCTGCCGATCACCGCCAGCGGGATCATGCCCGCCGCCAGAACGATACCCACGGCGATGGCCCAGAACAAAAACGCGATGTCCAGCGGTTCCTTGATGGCCGTGCGGAACCGCACGATGGATAGAGCGCCCACCATACCTAAGGAAAGCACCACATTGCTGGTGACCGCCAGAATGACCAGCGTGGTGATCATGGTCAGCGCCAGCAGCGTCACCCCGAAGCCGGACGAATACATCACACTCTGACAGGTCTTCATATAGATCAGGAAAATGAACATTCCCAGCCCGAAGGCCAGCGCGAGCGCCAGCACCATATCGAAAATGCTGACGGAGGCCACATTTTCCAGGAATCCGGATTTAAAAATGTCTCCAAATGTCATTGCTTTTCTCCTTTTTCAACCATAGATCCTACACTGTGCGTACTTGGAAAACGCACAGGCATGGCGGCCGGGAAGCTGTATGGCATCCCGGATGATGTCCGGCAGAAAGGCATCCCATTTCACCTCCAGAATGATGGACGCGCCGCCCGCCGGAACGGTAACGCAGTCCGGATTCAGAAAATCCGTACATCCGAGTCCCGTACGGATGTCATAATCCAGCGTGACCCGGACGTTGCCGGGCCCGAACACAAAGGGCTCCCGGACATAGTCCACAATGGTCTTCGGCCGCAGCCCTTCCGTCGTCATCTTCACATACAGCTCCCGGATCAGCGCATCCTCACTGCCCGCCATCCATTCCGTCCTTCCGTCCACAACGTCCTGCGCCCGCGAGGCGGTCAGCGAAACGACCTGCTTGCAGCCCAGTCCCCCGGCCTTGCTTTTCTTCTCCAGATGGATCAGCGAGGGATCGCCGTCATAATACCGGATGCGGAATTTCTCCCGGCGGCTGACGCCGTCCAGCTTTTCGCGAAGGGCCCTGTCCTCGCCGTTGTCAAAATAAAGGCTGCGGATCCGATACGTTCCGTCCGACGCATGCGGATCGCAAAACGCCACCGCACGCAGCCGCTGACGCAGCGCGATCAGATCAGACGGCCCGATCTCATGCTTCCATTCATGGCGCCAGAGCCGGTCCCGGCAAGCTTCCATCCATGCACACCTCCTCCTGTCAGAATACAGCCCGATTTCAAACGGGGCATGGATTCAGTATAGGGAAAAACTGTGAAAAAAATGTGAGCGGCCTGTGATTTTCGGGTGAAAATCCTTTCAGACCGCTCCCGGGAATCCGCCTTTTTCTTTCCAGCGCCCCGGAAAACATTTCTTCTATCATTCCACACGCAGGAAAAAAGCGCTGTAGGCAGGAAGCGGCATTCCGCCCTCCAGCTCTACTTCCTGCCCGCTGATCAGATCCGCCGCTGCCCGGCAGCCCGCGTCGAAGCGGGCCGTATAGGGCGTATCGTCCGCGTTGACCGCCACCAGCACGCGCTCCCGCTCCGATGCGCGTTCAAAGACGCATTGCCGGTTGGTCAGAACCAGGGAGCGAAACGCACCGTACTGCAGCGCGTGAGAATTCCGGCGCGTCGCGATCAGCCCGGCGATCCAGGCGGTCAGAGCATTCTCCACCGGCGCGTCAAAGCAGGCCCGCAGCGCCTGGTCCCCCTCCCACTTCTGCGCCATGGCGCCCCATTCGCTCCCGTAATACACACAGGGAATGCCCGGCATACCGAACAGCAGCGCGTAAATCAGCGGCAAATGTCTTTTATTGTTCAGATTGCTGGCGATCCGCGTGACATCGTGATTGTCCACAAAAGAAAACAGGTGCTTCCCTTTATAAAGCGTCCAGCTTTCCGGTCCGAACTGCCGCAGCAGGGAATGCACGATTTCGAACAGATTCATGCTGTTGAAGCTGGAATACAGCCCCTTATAACACTCATAATTGGTGACGGAATGCAGCATGGAATCGTTCATCAGCCGATTATAATCCCCATGCAGCATTTCTCCCACCAGAAAGAAATCCGGCTTCAGGCTGTCGCAGAAGCTGCGCAGGCGGCGCACGAAATTCTCCTCCAGGCAATAGGCCACATCCAGCCGCAGCCCGTCGATATCGAATTCCTCCACCCACTGTCTCACGCTTTCCAAAAGATACGCGACCACCTCTTCATTGTGCAGGTTCAGCTTCACCAGATCGTAGTTTCCTTCCCAGCCCTCGTACCAGAGTCCGTCGTTATAGGAAGAATTTCCCCCCAGATCAAGATAGAACCAGTTCAGATACCGGGAACGCTCTCTGTTGCGCAGCACGTCCTGAAAGGCGAAGAAGCCTCTCCCCGCATGGTTGAACACACCGTCCAGAACCACACGGATGCCCTCTCCATGCAGCGCGGCGCAAACACGCGCGAAGTCCTCATTGGTTCCCAGCCTGCAGTCCACCTTCCGGTAATCCCTGGTATTGTAGCCATGGGTATCCGATTCAAACAGCGGTGAAAAGTAGATCGCATTGACCCCCAGCCCTTTGATATGCCCGATCCAGTCCTCCACCTTCCGGATCCGATGCGCCTGCACCCCATCATTTTCAAACGGCGCGCCGCAGAACCCCAGCGGATAGATCTGATAAAATACGCTTTCGTATGCCCACATGATGTCCGTTTCCTCCTGCCGTATCATTTCGCGCTTCTATTATAAAATGTACACTCCGGAAAGTCAAACGCCGCTCACCGTCCGGGGACAGGTTCCGCCGGGGCCGGCGCAGCGCGGGAGGGGCGGCGCAATGATGCAGACTCTTGAAAAACGCCGGCACTTAGCGAAGCGAGCCCTTTAGGCGAAGCTGAGCTTAGTGCCGCTGCGTTTTTCACGAAGCGAAAGCGTGTCTGCATATGCGCCGATCCTCCCGCGCTGCGCCGGCCCCGGCGGAACCTGTCCCCGGACGGTGAGCGGCGCTCTTCATGTTGACATAAATTAATTGACCGATTCAGTTTTTTATCAAAAAATCGATTCTTTCGATTCAAATGTGGATAACCTGTTTCGCGGGAAGGATTTCGCCGGAAAACCTTTGAACGAATCCCCAATTTCCACAAAGTTATCCACATTTTCACGTGTCAAGGTTCTTTTCTCTTTCCGTCATTTCTTATGACATATATGTCATTTTATGCCTTTTCACCTGTTTTTTCCGCAAAATCAGGTTACATAACAATCAAATGTCGATTTATATTATGTAAATCCCATCTTTCCTCTTTCCGAATTTTCCCGGATATGTTACACTGTATTCAAAATCTTCCGGAAAGGAATCCGCTGAATGAATACCTCCGATAAACCCGTCCTGCCCATCGGCTCCCATGTGAGCATGAGCGGCAGGGAAATGATGCTCGGATCCGTCAGGGAGGCGCTCTCCTACGGGGCCAACACCTTCATGCTCTATACCGGCGCCCCGCAGAATACCCGCCGCAAACCGCTGTCCGAAATGCGTCTGGACGAGGCACATGCGCTGATGGCCGCCAGGCATATGCAGCCCTTCGTGGTACATGCCCCCTATATCATCAATCTGGCCAACACGCTCCATACGGAAACCTACCGGCTCTCTGTCGAATTTCTCATTCAGGAGCTGATCCGCACCGAAGGAATGGGCAGCCGCATCCTGATCCTGCATCCCGGCTCCCACGTGGGCGCAGGCGCGCCGGCCGGCATCGAAAGCATTGCGAGAGGGCTGAACGACGTGCTCTCCGCCTCTCCGGATGTGCTGATCGCGCTGGAAACCATGTCCGGCAAGGGTTCCGAGATCGGCAAAAGCTTTGAAGAGCTCGCCGCCATTTATGACCGGGTGCAGAAACCGGAGCGGCTGCGTGTCTGTTTCGATACCTGCCACGTCCACGACGCGGGTTATGACATTGTTCACGATCCGGAGCGCGTATTGGAGGAATTTCACCGCCTGCTGGGAAAAGAACAGATCGCCGTCTTCCATATCAATGACAGCAAAAATGAAAGGGGCGCGGCGAAAGACCGCCACGCCGACATCGGGGAAGGAAGGATCGGGTTTGAAACGCTTTACCGGTTCGTCCATCATCCGGATTTTCCGGGTGTCCCCCGCATCCTGGAAACGCCCTGGTATCCCGATCCCGAGCGGCCCGGCAAAATGCGCCCTCCCTACAAAGAAGAGATCCAATTGCTGCTCACAGCCAGTCGTCCCAAAACTTCTCCACACGCTTAGAAACCGTTTCTGCATTCACCACCTCAAAGTGTTCCCACTCCCGCGGGAACAGCCTGCGGTAGGAATAGTGCAGGAATCTCTCATCCAGAAGCGCCACCACGCCCACATCCCGGGCGGTCCGGATCACCCGCCCGGCGGCCTGCAGCACCTTGTTCATGCCCGGGAAACGGTATGCATAATCGAACCCGTTCTCCCCGCTTTCCTCGAAATGCCGTTTCAGGATCTCCCGCTGCGTACACACCTGAGGCAGCCCGGTCCCCACGATCAGCGCGCCGATCAGGCTCTCTTCCTTCAGATCGATTCCCTCCGAAAAAATTCCGCCCAGCACACAGAAGCCCACCAGACTGCGGTCTCCCTCCGGTTCGATCTCCATGCGGATCGCTTCCGAAAGGATCCCGCCGTCATTTCCCTCAAAGCGCCGGATAAAGCTCTCCCGCATTTCCTCGCTCATATACTCCTCCTGAGCGATGCATTCGGCCCGGTCCTCTGCGGCAAAATGCTCTGTATACAGCGCGAAGATCTTCTGCAGGAAAGCGTGGGACGGGAAAAACACCATATAATTTCCGTACCGCATACGTACGATCCGATGGATATAACCGGCAATGTTATAAAATTCCTCCTCCGAGCGCCGCGCATATCTGCTGGTCACATCCTCCGCCAGGAACAGCCCCCTGCGCGCCGGGTCAAACGAGGATCTCGCATACGCCTCGTAATCGGAGTCCGCCCCGCCCAGCAGCTTTTTATAATACTGGATGGGCAAAAGGGTGGCGGAAAAAAGGATGCTGCTCACGCTGCGCTCCAGACACTGCCGCAGATTGGCGGACGGATCCACATTGAACAGCCGGATGTAAAAAAGACCCTCCCGGTCAAATTCCGTGTAGATCTCATATCTCTGATCCAGCAGCTCGCAGATCATCAGGAAATGGGACACCTCAAAGTAAAAGTCCAGCACTTCCCTGCGCGCCGGATCCTCTTCATGATCCTCCAGATAATCCTCCATCCCGGCGGACAGCCGCAGCAGCGCCTGCACGAACGGCTCGATATCCTCCTCGATCCGCCAGCCCTCGCAGCGACGCTTGAACGGCAAAAGCGCCCTGCTGCATTTCTCCAGAAGCCCCTCCAGCCGTCTGTCATATGCCCTGACCGTACGCTTGAGCTTCAGGAAATCCTCCTTACAGAGGGAGGCGCTGTACATTTCCCTCCCCCGTTCGAGCAGATTGTGCGCCTCATCGATCAGAAACAGGGACTGACTTTTCTGACTGCCGTCCCCGAAAAAACGCCGCAGGTATACATGCGGATCGAAGACATAATTGTAATCGCAGATCACGGCATCCGAAAACAGGCTCAGGTCCAGCGCCATCTCAAACGGACAGACCCGGTATTTTTCAGCATATGCCTCGATCTGCTCCCTCCCGTAATGCTCCTTCTCTTTCAGGAGCGCGAACAGCGCGCCGTTGATCCGGTCAAAATGTCCCTTTGCATATGGGCAATGCTCCGGATCGCACGCGGGTTCCTCCAGAAAGCAGATCTTCTCCCGGGCCGTCAGGACGACTGTTTTCAAATGCAGTCCTCTCTCCCGCAGAAGGGCGAAGGTATTGTCCGCCACCGTCCGGGTGATGGTTTTGGCTGTCAGATAAAAGATGCGGTCGGCCTTCTCCTCTCCAATGGCCTTCAGCGCCGGAAAAACCGTGGCGATGGTTTTGCCCACGCCGGTGGGGGCCTCCAGAAAAAGATTCTTCTGATGGCAGATCGTATGATAAACATGCGTTACCAGCTCCCGCTGGCCCTCCCGATAAGGGAAGGGAAACGTCATGGCGTGAATGGAATCCTGCCGCTTTCCCTTCCATTCGAGCTGCATTCGCGCCCATTTCTGATAATCCGACAGCAGGCCCTCAAACCATGCCGTCAGCTCCTCCATGGTATAGGAATAGAGGAAATAACGCAGTTCCTCCGTTTCCAGGCTGCAGTACGTCATGCGCACCTTCATCTCACGCTTCCCGTGGTCATGGGCATAAATCCAGGCATAGCATCGGGCCTGGGCCAGATGTACCGGCTCCGGCTCCTTCATCCGCTCCAGTTCCCGGTACGTCCCCTTGATCTCATCGATGGTGACCACCGCCGCGTCGATCACGCCGTCCGCCCGCCCCTCCACCGCCAGCGTAAAATCTTCATACTCCCGCCGGTATTTCATGGGCACCTCGGCATGATAATCCGCTCCCATCCGGCGCTGGATCATCCGATGGACGCGTCCGCCCTCCGCCATGGCGTCTTCCGGCGAAACCCGCCTCCTGTTATCGATATCTCCGGAACGCAGAAGGAACTCCACCAGCCCCCGGACTGATATTCTGATCTCCATGTACCGCTCCCCGCCGCCGACAGACGGCCCCGGCCTGCGGGCCCTCACGGCGGCTGTTTCTTCAGCCTGCTTTCCTTCAGCATATCACGTTTTGACGGTCCGGAGCAATCTTTTTCGGTTCCGTACCGAAGGCAGGTTCAAAATCATATTCCTCATGATCCGGGACGCGATCCACTCTGTTTCCGTCCGCTCCCGTTTCCCCTTCCTTTCCTGTTTCCGGGCGGGAGCACCCTACAGGATCTCCTGCCGGTCAAATTCCGTCATCGTTCCCCGGTATCGGAGCGGGAGCAGTTGCTGCTGCAGCTTTCGGTTCTTCCGTTCCCGGATGCCGGTGGAAACGCAGAAACGCCGAAACAGCTCCGCCATCTCTTTTTCCGCCGCGCTGTAGCGCTCCGACATCCGCTCAAAACGCTCCGCCGTTTCGCCGTCCGGCCAGATCAGGAACCAGGCCTTCCCGGCAGGATGCACGGCCGCGATCCTGTGTCCGGTATCCGCGATCACGAAATTCTCCAGCGGAAAGCGGTCCGCGAAATGCGGGGTCACCAGCGCGGTCACATTTTCACAGGGTTCGATGCGGGCAAACAGCACGCCTCCCTCCAGCTCCCGGAAACGCAGGAACTGTATCATGCGCTGCGCCTCCCGGTGCATATGCCTGCTCAGCTCAAATACCTTTCGCACCGCGCCGTCGGTAAGCCCCTGCATCAGCGGCCCCCGGATCCTGCCCGACAGCCCCGCCGCCACCGCCTGATAAACCGCCTGTCCCCGACCGGCGTCATGCGCGGCCAGCGCATAGCTGATATCCTCCCAGGCCTCTTCTCCGAACCGGTGGATGACCGTGGCGGCCACCTTCTCCGCCAGCGCGGCGTCCGTTTCCACGCGCCGATAGAACGCGAACAGACACAGATCCGCCTCCCCGGCCTGGATCTCGGTAGATTCCGGCTGCAGCTTCCACGCATAGGCCTGATAGACCGCGGTCAGGATCCCCTCCGCCGTATCCTCACAGGTCAGAATCGTCCTATTCATATTCCCCTCCCCTTCCGGCCTCCGTCCGCCGCACATACCCTGCCCGGTCCATTCTGAAATTCCGGTCGTCGAACAGGGACAACTGTCGGTACGTGACCCCATCCGCGTCAAAGGGAAGGCGCTCCCGACAGTCCAGAAGCTGCCTCGTGATGAAATCCTCCTCGATCCGCACCGACGGATACAGAAGCTTCCCGCCGCAGGTGATGAAAAAGTGCGCCCGCTTCAGCACGACACCCATTTTTTTCAGATGAAAAAAAGAAAGCGTTCCGCTCCTTCTGGCCCGCACGATCCGCTGTGCGCTTTTTACGCCGATACCCGGCACCCGCAAAAGCGTCTCATACGGCGCGCGGTTGACCTCCACGGGAAAAAGAGTCAGATTCCGCAGCGCCCAGTCTGCCTTCGGATCCAGCAGGATGTTGAAATCCGGCCGCTCCTCGCTCAGGAGCTCCTCCGCCCGAAAGCCGTAAAACCGGAGCAGCCAGTCCGCCTGATAAAGCCTGTGTTCACGCAAAAGCGGCGGTCCGCCGGGCAGCGCGGGCAGCTCCCGATCTGCGTTGACATTCACAAAGGCGGAATAAAACACACGCTTCAGGCCGAACCTCTGATACAGGCTTTCCGCCACCGACAAAATCTGATAGTCACTCTCCGGCGTAGCGCCGATGATCATCTGCGTGGACTGTCCCGCAGGCACGAACCGGGGTGCGCCCCGATACGGTACCGGCTCATTCCGGCTCATCCCGATGCCGTTCTGGATCAGACGCATGGGCGCAAGGATCGTCCTGCGATGCTTGTTGGGCGCCAGTCGGGAAAGCCCCTCCGCCGTGGGAAGCTCCAGATTCACGCTCATCCGGTCCGCCAGAAATCCGGCGAGGCGAACGGCCTCCGGATCGGCTCCCGGAATCACCTTCATATGGATATACCCCTGAAACCGGTATTCCCTGCGCAGCTTATATACGGTCTGATAGAGAAGCCCCATGGTATAAGTGGGATTCTCCAGCACGCCGGAGCTCAGAAAAAGTCCTTCGATATAATTGCGCCGGTAAAACTCCGTCGTGAGCCTGCAGACCTCTTCCGGTGTAAAAGAAGCCCGCGGCACATCATTGGAACGGCGATTGAGACAGTATTTACAGTCATAGACGCATTCATTGGTGAACAAAATCTTCAAAAGACTGATACAGCGCCCGTCCGCCGCGAAGCTGTGGCAGATGCCCGCCTTCACCGCGCTGCCCATTCCCTGTCCGTCTCCCCTGCGCTCGCTTCCGCTGCTGGTGCAGGCGACATCATATTTGGCGGCATCGCTCAATATTTCCAGTTTTTCCATCAGGGACATCCCCGCCGCGATATGCAGCCCCATTTCCGTTCTCCCTCTCCTCCCGGTCTCCACCCGCTAATCGAACGTATGTTCTGTATTATGGTCATTATAATATATCTGTTCATTCCTGGCAAGTCAAAATCATCAAATGAGAACAAAAATCGCAGAAATCGAGTAGGGCGGATTTTTTTTCCGCCCTCTCACACCACCAGTACGTGCCGTTCGGCATACGGCGGTTCAACTTAACTTCAAAGCATGACGCTCGTTATAATAGTCAAAGCAGCTTACAAGTCCCGCTTTCGCAAGCACTTCCTTTGAGATTGCTCTGACTACACAGGTTTTGGTCACTACCCATTGGTAGCGGTCTCCACAGTAAGCCGTTTTCCTTGCAAGGCCTTTTCCTATCCCAAGTTTCTGCAATCCCCATTGCCGCTTCTTCGGTACTTTCCACTGTTTCCAGATGATGACTCTGAGTCTTGTTCTCAGGCGTGCGTCGATTTCTGCCATTGCTGTTTTCATGGATCCGATGGCATAGTAGTTGATCCACCCTCTCGTCACCTGGTTGATCTTATCTATCTTGCCTGTGATCGTCCCCGGCATTTTCCTACAGGTCAGTTCTTTCAGCTTTCTTTTGAACTTCTTCACAGAATCCTGATGTGGTCTGCATCTCCATTCTTTTCCTTTGCTGTCTTTGTAAAATCCGAAGCCCAGATATTTCAGTTTCGACGGCCTTGTGATATGGGTCTTGGTCATGTTGACCTTTAATCCCAGTTTCCTCTGAATCCAGTCCGTCACTGTCCGCATGACCCGCTTTGCACTTGCTTCGCTTCTGACTGCTATCACACAGTCGTCCGCATATCTCGTGAACCGCAGTCCCCTTGATTCCAGTTCCCTGTCCAGTTCGTTCAGCATAATGTTTGACAGCAGTGGTGAAAGATTCCCACCCTGCGGTGTGCCGAGTTTCGTTTCCTCATATCCCTGTGGCGTCATGGCGCCTGCCTTGAGGTATTTACGGATAAGGGACTCTGTGTCTCCGTCCTTGATGATGTCGTGGACAAGGCTCATTAACCTGTCCTGCGGCACGTTGTCAAAGAACTTCTCCAAGTCTATGTCCACAATCCACTCATAACCTTCATTCAAGTATTCCAGTAACTGCCTGATCGCCATTTCACAGCTTCTGTTCGGTCTGAAACCGTAACTCCACTCTGAGAACAGCGGCTCACACATCGGGCTTATCACCTGTACGATTCCCTGCTGAATCACCCTGTCCATGACCGTTGGGATTCCGAGTTTTCTCACTCCCCCGTTTGGCTTGGGTATCTCTACCCTCCTGACTGGCTGGGGTTTGTACTCCCTGTGTCTGATTTGCTCCCGGATACCGTCCCAGTTCTCTTTGATATAATCGCCGAGTTCCTCAACTGTCACTTCGTCCACTCCTCCTGCGCCTTTGTTCGCACAGACTTTCTTGTAGGCGGCGTTCATGTTGTCTTTGGACAGTATCTTTTCCAACAGTTCTGACATTGCTTTGTGTGCTTTCTCCTTTCCGTTCCCATGGATTCGCCCTAAGTTTTGCAGTATCTGCTCATCTACGTTTTGCCCTTCCTGTCGTCAGGTATTCCATGGGGCATACATTTGATTACACGGTTACGTTGTTCAGCCCTTCGGCATTTCTGCCTACTATGGCGTCTGCTGACTTCTCACCGTTCGTTGTTACTACGGCTAATAAAACCGCCTGTGAGATCTCACGGGATAAGTCCGTGCTCTTTCCTCGTCTACCCTCCTGATTTACGCACATGGATTACGGCTACCTTTTGGGCTTTGTTGCCTTTTGTCAACTTACCCGCCATATACGCCTTATATCAGGTTCCTGTCCGTAGGGCTACAATTTCGCTATCCCTTCTTCTCGCCTACATCTCGCGATGTAAACCTTGGGAGTCGCTATCAAGTTCGTTGGTAGCTACGCCTATGTGGACTTTCACCACAGAACACGGGCATGCCCGTCATACAAAAGGAGCGGCATATTTTATATGCCGCCCGCCAAAAAAACAAAAACCTCCGACGCCCTTATCCCCGCAGCGCTTCCTCCGCGGCCGCCAGTCTGTCCTCAAACTGCGCATAGAAATCCCCCTCCGTCTCCCACGGCCGGTAGAAAAAGAGATTCAGCACGCAGAGATTGACCTTTTTCGCCCGCTCCATGTCCGGCTCCGCCGTGAGTCCATCCTGCAGGCCGCGCACAAAATCATGCCATTCCTGTATGAAGCGTTCATAACGGCCAAATTCCGGCAGCCCGATCCACTTTTTCACTCTGACCTTGGAGCGGTCCGCCTTCCGGCACTCCTTCGTCTGCAGGAAATACCGGAAGGAGCCGTTTTCATAGAAACGCCCCAGAGGAAACAGCCGGCAGATGCCGGGCCGATACGGATGAACGCTGCACCGCCCCTTCTCGTCCAGAAAGGCGCAGCAGTCCCTCGCCCCTGACATTTTCAGATTCGGCAGGATCACGCCGTCCACGACGTGCAGCTCCAGATGCGTTTCCAAAAGCTGTTCAAAGGACAGCCCCAGCCCCGCTGACAGGCGGTATACGTCCGACGGATCCAGCAAAATGGACTCCCCCATCCCGCAGCAGCAGTCCCAGCAGCCGGCGCAGTCATGACAGTCCGCCTTCGCCAGATCGTCCGCGCCGTATAATTTTCCGTCCGATATTTCTTCCAGTGTTACATTTCTGAGCATTGCCCTCTCCCATCTTCACGCATCCTGAGCGGGACGTTCCGATATGCTCCCCGGAGCAATAAAAATCCCAGAAAACCGCGCGCGAACGGGATTCTCTGGAAGTGAAGCAACAAATAAGGTATACGAACACCCACCGTTCGTATACCTCCCTAACAGTGAAGCACGGGGGATTCGAACCCCCGACAACCTGATTAAAAGTCAGGACGTTTACCCGGGAAAACGTTGATTTTATG
>CANQVD010000058.1 GCA_947627215.1 uncultured Eisenbergiella sp.
TGCCAAGGAATATTGAGCAGGCTGCTTATACAGATGTATTACAGAAAGATGATAGGATTAGGGAAATACGGTGTAATCCGCGGATTTATGCTGTGCTTAATTGTTTTGGAGATGAATCAAAGGCAATTTAAATAGCAGAAAAACGGTTTCAAGGGTACTTGAAAAATGGTATGAACAAGCCGTCTAAAATGTGCCCTTGTACTATAACATGAGCATTTTGGAAGCAGGCAAAAAATGAGCTTAGGAATTTTCTGATGAGTGGAGTGTGTTATAAATGATCGAATTATATTTCGAAATCCCTGCCTCGTTACCGGTGCAGGGATTTTTTTGGGGGGTTATTCACATTCGTTTTTGAAATAAGAAAAGAGGGTACGCAGTACGTTGATCGCCATTTGTTTGCGTTCCAATGGTTGACCATCCATGATCTGACAAAACTGGTTCAGAATATTAGAATCACTGTCAGAGACAGAATCTGCAAGAATATAATCGACACTGACACCGAGCCTGTTGACAAGTCTGACGAGCGTTCCGAGTGTCAGACTGCGTTCACCTCGTTCAATAGCGCCCATGTAAGTATCCGATATATCGACAGCTTCTGCGAGCTGAGCCTGTGTGAGATTTAAACGAAGGCGTTCTTCTCTGATTCTCTTACCTAACCTCTTATAGTCCATATTATCACCTCATTTATTTTATATTCTAAGTGATAGGGAAAACATAAAAAAATATCTAAAAGAGGTATTTACAATATCTAAAAGGAGTGTATAATGAAATTGCATTTACGTGAAACGTAAAATTAGCTTAGGGAAAGAACTGCGGAAACACAAGTAGCTTAAAAAGATAAAAGCAGGATCTTTCAGGGAGAAATGGAATCGAAAAAGAGGGAAAGCGCTAGAAATTGAAAATCATGTCGCTTCGGAAGTGAACAAGAGGAGGAAAAGACAGATGAGATGCCCAAATTGCAACTACGAATATGAGGATACTATAAACTTTTGTCCAAACTGCGGGACAAAAAATCAGAGCGAAAGCATTCCGAAAGAAAAAAGAAAATTCTCTAAATCTACGAAGGTTGCGTTGTTTACTGTGTTAGCGGTTATAGTGGTTGGTGGCGTAGCTGTTTTTAGAGTATTCGAGAATATGAAAACTCCGGATAAATTTATCGGGTACATTCAGTCCGGAGATGAGGATGCCGCTCAGGAAATATTCAATTCAAAAATCGTTTCCAGCGAAAAATATGGCCAACAGGCGCTTCAGGAAGCGCAGATTCAGATGGAGGATATCGTGAATGCATATTATGCTGGAACCGCGACATATGAAGATGCAAACAAGATGCTGGAGGGTTATCTTCCGTTTTATTCTGATTTGACGGAGGAATACCAGTCACGGGTTGAGGCGCTTTATCAGTCCCAGGCAAATTTTCAGGAGGCAGAAACCCTTCTGGCACAAGGGGATTATGACGGGGCAAGTTCCCTTTATGCGCAAGTGATTGCGGAAGATTCCAATTACGAGCCGGCACAAGAGCGGCTGGATGAATGTTATGATCGTGTTCTGGAAGATATTATGGAAACGGCAGAAGGTCTGGCTGCGGCAGAAAAGTATGATGATGCGATATTTAATTTGACGCGTGGCATGGAACGGGGATTGGAGGAAGAAGATACTGCCCTGCTTGAGGAAAAAATAGAAATCTATACTCAGGAGGAAAAAGACAAAGAACTGTCAGAAGCAGATATGCAGAAGAACGCCGGAAATTTGGAACAGAGTCTGGCACTACTTTCCGATTATGTCAAAAAATGGGGAGATGATGCGGATGTGAGCGCGAAGATCGCGGAAGTCGGAGCGCTTTATGAGAAAAATGTGGAGGAACAGGTTCGCGGACTGCTGGAGCAGAAAGATGTTGAGAATGCCAGAATTGCGGTGAAAGAAGGACGGACCGTGCTGCCGGACAGCGAACAGCTGGTAGCGCTGGAGGAGGAAGTATTGGAGTATTATCCGATTAAGCTACAGGATATTTATCTGTTTAGCAGTAATTTGAGAGGAGAAAGGGAATACATTGCTGACCCTAAGGACAGGTATCAAAATCAATACAAGGAAGGATTCTTATATTATGATCCAGGTCGTAATGGAGCGGACTTTGAGAGTATAGAACGGGAAGAAGTCTATTTATTAAATGGAGAGTATGTCAGATTCACGGCCATTATAGCTCCGTCTGATATTTTTGGAAGCCGTGGTTATGATGCAAGGTTTACAGTTTATGGGGATGGGATAGAATTATTCAGCACAGTAGTTCAGAGAAACTCAAAAGCTGTTGATATTGATGTGAATGTCACAGGAATTGAAAAATTGCAAATTGCTTTTTATGATGGCTGTAATGGAGTATTTTTGCTTGCCGAACCTTTATTGTATAAACGATAATTGTTTTCAAATGTGTAGATTTACAATACATGTGCTATAAAGGATGCGTGAAACGAATTCTGTAGATGCAGATTTTCTATGATAATTATCAAGGCTGGGGGTGAAAGCTCTCAGCCTTTGCTTTTAAAGGCGTTAGCCTGTTAAGTATGTGGATTTTTTTGTTTGATAAAAATTAATTTATTAATGGTGACTTGAAATATATTCAGCCAATTTCAGAGTCTCAAAAAGATGATACAATAAAAAACTGATATGTTACTTTTTCCTCTTCCCACACGTGTATAAGGCAAAGGAGGTGAAGCGCATGAGCATAGACGAGGATGTCAGAAAAGCGGTATTGCGATACAGCGATACGCTTTACAAAATATGCATCGTTATATTATGCAATGAGCAGGACGTTCAGGATGCCATTCAGGATACCTTCTGCCGATATATGGAAAAGAAGCCGGTCTTTCGCGATGAGCAGCACGAAAAAGCCTGGCTGATCCGCGTGGCGGTAAATATCAGCCGCGATATGATACGGTTCAGGCTCCGGCATCCGAAGGTCTCTATCGACGAACTGGAAAACAGCCTTGCCGCGCCGGAGCAGAAAGAAACCTTAAAGGAGCTCCTCGAACTGCCGGTCAAGCAGAAGATGGTCGTTTATCTGCACTATGTGGAGGGATACCAGATCAAAGAAATAGCGGATATCCTGGGGATCACGGAGGGTGCGGTAAAAATGCGGCTGCGGCGGGGCAGGGAACAGATGAGGTTATCGTTAAAGGAGGTGTGACAGATGAACGAGCGTATCGTCAAGGAAACGATGGAGCAGATACACATTTCAGAAAAAATGGAGGAGGAGATCATTATGAACGTGATCGACCGTCAGACACGGAACGGAAAGCATAAAAAGAGAAACTGGAAAAAGATGGCGGCAGCCGCCGCAGCCGTCGCATTGGCGGCAGGTATCGTCAGCATCCCGGTGCAGGCGTTGGTGAAAAATTTCGTACTGGCACGGATGGAAAGCATTCCGAAGGAAGAGGTTCAGGAGATCAACGACATGGTTCAGTCGCAGCCGACGGAGGCCGATGGGTTTTCGAGGGAATATTCCGACAGCGAGAAAGAACGCCGGGAAGCGTTCTGGCAGGCATATCAGGACGGGAAGTTTCCCGAAAATGCCATTGTACAGGTGGAAAATGCGGAGGATGCTCCGGCGGGGACGCTCTGCTATGTCAGGTCCGAAGGTCTTTTCCAACTGCCGGACCGGGAAATGACCGACGAGGAGATCCTGGAGATCATCGATCTGCAGCACAAGATGAGTTATGCGGTATCACAGAGCCCGGCGGCGCAGGAGGCGAGAGCAGAAATGCAGACTGAGAAAGATCGGCTGCGGGAGATGATACAGGCAGCAGGCGGGATCAGCGAAGAGGAAGCGATAGAGATCGCGAAAAAACAGATGGCGGCCGAGCTCGGAGAGAGCGCGGAAAGAAAGGAGATACTGAAATATCAGGACGGCTCTGCGGCGGTGATGATGGAGGATATATCAGATCAGACGGATTACGAGCATAAGGGGGATGTGGCTTATACCGTGATCTTCAGCGATCCGGACGACCATTCAACCTATTATTGTGTGATCGACGCTGTGGACGGAAGCATTTTGAAGACATATGAATAAATACCGGCAGAACGGGCAGGGCGTTCAGCGTCCTGCCCGTTATATGGTTAATGTCTTGATAAAACATTGCAATAGCTTACATATTTTTATTCAAAGTTTCTTTTAAGGCGCTGACGATATCCTCGATAATCCGTACCTGTGGAACAGTACAGGCATCTAAAAGTTCTGTAATACGGGATGTAGATATGGTACGGCTTTCAGGGCTGTTTTCATAAAGCAGTTCATCCGTTCGCACTTCTAACGCAGATGCGATTTCTGCAAAAGTAGACAAACTCATTTTCGTATTTCCAGTTTCAATATGACTCATATGGGTGGTTGATATGCCGACTTTTTCTGCCAGGTTTTCTTGTGACAGGCCTCTTGCTTTTCTGATCTTTCGTATTCTTTGCCCGATCGCGTAGTAATCCATAAATCGTTCGCCCTTCCAGTTTAATTTAACTTGCATTATATGGGCTGGCATGATATAATTCTATGAATTATATAGGCTATTTAATGCCTATATAGTTAAATATTATTGAGAAGGTGGATTTATGGAAAAGACAGAAAAGAATATGACGGGGTATCCGTCGATTGACAGGCCATGGTTGAAATACTACAAAAATGATTATATTGCTGCTGAAATCCCTTATAAATCAGCAGTATCGTATGCATTTGAAATGAATCAAAAAAGACTTGATTATCCAGCAATCGATAGTTTGGAAGGGAAATATACTTATCGGGAAACTTTTGACTTGATTCAAAAAACAGCAGCTGCATTACAGTCATTCGGCTTTGGAAAAGGAGACATTGCGCTTATCATGTTACCCGCCATGTCGTATGAAGTGTTTCTGTTTTATGCTATAGATATGGTAGGCGGAGCAATGAGTTTTTTGCCGCCGGGGACTACTATAGGGAATATTTGTGATTCAATAAGCAAATTTTCTTCAGACTATCTGTTCGTTTTTAATTCTTTTATGTCTGAAGAGATGGAAAAGACGATATATGAATTTACAAGTATTAAAAATATAATCACGATAGGAGAAGGACAAATTTCTCACTGTAATGCAAAAACATTATCATGGAAGAAATTTATCGAAGAAGGGAGAAAAACTCAAATTACAAAGGTTTCCAGAGATCCAGAGGATATGTTGTTTATTGCCAAAACCGGTGGGACAACAGGCGAACCTAAAAATGTTATGCTTAGTGATAATGGTTTCAATATCCTTGTTCATCAGTATTTGCATACGGAACTTCCGTACCAGGCTGGCGATAGATGGTTAAGATTGTGGCCAATTTTCTCCGCAACTGCTGCGGTATCCAGTCTACATTTGGCTGTGTGTGCAGGTATGGAAAGTGTTATTCGTAATTTTCCCATGAACATTTCAGAGTTTGACAAAATGATACTTGAAGAGAAACCTAACCATCTCATTATGATTCCGCAGTTACTGGATGTTCTTGAAAAGAGTACATTGCTTATAGGAAAAGATTTAAGTTTTATTAAGTCTGCAGGGTGCGGTGGCCTTAGTATTACCAGTGGATTTGAAGAAAGGGTCAACCAGTTTTTTGAGCGGTATCATCTGCCTTTATTTCTGGGATATGGATGGGGGTGTACAGAGAATTCGTCAAGCGCTGCTATGCGCATGAATAAAAGAACTTCCAGAATCGGTTATGTAGGCGTACCGTTAGTAGATACCATAGTATCTGCTTTTGATCCAGAGTCTGGAAAGGAATTGTCATATAATGAAGAAGGAGAGCTTTGTATATTATCTCAAACAGCTATGCTGGGATATTATGAAGAGCCAGAAATGACAAAAAATGTTTTAAAAAAGCATGTGGATGGAAGCATATGGATACATACCGGTGATTTAGGTATAGTCAATGAGGATGGTTTTGTTCAGGTGCATGGGAGAATGACGCGGACTATATTTGTTTTTCCGACGGCAAAGATTTATCCTACAGCAATGGAAAATGTTATCTCTAAAGTCCCTGGTGTACTAGAGAATGCTGTTATAGCAATTCCCGATAAAAGGCATGATGGATTTGAGATTCCAGTATGTTTCCTTGTATGTGAAGATGACTACGAAAAAAACAGTGTGGTGGAGAATATTAAAAAGTTATGTGAAACAGTATATATAGAGCATGAGAGACCACAGAGAATAATTCTGATAGATACATTTCCGCTTACAAAAGTTGGAAAGGTTGATTATAAAGCTTTAGAGGAATTAGCTGAATTTGATTTATAATGAGTGCGATTCATCATGAAGAAATAGACCTGAGATGAGTTGAGGTATTTGTTCCTTCCGGCAGACGTCTTGCCGCTTTGTTTTGCCAAGCAACCGTCCTTCTGTGTTGGAAAGTGGTAAGAAATCCGTTATGCTCTTCTTCTGCCAGATAAATTTGATGTACGGAATATTAAGATTGTCCGCTGATGCATCGGCTATGGTGTAAAACTGGCAACATTTTCGAAAAGATAGGGACGATATGGCTAACACCATGCCGTCCTTATCTTTTAATAAACAGGTTCAAAGCTGGGATTGTTAGTTCAGGATTTCGTGTTTTTCAGGCCCGATCACTCCAAAGATCCCAGGGTCTTGCAGTCGTGTTCATACAGCAGTTCATTTGTTTCACGCATGTTTTTCCCATGCTTCAGGGCCCATAAGATAATGGTGTCCCGCCGTTCCTTTGCATATAATGGCTCATTTCCCGAGATCTTCAGCAGGGTCTGGGTTTCATCGGCCGAGAGGTGAAGGCCGTACGCGATCGCAATGAGTTTATCCCGCGAAGCATTTTTCCTCCCGTCGAAGATCTGATAGATATATTTTCGGTCGAGCTGCGCTTCTTTGTTCACATCCGCGATGGTCATATTTTTTTCGGCGAGAAGGCGGTTCAGGTGGTCGCCGAGCGCAGGGAGCGGCGGATATTTTTCTAAAACCTCGTCGATGTTTGATATCTGGTCCAGTTCCTTTTCTCTGGCCAACGTGGTTAGAGTCGACGTGGATTGGAACAATGAAAACTTTGAAGCTGTCATAACCATCCTCCCTTTTGCTTCGCATTATTTCCATTTCACTATAGCAAAATCGGGGTAAATGTACAAGGATTTCCGGGAAAGATCCTTTGTCCTTCCTTTGGAGATCAGCTTTTTCAAGGCTTCTGAAAGAGTCTGCTGTCAGCAGACCGATTCAAAAACAGTTTCGTGTATCCTTATTTACAGAAAGAGGTCATGTTCGACAGAAGCTGTCGGTGAATGAAAAAGGAGGATGTTCGGCAGAAGCTGTCGGCGAACGAAAAAGGAGAAAGCTGTTTTATGAGGTATGTGATTTTTGACATTCATGGGAATTTGAGACTTTTCAATGAGATCCTGGAGAAGATTGATCTGAAGGATACGGATGAGCTGTATGTTCTGGGCGATATGATCGACCGCCATTCCCGCGGCATTGAGATCATGATGATCCTGATGAACATGCCGAACGCGAAGGTGATCCTCGGAAATCATGAATGGATGATGATGAGGGCGCTGGGATTTCCGCGCAGGGAGGATACCGGTTATCGGGAGTATAAGAGGCTGGAGTATATCAATACCTGGTTCCGGAACGGCGCGAAGCCTACCTATCAGGCATGGAGCAGGCTGAGCAGCGGGGAGCAGGACCGGCTCAAAAACTGGCTGCAGGACCTTCCGCTGGAATACGACGTGGAGACAGAAAAAGGAAAGTTCAAGCTGGTGCATGCGGCTCCCGCGTGTCTCTATGATAAGTACGATACAGATCATGCGGACGCACTGGAGTATGCGGTGTGGGACAGGGATACCCTGATGTATCTGCCCGATGTAGACGGCAGGACCGTTCTGTTCGGGCACACCATTACGGGCAATTTCACGGATGATTTCATGGACTGTCCGGTGGTCGAGTTTGACGGAGAGGGCGGCGGATCCCGTTGGATCGGCATTGACTGCGGCGCGGGACTGCCGGACAATGAGCCGGGGTGCCGCGGAAGGCTCGCCTGCGTCAACCTGGATACGCTGGATGTGAGATATACCGGTTCCGTGTCCGTGATGAACGGGATGGGAATGGTGAGCTGAGGCTCGCCGTTCCCATTCGCTGGAATTAACGATAATCGAGCTGGAATTAACGATTTTTTTCATAGAATTAACGATAATCGGGCCAGAATTAACGATTTCAGATGAGAATTAACGATAAATGAACAAAGATTAACGATAAAAGCGGAAGAATTAACGATGACCGGGAAAAGATCAACTGTGACATTCCGGAGTGAACGGCTCGTCAGTTCTGTTCGCTTTTTCGTCAATAAGGAATTAACAAAACGCCGGGTATCATGTATAATAGGGTTGACACTGCCGGAAACAGATTTTTCAGGGAAGGAGTTTTTTATGAGAAGCATACCTTTGGGCAAGAGCGGCATGCAGGTGCCGACCGTGGCGGTAGGCTGTATGGGGCTGTCCGGCCTTTCGGACCGGGACGCCGGGGCGTTTGTGGATAAGGCGCTGGAGCTTGGGTGCAACTTTTTTGACCATGCCGACATATATGGGGACGGGGAATGCGAGCGCGTCTTCGCCCGGGCGGTGGGAATGAGCCCGTCGGTCCGGGAAAAGCTGATCCTGCAGTCCAAGTGCGGCATCGTGTCCGGGAAAATGTACGATTTTTCCAGGGAGCATATTCTTTCGTCGGTGGACGGCATTCTGCAGTGGCTCCGGACGGATTATCTGGACGTGCTCCTGCTGCACAGACCGGATGCGCTGATGGAGCCGGAGGAGGTGGCGGAGGCCTTTGACGAGCTGGAGCGGGCCGGGAAGGTGCGGCATTTCGGCGTTTCCAATCAGAAGACGTCCCAGCTTCGGCTGATGCAGAAGTATGTACGCCAGCCCCTTGTGGCCGATCAGCTTCAGTTTTCGCTGACCAACGCGACGATGATCTCCTCGGGAATGGAGGTCAATATGTTCACCGAAGGGGCGGTGGACAGGGACGATTCCGTGCTGGATTACTGCAGGCTTTCGGACATCACCGTGCAGGCCTGGTCGCCGTTCCGCTACGGCTTCTTTGAGGGCGTATTTCTCGGGAGCGATAAGTTTCCGGAGCTGAACGCGGTCCTGCGGGAGCTGGCGGAGCGGTATCAAACGATGGATACCGCCATCGCGGCAGCGTGGATCCTGCGCCATCCGGCGAAGATCCAACTGATCTCCGGGACCACGAAGCCTTCCCGGCTGGAGGAGATCGCGCATGCGGCAGAGATCACGCTCACCCGGGAGGAGTGGTACAGGCTGTATCTGGCGGCGGGGCATATGCTGCCCTGAAGCGGCAAACGGAGAAGGAAAGGCATGTCATGGCAGGATCGAGAATGAAAGAGGTGCTGGAAGGGCGGGAAGGGAATTATCTTATTCCGTTCTTCTGGCAGTACGGCGGCGGGGCGGAGCGCATCCGGGAGGAAATGGACGCGGTCTGCCGCGCGGGCATTCGGGCGGTGTGTGTGGAGTCCAGGGTGCATCCCGATTTCCTGGGGCCGGGCTGGTGGCAGGACATGGACGTGATCATGGATGAGGCCGTGCGCCGCGGAATGCGGGTGTGGGTGCTGGACGACGCGCATTTTCCCACCGGCTGGGCCAACGGGGCGGCGGCGGAAAATCCCTGGGCCGGGAAGCGGTATCTGGACTGTACGCATATCGACGCGGTGGGACCGCTGGCCGGGCACGGCTTTCTGGTCGGGCCGGAAACCGGGGAGGAGCTGATCGCGGTGACGGCCGGGCGGAAGGGGGAAGACGGGCACAGCCTTTCCGAACTGGTCGATCTGACGGACCGGGTATCCGATGGGATGCTGTTTTGGGACGTGCCGGAGGGCGTCTGGACGGTGAACGTCATCCGGACCACGGACCGGAGCACGGGGCGGAAAGGGTATCTCAATCTGATTGACAGGGATGCGGCGGAATTGCTGCTGCGGACGGTCTATGAACCGCATTATGCGCATTACGGGAAGTTCTTCGGGAAGGAATTCGCGGGATTTTTCTCTGATGAGCCGGAGATCGGCAACGTGCTGTCAGAATACGGTCACGACGCCAGGATCGGCCTTCCCAGGGCCGCGCTGCCCTGGTGCGGGGAACTGCGGAAGCGCCTGGAGCGGGCATTTGGTCCCGATTTCGCCGTTTGTCTCACCGGACTGTGGGAGAGGACGGACACCGGTTACCGGGAGGCCCGATACCGGTTCATGGATGCGGTGACGGAGCTTTACGGGAAAAATTTCTCCGGGCAGATCGGCGGCTGGTGCCGGGCGCGGGGCGTGGAGTATATCGGCCACGTGATCGAGGACAACGGCTGTCACAGCAGGCTGGGGCTGGGAACCGGGCATTTCTTCAGGGCCCTTGGCGGACAGGATATGTCCGGCATAGACGTGGTGCTCCAGCAGATCCGCCCCGGTCTGGAGGAGGGCGGTTTTTACAACATCGGCGGAAAAGGGCAGTATGACGGCAGGTTTTTCCACTATGGTCTGGCCCGGATGGGCGTCAGCCTGGCGTATCTGGACCCCAAAAAGCGGGGCAGGACGATGTGCGAGATCTTCGGCGCCTATGGCTGGACGGAGGGCCTGAAGCTGATGAAGTGGCTGGCGGATCACATGCTGGTGCGGGGCGTCAATCATTTTGTGCCGCACGCCTTTTCCATGAAGCCTTTTCCGGATCAGGACTGCCCGCCTCATTTTTATGCGCACGGCCTCAATCCCCAGTATCCGTATTTTCAGAGGCTCTGCGCCTATATGAACCGGGTGAGCCATCTGCTCCAGGGCGGGAAGCCCGTATCGGAGGCGGCGGTGTTCTACCATGCCGGAGCGGAATGGATGGGCGCCCGCGACGGCTTCGAGGTGCCGGGAAGGACCCTTTCGCGGCATCAGATCAGCTACCTGGTCCTGCCGGAGGATGCGCTTCTGGCCGGGGAGATCGCGGACGGCGCGCTGCGGACGCCCGCGGGGGAATGCCGCCTGCTGGTGTTTCCGTACTGCGAATATCTGCCCGACGGGATCCTGGACTGGTGTGACCGGGCGCTGGAAAAGGGCCTGCGGATCGTGATGGACAAGCGGCTTCCCTGCTATGCCGGGACCGGACAGCCTTACCGGAATCCGGGCATCACGGCGGCGGAGGATCTGGACGCTTTTCTGGACGCGGCGCATCCTGGAGAGCTTTGGCTGGACGCGGTCTGTCCCGGCCTGCGGTATTACCATTACCGGCAGGCGGGAGAATCGTATTTCCTGTTTTTCAACGAAGCCGTCACGGAGACCGTGGATACGAAGGCGCGGCTGCCCCTGTCCGGACCGGCGGAGGGCGCGCTGTATCGGTATGACGCTTTTGAAAACCGGCTGTACCGGCTGCCGGAAGAAAAGGAAGGCGCGGGCGTTCTGAGGCTTCGGCTGGTGCCGGGAGAGGCGGCGGTCTTTTGCCGGGCGGACGGTGCGGAAGGCTTTCCGCTCTGGGACAGCGCCCCGCGGCGCGAGGTGCTTTCCGTCGGCGGGCCGTGGAGGATCCGGCGGATCAGGTATGACGGCAAAGAGTTCCCCGCGGAAGAGGCGGACCGCCTGTTTGACCGGACGGGACCGGAGGGAGATCCCCGGTTTTCGGGCCGGATCTGTTATGAGACGGATTTTGATGGCGGGACGCTGTCTGAGTGCGGAGAGGACCTCGTTCTGGACTGCGATGAAGTCTGGGAAACGATGGAGGTATGGCTCAACGGGAAGCCGCTGGGCGTGCGGATCTGTGCGCCGTATACGCTTCCGGTCAGCGCGGAGGCGCTTCTGCCGGGCCGGAATCATCTGCGCATCGACGTGTGCAATACGCTGGTCCACGCGCTGCGGGATCCCATGTCGGCGACGATGCCGGTGGAGCCCTCCGGCCTGTTGGGGCCGGTGCGATTTCTGGGAGGGAACGGACATGTATTATGAATCGTTGGAGGCGCTGGCCAGGAAATACGACCGGACGCCGAAGCAGTACGCTTTTGCGGCGATGAGCGCGGAGCAGCACCGGCTGTGGCGGGAGAAGGCCGCGCGGCGGCTGACAGAGATCACGGGCATGGAGGACTGCGAACGGACGGAGAGCGCCGCCCGCAGGGTGCGTTCGGAGCAAAGGGACGGTTACGCGCTGGAGAGCTGGCTGATGGCGACGGAGCCGGACATTATCATGCCGTTTTATCTGCTGCGGCCCGCCTGTCCCAACGGGGCGGCGGTGCTGGCCCTGCACGGGCACGGCGGCGGAAAAGAGATGATGATCGCGGAGCCCTCCTTCGCGGAGGAGCTGGTGCGGGAGGGCTTTCTGGTGTTCTGTCCGGATGAACGCGGCAGCGGCGAGCGCAGGGAGCGCTTTGAACAGGGGGATTCGGAGCTGATGCGGCACGGAAATTCCCACAGGGAGCTGGCGCAGATCGCGCTCGGCTTCGGGCAGGCGCTGATCGGGCTGGCCGTATGGGACCTCATGCGGCTGGTGGATCTGATCGAAACGATGCCGGAGGTGCGGGACGGGCGGATCGGCTGTGTCGGCTTTTCCGGCGGCGGACAGCAGACCCTGTGGCTGGCGGCGCTGGACGAGCGGATCCGGGCGGCCGTCACGGGCGGATATTTTTACGGGACGAAGGATTCCCTGCTGCTGATGGCGAACAACTGTGCCTGCAACTATGTGCCGCAGATGTGGAAGACCATGGATATGGGGGATCTGGGGGCTATGATCGCGCCCAGGGCCCTGTGGATCGCCAACGGGGAATCGGACCCTCTGAGCGGGCACCGGGGCCTGGAAAATGTCTATGAGCAGTTGGAAATCACGAAGAAGGCCTACGCGCTGTACGCGGCGGAGGATCAACTGGTGCATCACGCCTATCCCGGCGGACATGTGTGGTGCGGGGACGGGATTTTGGAATTCCTGCTGGAAAAGCTGACCGTATGACCGGAAACGGGCTGCCGAAGCCGGGATGATTTCCGCAATGCGGCAAACGTCTGACAAAAATACCATCGAATCGTCTGTGCGATATGCCCTGTCAGCGGACTATCAGGCGCGGCCGCGCACAGTTTTGAATTGAAAAGCGTGCGGTTATGAAGTATAATGAGATAAATGGGTGCATTTACTTTTTTTGTCAGACAAGGGGGCCGTACCGATGGAGGACTTGAACCGTCTGGAGGGATTCTGGGGAAAAAATCAAATGCCTGTGTTGGTCTTTGGGGGGAGCGAAGACGGGGTCCCGCAGGCAGTATACGCCAATGAAAGCGCGAAAGCGCTGTTCGGCCGGAAAAAAGAGCAGTATGCGGCGGAGCATGCGGACGTGTCCCCCGCCGGAGCGTCCGGCGGAGAGGCGTCGGGTGCGGCCGCGGACGGTGCCGGGGCTTTGGGCGGGAAGGTGTCTGACACGGAGAACTCTGACGCGGATATATTCGGAGTGCTGAGTCCCGACGAAGCGCAGGAGCTTCGGCAGGCCCTGACATATGCAAAGGGGCAGGACGGACCGCATTTCTGTCACGTGAAGGGGCAGGTTTATTCGGCAGTTCTGTTCGACTGGGAGGCGTACCGCGTATGCCTTCTGCAGGATGTGAGCGGTTATTACCGGGACGTGAAGCAGAAGCTGGACGATGCGGTTCTGGCCAACCGGGCCAAGACCAATTTCCTGTCTGAGATTTCCCACGATATCCGGACGCCGATGAACGCCATCATCGGCATGACGGATATCGCGCTGATGCAGACGGAGATGCCGGCGAAGGTGGCGGAGTGCCTGGGCAAGATAAAGATCGCCTCAGGGCATATGATGTCCCTGCTGAATGAGGTGCTGGACATGTCCCGCATCGAGAGCGGAAGAGTGATTCTGAATCCGGAGCGGCTGGATGTCGCGGATCTTCTGCATGAGGTCCTGATCGTGGCGCGGCCCCAAGCGGATGAGGCGAAGCTTCGTTTCCGGTTCCGGCTGGGCAGGATGGAGCGGGAAGCCGTTCTGGGGGACGGCGTGCGTATCCGGCAGATCTGTCTGAACCTGTTGTCCAACGCGGTGAAATTCACGCCGGCGGGCGGGGATGTGGAGCTGTTTCTGGAGGTGCGGGAAGCGGAGGCGCCGGGTAAGGTGCAAATGGAGATCCGGGTGAAGGATTCCGGCATCGGCATGAGCCAGGAATTTCAGAACCGGCTGTTCACGCCCTTCGAGCGGGAGCAGACCGTCACGGTCAGCAGGATCCAGGGGACCGGACTGGGAATGGCCATCACGAAAAGCCTGGTGGAGCTGATGAACGGTACGATAGAGGTGGAAAGCCGGCAGAACGAGGGAACGATGTTCCGGATCCGCCTTTTGCTGGATGCCGCGGAGGATAATGCCGCCCTTTACCGTCAGGCGCTGGCCGGGAAGAAGGTGCTGTTTCTGTGCGCGGAGGAAGAGCAGTCCGCCGCTCTCGCGGGGATGCTGGACAGGCTGGGGATGGAGACCGTGTGCGTGAAAAATGAGGAGCAGGCGGTCTATGAGATCAACGACGCCTTTTTCGCGGACGTTCCCTTTTTTGCGTTCCTGACGGCGGAGCAGGTCGCCGGCGTGGAAATGCTGCAGTTTCTGCCGGAAATCCGCAGGCGGATGGGCCGGGAGTTCCCGATGCTGATGCTTTCCGAGGGGGACTGGAGTCAGATGGAATATATGCTGACCCGTTCCGGCGTGGATGCCTTTATCCCGCTGCCTCTGTTTTTCGGCAGGCTCGCGGCCGGGCTGTATGCGTTTACGCCGGAGGGGCGTCTGGCGCAGAGCGCGGCGAAACGGCAGGAAAGATGGGACTTCGCCGGGAGGCGGATTCTGCTGGTGGAGGACAATGAGATCAATCGGGAGATCGCCCTGGAGCTTCTGTCAGTCTCCGGCGTGCAGATCGAGACCGCTGAAAACGGCGCTCTGGCGGTGGAGCGCTTTGCGTCGGTCAGGCCTTATTATTACGATCTCGTGCTGATGGACATTCAGATGCCCGTGATGGACGGACTGGAGGCGACCCGCAGAATTCGGAAGCTGGACCGGCCGGACGCGCGTGTGACGCCCATCATTGCCATGACGGCCAACGCTTTTGTGGAGGACGTGCAGCGTTCCCGTGATGCGGGAATGGACGAGCATCTTTCCAAGCCGCTGGATATGGATCAGATTTTTGCCTGCCTGAACCGCTTTCTGGGGAGGGTACGCGCATGAAGGCCTATCAGGAAGCTTATCTGAAAAATCTGCTGCAGGTCGTGGCCCTGACGGATCTTTCGGCGGGCGTGCCGGAGGATATTCGGCTTTTCATCGAAGAGCGCGGCAGCAGGAAGGAGAAGATCCGCGCGCTGGTGGAAGAAAACACGGTTCTTCTGCGGGAAAATCTGTTTCCGGAGCTGGACGATATCGCTACGGCGGATGAAGCGTCCGTGGCGATGCTGGGGGAGTTCGCCGAACGGCTGCATTCGGGCGCGGAACAGTTGGACGTGGTGCTCGGATATATGATCCACAACGCCCTTTTAAGCTATGCCCGCCGGTGGAAAAAGCGGGATATGCTGATCCGGGAGCTTTACCAGATGGGACTGTCCCTTTTTTATATGCAGAATCTGATCCAGCAGTCCAGACGGCGGATCTATTACTGGAAAATGGGGTTGCTGTTCGGCGAGGCGGCCTCCTATATCCGGCAGTATGATGAAATAGAGGATGTACAGACCAGGGGATATATTCACCGTTCCATGGCGAATCTGGCGCTGGCCTATGACTGGAGCTCCGACGAGGAGGCCATGCGCAAGCTGAAGGCCATGCGCACCTCCATGCGGGCGCTGACAGATCCTGTCTATCGGGAAAAAACGCCCGATCTTCCCTGGGACACGTTTCTTTATAAAAGCCATCAGGAATTTACGACGGCCATCTCGTATCTGCATACCGGACGGGGAGATGCCAGACTGGTGCGGGAGGTCATGGAATCCGCCGCCTATGTTTGGGAGAGGCAGTTGGAGAACAGCCGCAGGAAGGGGACAAAGCCTCATATCCGATGGCAGATGGAATACGAAATGGCGCAGTATTACTGCGGAATTCTGACGCTCTCAGAGCTTTTGCGGCGGATGGAGGAGGCGTACATGGAACGGGACCCGGAAAGCTATTCGGAGGCGGGGCTCTTCCACAATGTATTTCTGGTGGCGCTGTACGCAGGGTACGCTTCTCACGAAGAAAGCGTTCTGAACAAGAAGGAGCAGGTGCTCAGCTATATGTACCGGATGCTGGTGCGCTATGTGCGCAGCGCGCCGGTCACGCAACTGGACAGCAGCCTGACGAGACATCTGATCGCTGTGGTGATGAACTTTGTGGAATACCCGGACGGCATTTCCCTCAAGGATTTTCTGATGCGGCTGGTGACCTGCAGGGCGCCGGACAATTATGTCTTTTTCCGCATGACGGGAGAAGTCGCCGCGCGCATCATGCGGCGCGCGGTGCGCCTTGCGCCGGAAGCGCTGCTGGGACTGCCCGGCTGCGATTCGCCGCAGCAGGTGCGGGAACGGGAGGAGGAGCTGGTCGCCTTCGCCTATGAGGACGGGCTGCTGCACGACGTGGGAAGCCTGATGTTCACGCAGATGACGGCGCACTATGCGCGAAGCTGGACGGAAGAAGAGTACCGGATGTATTCCAGTCATGTATACATCGGAAAACGGATCCTGGCCCGCTGTGCCTCCACGGCGCCTCATGCGCAGACGGCGTTCGGACATCACCGCGGCTATGACGGATCGACAGGGTATCCGGAAGAATATGCGAGACAGGACAACGAAAATCAGGCCGTGACGGATATCGTGAGCGTGGCGGCCTATCTGAACCGGCTCGTGGACGATGCCAGCCCGTTTCAGCGGATATCGCTCACGCTGGATGAGGCGATCGACAGAGTGAATCGGGAGGCGGGGAAAACGCTTTCCCCTGTGTTTGCCCGTCTGCTGCCGGGGATGCGGCAGGAGCTGGGGGATTATTTCGCGGACGGCAGGGGAAAAGCCTACGAGCAGGCGTTCGCGATGCTGAAAGGGGAGCAGGATGCCGCAGGAGCGGGGGGACGGGCAGATGCTGTATTTTAACTGTGATTATATGGAAGGCGCGCACCCGAAGATCCTGGAGCGGCTGTGTGCGACGAATTTGAAGCAGACCTTCGGATACGGAGAAGATCCTTACTGCGAGAGCGCGAAGAAAAAGATCCGAAGGGCCTGCGGATTTCCGGAAGCGGCGGTCTATTTCCTGGTGGGCGGAACCCAGACCAACGCGACGATCATAAAATCCATGCTCCGGCCCTATGAGGGCGTGATCGCCGCCGAAAGCGGCCATATCAATGTCCATGAGGCGGGGGCCGTCGAAACGGGCGGTCACAAGGTCCTTGCTTTGCCCGCGTCTTTGGGAAAGCTGGACGCTGAGACGGTGCGGTGTTATTTGGAGGGATTTTTTCGGGATCCCAGCGCCGGCCATATGGTACAGCCGGGCATGGTCTATATTTCCCACCCGACAGAGTACGGCACGCTGTATTCGCCGCAGGAGCTGAAGGCGCTCCGGGAGGTCTGCACCCGGTATGGTCTGCCCCTGTATCTGGACGGGGCCAGGCTGGGCTACGGTCTGGCCGCCGGAGAAGGCGTTTTGACGCTGGAACAGATCGCGGAATGCTGTGACGCGTTTTATATCGGCGGCACCAAGGTGGGCGCGCTGTTCGGGGAGGCGGCGGTATTTCCGCGGACCGCGCCGAAGGGGTTTTTCACGCTGATGAAGCAGCAGGGCGCGGTGCTGGCGAAGGGACGGCTTCTGGGGCTGCAGTTCGATACGCTGTTCACGGACGGGCTGTATCTGCGCATTTCCGGACACGCCATTGAAATGGCCATGCGGTTAAAGGAGATCCTGACAGCCTCCGGCTGCCCGCTCTGGCTGGATTCCCCCACGAATCAGCAGTTCGCAGTTCTGGATAAATGTGTGCGCGAGGCCCTGGCCGGAAAGGTCAGCTATGAGGTCTGGGAGGAGCGGGAGGACGGGAGCGCTGTCGCCCGGTTCGCTACGAGCTGGGCCACAAAAGAGGAGGATCTTCTGGCGCTGGAGCGGGAGCTGTCGTTTGTGCGGAGGGCATGAGCCGCCGGAAAACGCGCTGCATAAAAAAAGAAGCGCTGTGCATACTGGAGAATGGGCGCCGCCCCGTGCGCTGCGCCCGAGCATCACTCACAACGGGTGTCCCGCAGACAGGGGCATCCGTTTTTTTGAGAGACACAGGAGAAGCATTTGCTGCCGTTTCCCGCACATTTGCTGCCGTTTCCTGCACAAAAGAATTGAAAACGGCCGGGTTATCATATTATAATAAAAGCAGACCCCGTTCGCGGAGGAAAAATGCCGGCACCGGCCGAAGGAGGAATGCAGTATGGTCAATTTGAAGGAAAAACCGTTTTACCTGAATGACGAAGCCGTCAAATGGGTAGAGGACACCATCGCGTCCATGACACTGGACGAAAAGGTGGGACAGCTCTTTGTTCAGATGAGAAAGAGCCTGGATGAGGACGTGGTGAAGGATACGCTGGCCCGGTACCATCAGGGCGGCCTGCGCTGGCAGGGCGGCGACCGGAATGCGGTCTATGCGCAGAACAGGCTGTATCAGGAAAATTCCAGGATTCCGCTCCTGATCGCGGCCAACTGTGACAACGGCGGTGACGGCTGTCTGCCGGAGGGCACCTTTGTGGCGACGGCGGCGGAGGCCGCGGCCGGAGAGGGCGTACAGACCGCTTACGATATGGGCTATGTGGCGGGCCGGGAGGCCGCCAGCGTGGGCGTGAACTGGATGTTCAATCCCTGCGCCGATATTTACATGAACTGGCGCAATACCATCGTCAATACCCGTGCGTTCGGCGACAATGCGAACAGAGTGATCGAGAACGTGCGCGCTTATATCGAGGGCATCCACCAGAGCAACGTGGCGTGCTGCTGCAAGCACTTCCCCGGCGACGGCGTGGAGGAAAGAGACCAGCATCTGGTGCTGGGCGTCAATGACTTAAGCGTGGAAGAATGGGACGCTTCCTTCCGGAAGGTCTATCAGACCATGATCGACGAGGGGCTGGAGAGCATCATGGTGGGGCATATCGCGCTGCCGGAGATGAGCCGGAAGCTGCGCCCCGGCATTCGTGACGAGGAGATCATGCCGGCCACCCTGGCGCCGGAGCTTCTGACCGATCTTCTGCGCGGGCAGATGGGCTTCAACGGCGTTGTGATCACGGACGCTTCCCATATGGCGGGCATCGCCTGTATGGAAAAGCGGGAGATCGCGGTGCCGAAGGCCATCGCCAGCGGCTGCGACATGTTCCTGTTCTGCAATGACGCGGAGGAAGACTTCAACTATATGAAAGCGGGCGTGGAGAGCGGCGTTATTTCCCAGGAGCGCCTGCATGACGCGCTGACCAGGATCCTGGGCCTGAAGGCCAGGCTGGGTCTTTATAAGGCGGAGAATGTGATCCCGGATCCCGCGCTAAAGGAGCAGATCGTCGGCTGTGAGGAGCATCTGGCGCTGGCGGAGGCGGCCGCGAAGCGCTGCATCACGCTGGTGAAGGATACGAGACACTATCTGCCCATCGACCCCGTGAAGCAGAAGCGGGCGAGGCTGGTGTTCGTCCAGTCCACCCCCACCAGCAAGAGCTACAAGGGCGACCCGGTCAAGCAGGTGGTGATCGAGGAGCTGGAGCGGGCCGGATTCACCGTGGATGTGGCCCCCAATTTCCACGATCTGGAGGCCGCCGAGGGGCCGAAGCCCTATCACATGTTCCAGATGATGGACTGCGGCAGCATGCAGGATTTCGCGGCCTCCTATGACGTGGTGTTCCTGGTGATCAACGTCAAGGGCTACGCGCAGGAGAACAATGTGCGCCTGCGCTGGAGCTGCAACCACTCCAGCGAGCTGCCCTGGTATGTGACCGAGGTGCCCACCGTCGGCATCAGCCTGAACTATACCAATCATCTGATCGATGTGCCCCAGGTGCATACGTTCGTCAACGCCTACGGCAGCACCAGGACCTCCATCCGGACGGCCATCGAGAAGATCTGCGGAAAGGGAGAATTCCAGGGCACGGCCAGCGATACGGTGTTCTGCGGCAAGTGGGATACCAGGCTGTAAACAACTGCCGGGCTGCGGCAGGTATCGGGCTGTGAACAGGGATGTGCGTTAAAAATTGATAAAAAACGTTTACAAAAAGTACATATTTTTATCATTCTTTCCTCATATTCGCTGTGTATCATAAAACCATACAAAGCAAGAGGCCAAAAAACTTTTTCATTTTTCTTCCTTTCTAAATATAAAAAAGAAAAGGTTCCCGCAAGGGAATCTTTTCTTTTGCGGTGGTGTGCCTGTAAACGGGCAGATTCCCCTTTTTAACCGTGATTGAAACCGTCTGCATAATGTACTTGAGTTTCCGCAAACTGCAAAAACCAGAGGGGACCTAACTGCGTGAGACATCCAACAGCCGTTTTTCGAAAGGCT
>CANQVD010000059.1 GCA_947627215.1 uncultured Eisenbergiella sp.
AATGGGTAGTAAATTCAAGCTGCTGTCTTGCGGAAATGCCCGTAAACTGGGGATTTTTTGAGATAATCATTTGATTTTGAATAAACCGGAAAGATTTTGCTGCATCCTGAGGAAATCCCTTGAAGGACGTGCGGCATGTTTGGTATAATATAACAGGATGTATTTCCGTATGGCGGCGTCCGTTGACGCAGTATACAGTACGGGTCTTCTGAGACCAGGAAAATGGAGGATAGGTAGCATGAACGATGTATTGCAGAGAATCTATGAGATCGGTATCGTTCCCGTCATCGCCATCGATGATGCGAAAAAAGCGGTCCCGCTGGCAAAAGCGCTGGTGAGAGGCGGTCTGCCGGCCGCTGAGGTCACGTTCCGTACGGCGGCGGCGGAAGAAGCGATCCGCCGGATCATTGCGGAAGTCCCTGAGATGCTGGTGGGCGCGGGCACGGTGCTGACGAAGGATCAGGCGGACCGGGCCATTGATGCGGGCGTGAAGTTCATCGTCAGCCCGGGCTTTAATCCGGAGATCACGAAATATGTTATCGATAAAGGCATGCTGATGATGCCCGGCACGGCGACGCCCGGCGAGATGGAGCAGGCCATGGCCATGGGACTTTCCGTGGTGAAATTCTTCCCCGCGGAGCAGAACGGCGGCGTCGCCAAGCTGAAGGCGGTGGCGGGCCCCTATACGAATCTGCGCTGGATGCCTACCGGCGGCGTGAATGAGAAGAATCTGCTGGATTACCTTTCCTTCAACAAGATCATCGCCTGCGGCGGTACCTGGATGGTGAAGAAGGATCTGATCGAGGCGGAGAAATGGGATGAGATCGAGAGGCTGACCAGGCAGGCCGTTCAGAAGATGCTGGGCTTCAGGGTGATGCATGTGGGCATCAATAACGATACCCCGGAAGAAGGCAGAGCGGTGGCCGCGCTGTTCACCGAGATGTTCGGCTTTGCGGGCGCGGAAGGCAACAGCAGCATTTTCATGGGCGAGAGAGAGATCGAGGTCATGAAGAAGAATTATTACGGCAAAAACGGCCATATCGCCATCGGGACCAATACGCTGCCGCGAGCCATCGCCTACTTTAAGAACCGCGGCTATAAGTTCATCGAGGATACCATCACCGACAAGGCGGCGTATATGGAGCAGGAGATCGGCGGCTTCGCGATCCATCTGGTCCAGAAATAATTGAAAAGCATCTGATCCCGGCGGCGGGAGTCGGATGAACGCGCGCCATGCCCGTTCAGTGTCCTGCTGCGGGAACAGGAAAATCAGGGAAAGGAGTTTTTATCATGCAGAAAAATGTTCTGAATACTGATCTGAGCGGCAAGGTTGCCGTGGTAACGGGCGCGGGCGGCGTGCTGTGCAGTGCGTTTGCGAAGACGCTGGCCAGGGCCGGCGCGAAGGTGGCTCTGCTGGACCTGAACGAGGAAGCGGCGAAGGGCTTTGCCGATGAGATCGTCGCGGAGGGCGGCGTCGCGAAAGCGTATAAGTGCAATGTTCTGGAAAAGGAAACCTGCTATGCGGTAGCGGAGGCTGTGGCGGCGGATCTGGGCCCCTGTGATATCCTGGTGAACGGCGCGGGCGGCAATAACGCCAGGGCGCAGACGGATAAGGAGTATTTTGAGGTCGGCGATATCGACGCGGATACCAAGAGCTTTTTCGATCTGGATGCGAACGGTGTCAGCTTCGTATTCAGCCTGAATTTCCTCGGGACGCTGATCCCTACGCAGGCCTTTGCCAGACAGATGGTCGGTCGGGAGGGCTGCAACATCATCAATATCAGCTCCATGAACGCTTATACGCCGCTGACCAAGATCCCGGCATATTCCGGGGCGAAGGCTGCTGTTTCCAATTTCACCCAGTGGCTGGCCGTGCATTTCTCTAAGGTGGGCATTCGTGTCAATGCCCTTGCGCCCGGATTTTTCTCCACCAAGCAGAATGCGAAGCTTCTGTGGAACGATGACGGGACGCCTACGGCCCGTACCGGCAAGATTCTGGCCGCTACGCCCATGGGACGTTTCGGCGAGAGCAACGAGCTGGACGGCGCGTTGCTGTTCCTTCTGAACAACGAGGCAGCCAGCTTCATCACCGGCGTTGTGATCCCCATTGACGGAGGCTTTTCCGCATATTCAGGCGTATAAGGGAACCGGACGGCGCATCCCGGCGGTCATGGCCGGCATGGAAGCCGGGCTGTGCGCATCAGGAGGGGATAAAGAAGGAGAATGCTGAAATTTGTGACATTTAACATCCGCTGCGATTTCGGGCAGGACGGAGAAAATAATTTCTGCTTCCGAAAACCGCTGATCCTGAAAAAGCTGGAAAAGGAAAAACCGGATATCATTTGTTTTCAGGAAGTGCTGCCCCATGTGGCGGCCTGGCTCAAAGAGGTGCTGAAGGAATATTATGTGGTGGGATGCGGCCGGAGCGAGACGCTTCGGGACGAGCAGCTTGCGGTTGCCTATCGGCCGGAGCGTCTGAACCTGATTTCCATGGAGACGTTCTGGCTGTCGCCCACGCCCTATGTGCCCGCGAGCCGGTATGAACATCAGTCCATTTGTCCGAGGGCGTGTACTGAGGTCCTGATGGAGGATTTTGAAACCGGACGCGTTTTTCGCGCGCTGAATTTCCACCTGGATCATGAGGGCGCACAGGCCAGGGAAAAGGGACTTGAGCAGGTATTGAAGAAAGTGGATTCCGCGGTGCTGTTTCCCGATGCGCCGGTGATCCTGGCGGGAGATTTCAATGCGAGCCCGCAGGCGCCGGAGCTGCGTGCGCTGCGGGAGCGGCCCGCATACCGGGATCTCACCCGGGACATCGGCGTCACGTATCACGATTACGGAAATCCGAGGCATGCCGTGCAGATCGATTATATCGCCGCGACGGATGGTTTTTCGTGTGAGCATGTGGAAAAGTGGGAGGATCGGGACGGCAGGGTCTGGCTGTCCGACCATTATCCGGTCTGCGCGTATCTGGAGTGGGAATAGTTTTGCAAAGGAACAGGGGTTCCAAAGAGCGGATCTTTGGGACCCCTGTTATGCCGCGTATCAGGAAGGAAAATGAAATGGATCTCATGAATATCCTAACCACGCTCGCGGTGCTGGCAGTTCTGGCCGGCGTGGTTCTTCTGCAGGTTTTTTTGTCCGGACGGGAAAACAGGTATCCTGGGCTGATACTTCCGGCCCTGGCTTTCGTGTGCTCATTTCTGCTGCCGCTGAATCTGGCCGCGCCTGCGGAAGGGATCACGGCCGCATTCCTGGGCAAGGTGCTGACCGTTTTTCTTCTGGCGAATATCCTGACGTTCATCCTGGGGGCGATTTATTTCATCTGCCGGGAAAGGCTGCGCCGCAGGAACGAATGGGAACGGATCAGCCTGACGGATAAGGAATGATCCCGGAGGCGTCTGCTTTCGCGCCGGAAGGCGGTCACCGGACGGTATTGCGCAGCGTTCCGATCCCGCCGATCCCGCATTCCACCACATCTCCGGGCTTCAGGAATCTGGGCGGGTCAAAGCCCATACCTACGCCGGAGGGCGTACCGGTGGCGATGACGGTGGCGGGCAGCAGCGTCATGCCGGAGGAAAGCTCCTCGATGATCTCCGCGATGCCGGTGATGAGCAGATCCGTGTTGGAATCCTGCCGCAGTTCTCCGTTGACGTGGGAGAAGATGGGAAGGGCCGGCGGAAAGGCGATCTCATCCGCCGTGACGATGCAGGGTCCCATGGGCGTGAAGCCGTCCAGGCTTTTGCCGAAATACCACTGTTTGTGGGAGGTCTGGAGCGCTCTGGCGGAAACGTCGTTCAAAACCGTATAGCCGAAAATATAGTCAGGGACGTCCGCCGCGGAAACGCTGCGGGCTGTTTTTTTGAGGATCACGGCCAGTTCCGCTTCGTAGTCCAGCCGTTCTACCAGGCCGGGATGGCTTTCGATGAAGCCCTCCGGCGCCACCGCCTCCGTCACCCGTTTGGAGAAATAGATGGGTATGGGCTTTTCCTTCGCGAATGCGCCGCTGTCATACCGGGCCGCCTCCTCGGCGTGGGCGCGGTAGTTGATGCCCAGGCAGATGACATCCTGCCGGGGACGGGGGATCGGAGCCAGAAGCCTGATTTCAGACAGGGGCATTCCCTCCCCGGCCAGTGAGGTCCGGGCGGTTTCCTGCAGGCTCTCCCACGGCGCCTCGATGACGTCCTGCATGTCCGTCCAGGGAAGCGGATGCACGCTCGCGCCGTCCGCGCCGAGGACGCCGGTCCGTTCTTTTCCCTGTGCAAAATAGGTGATGAGTTTCATGAGGGGATCTCCATTTTGACGATGTACTCCGCGGTGCCCTCCACCTGCTTTCTTTCTTCGGTGAAGGAAAAGCCGTGACGCCGGTAAAAGGCGATGGCCCGCGCATTTTTCTCCAGCACCCACAGATGATCGCAGTGCATTTCCCGGCAGGCGAAGCCGATCAGCTCAGCGCCGATGCCTTCGTCCTGGAAAAAGGTTTCCACATACAGCTCCGCGATCTCCGTGCCCTCAATGTGAATCATGCCCTTCACAAAATCGTCCTCGTAGACCCATATGGATTCCAACGAAGCGGGATCGTCAATGTATGCTTTGGCGATGGGATACACCTGAATATCGCAGAAGGAGCCGATATCGTCGTGATAAATGCTGCGGTAATTCATCCGTTTGTTGAATACGAGGATCTCTGCGATCCGGGATGCGTCGCGGACCGCCGCTTTTCTGATGACTGCCATGATGTCTCCTGTCTCTGATTGTGCAGATCGCGGGGTCAGCCCTTCAGCCCGCGGGTCTGCCGGTCCATGTCCTCGACCACGATGTCGTAGATCTCGCCCAGGGTCGAGCAGTATTCCAGGATCTTCCAGGGTTCGTTGGTGTGAAAATGAATCTTGATCAGATCCTCGTCGCCCACCGCTAGAAGGCAGTCGCCTTTGAAATGCTCCGTGATGTAGTCGCTGATCTCATCCTCGTCGAGATCGTGTCCTTCGATCAGAAGCTGCGTGTCATAACGAAATTCCATGGTCTTGTCTCCTTTTCTTTATTGGGATCTGCGGGAAGAAAGGGGCTTCCCGAAGTTCTTATACGGTGCCGCAGGGCTGATCTGTTTTTATGTTTGCCGTGCGAAGCACCTTTTATGTTGATTTTAACGGATTCCGGAGGCGTATGCAATGAGAGAGTGCAAGAAAATCTTTATAAATGCTGTGAAATAAGAAACTAGTTCCTCTTCGTAAAAACGTATGTACGCGTGCAATTTTTATCATAATGACTGTGTCATCCCAGTAAAGTTGCCTCTTTTGTATGATAAACATATGAAGTCCTATCAGAAATGCATCAGCAGAGATAAATTTCTTGTGTACGATATCATATTTTTCTGGCGCACAGATCGGATATTTCTTGAATCCTTTCCTCATATCTGGTTACAGTCTGTTTTTCTTTTTCCAGTTCCAACTGTAATGCCTTTATTTTGACTTCTGCCTTAGTCAGTTCATTTTGAACATCTGAATAAAGCTTTTTGTAATCGGCCTCTGGCACACCGGAAATGGTATTTTTTGACGGCCTTCCGCGCCTGCCGGTCGGTATCGTTTCACCGGTATCGGGATCGATCTTGCCAATTAGTTTCCGCTTGGAACGTGATTGTTTTTTCCCCGGGTCATAATAGCTCTCGGATTCGTAAACATAGGTAATTCCAACTCTTTTGTCATAATGCTGAATTTTTGCCATGGCCATATTTCCTCCGGACAAGTGATGCATATATTATAAATCATAACTCGATATAAGGCAACACATAAAGCGACAAATATTTCATAAAATCATAACTTTATTATAGAAAAGTCAACTGTGAATAATAACAATTATTTTTAAAAAAAACGAGATATCCTATTGACAAATTGAATATCAATATATATACTAAGTAATAGTTCGGCCGACAAATTTTATGAGCCCAATATACATTCCATTCAAAATGCACCAAGGATTATATGAGGGGGAAAGAATATGAATAATAAAAAGACAAAGGTTGTACAGAAAAGACGTTTCTGGCAGCGAGATGGATTTATCGGATATATGTTTATTTTGCCCTCGCTGATTGGTTTTGCTATTTTTGTGGCCTATCCGTTGGTTGTGGCAATCTTTTATTCTTTTACAGAGTGGGATGGCCTTTCTCCGGCAAAGTTTGTCGGGCTTAAAAATTATATCTATATGTTTACAACGGATCCTTCTTTCCCGAAAGCAATTAAGGCTACGTTTTTGTATGTTTTAATGACAGTGCCGCTGACTCTGGTTTTTGGCCTGTTGCTTGCAGTAATGCTTAATCATAATATGTTCAGTGTTAAGATGTTGAGGACGCTTTTTTACCTCCCTGTGGTGCTTCCTTCTGTTGCGGCTCTCGTCCTCTGGAAGTTTGTGTATGATCCGAGTTATGGCTTGATTAATCAGTTATTGGCAATTTTCGGAATCAAGGGCCCCAAGTGGCTACAAAGTGAAGATACTGCGCTGGTATCTATGGCGATTGTTTCAATTTGGGGTGTTGGTAGTATGATGATTATATTTCTGTCAGGAATGCAGTCTATTTCGTCAGAATTATACGAAGCTGCGGATGTGGACGGCGCAAACAGCATTCAGAAATTTTTCCGTATTACAATTCCGATGATGTCTCCGGTGCTCTTTTTGCAGCTGATTACAGGATTGATTACTGCATTTCAGGCTTTTAATCCTCCCCAGCTGTTAACAAATTATAGCGGTGTTGGTGGCGGTCCTAATTATGCCACATATTTGCTTGCGTACTCAATTTATGATAAAGCTTTTAATGGTTTTAAATATGGATATGCAATGGCACAGGTTATGGTTTTGTTCGTTATCATTATGATTTTTACTGCGATTGTATTTCGCTTTTCCAATGCCTATGTGTATTACGAGAGCAACGATTGAATATTCTGTGTATTCTAAGTGCTGCATTCAAAGTACTTTGACTGAGAAGAGATACTAATGGAGGGGTTCTTATGTCAGTTATTAAGTCCAAAAAAAAGAAGCGCTTTATCGGCAACTTGCTTCGGGGGAGTTTTTTGTGGATTTTATCGTTTGCCATGCTGATGCCGCTTTTGTGGATGGTTACGGCTGCGTTGAAGAGTAATTCGTCTATCATGTCTATTCCGCCGGAATGGATTCCTAAAGAATTCCACTGGGAGAATTTTCCTGAGGGACTTGCAGCAGTCAGTTTTTTCCCCAGGTTTTTGAACACGGTATTCATTAGCATCATGTGCGTGATCGGACAGGTTATTAGCTGTAGCTTTGTTGGATATGCATTGGCACGAATTCGTTTTCCTGGAAGAAAAATTTGGTTCTATTTGTTTGTAGGAAGTATGATGTTGCCTTCTATGGTTGGCTTGATTCCTGTTTACAGGTTATGGACTGCTCTGAAAGCGTTGAATACATATTGGCCGTTGATCGTGCCGGCATTTCTTGGCAGTCCGTTTTATACTTTCCTTATCCGGCAATTTATTATGGGAATTCCGCGTTCGTTTGACGATGCCGCAAAAATTGATGGCGCGGGGCATGTGCGGATCCTGTTTCAGGTTATTATGCCTATCATCAAGCCTGCCGTCATTACCATTGTGATTATGCAGTTTCAGGCTTCTTGGAACGAGTATCTGAGTCCATTGATTTATCTAATTGATGGAAAAAAATGGACACTCTCGTTGGCAGTTGCTTCCTATTCTACTCTGTATGCGGTTGAATGGAACAAATTTATGGCAACAGACCTTGTTTATATGCTTCCTACTTTGATACTCTTCTTTGTGGCACAGAAATATTTTATGCAGGGGCTTGGTTCTCTGACGACTTCTGGATTAAAATAATCCGCATTTTATTGGAATTATTCCGGTATATCCGGAAAATGTAAATATAATTTTATCATCTAAAAGGAGGGAACAGTAATGAAAAGAACTATGAAAAGGACCAGAGTATTTGCTGTGCTGTGTGCACTCGCGATGGGGCTTTCTCTTTTAGCCGGCTGCGGTGCCTCTGACAAATCTTCTGATAGCAGCACAGGCAGCAGCTCAGGCGGCACGAGCGGTGATGCGGGCACAGGAGGAGCCACAAAGGAAATTACCGTCAGTTTCATGACATGGGAATCCGAAGCAATGAATCAACTGATTCTGCAATCCTTCAAGAAATTTGAGGAATCACATCCTGGGGTAACCGTAGAACTGATTCCTTCTCCGCTGACCGATTATGGCACCAAAATTAAATCCATGATTTCTTCTAAAACCGCACCGGATGTATTTATGGTTGGCAATGACTGGGTAATTCAGTATGGTTCTAGTGGGAACTTATATGACTGGACCGAAAAGGCGGCCGAGGACGGTATCGAAGAACTCTATTACCCTGGTGTTGTGGAAAACTGGAAGGTAGATGGTAAACTGTACGGATTCCCTGGTCTGCTTAATACCTACGGTGTCTTTTACAACAAAGCTGCGCTCGATGAAGCTGGCCTTGAATATCCCAAAGACGGATGGTCGCTGGAACAGTGCCTTGAATATGCTCAAAAGTTGACCAAAGACGAAGGCGATAAGCATACTTATGGATTGTATACAAATCAAAGTCAAAGATTTGATCCCTTTTTTGTATCAATTTATGCGGCATCCGCAGGGGACGTTCCTTTCACGGATTCCATTACTAATGTGCAGAGCGTAACCGCGAGCGATTCATTTAAGAAAGCCGTTCAGATGATCGGCGAAGCCATACAAAATGGATATGTTACCGACAATGAATGGAACGTATCCAATGCCTCCACAATGTTTATGGAGGGTCAGTGCCCGATGTTCACGGCGGGTCAGTGGTTTGCTGATGAATTTATTCGTAATGCGCCTGAGGACTTTGAATGGGGTTTTGTTTCCTGGCCGATTGCGGAAGGCGGCACGCGAGCCTCTATTTATGACTGCACTGGTTGGGCAAGTCCTAAAGATGTCGAAGACCCGGATTTGATTTATGACATGATTAAATTTATCCACACGGAAATGTATTCGGAAGTCCTTCCCCAGACCCCTGTTGCACCGCCCGCAGCGACTGATTATGGTCAGGCATATTACGACAAGCTGGTTGAAGAGGGTCATCAGGATCTCGTTGACGGAATGACTTATATGTTGGAAGCCGAAACCAAGCTTCCGGTTCGATTCCTGGATCCTTTTGCAAGCGATGCATCTGCGTTTATCACTGACGGATGGGGACCGATCATTAACGGGACTGCGGCAGATGGGGATATTGACGCAATGGTGGAAAATATCAATAAAGCAATTACGAATTATAGAGAGAGCCATTAAGCACGATGGAATTAAGTAATCATTAGATAATTGACAAAAACGGAGGAAATATCAGGAAGAATTTTATCCATATTTCTTCCGTTTTTGTGCGAATTGATATATCCGGTTTGTGAAATGGACATTTTGTTTATAAGCCAGAATTATAATTATGCGGGGCTTATTTCGAGACCATTAGATTCTTGTTGCAGCAAAGAGAGGAGGATACAATATGAAACAGGTACATCTGGTTGCTAATGCCCATTTAGATCCCGTCTGGTTATGGAGATGGGAAGAGGGGTGCGCGGAAGCACTTTCTACTTTCCGGACGGCATCTGAGCTGACAAAAGAATTTTCCGGGTTTATTTTTAATCACAATGAGAGTCTTTTATACCAGTGGGTTAAGGATCACGATCCGGTGTTGTTTGAAGAAATTCGACAACAGGTCAGGGAGGGGAAATGGCATATTATCGGGGGCTGGTATCTACAGCCGGATTGTAATATGCCAGCAGGTGAATCTATTGTACGCAATATTCTTGCCGGACATAAATTTTTTGAGGAAAATTTTCAGGTAAAGCCGACTACAGCAATCAATTTTGATTCGTTTGGACATTCTCGGGGGTTGGTGCAGATTTTGCGGCAGGCGGGATATGATTCTTATCTGGTTTGTCGTCCCGCCAAAAATAATTTTGATTTCGCAGATCAGGATTTCCTCTGGAAAGGATATCATGGCACTGAAATACCGGTTCACCGTTCAGATGAAAATTACAATTCGGTTTGGGGACATGCGGCGGAGGAGTTGAAAAAGTTTCTTGAGGAAAAGAAAGAAGAAGCTGTTACCTTGGTGCTTTGGGGAGTTGGAGATCACGGAGGAGGACCTTCCCGCAAGGACCTGAAGGATTTAAAAGAAGTGATTGAAACTGATTCCGGCTATGAAATCCGCCACTCCTTTCCTGAAGCGTATTTTGCAAAACGGAAAGAGCTTGATTTGGAAATGCCGGTAGTGGAGCGTGGGCTCAATCCAGTAGCGGACGGCTGTTATACTTCTCAAATTCGGGTGAAGCAAAAACATCGCGAACTGGAAAATGAACTGTATACAACGGAAAAAATGGCATCAGCAGCAGAATTGCTTTATGGTAGACCCTATCCAAAGTCAGAACTGGATGAAGCCATGAAGGATCTGCTGTTCAGTGAATTTCACGATGCATTACCTGGTTCCGGAAGTCATTTGGTGGAAGAGGATACTCTCCGGCTTTTGAATCATGGACTGGAGATCGTCAGCCGGGAAAAAATGTATACTTTTATCGCACTGACTGCTGGTGAGCCATGTGTGAAAGATGGGACATCTCCGATTCTGTTCTACAATCCGCATCCATTTGATATCACCGGAGATTTCAGCTGTGAATGTGGATTGCCAAAACAGAACTGGACGACAAACTTTATGTCTCCTGTTGTGACGATGGGCGATACAACCGATCATCCAGGAGAAGTTGTTTTGGCACAGGCGGAAAAAGAATACAGCAATTTTAGCTTAGACTGGCGTAAAATGGTAACGGTTCACGCCACACTCAAAGCCAGTTCGATTACCCGAATGGATGTTGCCTGGGAGCCTTTGCCTGCCCGCCCCACCTTTACCCCTATCATCAACGATAAGACGTTGTATTTTGATAATGGGGAAATGCAGGTTGAGATAAATACTTCGACTGGGTTGATTGATCGATATGTGGTGCGCGGAAAAGAATTGGTTCGTCCAGGCAGCTTTCGTCTTGTTACGGTGGATGACAGCAATAGCCCATGGGGACTCAGTTCAAAATATTCCCATGTTGAGCGTACTTTTCAGCTTCTTACCCCTTATGAGGGTACTGAGTTTTCCGGGATTGACAATCGTGTTATTCCCTCTATTCGTGTCATCGAAGATGGCAGTGTCCGTACAGTTGTAGAAGCTGTATTCGGGTTGCATGATTCCAAAGCAGCGGTGCGGTACCTGCTTCCGAAACAAGGCACCTATTTTGATTTGGAAGCCAGTGTTTTCTTTGGAGAAAAACAGCAAACGCTCAAATTGGCTATTGATACATTACTGGATAATGCTGACTTTACCGGACAGGTTATGTTTGGGCGGGAAAAACTGGACAAAGATCGAGAAATAGTGGCACAGAAGTGGCTGGCACTGCATGATGGTGATCGGGTGTTTGCGGCGATTACTGCTGGAACTTATGGCGCGGACTGTCGGGAAAATATGTTGCGGTTGACTATGCTTCGTTCAGCAGGCTACACTTCATCGGATTTTGTTATGGGCAAGGCGTTCAGTGAGGATCGCTATGCACCTCGGATGGAGCAGGGAATGCGAGAATTCCATTTCCGATTTGACGGTGGTTCTAATGAACTGTTGGATTCTCTGGATAATGAAGCACTGGTCTTTAATGAAAAACCCTATGCTTTGGCTTTTTGCCCCTCTGGCAAAGGTAAGAAGACTGCCTCAGCTCTTTTGATTGACAATCCGGCTGTAGTCCTCTCTGCTTGGAAAAAAGCAGAGGATGGCCGTGGTTATATTCTGCGGTTGTATGAGACTACCGGACGGGAGCAGTCAGCCGTATTGTCTTTTCCTGCGCTTGACTTTTCACAAAAAATCTATCTGGAAGGGCAGGAGATTCGCAGCTGGAGGTTTGTTCCTGCAGAGCGGAAGTTAGAAGACTGTCCGTTGTTGGAAGAGTTTTAATTTTAGACTAAGGGAGAGCGATTCTAAATGAACATTTTTCAAATGCCTTGGCGTCTTGTACAGAATAAAATAGTTCGTTATCCTGGCGGGAGGGAGATTGACCGTTTTCGGGGGATTGATCCTCCACAGGATGACGGACGTCCGGAGGCTTGGATAGGATCTGATACCCGCACAATGCATGCGGCATCGGGAAGTGATCCGAATGATGGCTGTTCCCGTTGTATTCTGCCGGATGGTCGGGAGTGTTGGTTGTTTGAGGCAATTGCCGAAAATCCCAAAGAAGCATTGGGCGAAGCTCATATAGCATTGAATGGAGAACGTATTGGAGTACTGGTTAAGCTTTTGGACGCGCAACGCCAGCTTGGTCTGCAGGCCCATCCTACCCGTCCGTATGCAAAAAAATATTTCGATAGTGATTATGGCAAGGAAGAAAGTTGGTATGTAATTGGACTTCGCGATGATACCGAGGAGCCTCCGTATGTTTTGATGGGATTCAAGGAGGATGCTGACCGGTTAAAATTTGAAGCCGGTTATGATGCGGGTGATATTCATGCGATGGAACAGTGTTGTCACAAAATCCCTGTTTCAGTAGGTGATGTTTTTTTCGTCGCAGCCGGTGTTCCTCATGCAATCGGACCGGGGTGTTTTGTTGTTGAAGTGCAGGAACCCTCTGATACGATAGTTGGAGCAGAAAAACCTCATAAACCAATGAAACAGGAAGAGGCGGAAGCCTATAAACAGCGGCTGCTTGGTTGTTATATTTATAACGGTTGTGATTATGAGGAAAACTTGCGGCGATATCGGATTTCGCCGACTGTTATTCGCAGCGGTGAATGGGGAAGCGAATCTCTCCTCATAGGACCTGCGCAGACAAATTACTTTTCTTTTACACAACTGGACGCAATGAAGGAAGTGCCATTGCTGGCCACGGGCCATCTGCAAACAGTGATTGTACTGAACGGCGCTGGCGTTTTAGAAGGGGAGCATACTCATCTGCCGATAAAAAAAGCGGATGAGCTGTTCTTCCCTGCCTCGATGGAAAAATTACGGCTGATTCCTGAAAAAGGTGGTGTTAGCCTGGTTCTTTGCAATCCTGGCGATGTAGATCCGGAGCGAATTGCCCGGGATGGTGTGAAATGATCCGATTTCGGAAAAGTTCTACCCAGTTGCGACGGCGCTTCTTTGCCTGCTTTCCAAAAGACAGGTCGTCCTTTATCCTATATTATGCGATGATATGGATGACTTCATCGATTGTCGGTCCGTATTTGGGAGCATATTATGTCGATCTGGGATTCACAGTGTTTGAAATCGGGATACTTTCCTCAGTGGGGGCAATTGTCTGCCTGCTGATCCAGCCGCTGTGGGGAATTGCAAGCGATCGTTCTGGCCATCCGATGATTGTGTTACGGACGGTATTTGTCCTGATCGGCGGGTTTGTGCTACTTTTTCTGCTTGGCAGAGAGTATTGGCATTTTATTCTGATCTCGATTATTTATACGGCCTGTAACTCTGCGGTAATGCCCCTGAGTGACTCATACACGTTACGGTATTTAAATGCCAACGGTTCAAGTTTTTCTCATATCCGGTTGGCTGGAACGATCGGATATGCCTTTTCAATCTTTTTTCTGAGCAGGATTTTGGGAAATCAACAGCTCAAAGTAATTTTTCTGATTGGAGCTGTAATGAATATTCTCTGTATGATAGTGACATGGATTCTCCCAAAAGCAGCGACAGAGCCAGGTGATTATCGCCGACTGGGAAGGCAAAAAGGCGGAATACGGGAGGTGCTGGACCGGGAACTAGTATTGGTATTGTTTTTTGTGCTAATAATGCAGGTATCTTTGGGCTTCCATAGTACATTTTTGAGTGTTTATGTCAAAAATTTGGGATATAAAAATTCAATGATTGGTGTGTTGCAATGTATTTCTGCTCTGAGTGAAGTGCCAGTACTGTTGCTGATTGATTATATTATAAGGAAGTACAATATGTTTTGTTTACTATCAACTGCGGGCGGCATTATGGTGTTGCGGATGTTGATGGATTCGCTGGCTGGAACAGTCGGCATTGGAATGTTGGTGGCTTCTCAACTTTTACAGGGTTTTACGTACATGGTTTTTTCTTATTGTACGATAGTGTATATCAGTAAGAAGATGCCACAGGACAAACAATCCACCGGTCAATCCTTGCTTCAAGGCATTCAGGGTGGCTTGGGCAGTATATTGGCTACCGCCGGCGGTGGGCTATTGGGTAATTTGCTGGGAATTCAGCGGGCTTATCTTGTGGCAGGAGGAATGATTCTGTTTTCTACAGTTGTATTTGTAATCGGAATGCGGGATAAGCTAAGGCTTCACGCAAAACGAAAGGATGATTATTTATGAAACTGAAAGAACTTGGGAAAACCGGGGTGAAGCTTTCTGAAATAATTCTGGGCTGCTGGCAAATGGGCGGTTCCTATTTCGGGGGTGAAGATGATCGCGCTTCTGTGGAATGTATTGAAGCAGCGATTGACAGCGGAATAACTACTTTTGATACGGCCTATTGCTACGGAAATGGCCATTCAGAGGAGGTGCTCGGTAAAACACTGGAAGGCCGTAGGGATAAATGTACCATTATCACAAAGTTGTGGAAGACATTTATGGCCGGCTCCGAAGTTATTCCGGAATGTGAGCGAGGGTTGAAACGGCTGCGTACGGATATGATCGATATCTATTTCATTCATTATCCTCATGAAACTATACCGATCGGCGAAACAATGGAGCAGTTGAATAAGTTGCGGGATCAGGGCAAGATTCGTGCAATTGGTTTGTCCAATTTCAGCTTAGAGCAAATGAAGGAGGCCATGCGGTACGGCCAAATTGATATCATTCAGCCCTGCTATAGTTTGCTTTGGCGGTTTATAGATCGTGATATTTTGCCTTTCTGTATCGAAAGAGGAATCGGTGTGATACCTTACAGCCCATTGGCACAGGGATTTCTTGCTGGTCGTGTTAAAGAAGATACTGTTTTTGCTGATGGACGTTCCCATGCGCCGCTCTTTGAGCAGAAATGGAGAAAAGGTGCTCTCGAGGTAGCAGAGGCGCTCCTTCCGATTGCGGATGCACATGGTAAAACACAGGCACAGATTGCCCTTAATTGGGTATTGCAGACGCCGGGCATCACCGCGTTGATTGCTGGTGCGACCAAAGCAAAGCATGTGCCAGATAATAAAGGAGCCGCAGATTTTGCGATTACCTCAGAGGAATATGGAGCCTTGGATGCCATCAGTAAAAAATTTACCGATCAGCTTCCTAACTACAAAACTTTTTTTGACGCAACCATTGTGGATCACGCGTGATTGGAGGAACCCATATGCTTGAAAATGTACGTGCTCTGTTGATGGATGGCTGGAAGCACGGATATGGATTGCCAGCGATCAATGTATTCAACTATGAATCTATCGCCTGGGCAGTCAAAGCCGCTGAACGGGAACAGTGCCCAATTTTAATCCAGTTCTATCCCGGTTATGTACCGTTTATTCCGATGAAAATAGTAGCAGATATCGCAAAAGATTGTATTGAGTCTGTTTCAGTGCCGATCGGACTCCATTTAGATCACTCATCCAGTTATGAGTTGGCTGTCAGCGGGCTTGGCTATGGATTTCCGTCGGTAATGATTGACAAGTCTACTGCATCTTATGAAGAGAATGCGCGCGAGACAGCTGCCGTTGTACGAGCGGCGCATGCGATGGGGGCTTTGGTTGAAACGGAACTCGGTCATGTCGGATCTGCTGCCAATTTGGATGATTTTACTAATCCAAATCATTTCACAGATGTAGAGGAAGCGGTGCGTTTCATCGCTGAAACAAATGCCGATGCGTTGGCAGTTTCAGTTGGCAACGGTCATGGAGCGTATGTCCGTACACCAGAGTTAGATTTTGATCGGATTGAAAAACTTCGTGCTGCGCTGGATATTCCACTGGTACTGCATGGTTGTTCCGATATCCCGACTGATCAACTGCAAAAAGCGGTGAAACTTGGCATCAGCAAGTTTAATATTGCAACCGAATATGATCGTGCCTTTTACAAGATCTTAAATCGTTTGACTACCAACGGAGTAAAGAAATATAATGCACATTATCCCTGCCTGCTTTCGATCGAGGAAGAGATGATTTCTTTCGTTCAGGAGAAGATTCGTATTTTGAATCCGCAGCACATCCCGTTTGGAGGTTGATGGCATGGAAATTGTCGGTTTGGATTTCCCCTGTGTAGACTGTCTGATCCATCTGGAACGGCGTCCTGCTCCTAATGAAAGTATGAGGATTACTGAAACCAGTCTGCAGGGCGGCGGCAAGGTCGCAACTGCCTTGGCAGCGGTGGGGCGTTTGGGGGTTTCAGGGGCAATTATTGGGAGTGTTACTGACGACCATTGGGGACATTTTTGTAAAGAGGATTTGAAATACCATGGGATAAATACGGAACGTTTGAGAGTATTACCTGGTCGGATGGGACTTAATTATGTTATATCTGACAAAGAGTCGCAAGGTCGCAGTATTTTGTACTCTGGAATTGAACGTTCTTCATATGAACTGGAGCAAGCAGACTTTGAGTTGATTCGATCAGCAAAGATTCTGCAGCTTGCCTCCTACGGCGCAGTACAGCAGCGGGCGGCTGAAGTTGCCAGCCGGGCGGGGGTTACAGTTTTTTATGACGGGGATGAGTATTCTTCTCAAGCGGAGGAAATTCTGTCTCAGCTAGATGTTTTCATCGGTTCCGAGTTCTTTTATCAGGCTTATTTTCATACAAAGGGAGTAAGTCTGTCTGAAATTCGGGACAATTGTTTGGCATTTCGGGAAAAATACCGACTGCAGATTGCCGGTTTCACTTTTGGTGGGAACGGATCAGCGGCAGCGGATGACACAGGCTTCTATTTTTCGCCCGCACCCAAAGTGCAGATAGTGGATACAGTGGGAGCCGGGGATACTTATCACGGAGCGTTTGCCTGCGGTATGGCGAAAAGTTGGAAGCTGCCGGATATTCTGCGTTTTGCCGGTACAGTTGCATCGATGAAATGTCGGTATATCGGAGGGCGTGCTGGAATTCCCACAATGAATATGGTAGAACGATTTTGGAATGGGGATACCGAATATGGGGGAGATATTCCCGAGCGGTTGGAGCGTTATCGAAAGGTATAGGGAAAGGCATATCTGTTTTATATTATGAAGTGGGTGTAAGCGCTTACCGATGGCCAACTGTTCACAGTATTGGCCATCGGTATTTTCAATTCAAACTAATCTCTGAAGTAAACGGTACAAAACAGGCCTGATAGGTAATGGTCTTTGTCGGTAGGTAAATTAACAAGAATCATCACAAACTTATTATTTAGTTGTATCCGAATGGAAGAGCTTTAGGATATCAGTTCCCGGCATTGGCCACTCTGATATATGTGGATTTGGGGATTCCTTCCCTTACCGACAGGTTAATGGTCCGCCGTGATCTGCCGTCTACAAGTGCGGATCATAGTTTCCTGTGCCAACAAGTTGCTGTGATTCGACTTATAGTACACAGGAAAATCCATGACACTACAAATCGGAAGTCAACATATTAGCTACACTATATTAAATAAAGTAAGAATATTGAAAGGGACCTTTATTATGGACACGTTTAATTACAAACGAACAAAACGTACTTGCTATTATACATATCTTGCTATGTCTTGCGTATTTAGTTTACCGCCGCTTTTGTTTGCAACATTCAGAGAATTGTACGGTATATCCTACACGCGTCTCGGTACGCTTGTACTTGTTAATTTCTGTACACAGCTTGGAATTGATTTGATTTTTAGCTTTTTTAGCAAGCATTTTAACATACATAAAACCGTACGTTTAATGCCTCTTATCACCGCAATAGGACTATGCGTTTATGCTTTGATACCGACTTTATTTCCGCAATATGCGTATATTGGATTAGTTATCGGCACTGTCCTATTTTCTGTTGCCGCAGGTTTAGGTGAAGTTTTGATTAGTCCTACAGTTGCCGCTTTGCCCTCGGAGACACCTGAAAAAGATATGAGTATTTTACATTCCCTCTATGGCTACGGTTTTGTTGGAGTTGCTTTGATCAGCACATTGTTTCTTAATTTCATTGGTAAACAGTATTGGATGTACCTTACCTTCTTTTGGGCAGTCTTGCCCGTGATCGCTTCCGTTTTGCTTTGCAAATCAAAACTGCCTGATATGAATATAGAATATGCCGAAGCAAAGGCAATCAAGTCAAAACACAGAACTAAAGGTATTATTCTTTGTATGGCGTGTATCTTTCTTGGAGCTTGTGCCGAGAACACGATGTCCAATTGGATTTCAGTTTATACGGAGAATGTACTTCAATTGCCTAAAATGTGGGGCGATATTTTCGGTATGTGTTTGTTTGCTGCGCTTCTTGCGCTCACTAGAACTGCCTATGCGAAATTTGGGAAAAATATTTCTCGTGTTTTGATGTTTAGTATGCTTGGTGCTATTGTGTGTTATGTGCTTGCGGCGGTTTCGCCTAACGCGATTTTATCCCTTGTTGGATGCGCGCTGGTAGGTATCTGCACCTCTATGCTGTGGCCGGGAACGCTGATTTTGATGGAAGAGAACGTTCCTGCAGTTGGCGTTTCTGCATACGCTTTAATGGCATCAGGCGGTGATTTCGGAGCTTCCTTTGCACCTCAAACTATGGGTATTATTGTTGATGAAATTTCCGCTACAGAATGGGTGCAAACAGTTAGTAGTAGTTTGGCGTTATCACCGGAACAAGTGGGGTTTAAGATGGGCATGCTGATTACAACGATCTTTCCAATTTTAGGATTTGTCCTTTTAGTTTATATGAGAAGTTTTTTCAAAATTAGCAATGATACCAAAAAAATATTTTTTTAATGCCGATATTTTGCGCTGCACATTTTTGTGCTGTAATTATTGGCTGTGCCTGGGGACGGCAATTCCTGTGCTGTGCAGAAAGAAAAAGCCCTGAAAACCAGGACCTTGTGAGAGCGACAGACGGGGCTCGAACCCGCGACCTCCACCTTGGCAAGGTGGCGTACTACCAACTGTACTACTGTCGCACATATTCGATTGGGTTTCCCGAAGGAAGAGCGACAGACGGGGCTCGAACCCGCGACCTCCACCTTGGCAAGGTGGCGTACTACCAACTGTACTACTGTCGCATCATATCCGCCGACATCTAACCGGCGACGAAAATTATCATACCATAGTTATTTCCAAAAAGCAAGATTTTTTCCAAAAGTTTTTCCCCGGGTGAAGTGAAAAGTTTATTTCCACTTTGAAAGGGAGGAAGTTGATTTTAGTCTTTCACTCATTTCCTCTTCCCAA
>CANQVD010000060.1 GCA_947627215.1 uncultured Eisenbergiella sp.
TAGATATTTCTTGACACGCCGCCGCCCGCCATCGAGCCGGTTTCCTACACCTATTTGGGTATGAAACAGCTCATGGCGGGAGGCGGTATTGTCATTGTGGCACAGACGGTGATCCCACAGCTTACCAGCCTGTTCTCATAATACATGGGACCGATCCTTGACAAGATAACTGAATTCATAAAGGAAATGCTGAGGGGCTGGGTGATGGACAACCTGGGTACGATGTTTACCGATGTCAATGCAAAGGTAGGGACCATCGCCGGCGAGGTAGGCCAGACACCCAGCTCCTGGAACGTGGGTATTTTTTCCATGATACAAAACCTGTCAGAGAATGTTATGGTGCCCATAGCGGGGATGGTCATCAGCGCCATCCTCTGCTATGAGCTGATCACGATGGTGATGGATAAGAACAATATGCATGAGATAGGCAGCGAATTCTTTTTCCGATATTTGGTAAAGGCCTGCGTGGCCGTGCTCCTTCTCAGCTATACCTTTGATATCACCATGGCGATCTTTGATGTGGGGAACCATATCGTCACGAGGGCGGCGGGCACGATAACGGGTTCTGCCAGTCTTGACGTATCGTCCACCCTGCAGGCCATGTTTGATGGCCAGATATCCGAAATGGGGATCGGCGAGCTGATAGGGCTTGGGATGGAGACTATGATCGTCAGCTTATGTATGAAGATCATCTCCCTGCTGATCACCGTCATGCTTTACGGGAGAATGATCGAAATATACCTTTATGTTTCAGTTGCCCCGCTTCCCTTTGCGACGCTGTCCAACAGGGAATGGGGAGGTATCGGGAACAACTATATCAGAGGGCTGTGTGCCCTGGCGTTTCAGGGATTTTTCATCATGGTATGCGTAGCCATCTATACCGCTTTGGTGTCCGGTGTGGCTGTCGCGGGGAACCTGCATACAGCGCTCTGGTCAGTGGCGGCCTATACCGTGATTTTATGTTTCAGCCTGTTTAAGACGGGTTCCTTAAGCAAATCCATATGGAACGCACATTAACGGGAAGGAGGATGTATATGGCAATATCTGTGGCAGTACCAAAGAACCTGAGCAATATCAAGACAAAGGTGATCATGAACCTGACAAAGCGCCAACTGGTCTGCTTCACCTGTGCCGGAGCTGTGGGCGTTCCCTTTTATCTTTTCACCAAAGGGGTGATCGGGACACAGGCCGCGGCCCTGATCATGGTAGCGCTCATGCTGCCTTTTTTCTTCCTGGCTTTGTATGAGAGGGATGGGTTCCCGGCAGAGAAAATCCTGTACTTCATGATACGGCAGAAATTTCTGACGCCGGGGATACGGCCTTACAGGTCCGAAAATCTGTACAGAAAGCTGGAGGAAGGAGAGTGTATAAAGAAGGAGGTAAGCTATCTTGAGGATAAAGCCGCAGGAAAGCAGGACGGGTAAGCCGGAAAAGCATAAAGGCGGTCTGAGCTTTTCCGAAAAGAAAAGGCTGGCGGAATTGAAAAGGACTTTATCAGGGACTCGAAGGAAATCGGACAGGCCCGCCACTGCACAGGATACCATCACATTTAAAAAGATGTACAGGGACGGTATCTGCCAGGTGACTTCCAGCTATTATACCCGGATGGTGGAATTCTATGATATTAACTATGATCTTCTGGAGGTAGAGGATCAGAGTGAGATCCTGGAGGAATACAGCAGGATCATTAACTATTTTGACCCGTCCGTCCGTTTTCAGATGTTTCTGTTCAACAGGCGTGTCAACGAACAGGAACTTATGGAGCAGTTCAACGTTCCCCTGGAAGGCGATAAATTTGACGATATCCGGCAGGAATATGCGGACATGTTAAAACACCAGGCCGCGAAGGGGAACAACGGCATTCTGAAATCCAAATATTTTATCTTCGGGACAGATTGCGGCAGCGTCAAGGAGGCCCGGGCGAAACTGGAAAATATAGAGGCCGACGTGATCAAAAATCTCATGAACCTCGGGACAAGCGTGAGGAGTCTGAATGGGAAGGAGCGGCTGCGTATCCTCCATGAATATTTTCATCAGGATACCATGGAGCCGTTTCGGTTTTCGTTCCGGGAGCTGTCAGAATCCGGAAAGAGTGTGAAGGATTTTATCGCGCCGCCCGGTTTTGATTTCCGCTTTCCCAGCCGGTTTAAGGCAGGCCGGATGTACGGCAGCGTTCACTACCTGGACATCATTGCGCCGAAGTTTACGGATGAGCTTCTCAAAAGACTGTTGGATATCGACGATAATCTGACTGTCACGATGCATATGCAGACGCTCGACCCGGTCAAGGCAATCAAGATGCTGAAAGGTACGCTCACCAATATCCAGAAAATGAAGATCGAGGAGCAGAAGAAAGCGGTGAGGAGCGGATACGATATGGATATCCTTCCAACGGATATCATTACCTACGAGAAGGATACGCTGGATCTGCTGGATGACCTGAACACGAGCAATCAGAAGATCATCAAGATGACGTTCCTCATCACCTGTTACGGCAGGACCAAAAGAGCGATGGAAAACCTTATTCAGAGAGTATCGGGTATCATCCAGCAGGCAAGCTGCAACCTGAGATGCCTGCAGTACCTTCAGGAGCAGGGACTGATGGCTTCCGCTCCTATCGGCTGTAATGATACGGGAATCGAGCGGGTCCTCACGACCAAGAGTACGGCAATCCTCGTGCCGTTCTGCACGCAGGAGCTGTTCATGCCGCCCCCGGCGCTCTATTACGGACTGAACGCGCTGTCCAACAACATGATCATGGCGGACCGGAAGCGTCTGCGGACACCGAACGGGGTGATCCTCGGGACGCCGGGAAGCGGGAAATCCTTCAGCGCAAAACGGGAGATCCTGTCCTGCTTTCTGATGACAAAGGATGACATTATCATCTGTGACCCGGAAGGGGAATATTTCGCTCTCGTGGACGCACTGGACGGTCAGGTGGTGAAGCTGGCCAGCAATTCCAGGGATTACCTGAATCCGATGGACATTCAGCTGAGCCACCGGCGGGACAGCGAGGCGCTGAAAATAAAGAGCGATTTCATCATCACTCTGTGCGATCTGATCGCAGGGGGGAAGGACGGACTGGAGAATGATGAAAAGGGGATCATAGACGAGTGCATCCGCCATATCTATGACGCTTATTTTGAGAACCCGACGCCGGAAAATATGCCTATTCTGGAAGATCTGTATAATGCCCTGCTGGCGCATCGGAATGGAAAAGCGGAGCGGATCGCCAATTCCCTGGTGCTGTACGTGCACGGTTCCCAGAATTATTTCAACCACCGCACCAACGTAGATTCCCGGAACCGGATCGTCTGCTTTGATATCAGGGATCTGGGAAATCAGTTGAAGGAGATCGGAATGCTGGTCGTGCAGGATGCTGTATGGAACAGGGTATCGGCGAACCGGGAGAAGCGGATTGCCACCCGTTATTACTGTGATGAATTCCATCTTCTGTTAAGAGAGCGGCAGACAGCGCAGTATTCCGTGGAAATCTGGAAGCGGTTCCGGAAGTGGGGCGGCATCCCCACCGGACTGACACAGAACGTTGGGGATTTTTTGAGATCGGAAGAGATCGAAGGTATCCTGGGAAATTCCGATTTCGTATATCTGCTGAACCAGAATGCAAAGGACCAGATGATCCTGGCCGATAAGCTGGGGCTTTCGGAAAAGCAGCTCGCTCATGTGACCAATTCGGAGCCGGGGAGCGGGCTGATCCTGTTCGACAACGTGGTGATCCCTTTTGTGGACAAATATCCGGCGAACACGAAGACCTACGCGATCATGAATACAAGGCCGGAGGAAAGCATCGTTTCGGATACCGGAAAACAGGAAAGCAGTCGGCAGGCCGCCCAGGACACCTGATGAAACAACAGGGGCAAAGGAAGGGGAAAAGTGATGCAGAAAACAGGAAGGGGGCCCGCAGAAAAAAGAGGAAGGAAGAAGGGCCGCCGTACCGGACAGGAACCTGTTTGGGATAGAACTCGATTTGAGGACGGCGGGTTGGCAGAACGCGGCGGGAAAGCCAAAAGAGCGCATCGGTCTTCCACCCGGCTCTCTTTTGGACAGAATGTCCAGAAGCTGCAGGAAGGAGAAGAAACCGAAAACGTTTCTGTGGAAGAAAGGCAGTCAGGACAGGGGAGAGCGTATACCGAAGAAGCCAGACTGTTTGCCGATGCAGGGAATTCTGAGAGAAAAGGCCAGCCGCCGCGGGAACGCGGCCGCATCCGGGATACTTTTCCTCCGTCGCCGAAGGGCCGAAAGCTCCGAAAGGGGAAAAAACAGGATGCGAGGCCGGATATGGGAGGAGATCCCGAAGGAAGCTTCCTTGAGAACAGGCTGTTCTCGGATGCACACAGTGCAGAACAGAACCCCGCGGCACCCTCAGACCGTCTGAAAAAAAGAGCGGACAGGACGGCCAGAAAAGCCGACCGGGCAAGGGAGAAGATTCCTCAGAAAACCGAGTATTCCCTGGAGCGGATTTTTGATGAAAAGACGGGGAGAGCCAGATATGTTCTGACTGCAGTACATACTGAGAAAACGTTTCGGCCGGACGGCCCCGTAAAGCGCGCTGCCCGGCGGATGGGCACGGAGATCTCAGGATTTGCCCATGGGAAGGTAGCCGAGGCGGAAAAGGAGAACGCGGCACTGGAGGGAGCACATAAAACAGAACAGAAAATAGCTGATGTGTCCCGCTATGCCATGCGGCACCGGAAGGACAGACTGAAAAGGAAAAGGGATAGAGCCCGCAGGCTGGAAAAGCGCCGTATCCAGACGGAAACGGCATATCGTTATCGGAAATTTCTGGAGGAAAATCCGGATCTGGAGGGACCGGAACTGAAGAAGAGGATCCGGAAACGCATACAAAAGCAGCGCCTTAAACGGGAGTATGCAAAAGCTCTGCGGGCGAGGGAGATATCCCGGAATACAAAGGAAGCGGCGCTGCGGTCAGCAGGCCTTCTTGGAGCCGCAGTCAGAAAAATCCAGGAGATCGTCGGCAGAAATGTTTCCCTGTTTGTGACAGTCGGCGTTTTCGCGCTGCTGCTTATCGTGATCCTGACGGCGGCATCCTCCTGCGGTGCGATGTTTTCCGATGGAATCAATATGGTAATGGCGGGGAGCTATCAGAGTCTTCCGGCTGAAATAGACGCCGCGGACCTGGTGCTGTCTGAACTGGAAGCAGACCTGCAGATAGAGATCAACGAAATCGAAACAGATTACCCGGATTACGATGAATACCGTTATAATCTCGCACCGATCGGCCATGATCCGTTTGTGTTGGTCGGCTATTTGTCTGCGGTACATACGGAATTTGAGGCGGATGCGGTCCGGGGAGAGATCGAGACCCTGTTTGACGGGATGTATGAGCTGACGATGGAGTCCGTTACGGAAACCAGGACGAGAGTGGTGACAAAGACAGGAGTGAGAACCGTGACTGATCCGGAAACCGGAGAAGAAACGGAAGAGACCTACGAGTATGAAGAAGAGGAAGAGTATACGGTTACAATCCTGGAGGTGACTTTGACAGCGGCAGATCTGGAAGAGCTTATCGCTGGCCGCATGGATGAGGAACAGGCTGGAATGTATGAACTGTATGCCTCGACCCGAGGCCTGCTGCAGAGATTTTATTCACCGCTGGACATGGACTGGTATTCCTATGTCGGCAGCTATTACGGATACCGTGTGGATGCTGCTACGGGACGGAAAGAGCTGCACAGGGGGATGGACATTTCTGTGCCGACGGGAACACAGATCCATGCCTCCATGGACGGAACTGTTACGGAGGCGGCATATGATGCGCACTATGGGAATTATATCGTGATCACGAATAGGGAAGGGTACTGTACAAAATACGCCCATCTGGATTCTTTGGGCGTTGGGCCGGGGCAGGAGGTATCCCATGGGGATATCATAGGGACAACGGGGAATACGGGGAACAGCATGGGAAGCCATCTTCATCTTGAATGTCTGCACAACGGGGAGTATTACAACCCGTTATTTTATTTTGAATCAGGAGCGGGATTGACTCATGAAGAAACAGGGAGGACGAGCAGGATTGCTCTGCCGTCTGTTCCCGCAGACCGAGTGCCGCAGATCCTCCTTGAGGAGGCCGCCTCTTATCTGGGCCGCCCATTCGTATGGGGAGGCTCCAGCCCGGAAACCGGATTTGACTGTTCCGGGTTTGTATGCTGGGTATTCACCAACAGCGGAGTTCGCGATCTGCCCAGGGACACTGCCCAGGGGCTCTATGAGCAGTGTGCGCCGGTGTCGGCGGAGGACGCAAGGGCAGGTGATCTTATATTTTTTACCGGGACTTACCGTTCCGAGGGAGCGGTGAGCCATGTGGGGATATACTGCGGGGACGGGATGATGATCCACTGCGGGGATCCGGTCAAATATGCGTCCGTTTATAATCCGTATTGGCAAAGCCATTTTTACGGATTCGGACGTTTGGCTGCAGGAGAGTAAAAAGGAAAGGGGAGGACATGTGACAGCATGAAGATGGAACGGATAGAAAAGGATCTTGCCAGAGTGCGTGAGCAGTCTGCCAGGCTGCAGGAGAGGCAGAGGATCCTGGAGGAAGAGCTGCGGATGGCAGAGGATGCGGAGAAGATGAAGTTTATCGAGAAAAACAGGATTTCCCTGGATAAGCTGATCCTTTTAAACAAGGTCAATGAGGATGAACTTCTCTGCCTTTTAAAAAGGAAGGAACATGAAGGAAAGGAGGGAGCGTGTGATGAAAAAGAACAGCCGATCTGTTAGGATGGCGGCTGCGTTTCTCCTGTCCGCCGTGCTGGCCCTTATGGCAGCCGTATCATTTGCCATGGAGCCTGACCGTGCGGAGAAGGTATTCGCCGCAGAGACTGCCGGGACGGGGACTGACGAAGCGGAAAAGGAAACTGTGAGCGGGGAAGCGGAAAGTGAAAGGAGCGAAACGTCTGCGGAAAGAGAAGATGAGAACGGTGAGGATGGGAAAGATACGTCTGCCGGTTCGGAAGCAGAAGGATGGCCGCAGGAAACGGAATCTGGAGATGGTACAGTGCCTGAGGACGGGCCCGGGAGCGGGACCGTGTCCGGAAATGATGCGGGAGAGAAAGCAAGTATCTGTGAGGAGCGGTGCGGAGAATACAGCTATGACCGCAGCTGTCCGGTATGCGCAGAGAATTACAGAGACTGCGGGTACAAGACGCCGAATATCCTGATTCGGATCAACCGGCCGGAGGGCTGGTACAATACCAGCGCAGTCGTAACCTTTTCCGTTTCGGATATTGCGGAAACGGGGAATTTCAAAGCGGCCCTGGTACAGGCAAAGATCGGATACAACGGAAGCTGGACGGATGTGACGGAGGATATGGCGCTGGAAATCTCCGAAAACTGCGCGGTATATGTGCAGGTAACGGACCAGAAGGGGAAGGTATATGAAAAAAGCCGCACGATACAGTGCTTTGACAGGACGAAGCCGACCCTCAATGCCGCCGTCAGTGACGGCCTTCTGAGCATACAGGTATCCGATACGGATTCCGGCGCAAAAGCGGTGTATGTGAACGGCTATGAATTTACAGAACTGACGGGAGATACGTTAAATATCCGGCTCCAGCAGTTTGATTCAGGGTATGAATACTTCACCATTTCGGCAATGGACAGGGCCGGCAACATGTCGGACATCTATAAAGCAAAGAATCCGTATTACAAGGACCCGGCTGCGGAGGGAGAAGAGGGTGCGTCCAGTCAGCTTCCCGTGAGTGCGCAGGCGTCGCCTCCGGCCAGCGCAACAGCGGAAGTGACGGAACATGTGCGGACGGATGCGGAGGGAAATATTCTTGATTCGACCATGCCGGCAGACGGGGCGGAGGAAGGAGAGCAAAAGGTCCTGGCGGGAAGGAAAGAACCGGAGGAAGGCCAAAGTTCTGCCGAGCAGAAAAAGCAGTCTCTGGCGGAAGCGGATGCTGCGGAAAATGCAGTTGGTGAAGTTACGGGGAAAGAAAGCGGGGACGGAAAGGAATTCTATACGATACAGGCCGCATCTGGAAAGACATTTTATCTGATCATAGATCGGGAAGGAGCGACTGAAACGGCCTATTTCCTTACGGAGATCACAGAAAACGATTTGTTGAACGTGACGACCAATGGAAATGAGGTCCTTCCGAAAAATTCAGCGGCTCTGGAATCGGCAATTCCTGTAACGGATTCTGCTTTGCCCGGCAAAGACGAAGAGATGCAGAGGCAGGATGAGACGCAGGACGCGGGTCCTGATGATGAAGCGGAAGAGGCGGCGGAGGTAAAAGAGGCAGATTCCGGACAGAAGCCGAACACCGTATTCGCGTATATGCTGATCGGTCTGGCTGCGGCAGGCTGTATCGGCGGCGCATATTACTTTAAACTTCTCCATGGAAAAAAGGAAGACTTTGTGGAGGACGAGGATGAGGAAGAGACAGAAGATGAGGAGTATGAAATAGAAGACGAGCCGGAGGAAGAATCAGAAGAGGACTTTTTTCAGGATCGGGAGTCCACAGAGAAGAAAGCATCTGAAACAGCGGGAAAGTCCCGATAAGACGGGACCGCTCCGGGAAATGGAAACGATAGAAGGAGAAGAGTATGGAAAGAGAGAATAATACGATGTGGGGATATCCGGATATGGGATATGATCAGATGCAGAACGCTTATCAGGATATGAGCGGCGAAGCGATGTATGCGGCATATCCGGATATGGAAAGCAGTATGATTCAGGGGTCATTTCCGGGCAGAGGCAGCGGTGCGGCGCAGGAAATGCCGGTACGGCAGGGCGCAGGAATGAGACAGCCGTTATCAGGATCGGAACCCGGACAGGGCCAGACGGCTCCGGAAACAGGAAGTCCGGTTTATGAAAAGATCACTTTAAAATTCGGGAAGGGATGTGTCGGCGATACTTTTACGGGAAAGGATGGCAAAGAGTATAAAAGCATCCTGATTCCCAACAGCGATCCGAACGACCAGAGGCCCTGGGCCAGCTTTGTAACCAGGGCCAATGCAGTACATGAAAACAAGTTCGGAAAGGGCATGTGGATGAAGCTCAATGCCGACGGCTATACCACTATACGCAGGGATGTATGCGTCGGAGAGCAGGATGGAAAGAGAATCTGGACCACGGAAAAGACCAAAGTGAGCAACCGGGAGTTAAAGGAAATGGTGGAATTTTATAAAGACAAATCCCGTGATTCCCTGAAGGACCGCCTTTCGGAGAAAACAGAGGCCGCCCGTCAGACCCGTCCGGAGAGAATGATGGAGCCGCGGGCGAAAGAGGCAGTTTTATAATGCAGGAGGACAGAAAGGAGATTTATGGCTGTATACGATCTGATCATAGCGGAAAAGCCCAGTGTGGCGCGGACAATCGCTCAGTGCGTTGGGGCCAGTGAGAAACAGGACGGGTTTCTGGAAGGAAACGGATATCTGGTTTCCTGGTGTATCGGACATCTGGTTGAGCTTGCTCAGCCGGAAGCCTATTCCCGGGAATGGAAGAAATGGTCATATGAGGATCTTCCCATCATCCCGGGGATCTGGAAGCATGTGGTAAAGGAAGAGACAGAGGAACAGTTCGCTGTCCTGAAGGAACTGATGCACAGGGAGGATGTAAGCAGCGTGATCTGTGCGACAGACGCGGGACGCGAGGGCGAACTGATTTTCCGTCTGGTGTATGAGATGACGGAATGTATAAGGCCGATCCGGCGTCTGTGGATTTCTTCCATGGAAGACAGTGCGATCCGTGATGGATTTGCCCATTTGAGGCCGGGCAGCGATTACGAGAGTCTTTATCAGTCGGCGCTCTGCCGTCAGAAGGCGGACTGGCTTGTGGGGATCAATGGAACACGGCTTTTTACAGTTCTGTACGGCGGCAAGACGCTGAAGGTGGGCAGAGTACAGACACCGACCCTTGCCATGCTGGCGGACCGGGAGGCCGCGATACAGGGATTCAAAAAAGAACCTTATTTTATAGTGCATATCCTTTGCGGCGATCTGGAGGCTGTGAGCGGACGGATCGGAGACGGGAAGGAGGCCGAGGATACTGCGGAAGCATGTATGGGAGGCCAGGCGAGGGTGGATTCTGTGGAAAAGGAGAAGAAAAGCACTGCTCCGCCAAAACTTTATGACCTGACCACGCTCCAGAGAGATGCCAACCGTATTTTCGCCTTTACCGCGAAACAGACGCTGGAGTATGTACAGAGTCTCTACGAAAAGCGGCTGGTCACTTACCCGAGGACGGACAGTCAGTACCTGACAGATGATATGGAACAGACGGCGGAAGCTGTCGTCCGGGCGGTCTGCGAAACCGGTCTGGCCGGTGGGCCCATTACAGGAGAGATGAATGTAAAACTGCTCCTTAACAGCAAAAAAGTCACGGATCACCATGCAATCATCCCGACGCTGGAGATCCTGAATACAGAGCTGGCCGCGCTGCCGGAGACGGAACGCAAAATTCTGTCCCTGATTTCCTGCCGTGTTTTGTGTGCCGTGGGAGAAAAGCATATCTGCGAAACGGTAAAGACGGTGCTTTCCTGTAACGGATATGTGTTTTCCGCCTCCGGAAAAACTGTGCTGAAAGATGGATGGAAAGCCAGTGAAGATGCGTTCCGGCGTACTTTCCGTACTGCGGAGGAAAAGGAACCCGATGAAAAGGTACTGCCGGACCTGGCAGAGGGCATGATATTTGAAGATGTATCTGCAAGCGTGAGCAGTCATTTCACGTCCCCGCCGAAGCGGTTTACCGAGGACAGCCTTCTCCTGGCCATGGAGCGTGCCGGCGCGGAGGATATGCCGGAGGATGCGGAACGGAAAGGGCTGGGAACGCCTGCAACCAGGGCGGAGATCATCGAAAAGCTTGTCAGAGACGGGTTCGTAAAACGGGAAGGAAAGCAGCTGATCCCGACGGAGGATGGTATGAAGCTCATCATAGTGCTTCCGGATACGGTGAAGTCTCCAAAACTGACGGCGGACTGGGAAAATGCGCTGAGTCTTATTGCCAAAGGGGAATATGATGGGAATGCGTTCATGGCAGGCATCGAAAACATGGTGCGCGGTCTGGTGCAGACGTATCATTCGGTCAGTGACAGTCAGAAAGCGATGTTTGGAGGCGGTCTGGGGGGACAGTCAGAGGTGCTGGGAAAATGCCCGAGATGCGGCGGAGACGTACTGAAAGGGCGGTTTGGCGCTTACTGCAGAAATAAGTGCGGTATGAACGTGGCCAGGGCGATGGGGACAGTGCTTACAGACGGCCAGATCAAAAGTATGCTGGCCGGAGAGAGAACGCTGGTCAAGGGCCTGCAGGGAAAGAACGGAAGCTATGACGCTTTCCTTATCCCGGAGGGAATCGAGGATTACACTTACATCCGGGACGGAGAGAGAGTTGAGGCATCCCGCTATAAGGTGAAACTGGAATTTTTGAAAAAGGGACGGAAAGAAAAGAAGGAGGGTAAAAATGCAGATGCAGACTGAAACAAAAGCTGTGGAGGAAAAGAAGGAACAGGCTGACCGGGTGGCATCTTACATGGAGAAACTGCTGGAGATACTGAATAACCAGAGGGAAGTCAAGAGGTAAGTATGATAGTCGTACTGCTTTGATAAAATTATCATCATATGATTGCATATGCAATCAAAAAGTGGCATAATAAGAACAGAAAGAGGAGGTTTGATTTATGGCAAATACTCTGGTTCAATTCCGCACGGAAGAAACCGCACGGATCAAAGCAGTCGATATTTGTGAAAGACTTGGCATAGACCTTCAGACATATTTAAGGATGTGTATTTCCAGGCTGATTCAGGAGAATGGGATTCCGTTCAGTATGAAACTTGAGAAGGAACCCGAAAACAGGGGACTTGCTGCGATGAAGGCGGCCAGCCGTATTGCGTCCGAAAACGGGATTTCTGAAAAGACGCTGGATGAGATCAATGCGGAAATATCTGCGGCAAGGAAGTGAGAAGGCATGAGATATTATGCGGTCATTGAAACAAATCGGCGAAAAACAAGGGACCTTTTAGGGAAACGAGGACTATAAAGAACCGATCCCTCAGGGACGGAAAAACAGCGTAAAGGCGTATGGAGCATTCAACTGTGATCCATGCGCCTTTTTATTTTGTCCGGAAAAGGCAGTACAGTTGAAAATAATAGGAGCGCAGGATAGAAAACTGCGGAAAACAGAGATAAGGAGGGAACAGAAGGATGATGAATTTTGAAGAATTTAAAAACAGCGTGGCAGAGGATATCAGGGATTTCCTGCCGGATGAGTACCGGGATACAGAGATTTCTCTTCGGGAAGTCACGAAAAATAATGATCAGATACTGACCGGTCTGGTTATCAGAGCATCGGATGTCAGCATGGTGCCGATCATCTATCTGGAGCCGTATTTTAAGCGGTATGAGAACGGAGAAGATTTGGGGAAGATCCTGCGGAATATTGCTATGGTGCATCTCTCCCGTGAAACGGAAAGGGACTATGATGTAAAAGGGCTCACAGATTTTGAACAGGTTAGGGACCGGATCTCCTGCCGGCTGGTAAATCAGGAAATGAATTCCGGATATCTGTCCGGCAGACCTTATACGCAGTTGGAGGATCTGGCTGTCATCTATGATATCAGCCTCGACGGCAGGCGGGTGAGTACCCCTGTCACAAACGAACTGATGCAGGTGTATGGGATCACGGTGAATGAGCTTCACGAAATCGCGCTCCATAATCTTGCGGACTCCGAGATCGAACTCATCAACATGTGGGAAATCGCTGCAGAAGAGGTGTCCCGGGAAGGTGTATCCGGGAATGATGAGCCCGTATCGATGCAGGAGGAGGCCCCTTTTCAGATGTATGTGTTGACAAACGCTGAGAAGCTAAATGGTGCAACTGCGGCTCTTGACAAAAAGACCATGGAGGATATTTCCGTAAAGATGGGCGGAGATTTTGTTGTGGTCCCGTCGAGTATTCATGAAATGATCATCCTGCCGGTCAAAGAAGGTGCGGACAGTCAGAGGCTTGAACAGATGGTACAGGAGATGAATGCCACGCAGGTAGCCCCTGAGGACCGTCTGTCTAATCACGTATACCAGTATGATTCCACAGCGCATGAACTGGTGCGCATGGACAGGCTGGAAGAACGGAGGAAACAGCAGGAGGAAGTGCGTGAAAATGCTGCTTTTGGTACGAAAGAGGGAAAAACGGAAAAAGAGCGGGTCTCCGTGAAGAACAGGCTTGCAGCAAAGCGGACGGAAGCCGGAGAAAAGGAAACTGGCAGAGAAATATCTCCTCCGGCTAAGGCTGAGAGGGCGGCGAACCTGGAGTAAGGACGTATCAGGGGAACCATCCCGGCCGGGAGCAGTCTAGGGGCTGCTCCGAAGCTGATGAGGAGGCGGCAGGAGAATGGCAAAACGGTATTATGAAGTAAAAGAACTTGCCGAATATACGGCAAAAGAGATCGTATCAGGAGAGAATGAATGGAAAAGATTTCTTGATACTGCGGCCCGGGTGTACCGGTATCCGTTCAGAGACCAGCTGCTGATCTATGCGCAGAGACCTGATGCAACGGCCTGCGCTTCCCTGGAGCTCTGGAACGAGAAGATGCACTGCTGGGTCAACAGAGGGGCCCATGGGATTGCCCTGATTGACGAGGAGGGTATTCGCAGGTCGGGACTAAAATATGTCTTTGATGTCTCGGATGTGCATGAGGCGAGATTCATTGGGCATAAACCGAAACTCTGGAAAATGCGCGAAGAGCATAAAGAGGCGGTTCTGGATGCCCTGGAACGGATTTATGGGGGAACGGATGGAGTCAGCCCCTTTGAACTGCGTATTATGGAGATCGCGGACAGGATCGCCGCGGAGATGGCCCCGGAGATCGTGGCGGAGCAGCTTTTGGCGTCTGTCGGAGGCAGCTTTCTGGAGGGCCTGGATGAAAGAAGTCTTGAAGTCAGACTGCGGGAAACGATCGCCTCCGGTATAGCGTATATGGTCCTTCGACGCTGCGGGGCCAATCTGGATCTGGCAGATGAATTTGAATTTTCTTATATCCGGGAATTCAACTCCCTGGAAACGCTTTCGATCATGGGGACTGCGGTTTCAGAACTGACAGAGCCGGTGCTGCGTGAGATTGGAAGGACGGTTGCCGCATACGACCGAAACCGGGCAAAAGAGGCAGCCAGGCAGGCCCGCGGGAAATTACCGGGGAAGCAGGCGGAAAATACAGAAAAAAGTCTTGCAAATATATCCGGGCAGGACTATAATGCTTTAAAGCGTGAAAGCGCCGAGGGGAACAACAGACTGATCGGAGATGCAGGAGAGGTTGGAGAAAGGAGCGGCGATGGAACTGCAGTATATTCAGAGCGGGGATTTCCGGATCCCGAATCTCACAGCGAACAGGGAACCGGAGGGAACGCTGACAAAGTACGGTCACATGCGAAGGAACTTCCTCCGGGAGCACAGGAGCGGAATCTACGCGGGGATGCTCTTAAAGGGGACGCTGAAGGAACACTGCCTGACGGTACAGGAACAGGCCCAGGAGAGAATGGATTTCCTGACAGAGCAGATGGCAAAAGCGCAGGGCGTGGACGAAAAGATGAAGCAAAACGACCCGATGCGCTGGGTCGGGCTGATGAACAACATCAGGAGCGCGGCGGAGGAAACCGTCATATCGGAGGTGATCTGCAGCTAGATCCGCCGGATGCGGAAGAAAGGCAGATGAACCTGTCCGATCTGTTCCCTGACTTTGAGGAACAGATGGGGACGATAACAGCAGCGGAAGCAGGTGTGGAACACACCAGGCCCGCTGCTTTTTCGTTGTCGGAGGCCGATATCGACCGTATCCTGTGCAGCGGTGGAGGTATGAAGGGTTCTCGGAAGAGGATCTACGCGAAATATGCGGAGCATAAGGATTCTGCGCAGATGCAGGAATTCCTGAGAGCGGAATACCGCACCGTCGGCAAAGGGCTCCTTTTCGGGGAGCATCCGGTGTCTGTCTGGTTCGATGGGACCGGGATGAAGGCGGGTTACGGAACGAGCGCTGGAGAAAACACGCTTCTGGAGCTGGATTGGGAAAAAATAGAAGGCCGTATCCGGAGAATGGTGGAAAACGGCGGATATATAAGCCGCATCGAAGCGTTCCTGGCAGAACAGGAAGAGCGCCGGAGGCTGGCAAGGCAGATCTATTTTTTCTTCTTTGACGGGATGGGAAACATGCCGAAAAGCCTTGATCTGCAGGCGGGGGATTATCCTGTCAGTGAAGCGCATATCATGGAGATGCTGGCCGCGCCGGAGGGACGGGACGTCATACGGGGGGAACTGGGAAAGGCAAAGGCGGCGCTGGAGCGAGGGGAGACCCGCCTGGTCTGGAACCATGTCAAAACTCCGGAATATCTTTTAGGAGAGGTGGCCGATCTGGGTCGGATACAGCACACGTTTCCTCTGCCGGATGTACTGGAAGAGGTAAAGGAGAGCTTCATCACGCAGGACGAGATCGATGCACTCCTGACAGGCGGCACCGGAACTGTTGGCGGAAAACAGCGTATCTATACATTCTTCCAGGCGGGGCACAGCCGCAGGGATAATATTGCCTTTCTGAAACAGGAGTACGGGCAGGGAGGCCGGTCCGGCGCACTCATCGGGAACAATGACAACTGGGAGGATCATGGCGGGAAGGGTATCCAACTGAAAAAGGGAGATATCAGCGAACCTTATATATCCGTCCTCCTGAAGTGGGATGTGGTGGAGAAGCGCATTGCGGAGCTTGTGGCTAGGGGCCGGTATCTGAGTCAGGCAGAGAAAGAAGAACTGGAGTCCAGGTATCTGGAAGAGGCGGAGAAAGAAACTAAGGAAGAAACCGAGGAAGAACCGGAGGAACCGCAGGAAGAAAAGCAGGAGAAAAAGGCGGAGGAGGAGCCGGGGGAGAGGCCTTACCGGGAAGAAGAGCAGCCGGCGGGAACCCGCGAAGCGGCGGAGGCCGGTCAAAGCAGTGCACAGAATTTCCGGATCACGGATGACAGGCCCGGCATGGGCGGACCGAAAGAAAAATTCCGCAGGAATATCACCGCGATAGAGACTTTAAAGCGGATTGAAAAAGAAAAGCGCTTCGCAGCACCGGAGGAACAGCAGGTTTTGTCGCAGTATGCCGGCTGGGGTGGGATTGCAGACGCTTTTGATGAAACCAAAGAGAGCTGGACGAATGAATACGCGCAGCTTAAGGGTCTTTTGACAGAGGAAGAATACCGCGCGGCAAGGGAAAGCACACTGAATGCCCATTATACCAGCCCGGTGATCATCCGCAGTATCTATGATGCATTGGAGCGTATGGGATTTGAAAAAGGAAATATCCTGGAACCTGCCATGGGTATCGGGAATTTCTTTGGGATGCTGCCGGAGAAAATGCAGGAGAGCAGGATTTATGGTGTAGAACTGGACAGCATTACAGGGCGTATCGCGAAGCAGCTTTATCCACAGGCAGATGTGCGTATCAGCGGATTTGAAAAGACGGATTTCCCGAATGACTTTTTTGACGTGGCCGTGGGCAATGTGCCCTTCGGGAATTATCAGGTATCAGACCGGCCATATGATAAGCTTGGATTCCAGATCCATGACTATTTCTTTGCGAAGACGCTGGATAAGGTGCGTCCCGGAGGCATCATTGCATTTGTGACGAGCAAAGGCACGATGGATAAGCAGTCGCCGCAGGTTCGGAAATATCTTTCACAGAGGGCGGAACTGCTGGGAGCGGTACGCCTGCCGAATACCGCCTTTAAGGAAGCGGGGACGGAGGTCACATCTGATATCCTGTTCTTCCGGAAGCGGGACCGGCTGGTGGATATTGAACCGGAATGGGTGCATCTGTCCGCAGATGCAAACGGCATCGCCATGAACCAGTATTTTGTGGACCATCCGGAAATGGTCGTGGGCAGGATGGCGGAGGTGTCAGGCCCTTATGGAATGGAAACGGTGTGTCTGCCGGATGGAACGGTTTCCTTTGCGGATCAACTGCGGGATGCGGTCAGCCGTATCAGCGCGAAATATGAGCCTGTGGAGCAGGAGGCAGGGGAAGAGCTTTCCTTTGATATCCTTCCGGCAGATCCGGCTGTGAAGAATTACAGCTATTGCATAGTGGACGATAAGGTATACTACCGTGAGAACAGTGTTATGAAACCTGCAGAGGCATCGGAAAGCATGACAGCACGCATTCGGGGAATGATCAGCATCAGGGACTGCACACAGGAGCTGATCCGCCTTCAGATGGAGGAATTTCCTGATTCCGCGATCGTGGAGAAACAGCAGGAATTAGGCAGGCTGTATGACGGTTTTTCGGCAAAATTCGGACTGATCAATTCCCAGACGAACCGGCGGGCGTTCAATCAGGATTCTTCCTATTATCTGCTCTGCTCTCTGGAAAAGCTGGACGAGGAGGGCAGATTTGAAGGTAAGGCGGATATGTTCACGAAGCGGACCATTAAGCGTGCGGAAGTGGTGATAAGCGTGGACACGGCGAGCGAGGCCCTTGCGGTGTCCCTGTCAGAAAAGGCAGGAGTAGATCTGGGCTACATGGAAGAGCTGACCGGAAAAACACAGAAAGAGATCACAGATGAGCTGTCAGGTGTTATCTTCCAGGATCCGGTCACAGGCTGTTGGGAGACTGCTGATGAGTATCTCTCCGGAAACGTGCGGGAAAAGCTGGAGACGGCAAAACGCCATATACAGGATCATCCTGAATTTGCGGTGAATGTCTCTGCCCTGGAGTACGCGCAGCCTAAAAAACTTGACGCGGGTGAGATCGAAGTGCGTATCGGAGCGACATGGATCGATCAGAAGTATATAGAGGATTTCATGCGCGAGACATTTCATACACCCGGATATCTCATAGACCGGGAGGTGATAGGAGTCCGTTTTTCAGAGGTTACGGGACAGTGGAACGTGAAGGGGAAAAATGCTGATTATGGAAACACTCTGGTTCATCGGACGTTCGGCACGGGCAGGGCGAACGCCTATCGGATCCTGGAAGACAGCCTGAACCTCAGGGATATCCGTATTTTTGATACGGTCGAAGAGGACGGAAAGGAGAAACGGGTACTGAACAAGAAGGAAACGACTCTTGCCAGCCAGAAACAGGAGGCTATCCGCGAGGCGTTTAAGAACTGGGTATTCTGTGATCCGGAGCGCAGAACGGCCCTGGTGGAAAAATACAATATGCTTTTCAATTCCACAAGACCGCGGGAATATGACGGTTCTCACCTGAAATTTCCCGGAATGACACCGGATATCGAGTTAAAGCCGCATCAGCTGAACGCGGTAGCCCATGTGCTTTATGGGAACAACACACTGCTGGCGCATTGTGTCGGTGCAGGTAAGACGTTTGAAATGGCGGCTGCAGCCATGGAGAGCAAGCGGCTCGGATTATGCCAAAAATCATTATTCGTAGTGCCGAATCATCTGACGGAGCAGTGGGCGAGTGACTTTCTCAGGCTCTATCCAGGGGCGAATATTCTCGCCGCAACCAAAAAGGATTTTGAACCGGCGAACCGCAAAAAGTTCTGTTCCCGTATTGCTACGGGAGATTATGACGCAGTGATCATCGGGCATTCGCAGTTTGAAAAGATACCGCTTTCCACGGAAAGGCAGATAACGATCATTGAACATCAGATCGAAGAGATTGAAACGGAGATCGCATTGGCAAAAGCAGAACGGGGAGAACGGTATTCCATCAAGGAGATGGAAAAGAGCCGGAAGTCCCTGATGGCGAAGCTGGACAAGCTTAATGACACCTCCCGCAAGGACAATGTTGTGACATTCGAGCAGCTGGGTGTGGACAGACTCTTTGTGGATGAATCACACAGTTTTAAGAATCTGTTCCTTTATACCAAAATGAGAAATGTGGCGGGCATAGCGCAGACGGAGGCCCAGAAGTCTCAGGATATGTTTAACAAATGCCGGTATCTGGATGAATTGACAGGCGGCCAGGGCATCACCTTTGCAACCGGAACGCCGATATCCAACAGTATGACGGAGCTTTATACCAATATGCGCTACCTGCAGTATGACACGCTTCAGAGACTTGGCCTGGGCCAGTTTGATTCCTGGGCATCCACTTTTGGGGAGACCCAGACGGCGATAGAGCTGGCACCTGAGGGCTATAATTTTTGAGGATGATGAAATCGTACTTTTCTAAATGAAAAAAGACGGTCAAAGGCGGTTTCGAGGTT
>CANQVD010000061.1 GCA_947627215.1 uncultured Eisenbergiella sp.
ATTGATAAGAGTCGAATTTTCCTTATTTTACAAGGAATTTCGGCTCTTTCTAATCACCCAAGTGTCGAAAACGGGATCATACAACACAAAATGCCTTCTGTCAATAAACAGGAGATATATTTTGCCGGATTTTTATGAAAAAGTGATATTTTACAGACTGCCGCAAAAAAAGAATCTTCCCGCCATTTCGCAGGAAGATTTCATCGGCAATTCTCTCAGGGAAAATGCAGCGCCTCATCCCGTCCTGAGCCGGAACTTCTGCTGCTCCCGTTCGCTTTCCACCTTTTCGATCTGCGCTCCCAGCTTCCGGAGCTTTAAGTGGAAATCCTCGTATCCGCGCTCGATATAGCGGATATCGTCCACTGTGGACATTCCCTCCGCCGACAGAGCCGCGATCACCAGCGCCGCCCCGGCGCGCAGATCCGGGGCGCTGATGCCCGCCCCCGTATAACAGGATACGCCGTCAATGATGGCTGTCATCCCTTCCACCTTGATGCTGGCTCCCATGCGGATCAGCTCTTCCACGTAGCGGAAACGGTTTTCGAAGATCGTTTCCGTCACGATGCTGGTCCCCGCCGAAAGGCCCAGGGTCACAACGATCTGGGGCTGCATGTCCGTGGGGAACCCGGGATAAGGCAGCGTCTTCACCTGCGTATGCCGCAGCGGACCTTTGCAAATGACGCGGACCGAATCGTCAAACTCCCTGACCTCACAGCCGATTTCCACCAGCTTGGCGCTGATGGACTCCAGATGCTTGGGAATCACATTTTTTACGGTAATATCCCCTCTCGTCGCGGCGGCCGCGAACATGAAGGTGCCCGCCTCGATCTGATCGGGTATGATCACATATTCCGTCCGATGCAGCTTCTCTACGCCCCAGATCCGGATCACGTCAGTCCCCGCGCCTTTGATATTGGCGCCCATGCTGTTCAGGAAATTCGCCAGATCCACCACATGGGGCTCCTTGGCCGCATTTTCAATGATCGTTCTGCCCTCAGCCAGCACAGCCGCCATCATGATGTTGGCGGTCGCGCCCACGCTCGCCACATCCAGATAGATATGACTGCCCGCCAGCCGCTGCGCCTCCGCGGTGACCATGCCGTGCGCGATCTTCACGCTGGCGCCCAGCGCCCGGAGCCCTTTAATATGCTGGTCGATGGAACGGCAGCCGATATCACAGCCGCCGGGCAGCACTACGGCCGCCTTTTTGTATTTCCCGAGCAGGACGCCCAGAAAGTAGTAAGAACCCCTGATCTTTTTCGCCAGGCTCCCGTCCACCACCACATTATGGATGTGAGAACCGTTGATCTTTACGGAATGTCTGTCGATCCGTTCCACATGTGCGCCGATGCTCTGCATGGCGTCCAGAAGGATCGCCGTATCTCTCACATCCGGCATATTTTCTATTAAAACGGTCTCATCTGTCATCAGGGAAGCGGCCAGGATCGGAAGCGCCGCATTCTTCGCCCCGCCGATCTCCACCTCTCCCACTAATGGATTTCCACCGTTGATCGCATATTGTTCCATACCCGCTCCCGCTTATGTATAGATACTCTATCACATCAGGCTCCCGGGACGGCCTTTGGGCCGCTCCGAGAATCATTATCTTCCGTCAGGCCGTGTTTTATGCACACGAAAATGGAAAACTGCGCGCTTTCCATCGAAAGGATTATAACATATTTCCGCCGTTTGTAAATCGGAACATGTGTTCGCGCGCTGCCGTCAGACATATTTCAGCGGATTCACGGCGGAACCGTTGATGCGCATTTCAAAATGCAGGTGCGGCCCGGTGCTGCGGCCCGTATTGCCGCTCAGCGCAATTTTCTGTCCCTGGGACACCTTCTGCCCGGCCTTCACCAGCACCTTGCTCAGATGCCCGTACCGGGTCTCCCGGCCGTCGTCGTGCCGGATATAGACGACATATCCGTATCCGCTGCCCCAGCCGGCCTTCGTCACAGTGCCGCCGCTGGAGGCCATCACCGCCGTTCCCACCGGAACGGCCCAGTCCACGCCCTGATGGTTGGCAGAGGCTCCCCTGGTCGGACTTTTTCGCTTCCCGAAGCCGGAAGAAACACGTCCGCCGGAAATGGGACGGATATAGGTGGGCGGTATTTTGGTTCCCCGCTCCACCACCTTCGCCACCGCCTCGTACAGGATCTCCTCCTTGACGATCTCCTCCGAAACGGGCGCACCGTTGCGGTAGGTCACCAGCGCCGCCGCTTTGCGGTAGCCTGCGGAGGGCTGGATGCGCACCTCCGACCGGGTCGTATACCAGTCGTCGTTTTCCACATAGACCGTCGGCTCCTCATAACTGCTTTCCTCATAGACCCTGGCCTTGTAAACGACGGAAAGCTCCGGCTCCGGCATCGTGATCTTCAGCTCGTCTCCCACGCGGATCACGGTATCCGAGTCCTCCAGCAGCGGATTGACGGCGATCAGCTCCTCCATGGTGATCCCGTTATCCTCCGCGATCTGAGAAAGCGTATCGCCGGATTTCACCTCGTATATTTTTTCCGTCTCCTGATCCGCCGTCACCTCCAGGACGGCGGACTCCAGCGACGAGATCTCATTCTCGGTCAGATAAGCGTCCACCACCTCGATCGCGCCGTCGAAGTCGATCTCCGTCAGACCGTAATCCAGGCTGGAAAAATCGCTTTTCTGCGCATCCGGCTCGATCTGAGCGAAAACCTCCTCAAAATAAGCGCCCACGCCGCTTCCGCAACCCGCACTGCGAACCGATCCTTCCTCCTGATCTCTCCGGGTGATGGAGGTGGTGAGCACATTCAGCTCCCTGTCCGGGTCCACCGAAAGCCCGACCTGAAATATCCGTCCGGTATCATAGCGGTCCAGAACCGCCTGCATCAGAGAACAGACGTCCTGACTGTCCGGCAGGTTCACCATATATTCGTTGATCTTGACGGTGTAGGCATGCCGGATCGTTTCCTGCACGCTGTCCCGCATGATGCGCAGAACGTTCTCATACAGCTTTCCCTCGCCGTCAACACGGCCGAACAGGACCTCCTCTCCCTTCGTCTCCAGCGTCGTCGGGATATAGACGAGCTCATCGCTCTGCCCCGCGATCTGCCTGCGCGCCCGGACGATCAGCTCGCCGATCCGGCCGACATCCCCGCAGATCCCGACCTCCTGTCCGTTGAGCCGCACCGAGAAAAAATTGTCACCCGTCCGCTCAAACCGGGGAAATACGGGCGCAAAAAGAAGCGCCGCTCCCAATATGGCGCCCGTCGTAAACAGATATGTCCTTTTGATTCTTCTGAGCAAATGAACAGAACGCTTCATTTCTTCCCGCCGTCCGTTTTGCCCCCGCCCGGCGCCCTTCGGCCCGGCCTGGGCTTCTTTTCCACACTGTACCCGAATTTGCCGATGGCTTCGCCCAGCCTGTAATAGACGCCGTGGGAATAGGCCAGCAGATCCGCCCGGTCCAGACGGAAACGCCCCGTCTCATCCAGATATGCCTCGTCCGCGCTGACGGCCGCCACTTCTGCGATAAACATCGTGTGGCTGCCCAGCGGCAGGGCCTGCGTCACCCGGCACTCCAGGCTGACCGGACTTTCCGCGATGCTAGGGGCCTTCACCTTTTGCGACGGACAGGGCGTCAGCTTCATCTCCGCGAATTTATCCACATCCCGACCGCTTCTGACGCCGCAGTAATCCACGGCGCGGGCCATTCCGGCGGTGGTCAGGTTGATGACAAACTCGCCCGTTTCCTCGATACAGTGATAGGAATACCGTTCCGGCCGCACGGAAATGGAAACCATGGGCGGGACGCTGCACACTGTGCCCGCCCAGGCCACGGTCAGGATATTGGGCCTGCCGTCCCGGTCCGCCGTGGAAACCAGAACCGCCGGAAGCGGATAGAGCATGTTGCCCGGCTTCCACACCGCTCTCCCCACCTTAGAATACCCCCGCGATCTGCAAAATAATCAGCACGATATTGAGAACTGCCGCAGCCGCGGCCGTCACCACGAGCGGACGCAGCCCGCGGCCCTGCTTCAAAAGCCGTTCGTTCTGTGCAGCCAGCTCCTGATTCTGCTCCGCCATGGCCTCCATCTGCTTTCTGACCTCTTCCACCACCACCGCCTGCACGTTGCGGTAGACGCGGACATTTTCTTTATGGGTAAATTCGTCGGACTGCTTCGCCAGCTCCTTCATCGCTTCCAGATGCGCTCCGACGGCCTGCTCCACCCGTTCCGCCGCGCCCAGCGCCTCCTGCAGCTTTTCCTCCCGCTGCGCTGCGCGATCCTCCTCGTCCCGGGAAAACGTTCCCAGCCTGTCCAGATACGCCTGCGCCGTTTCCGACAGCTTTGCCTCGCCGGACGCCGCCAGGTTCTGCAGCCGTTCTTCTCCTGTCTGAGAAAGGCACTTCAGATTTTCTTCCCCGGTCCGGGCGATGCTCTTCAGGCTGTCCTCTCCCGTCCGGGCGATGTCCCTGACGCTTTCCTCTCCGGCCCGCGCGATGCTCCTGACGCTCTCTTCTCCGGCCTGGGCGGCGCTTTTCACCGCATCCGCTCCTGTCCGGGCCGCTTCCTCCAGCTTCTCCGCGCCCGACTGCGCCGCACCGTTCAGCGCGGCCTCCCCAAGCTCCGCGGCGCGGGCCAGATCCGCCCCGCCCGTCTCCGCCGTCCGGTTCAGATTGCTGCTGCCCAGCTCGATCATTCTGCGCAGCCCCGCGGCGCTCTCCGCCGTCACGCGCTGCACGCCGTCCAGACTCTGTTCGGTGAGCTTCTGCATCCCCGCCGCGCTCTTGTCCGTATAGCGCTGGATCACATCCAGCGTCTCCACATTTTTGCGCGTCACCCGGCGCATATCCCGCAAATGCCCTTCGTACTCCAACAGGGTGTTCTTAAGCTGTTTCGTATCCAGATCTTCCATTTTTTCCTCCACGCCGCGCGTATGCGAGCCGGCATGCGCGCCAAATTTCCGATTTGGCGCTGCGATCCTGTGTTTTTGCTCCGCTTCCGTATCCGCTCCCGGCTGCCGAAACCGGCTGCAGCCGAATATCTATCGACATTTTATCATCAATGCTCTTTCGTTACAAGTCTTTTCGTCCTTTTGTCTATTTTGCACTACAAAAAAGAACGCTTTTCCCGATTTGTATAAATATTAACTACATATTAACATGGTGTTCACAGTTTGTTCATATTTGTTTCGTACACTTATTTTCAGAAACAGCGAAGAGAAAAGTTAATTCAGACACAGATAATTTTTTCATAATAGCCCAGGTGCCGGGAGGCCCTGGGCACTCCTCATTTATGGCCCAAAAAAGGAGCCGCCTCTCGCAGCTCCCTTCCGAAACGTTCCCAAAGCAGATGCCGGAACAGAAAACGCCCGCAAAACTCACGCCCCGCCCAGCGCCTTGATCTCCTCGTTGAGCTCCTGCATCCGGTTATCCAGCTCCGACACCATCCGGGAACATTCCACCAGATCTCTTTTCACATGTTCCGGCGCATTGTTCTCGAATTTATAGTTGATCTTGTGCTCCAGGCTGGCCCAGAAATCCATGGCGACGGTGCGGATCTGAATCTCCACCTTCACGTCCACGGTCCGGTCGGACAGAAACACCGGCACCGTCACCAGCATATGATAGCTCTTGTAACCGCTGGGCTTGGGCAGGCGGATATAATCCTTCACCGCGATGACGCGGATATCGTTCTGCAGCCGGATCATCTCCGCGATCCTGTAAATATCGGACGTAAACGAACAGATCACTCTCACGCCCGCGATATCGTTGACATACTTCACCATGTTCTCAATGGTCGATTCGTAACCGTGCCGCTTCAGCTTCTTGACGATGCTCTCCGGCGTCTTGATCCGGGATTTGATATGCTCGATGGGATTGTACTGATGTACGTGCTGGAACTCATCGTTGAGAATCTCCAGCCGGGTATTGACCTGCTTAAGGGCGGCATTATAGACCAGCGTGACCTCCTGCCAGGTTTCGATCTGATTGTCGGGGTACAGGGTTATTTCCATAAAAAACAAAACCTCGCTTTACTTTCCGGAGCTTCAGACTGCTTCGCAGTTTTTTTCATCTTACCATATTTTTTTCGGGCTGTGTTATTATTTACAAAAATTTAATGTAGTCACATTAATTTTCGTGAATATACACAAAAAATTCTGATGCTTTTTGACACGGCCAAAAACAATATATGCGCCGTTTTCCCGGAAAATGCCTATGCGTCCCCGATTTTTCTTGCTCCCGGAGGCGTTTGGGCGTATACTGAAAACACCGGCCGCTTCACGTCCCGCGCAGACGCCGCAGGGTCTGCCGGACGCCCCGTGCTCCGCCGCTGAAAGGCCGCCGCAAAGGAGGAAAACGCCATGTTCCGGTTATGGGCAAGAATTCTCAGATCAAACCGCATACTGAAGGATACCGTGATCAGCAGCGACGCGGCGGATACGCGGACGCACAAGATCTTCAACGCGCTGCATGAGGTCTGCATGCAGTTCGATCTGGAGGAGCCGATCTGGCTGGAAAGCAACATACAGGATTTCAAAAGACATGCAAGGACCCGGTTCACCCAGGATTCCTTCATCGAACACGTGAACTTCGACTACCTGGAAATACAGGTCATCGAGGAGGACTGAACGCAGCCATGTTCCGGCCATAAGGCGCCTTCCCGTTTTTTTGTCTGTCCGCAGGCACGGCTCTGACGGACAAAAAAACGGGAAGGCGCCTTAACAGTTTTTCATAAAAATTTTATTGACTTTCCTCGCATCACGTCGTAGTATATGGATATACTACATGTAGTTTTTAAAACTACGTAATGAAAGAGGGGTTAATAATATGACAGTCACAATCCGGGAACCGGGCAGCGCGCTCACCCATTTCGTCGGCATGCTGCTGGCGCTGTTCGCTGCCGCGCCGCTCCTGATCAAGGCCGCGCTGGATTCGGGGCCGGTCTGCTTCTATGCCATGGGCATCTTTATGACCAGCATGGTCCTGCTGTACGCCGCCAGCGCCACATACCATTCGCTCAATGTGCCCGCCCGCATCCTCCGGGTATTCCGCAAGGTGGACCACATGATGATCTTCGTGCTGATCGCGGGCACCTACACGCCCGTGTGTCTCATCACGCTGAAGGGCAGGCAGGGGTACCTGCTCCTCGCCGCGGTCTGGGGCATCGCGCTGGCAGGAATCCTCATCAAGGCCGTCTGGATCACGTGTCCGAAGTGGTTTTCCTCCGTCCTGTATATCGCCATGGGCTGGGCCTGTCTGTCCGTGCTGGGACAACTGGTGCACGCCCTGCCCCGCAGCGCGTTCCTCTGGCTGCTGGCCGGGGGCGTCATCTACACCGCGGGCGGCATCATCTACGCGCTGAAGCTGCCGCTCTTCAACGCGCGCCACAGGTTTTTCGGCTCCCATGAAATCTTCCACCTCTTCGTGATGGCCGGGAGCCTGTGCCACTTCATCTTCATGTTCCAGTACGTGGCATAAAGCCGGCGGGAACGCAGTGAAAAAGCCCCTGCCGCGCCGTCAGACGGCCGCCCGCATACATTCCTTTTCCGGACACGCTCGCGCTCGGAAGAAAAACGTAACGGTTCCGGGCTCGAAAATACCTCGCTGGGAACCGACGTTTTTCTACGGTCCGTGAAAATGGAATGTATGCGGGCGGCCGTCTGACGGCGCGGCAGGGGCTTTTTTCACTGCGTTCCCGGCCGGTCCGAACATCTCGCTTCGCCACCCCGCGGCAGGAGAGACAGGCCCCACGGGCTGGACGGCACGACGCCGAAGGAACCGGCGCGCGTATATTCCATTTTCCCGGACCGTTAGAAAAACGCCGGTGCTTAATGAAGCGAGCCCATTGGGCGAAGCTGAATTTAGCACCGCTGCGTTTTTCTCAAGCGAGAGCGTGTCCGGAAAAGGAATATACGCGCGCCGCTCCCTTCGGCGTCGTGCCGTCCAGCCCGTGGGGCCTGTCTTTTCTTGCCGGGGAATATGGCAGCGCCGGAAACGGCTTTATGCCTCCAGGGCAAATGTCACCGTCGCCACGAACAGATCCGCGATCACCTCCATCCGGAAGGTGCCGCCGCAGGCCTCCGTGAAGCTCCGTGCGATGGAAAGCCCCAGCCCGCTGCCGCCGTCCGTGCGGCTCTCGTCCCCGCGGACGAATCGTTCCGTGAAATCCACATCCTCTTTCAGCTCATGGGCCGAGGTGTTGCGCACCGTCACGACCGCCGCGCCGTCCTTCGTCTCCAGGGCCAGGTACACTCTGGAACCGGTCAGGGAATACTGCAGCGCGTTCTGCAGAAGGTTCTGAAAGACCCGGTACAGCCGCTGACCGTCGGCCCGGATCATGACGGGCTCTGCGGGGATCCGCTCCCGCAGCGAGACCGCCGCGGCGTCGATCTGCCCCTGCATATCTGCCAGCGTCTGGCGCAGCAGCTTGCCCAGATCCAGCCTCTCCAGCTCCACCGAGAGCTGCCCGGAGGCCGCCTTGCTGACCTCGAACACATCCTGCACCATGGCCCGGAGGCGCTCCGATTTCTGGGCCAGTACCGCCACATAGTCTCGCAGCTCTGGAGAAAGCCCCTCGGATTTCTGCAGAAGGTCCACATAGCTGATGATGGAGGTCAGCGGCGTTTTGATATCGTGGGAAACGTTGGTCACCAGCTCCACCTTCATCCGCTCGCTCTTCATGCGCTCCTCCACGGCCCGGTGGATACCCCGGTGAATGCCCTCCACCTTTTCGGACATCCGCGCCAGATCCGAATCGGCAGGCAGAGAATCGTTTTCCCGCTCTTTTCCTTCATAGGCCGCGTCGATCTGATCGGATAAGATCCCCAGATCCTTCGCCAGGCGCTTTTGCCGGACCAGTTGACGGAACAGACAGAAGAGAAGAAGGAGTCCCAGAAGGACGGTCATCACGCTGAGAACCCAGCCGTTCCTGTCCCCATACGTGAAAAAGACCCCCTCGGCGCTGACATCCATTCCGCCCCCAAAGCACCATGCCCGGACCAGCGCGCCGACCGCCGCGGCAACTGTTCCGCCCAGAAGTCCCAGCGCGGTCCGCAGCGGTTTTCCCAGCCGCTTCTGGACCGGAAGGTCTGCGTCCTTCACAGACAGATACCTGGCCGCCCGGACCGTCAGGCTCGTATCCCGCACCGGGCCGCCGTAACAAAGGCTTATGGCGAACAGCCATACCGACCAGAAGATCACCACCGCGGCCAGGCCGATACAATAGGCCACCGGCACCTCTATCCACCAGTACATATCATATACATACAGACCAATGCCAAAGGTCCCTCCCGCAACCGCCGCCAGGAACAGGAGCCGCAGTTCAATGGGCAGCTTCCCCAGGCGCGCCCCCAGCGCCCGCTTCGCATCCTTTCTCTCCCTCCGGCACAGAAGGGCGGCGCACAGGCACAGCAGGCCGCAGGCCGTCAGGATCCCCCAGCGGGTCAGGTATTCCCGATCGTTCTGAAAGGAATTCTCCAGATAATAAAATTCATAGCCGTACCGCATCTCCCCGTCGAGATAGAGAAGCGGCGTCTGGCTAACGGCCAGCGTCACCCGGCAGTCCTTCCACGCCTCCGGAACCGGATAATTCCGATACCCCGGGACCCTCCAGTCCCCCTTCGCGCTCTCATAAATCCCGTCCCCGTAAATGTCCTCTTCGAGGCCGTTCCGCCATGCCCGCACGGCCGTTCCGTCGAACTCCAGGAAAAAATCGTACATTTCCTGTCCCCGCACCGGTTCCTCCGGGCCGCCGAAGGCTTCGCCGTTCAGGTTGCCGTAGATTACCTCTTCTCCCCGCTTCACCTCATAGAGCAGGTTGCGGTCCTTTTCATACTTTTGCTGCCAGTCTTCCGCTATCCGTTCAAGCTGTTCGGGGCTCAACTGCTTTTCTTCCCCGGCATCCGTCCCATACTGCCAGACAACGGGATCCCCGCCCGGCACCGAAACCGCTTCCATAACGATTTCTCCCGCTGCGGCAGTATCCCCGCGGGATCCGTCCCCCTCCGCCGCCGACACCGGCACCGCGACGGAGGACGTCTCTTCCAGGATCACAGGCGCTCCGTGTCTGCGCAGCAGACCCAGCAGACCGACGGATTCCACGGTCGCCCCCTCATAGGGATACTGCCCCGCGCCGATGCGGATCAGAGCCAGCAGCCGCTCTGTCACCAGCTCCTGAAACCCCTCCGTGTTCTCATAGGAGTTTCCCGTCAGCGCCTTCACATTCTGCGTCCCCAGGACCAGCAGCGGATTCCCGACGGCGCTCACCGCAAGCAGACTGACGCCCAGGATCAGGCTGATCAGCCCTGCGGCTCCCTTCCTTTTTTTCCATTTTGTATCCAATTCCCCACACCACCTTTACGTATTCAGGCTCCTTCGGATTGAGCTCGATCTTTTCCCGGATGCGCCGGATGTGCACCATGACCGTGTTTTCGGGCAGATAGGCTTCCTCCTCCCATACCCTGCGGTAGATCTCCTCCGCCGGGAACACGCGGCCCAGGTTGCGCATGAACAGCTCCACGATCTTCAGCTCCGTGGCCGTCAGCCGCACCGGTTCCCCGTCCGCATAGAGCGTCCGTTCCCGTTCGCTGTAGGAAAGTCGCCCGTTTTCGATCCGGTCCTCCTGCGCCTGCTGCCCGATGCCGCCCAGCCTGGTGTAACGGCGCAGTTGGCTTTTCACCCGGGCGGCCAGCTCCTGCGGATGGTAGGGCTTGGTCACATAATCGTCCGCGCCCATGGAAAGCCCCAGGATCTTGTCCGTATCCTCGCTCTTGGCGCTGAGCACGATGATGGGCAGATTCCGCCTCTCGCGGATCTTCAGCAGGGCGGAAAGGCCGTCCAGCTTCGGCATCATCACATCCATCAGGATCAGCTGCACCTCCTCGCGGGCCAGCAGATCCAGCGCCTCCAGACCGTCATACGCCTTCAGCACCCGGTATCCTTCCTGTTCCAGCAGGATCGCGATGGCCTTCACGATCTGCCTGTCGTCGTCCACCACCAGCACACATTCGTTCATGTCCTTCTCCTCCGAAGTTCCTGTGCTTCCTATCCTATGGGGAAAATATTACATCCCTGTCCACAAAATCCTTACGGATTTCTTACGGTTTTTCCACGGGCCCGTCCGCCCTCCCTATCTCTTCTCCGAACGCCTCCCGCAGGGACAGCGCATCCTCCAGCGTGTTCTTCCAGCCGAAGCGGCGGATGTCCACCCGATATCCCTCCGGCGTCCGCTTCACCTCCACGCCCTCCTCCTCCAGCAGGAGCTTCTGCAGATCCGCCGTATCAAAATAGGCGGCGCCGCTTAAGAATCCTTTGGCGTTCACCACCCGGTGGGCGGGCACATCCCCCGCCAGCTCCTCCCGCAGCCCGTATCCCACCTGTCTGGCGTTGCGGGGCTTCCCGCACAGCAGGGCGATCTGTCCGTAGGTAGCCACGCGGCCCGCCGGGATCCTCGCGCACACCAGCGCCATTTTCTGATAAAAATCCATACGCACCTCATCCTCCGTTCCTATGGGGCCAAAAGCCCGCCGCGCATGAGACGACACTCCACGGGCTTTTCCAGCCATGAACCGGAAAAAGGGACGGCCGAAGCTGTCCCTTTTCTCTGCTTTGTCTCTTCTCAATCCTCATATCCGTTGGGATTGTGGGACTGCCATCTCCAGGAGTCCTCGCACATTTCCCGGATGCCGTTCTCGGCCACCCAGCCCAGCTCCTCCTTCGCCTTGGTGGCGTCGGAATAGCAGGTGGCGATATCGCCGGGGCGGCGGGGCTTGATCACATAGGGCACCTTCACGCCCGTAGCCGCTTCGAAATTCTTCACGATATCCAGCACGCTGTAGCCCTTGCCCGTGCCCAGATTGTAAATGCTCAGCCCGGACTTGTCCTCAATCTTCTTCAGCGCCTTCACATGGCCCTTCGCCAGATCCACCACATGAATGTAATCCCGCACGCCGGTGCCGTCGGGCGTGTCATAGTCGTTGCCGAAAACGCCCAGCTCCTTCAGCTTGCCCACCGCTACCTGCGTCACATAGGGCATCAGGTTGTTGGGAATGCCGTTGGGATTCTCGCCGATGGTGCCGCTCTTATGCGCGCCGATGGGATTGAAGTAGCGCAGCAGCACCACGTTCCATTCCGGATCGGCCTTCTGGATATCGGTCAAAATCTGCTCCAACATGGATTTGGTCCAGCCGTAGGGGTTCGTGCACTGGCCCTTGGGGCATTCCTCCGTGATGGGGATCATGGCCGGATCGCCGTAGACCGTGGCGGAGGAGGAGAAAATGATGTTTTTCACACCGTGCTTTCTCATCACGTCCACCAGCGTCAGCGTGCCCGCGATGTTGTTTTCATAATATTCCCAGGGCTTCGCCACGGATTCGCCCACGGCCTTCAGCCCCGCGAAATGGATGCAGGAATCGATCTGTTCCTTTGAAAAGATCTCCTCCAGCGCCTCCCGGTCCAGAATGTCCGCTTTATAAAAAGGCACCTTTTTCCCGGTGATCTTCGCCACCCGCTCCAGGGATTTCTCACTGGAATTGCACAGATTGTCCACGACCACCACGTCGTAGCCGGCATTCTGCAGCTCCACCACCGTATGGCTGCCGATATAACCGGCGCCGCCCGTCACCAAAATCGCCATTCTCTTCTCCTCCTCTTTCTGCCGCCCGCTCTCGCGCGCTTCTCTTCCTCATGTCCCGCGGACATGACCGCCTCCGGCCAGTCGCCTTTGGCCGTTTTACCAGAGAACATCCGGATAAACGCCGGCCGCTTTCAGCTTCGCGATGGAGTCCATGACAAAGGGTTTGTCTTCCTTATAGGTGACGCCAAACCATTTGTCCGCGGAATGCAGCACCTCCACCGTGGCCTTGCCGGACTTCAGCAGCTTATCCACCTCGATGGGCAGGAAGCATTCGGCCTTCAGCGGATTTTTCTCCACCTCCCGGGTGAAGAACCGCTCCACCGCCGCCTCCAGCTCCGTCAGGATGCTGGGAGAAAAGGCCCACATGTTCATGGAGACCGGCGTATCCAGGGGAAGCGGCGTCCAGGACTTTCCGTCGTCCTCCGTGTAGGCCGCGGCCTCCGCCGTCTTCACGATCTTCGTCCGCTCCGCGATCTGCACGAGGAAGCCGTTCTCGTCCGTGACGCAGACGCCCCGCGCCACGGAACCGTTCTCCGTCAGCGTGTTGCCCAGCCGGTAGCCCACCATGGCATAGCGGTACTTGTCGTCATCCTGATGCGTGGTCAGGAAGCGGTACAGCTCGCCGTAGGCGCTCCTGCCGTAATAGTCGTCCGCATTGATCACCGCGAAGGGCTCCTTCACAACGCCCTTGCAGCAGAGGATCGCGTGGGCGGTCCCCCAGGGCTTCACACGCCCCTCCGGGATCTGAAAGCCCTCCGGCACCCGGCTCAGCTCCTGATACACATACTCCACAGGCATATGCCTGCTCACCGCATCGCCCACCAGCTCCCGGAAGTCCTTTTCGTTTTCCTTTTTGATGATGAAGACCACCTTGCCGAAGCCCGCCCGAAGCGCATCGTAAATGGAAAAGTCAATGATCTTATGCCCTTTATCGTCCACCGGGTCGATCTGCTTCAGGCCGCCGTACCGGCTCCCCATTCCGGCCGCCAGGATCACTAATGTTGGTTTATCCATCTGTTCCCTCCTATTTTATGTTGAGATTCATGCCTCCACAATTCCGGCATGTTGTAAAGACCAGTGAAAATGTTAAATAAGCCGGCCAGCATCCGCAGAACCCCTCACGCATATACGAATTCCGAATCCCAGACATCCACGCCGCTGTCCTGGAATACCTCGTGCAGGCGCTGCCTGAGCTGCTGTTTTGTGATCCCTTTTTTCAGGATCACCATCAAAAAGCCGCCGCCGCCGGCTCCGGCGATGAAGCGTCCGTCGATCAGGTCCTCACAGGCCAGAAAGATCTGATCGATACAGGTGTTGGTGGAACCCGCGTCCAACTGCTGGGACAGCAGCCAGTGCCGGTTCAGCAGTCCGGCAAAGGCGTCAATATCGCCCCGCTCCAGCTCGAACTTCATCAGCACCGCCAGCTCCGGCATGTTTTTCAGCGCCAGAATGGAATCCCGGCGTCCCGACAGATAGCCGCCCACCACCTTGCGCAGCAGGTTGCGCGCCAGCCGGCGCTGTCCCGTATAGATCAGGGCGAACCGCTCCTGCAGCTCCCGCTTCGCCGCGTCGGACAGCTCTACCTGCGTCACCTGGATCTTCTGCTCAATCCCGGGCCGGGTGGTGATATACTTGATGCCAGGCGTCACGCCGCCCACCTGATCCTGCCAGCCGCCTCCGGTGCTCATGAGCTGCTCCATACACAGCACCTTATCGTATATGTCATTGTAGGACAGCTCTTCGCCGACAAATTCGGCCAGCGCCCGGATACAGGCCCCTGCCAGAATACTGCTGGTCCCCAGTCCGGAGCCCTTGGGCACGCCCACCACCTGGGTGGACAGATAGAGGCCTCCGCCCATTTCCTTCAAAATCTCCTCCAGGGAAGCGCTGCCCTCCATGGGCACGATGCCGTAGGTCAGAAGCGCCGCCTTGTGCAGGGCGAAGGGATCGAAGGGGTCGTGACAGTTCTGAATCTCCTCCAGGCTTTCGACTCTGCCGAAGGCCCCCACGTCCTGGCTCTCAAATTCAACGCAGAAATCCTCCAGCCGCCTCACGCAGACCTGCACGGGCAGAATGCCGTTGAGGCTGATCGCCGCGTTGAGCACCACGCCGCCGTGTTCGTTGCAGTAAGGCGGCGTATCGGTCCAGCCCCCGCCCCAGTTCACCCGGACCGGCAGTTTGACGTTCACCTCGTCCTTTACGGCCTTAAAACGCTTCCCCGCCGCCAGACCGGCAATATTCGCGGAGCATACCACGTCCTGGATCTCCCGGAAGCACATCGATTCGATCTTATCGTAGGATACCCCGTCATACTCCCGGTTTTGCTTTTTCATATATCGGGACAGGCTGTAGAGGATCCGTATTTTTTCAAAGAAGCCGCTGCTTTCGGCGGCATCCAGCAGAAGCCGATACTGCACTCCGCTGATCTGGCCCTCGCCAAACACATGCAGAGCGTCCTGATAATCCTCGCCCCGCAGCAGGGCGTCGATGAATTTCCGGACCAGAATGTGATCCCGAAGATGCTCCCGCCATTCGATGAGCCTTCGGCTGTCCGCCCGTTCAAAGCTGCTGTGCAGGCTCTCCCGCCGCATCCGCCGCCAGCCGGCGATCTCCTCCGCCGAAGCCTCGCCGCGGGACATCCGGCAGACGGTCAGCGCATGCGCCACGGCCTGCCGCATATCCTCTCCCACCGGATACAGCTCCGCCGTCCACAGGCTGCGGTCCGAGGTGCGCCACAGATCGTCCTCCTCCAGACCGTTTTTCTCCAGAAAGCCGGCCAGACTTCCGTACAGGAAGGGCGTCCCGCCGGCCAGCGTTCCCTTGGGATTATCCGAAATCCCATAGACCCTGACCGCGCAGCCGCCCGTTTTCAGCCAGACCCCGCTCAGGGCGCAGCCGGGCGGCACCGTCTCATCCTCCAGCCGGACATTGGAAACGATGGAACCCGCGCCGATCGCCGCGCCGCCGCCCACAAAGCTGTCCTCCGCATAGACGCCTGCCCCCAGAGAAGCGGCGTTTTCGATCACACTGTTATTGGAAGCGAAATCCGCCTTTCCGTCCACGGTGGACGTGACCAGCCGCTGCCAGCCCAGATATTCATAATCCTCGATATTTTCCGTGACAAGGGCCAGAAGCTCCCGCGTCGTCCCGAAGTGAATGAATTCCGCAGGAGATACGGAGCACAGGCCCATGGAAAAGGAATGCAGCGCGTCCCAGATCTCGGTCCGGCAGGCCAGCAGCTCCGGCGTAAAGCTTCCTTCCGGCTCCTGCAGATAATAATCCTCCAGCGAGGCCTCCCGGCCCAGCGGATACAGAAAATCCCCGTAAAAGCTGATCCGGGCCTTTTCGTTCACAAAACGGGCGAACCGCTCCCCGTCCGGCCTGCCGTCCGTGCAGATCAGCGAATAGAGCGCCCGCAGCAGAGCGCCGTCCAGAAGCACCGCACCGGTATCCAGATCCACGGCCCCCTGCTCATCCACGGCGCCCAGCGCCGCCAGCCGCTCCTCCGACTGCTTATGGAGGAAGCTTCTCACGTGATTTTTCCCGTCGCTCAGATAGACGCCGTGATTCTTCCCGATCCGAACCGGCATTTTCATCGTGATGCCCGCCGCGCCCACGAACTGAAAATCGATCTGCAGCGGATTGAACAAAAGCAGCACATCTCCGGACAGCACCAGCATGCCGTCTCTGATCCGGGAAGGAATGCCTGACATCCCGATCACCAGCTCGTCGAACAGCGTGGACGGCCGCCCGTCCGGCAATTCTCTCGGCACCGGAGAAAACAGCTTGCCGCAGGCCGAATACTGGGGCGCCCTTTTGCTGTCGCCGCCGGAATGGATGACCAGGATCCGCTTTCCCGCGAAGGGGTTCTCCCCGCTCCGAGACGGCCCTGCCGGGGCAGCGGTCTTTCGTGCCTCCGCGGCGCCGGCAGTCTGCTGCGCTGCGCGCTCCGCTTCCCGCGCGGCCACATGGCGCAGCACGTTCAGGGTGGCGCCGCCGGAACCGACCCGTTTTCCTTCCGGATCCGCCAGAACCACATATTCCGTCCTCTCCGGAAGCCGGCCGGCCCGCAGCCGCCGTTCGATCTGCTGCCGGTAGCTCTGCGCCTGATCCTCGTTGGAAGCGGTCAGCACCAGATAATCCCATTTAATAAAGGAAGCCTTCCGCAGGCTCCGAACATAATCGTCCCAGGTATCCAGATAGCTCTGCTGTAAAAATAAGTTCTTGACCCTCCTGTACTGCGCGTTCATTCCTGTCAGTCCCCTTCCGCCAGAGACCCCATGGGATCCCAGGGCTCCAGCATGATCGGCTCGGATTCATATTCCTCTATGAGCGCCTTCGGCAGATATTTCTTATTCACCACCACCTGATACACATACTCGTCGAACCAGGCGTCGCTCATCACATAATACCCCTTTACGCCGGCCTTATCGCCCCAACTGTTTTCCACGCGCCAGCGGTCGGGCCTGCCCGCCTCATCCAGATTGACGCCCTGGAACACCATGGCGTGGGTCATCAGGCTTTCCCCGTAATCCAGACGCTCCGCCTTGCTCATGCCGAAGGTCGTATCCAGCAGCGTCTCCAACTGATAAAGTCCCGTATCCATGATGCCGTCCCGGGAGGATTCCTTTCCCACGTCGCAGCCGAACCACACCGGGTCCCCGTCCTGGAGCTGCGCGATCGCCGCCTTCTTCAGTTCTTCGATCTCCAGATTCAGGTAACGGACCTGACGGCCCTCCTTCACGTTCCCCAGGAACTTCACGCTGTAGCTTCTGTGATACGGCTTATCCGCGGTGGGCGCGTTGATCAGGCTGATATAATCCTGAAGCGGCAGCCCCACATACTTCCGGTAAAACGCCTGCGGAGTCAGTCCGCGGTCGCAGATCCAGTGATCCTCTTTATCCCGCGCCTCAAAATCAAAGGTCTTCGGAGGCTCGCCGAGGCAGATACAGAGGATCCGGTAAATCTCTTCCAGCATGTCTTCCTTCTTCGCGCGCAGCGCCTCCGGGGAACCGCCCCGCGCATGAGCGGAGCGCAGACGGCAGGCATCCTCACGCAGCTTTCTGGTCAGGCAGGCGTCCATCTCGCCGGTGGCGGAGGAGGCCTTCGTCTCCGGCATGGCGTCCTTGGGAACCAGACCGTATTTTTCGATCAGACTGCAGAGCATATCCCACTGTCCCCCGTCGTTCATCGGGCTGGACAGAAGGAACGCGATCAGTCTTCCCTGCGTGGGCTCCTCCAGCGTTTCCAGAATGCTTTCCAGGAAGAAGTTGGCCTTTTCCAGCTTGTCGTAAAACAGCGTATAGTTCTGGGACAGCTCAAAGGTTTCCAAATTCAGCTCCCGGATCACTTTGGCCCGGAACACGTTCAGCGCCGCAAACATCCAGCACCGTCCGCTCCGCATCTGATCGGTGACCTCCCCCTGTTTCAGGCTGACGGAAAAAACGTTGCGCAGGTTTCGCGCCGCCTCATGGTTTTTCGCGGAGGCGTTCAGCCCGTTGGCCGTCACCGCATACATCGCCGCCTCGTTCAGCTTCTTTTCATGAAATTCTTTCCCAAACTGCTCCAGCCTTTCTTTTGTGATCGCCTGTTCCATCTTTCGTCCTTCCTGCCGCATCCGACGGCCTCTTTCTTTTGTCAAAAAAATTCCGCCCGCATGCGGACGCCGCACTGCCCGCGCGGAGAAATGAAAATGACTGTCAACCTAATAAATAATATCGTATAAGGAGCCTGATTTGTCAATGTTTATCTGAATTTTCGGGCCTCCGACCAGCCAGCTTCACCGCCTCCCCGAGGCGCACCGGCATATGGGCGCACGGGCCCCGATGCAGACGTGCATCATCCGACGTCGATCCCTCCTGTCCCGGCGGTATATGCAGCAGATGCTTTGCATCTGCTTGATAGCCGCGAAGCGGCGCAAATCTGATATTGTCAAACTCATAGCTGCAGGTACAGCGAGATGTTGCGTTCATAGGTATTGACTGTGTTCCTGGGCCTCCCGCGCCGGGTCAGGCCGGAACAGATATTCTTTGAACTTTTCCATACAAATCACTTCCTTACATTTTTCCTTATTACACGGATCAGGAATCTTTTTTCTTTCAAGTCCTTGATATTGTTCCAAATTATGAATATAATAAGACGGAGTTTAGAAAGGAGCCCTGCAATATGAAATACATTTCAGCCCTGGAGGCAGCAGGCCGTTGGAATCTTTCAAGGCGGCGCATCATTACGTTGTGCAACAACGGCAGGATCGAAGGTGCGCAGAAGGTCGGTGCAATATGGATTATTCCCGACAATGCGCAAAAGCCATCGGACGCTCGCGTCAAAAACGGGAAATATATAAAGCGAAAAGAGGGACAGACTGATGCCTGAATTACAGACTGAAGAATGGAAAGAAATATGGAAGGATGATTATCTTGCATGGATTTGC
>CANQVD010000062.1 GCA_947627215.1 uncultured Eisenbergiella sp.
AGCTGACGCGAACTAATCGGTCGAGGGCTTATCCTGTGAGGTCGTTTGGAGAGGATGGAGAAGAGATGGCGTTGAATATTCGGTTTTGAGGGTATATTCGTTTGGATATATCCTGATGGCCCAGTGGCTCAGTTGGTTAGAGCGCCGCCCTGTCACGGCGGAGGTCACGGGTTCGAGTCCCGTCTGGGTCGTTTGTTTTCGACAGAAAACAGAAAGAGATAAGACTTGTATGCCGATGTGGCTCAATGGCAGAGCAGCTGATTTGTAATCAGCAGGTTATCGGTTCGAGTCCGATCATCGGCTCTTTCATTCCATCAGAGAATTTTTCTGTGGTTCAGGTTCATATGGATGGGTTCCCGAGTGGCCAAAGGGGACAGACTGTAAATCTGCTGCAAATTGCTTCGGTGGTTCGAATCCACCCCCATCCAGTCTCTTTCGGGAAGCTCCTGAGAGAGAAAGTTCATATTGTCGTCGCGGGGTGGAGCAGTCTGGAAGCTCGTCGGGCTCATAACCCGAAGGTCATAGGTTCAAATCCTATCCCCGCTACTCAATGCCCAGATAGCTCAGTTGGTAGAGCAGAGGACTGAAAATCCTCGTGTCACTGGTTCGATTCCGGTTCTGGGCATTTTTTCATGCCCTTTTTTCCTTTTTTATAAAAAGAGGCGGTCTGATGATCAGACCGCCTCTATCTGTGCGGGATGCCTGACGCCGAACTGGGCCCGGAGCGCGTCCATGATCCGCATGATGCGCAGCGTTTCCGAGTGGGGCATCTGCGGACATTCGAGCTGTCCGCCGGCGATGGCCTGTACGCAGGCCTCGACCTCGTATTCGTAACCGGTGATGCAGGCGGGCGCGCGGTGTTCGGCGATGAGCCGTCCGGAATCGTCATAGACCCTCAGAATTTGAGGATGGATGACGCTGTCGGTCTCCAGCAGACCCTTTTCGCAGGAGATGACGCCCTTGCTCTGGCCGCAGCCGATCATGGAAGCGATCACCAGGGCCATGCGGCCGTCCGCATAACGGAGCAGCGCCGTTTCCTGGGCGTCCATACCCTTTTCCGTCAGTGTTGCGGCGGCGGAAACGGAAACCGGCTCGCTGCCGAAGTACATGGCGGCGAAGTTGAGCGGATAGACGCCCAGATCCAGAAGCGCTCCGCCGGCCAGCTCCGGTTCCCGCATGCGGGGGACGTCGCAGATGCGGCAGCTCAGGTTCGCGGTCAGCATTGTGGGCGCTCCCACGATACCGCTGTTCATGACGTTTTCGATGATCCGGCGCATGGGCATGTAGCGGGGCCAGATCGCTTCTGTAATGAGCAGCTTTTTCTCCGCGGCGAGGGCGAACAGCGCCTCGGCCTGCCTGGCGTTGACGGTGAAGGCCTTTTCGCACAGCACGTGTTTTCCGTGTTCCAGACTGAGACGGGCGTGCGCATAGTGGTGGGAATGGGGCGTGGCCACGTAGACCAGATCCACGTCCGGATCCTGCAGCATTTCCTCATAGCTGCCATAGGCCTTTTGAACGCCCCACTTTTCGGCGAATGCGCGCGCTTTCGCGAGATCTCTGCTCGCGACGGCGCAGTTGCTTACCGAATCCATCTGTGCGACGGTCTCCGCCATTTTTGCGGCGATGCCGCCCGCGCCCAGAATTCCGATATTGACCATAAACAAGCCTCCCTTCGGATATGAATTTGCTTCCGCCGGACATGAAACAGCCGGCGGATTTTATGCGTCTGACATGGTAATGAGCGAATCCGGCGATTCGCGAGTATAATAGCCACTCTGTGGCTATTATACCGTATCGGGTGCAAAATGTAAACGCCCCGCGCGCCTGAAACGTGCACCTGCCGCGCGCCGGAAACGTGCGCCCGCCGTGCATCGGAAACCGATCGGAAGCCTGCGGAGGCCGCTGAACGGAACATTTAAGATTTGCTTAAAAATCCGGCAGGGTCCTTTTCAGAAAGAGCGGCGGGGTGTATATTAGGAACAGGAAGAGGGGCGCGGAGTTTGTCGGAGCGCTGTATACGGAAAGGGGATTTTATGATGGAGGCAAAGAACAGAAACGGGCTGACGGCGGCCCTGATCGCGCTGATCGCGTCAGTGACGGTGATTGCCAGCGTGCTGATTTTCACGAAGGAATTCGTGGGCTATAAGAAAACCGCCAACGGAAGCGGGCTGAGCGCAACGGGCTCGGCCAGCAGCGATTTTGAATCCGATCTGATCGTGTGGCGCGGAAGCTTTTCCGCCAGCGGGACGACCACCGGGGAGGCCTACAGCGTCATCAAGCGGGATACGGAGCTGGTGCGGGATTATCTCATGGACAGCGGCGTGCTGGAGGACGAGCTGGTTTTCAGCTCCGTGGATATCCGCCAGCGCTATCGGACGGAATATGATGAGAACGGGAATTATGTGCGGGATTACCTGGACGGTTACGATCTGTACCAGAATGTGACGGTCACCTCCGGGGATATCGACAAGGTGGAAAGCGTTTCCCGGGACATTACGAAGCTGATCGAATCGGGAGTTGAATTTTCCTCCTATTCGCCGGAGTATTACTGCACGAAGCTGGACGAGGTGAAGCTGGATCTGATTCAGAAGGCCACGGACAACGCCAGACAGCGGATCGATATCATGGCGGAGGGAACGGGCTGTCGGGTCGGCAAGCTCCTGTCGGCGAACCTCGGGGTGTTCCAGATCACGGCGAAGAATTCCGGCTCCGGGGAATACACCTATGACGGCGCTTTTGATACCAGCTCCCGCCACAAGACGGCGAATATCACGGTGCGTCTCAATTACGCGGCGGAATGAGCCGAAGCGAAAGGAGAAGACGGCGCGGCGCGGAAAATTTCATAAAAATGTGTCTTTACGGCTTCTTTCCGGAATAAACAGATAGCTGCCAGATATGGCGGCAGTCTGTGCCGGAAAGGAGCTTTTTTTATGGCGATCAAAATCACGGAAGAGAACAGGATCGGGCGGAATATCCGAAAATACTGTGCGGAGCGGGAGCTTTCCTATTACGCGCTGGCCCGGAGGGCCGGCATTCCGCTGACCACGCTTTTGCACATCGTGGACGGGACCTCCAGGAATCCGGGCGTCTACACGCTGGAGAAAATCGGACGGGAGCTGGGCGTTTCCCTGCAGGAGCTGATGCGGGAGGCGTGAGAGAGGCGGGCCGATACATTTTTTCGCGGGCGCGGGCATAAAATGAAGAAAGAATGCTGACTGTGGGCATTTATGGCGAACGTACTGGCACATCTCTCCGGCATCGTCATCCCGGCGTTGATCTTCTATATCGTGGCCTATGGGCTGGTGAACGGAAGCGACGTTTACGAGGATTTCATTCACGGGGCCGCGGACGGGCTCCGCACGGTCATTCAGATCATGCCCACGCTGATCGGGCTGATGATGGCGGTGGGCATCCTGCGCGCCTCCGGATTTCTGGGGCTTCTGGGACGGCTGGCGGGGAGGGTGACGGAGGCCGCGGGCCTTCCCGCCGATCTGGTGCCGCTCATTTTCATCAAGCTGTTTTCCTCTTCGGCGGCCACCGGGCTGGTGCTGGACATTTTCAAAACCTACGGAACGGATTCCCGGATGGGGCTGATCACCTCCATCCTGATGAGCTGCACGGAAACCTGTTTTTATACCATGTCCGTCTATTTCCTGGCGGCGAAGGTGACAAGGACCCGCTACACGCTGGCCGGCGCGCTGCTCGCGACGGCCGCGGGCATCGTCATGAGCGTCCTGCTGGCGGGAATCATGGCGTGAGAGACGGCGGCCGGACGGGAAGCGCGGGGAAGCCGGCTCTGTGGGCGCCATCGGAAAACCGCGCGGGGTACGGCCGGGGCCGCCCTTCTCAGCGGGAAATACTTTTGCGATAAGCCATCGGCGTCATCCCGGTGGTTTTTTTGAAAAGCTTCGTGAAGTAGTTGACATCCGAGATCCCGCAGCGCGCCGCGACGGACTGGATCTTAAGGTTTGTGGTGTTGAGCAGCAGGATGCCGTGCTCGATCCGCCTGCGGTTCACGTATTCCGTCAGGGAAATCCCGGCCTCCTTTTTGAACAGGGAGGAGAGATAGCTGGGATTGATCTCCAGAAACGCGGCCTGCGCCTTCAGCCCCAGGTCGGCGGTGAGGTCGGAATCGATGTGGATCATGGCCTTGCGCACCGGAAGGGAATAGTTTTTCATGGAATGGTTGCTCACCAGCAGACAGTAGGAATGGATCATTTTGAGCAGCAGGCGGGAAACCGCCTCCACGCTGACGGACTGTTCGATCTGCATGGCGAAGCGGGAGGAATATCTGTCGATATACAGCGGGTGGACGCCGCCTATTTCCGCGGACTTGCGGAACAGCGTGTTGCAGATGATCGCGTAATTCTTGATATTGCGCAGCGGGCTCGCGGACCGCTCCTGGAGATCCGCGGGGTCAAAGCTGGAAAAGATCATCTCGGCCCGGTGGGTCTGACCGTGCGAAATGGCCTGCAGGAGCCGGTTTTCCTTCTCGTAGCGCTCCTCCAGCGCCCGCATGTCGGGAATCGTCTCTTCCGTCGTCCGCCCGTCCGCCGCCGGGAAATCCCGTTCCGTTTCATCCTTCAAGGGAATGTTCCTGCCTTTCGTAATATTTACAGATATTATCGTATAAAATTCAGGATAAATCAAGAGAAAACTAAAAAAATGACGGAAAAATTCAAAATTTTTGTTCCTAAAACAGGAAAAATGTATTAAAATTTATTTGGCCCCTTTTATGAGGGGGATAGAATGTTCCAAACTGCCGTGTATTAATCAAAAAAGGAGGTCTGAAAAATGGCAGAAAACAAAACCCAAACGAAACCCTTCGGTTTCGGAGACAAACTGGGCTACATGTTCGGCGACTTCGGCAACGATTTCACCTTCATCCTGTCCAGTATGATGCTGATGAAGTTCTATTCCGACGTGATGGGCGTCTCGGTAGGCCTGGTGGGCATCATGATGATGCTGGCGCGTTTTGTGGATGCGTTCACGGACGTTACCATGGGACAGATCGTGGACCGGAGCCGTCCGCACGCGAAGGGCAAGTTCCTGCCCTGGATCCGCAGGATGTGCGGCCCCGTGGCCATCGCTTCCTTCCTGCTGTATGCGTCCTGGTTCGCCAATGCGCCCATGGCGTTCAAGATCTTCTGGATGTTCTTCACCTACCTGCTCTGGGGCAGCGTGTTCTACACCAGCATCAACATCCCTTACGGTTCCATGGCGTCCGCGATCTCCGCAGATCCCAAGGAGCGCGCGCAGCTTTCCAACTGGAGGACCATCGGCGCGTCTCTGGCCGGCACCTTCATCGGCGTCGTGCTGCCGCTGATCGTGTACTATCAGGATGAGGCCGGCAATCAGGTGCTGTCCGGACCCAAGACCTCCATCGCGGCTCTGATCTGCTCCGCCGGTGCCGTCATCTGCTACCTGCTCTGCTACAATCTCTGTACCGAGCGCGTGAAGGTAGAGCAGAAGACTGAGAAATTCGATCTTGGCAAGCTGGTGTCCGGCCTGATCCACAACAAGGCCCTGATCGGCATCGTGGTGGCTTCCATCTGCATGCTGCTGGTACAGCTCACCTCTCAGTCCATGACGACATACGTATACCCCAACTATTTCGGCAACACGCAGGCGCAGTCCGTATCCGGTCTGGTGGGCCTGGTGGTGACGCTGGCCTGCTCCGCGGTCTCCGTGAAGCTGTCCCAGAAGCTGGGCAGAAAAGAGCTGGCGATCTTCGCCTCCCTGTTCGGCGCCATCGTCTTCGCCATCGCCTTTGTCCTGCATACCCATAATGCCTGGCTGTTCGTGGTCCTGTACGCCATCTCCTATGTGGGCCTCGCGTTCTTCAGCCTGATCTGCTGGGCCATGATCACGGACGTGATCGACGACACCGAGGTGCAGACCGGTTCCCGTTCCGACGGCGAGATCTATTCCGTCTATTCCTTCGCGAGAAAGCTGGGCCAGGCGGCGTCCTCCGGCGTGAGCGGCCTGCTGCTGACGCTGATCGGCTATACCCAAGCCACCGCTTTCGACGAGAACGTGGTCAACGGTATTTACAACATGACCTGTCTTGTCCCGGCCCTGGGCTTCGTGCTGCTGGCCGTCGTGCTGAAATTCCTGTATCCGCTGGATAAGAAGCGCGTGGACGAGAACGCCAGGATCCTGGCCGAGAAGCACGGCAAATAAAGAGAAACGGCGGCGGCGGGAACGTGTATGACGCGCTTCCCGCTGCCGGTTTCGGCAGAAGAAAAGAATAACGGGGGAAGCATACCATGAATCTGGAAACTTTTGTGAAAAAGAAAGAGTACCTGATCTGCGTGGATTCCGACGGATGCGCGATGGACACGATGGACATCAAGCATTTTCGCTGCTTTGGCCCGTGCATGGTGGAAGAATGGGGACTTTCCGAATGGGAAGCCCCCATTCTGGAAAGATGGAACGATATCAACCTCTATACCATGACGCGGGGCATCAACCGGTTCAAGGGGCTGGCGCAGATCTTACAGGAGATCGATCAGACCTACAGGCCCATCGAAGACGTGCAGGTGCTGGCGGAATGGGCGGAGAACAGCCGGGAGCTGTCCAATGACGCGCTGATCCGTGCCATCGCGGAAAACGACAGCGTCATCCTGAAAAAGGCGCTGTCCTGGTCCAAAAAGGTCAATGAGAGCATCAACGCCCTCCCCTTCGAGGAGAAGAAGCCCTTCGAGGGCGTGAAGGAGGGGCTGGCCTTCGCGCATGAATACGCGGACGTGGCCATCGTTTCCTCCGCCAATCTGCAGGCGGTGGAGGAGGAATGGGAGCTGTACGGCCTTCTGGACAGCGTGGACATCCTGATGGCGCAGAACGTGGGCAGCAAGGCCTACTGCATTCAGGAGATGCTGAAAAAGGGATACGACCCGTCCAAGGTGCTGATGACGGGCGACGCGCCGGGCGACTATGATGCGGCGAAGAAAAACGGCGTGTTCTATTATCCGATCCTGGTGCGCCATGAGAAGGAATCCTGGGACGAGTTCTGCGAAACGGCCGTGCCCCATCTGCTGGACGGCACCTACGGCGGCGCGTATCAGGAGGAAAAGGTGAAGGCGTTTCTGGACAACCTGGGCGGAGGGGCCGCCGGAAAGGAGTGAACATGGTAGATCTGAAGGCCAATCCCTATTTTCTGTCCGATGAGGACTGCAAATGGGTGGAGGATACCATCGCTGGCATGAGCGATGAGGAAAAGGTGGGGCAGCTCTTTTTCCAGCTCACCTCTTCCTTTGAAGAGAGCCATCTGAGAGAGCTGATGGAAAAATACCATCTGGGCGGCTGCCGCTACAACCCCGCGCCGGGAGCGGCGGTTCAGGAGCAGAACCGGAAGCTGCAGAAATATGCGAAGATCCCCATTTTTATCGCCTGCAATACGGAGGCGGGCGGCGACGGCGCCTGCGCGGACGGCACGGCCATCGGCGCCGGAGTGAAGATCGCGGCCACCGGCAAGACGGAATACGCCTATGAGCTGGGGCGGATGGCCAATGAGGAAGCGGCGGCCATCGGCTGCAACATGGCCTTCGCGCCCGTGGCGGATATTCTGTACAACTGGGAAAACACGGAGGTGATGACCCGCGCCTTCGGCAACGATCCGGACCGGGTGGTGGCCATGAGCGCCGCGTATCTGAAGGGCGCGCACACCATTCCCGGCTTCGCCTGCGCGGCCAAGCACTTCCCCGGCAATGGGCAGGATTTCCGGGACGCCCATATGTCCAACAACGTGAACTATTTCGGCGTGGAGGAATGGGACGCCACTTACGGCAAGGTATACCGGACGATGATCGAGAACGGTCTGGACGCCATCATGGGCGGCCATATTTTCCTGCCCTCCTATACGAGAGAGATCAATCCGGATATCAAAGACGACGACATGATGCCCGCCACCTTAAGCCCGGAGATCATGACGGGCCTGCTGCGGGACCGCTTGGGCTTCAACGGCATGGTGGTGACGGACGCTTCCCACATGGTGGGCATGACCGACCGGATGCGCCGCGCGGATATGCTTCCGCGGGCCATCAATGCGGGCTGCGATATGTTCCTGTTCTTCAACGATCCCGAGGAGGATTTCTCCACGATGCTGAAGGCCTATCAGGACGGCGTCATCAGCGAGGCGCGCATGACCGAGGCGCTGACCCGGATCCTGGGCCTGAAGGCCCATATGGGACTGCACAGGAAGAGCAAAGAGGAGCTGGTGCCGGGGCCCGAGATCCTGGCGCAGGCTCTGGGCAAGGAAGAGTACAAAGCCATGCAGCGTGCCATCAGCAACGACTGCATCACGCTGGTGAAATATAAGGATAAGGACGTGCTGCCCATCACGCCGGAGCGTTATAACCGGATCATGATCGTCCACGTGAAGGCGGCGGACGGCCCCATGACCCCGCTGATGAAGATGATGGGCTTCGCGGGGAGCAACGCGGCGGAAGCTTTGAAACAGCGGCTCTGCGCGAAGGGCTTCGACGCTTTCATTTATGAGAGCCCGCTGGATAAGATGAAAAAGCAGATCGCGGCGGGGGAGAAGCCCAGCCTGAACCTGTATTTCGCGGGCAAGAACGCCATCGCGGATTTCGTCAAGGACATGGATCTTGTCATCACGCTCTGCGACGTGTCCAGCGGCAGACCCAGCTTTGGCATGAGCAAGGGCGGCGGCGAGATCCCGTGGTACGTGTTCGAACTGCCGGTGGTGGTGATCGGCTGCGGCCAGCCCACCATGCTGGCGGATATCCCGCAGGCCCGTACCTATATCAACACCTACGACGCGAAGGATTCCACCTTTGACGCGCTGGTGGAGAAGCTGGTGACCGGCCCGGAGGCGTTCACGGGGATCGACCCCATCGACAGCTTCTGCGGGCTGTTCGACGCGAGACTGTAACCGGCGCACGGCGGCGCGGGACGGCGGTGAGCGGTCATGCGTCGGCGGCGGGCGGTGCTGAGCCCGCAGCGCATCAGATGCGGGCGGCCATGAGAGCCGCGGCATATCGGTGCAGGGCAGAGCGCCGCGGCGCATTTTATCAGATTAGGAGAGATTGCCATGAGAAATATAATCAATATCAATAAGGACTGGAGATTCCTTCAGAAGGACGCCGGTCTGCCGGAAGCGTTTCCGGCGGATTGGCCGGTCGTGGATCTGCCGCATACCTGGAACGCGGTGGACGGCCATGACGGCAACGGCAGCTACGATCGGGGAAAATACTGGTACGCGAAGCAGTTTGAGACGCCGAAGCAGCCCCTGGGCGGCGGAAAGGTCTATGTGGAGATCCTGGCGGCCGGGCAGCAGGCCACGGTCTATGTCAACGGACAGGAAGTGATCTACCACGAGGGCGGCTATTCCACGTTCCGCGCGGACATCACAGATCTGTGTAGGGAGGACGGCGAAAACCTGCTGGTGATCGCCTGCAGCAACGAGGAGAAGAGCAGCGTGTATCCGCAGTCTGCGGACTTCACGTTCTACGGCGGCCTGTACCGGGGCGTGAACCTGATCAGCGTGCCGGACGCGCACTTCGATCTGGAATATTACGGAGGCCCCGGCATCATGGTGACGCCGAAGCCCTGCGACTGCGGCGGCGCGTCCTTTGAGATCGAAGCCTATGTGAAGGGCGCGGACGAGAATTTCACCGTGCAGTATACCGTCCTGGATGCGGAGGGGAAGGAAGCGGCGTCCGCCGTGCGCCCCGCGGACGCGGCGAAGGTCACGGTTTTCGTGCCGGACGCGAAGCGCTGGGAGATCGACAGCCCCTATCTGTATACGGTGAAGGCCGTTCTGCAGCGGCGCAACGAGGCCTATGACGAGATCTGCACGCGCGTCGGCGTCCGCAGCTTTTCCTGCGACCCGCAGGAGGGCTTCGTCATCAACGGCGTGAAAACGCCTCTGCGCGGCGTCAGCCGCCATCAGGACCGGCTGTATGTGGGCAATGCGCTGACGAAGGAGCAGCATTATGAGGACGCCAGGCTCATCAAAGAGCTGGGGGCCAACACCATCCGCCTGGCGCACTATCAGCATTCGCAGGATTTCTATGACGCCTGCGACGAGCTGGGCTTCATCGTGTGGGCGGAGATCCCGTTCATCAGCGTCATGAATCCCGACCCGGCGGCCCATCAGAACTGCATCAGCCAGATGAAGGAGCTGATCATCCAGAACTATAATCATCCGTCCATCTGCTTCTGGGGCGTTTCCAATGAGATCCTCATCGGCGGCATCTCACAGAAGCTGGTGGAGAACCATGTGGAGCTGAACGCTCTGTGCAAGGAGCTGGATCCCACCCGTCTGACCACCATCGCCCACGTGTCCATGACGCCCATCGACGGGCCCATGCACAAGATCACCGACGTGGAGAGCTACAACCACTATTTCGGCTGGTACGGCGGCAAGATGGAGGATAACGGTCCCTGGCTGGATCATTTCCATCAGGTACATCCGGACATCTGCCTGGGCCTGTCCGAGTACGGCTGCGAGGGCATCGTCACCTATCACGGCCCCAACCCGGCCTGCAAGGACTACAGCGAGGAATATCAGGCGCTCTATCACGAGCATATGGCGAAGGTCCTGGACGAACGCCCCTGGATCTGGTCCAGTCACGTGTGGAACATGTTCGACTTCGGCTGTGCGGCCCGCAATGAGGGCGGCGTAGCGGGCCGGAACAATAAGGGTCTGATGACCATTGACCGCAAGACCAAAAAGGACAGCTACTATATCTACCAGGCGTACTGGAGCAAAGCGCCCATGGTGCACGTGTGCGGACGCCGCTATGCCCAGCGGGCGGGCGAGACCACCCAGATCCGCGTCTATTCCAATCAGCCGGCGGTGACGCTGTGGCTGAACGGCGAAAAGGCGGGTGAGCAGAGCGCCGATAAGGTGTTCGTTTTCGAGGTTGCGCTGAAGGACGGCTTCAATACCGTGGTGGCCGAAGCGGGCGGCGTAAAGGACAGCATCACGCTGGAGAAGGTGGAGAAGGAGCCTGCGATCTATGTGCTGCCGGAGGTGAACGAGAGGGCCGAGGGCGTCGCCAACTGGTTCAAGCAGATCGGCGATATGGACCTGAAGGCGCCCATGGAGTTCCCGGAGGGCAAATACAGCATCAGGGATAAGCTGGAGGACATCGCCAAATGTCCCGGGGCCATGGAGGTGGTGAGCACCGCCATCAAGCTGGCCATGAACATGGAGATCAAGCCCGGCGAGGGCATGTTCAACATGGCCAAAGCCATGACCATGGAGTCCATGATGGAAATGGCCGGTTCCATGGTGCCGGAGGGCTTCGCCGAGAGCCTGAACGCCAAGCTGATCAAGTTTGACAAGGTCTGAAGATAAGCGCATAAAAAAAGAGCTTCCGGACGGGATACGATATGCTTCCCCGTCCGGAAGCTTTTTGTATGCGCCTGTATTCTGCCGAAGCGGTTTCGCCCTGTCCGCGCCTGTATCCTGCCGGAGGCGCTTTCATCCTGTCCGCGTCGGCTTCCTTCACGGTCTTCGCGGCCCTCACAGCCGGGAGGCCCAGTCCATCAGCGCGCCCTGTACGGCGGAATAGTACGCCCTGCTGACCGGGATCGTCTCCCCGTTTTTCAGCCGGATGCTGTACCGCCAGATGGAGCTGACGGCGGGGAGGGAAACGATATAGCTGCGGTAGCAGCGGATGAACTGATCCGCGGGCAGCCTGGGAAGCAGGGAATTCAGCGGAACAGAAATATGGAGAATACTGCCGTCTTCCATATGGATTGCCAGCTCCTTATCGCGAATATCCAGATAGAGCACTTCGTTCAAACGGAAACTGACAGACCGGGCGGGAGAACTGAGCGCGATGGTCGTATCCTGCCGGAGGCGGCGGGCGCGCCGGATGGCGTTCTTAAGCTCGGCGCGCGGGACCGGCTTGATCAGATAACCCACGGCGTCCACCTTATAGCCGTCCAGCGCGAAATCCCTGGTGGTGGAGATGAAAATGACGGGGATCCGGTTTTCGCTGAGACGGAGCCGGCCGGCGAACATGATCCCGTTCTGCCCGGGCATCAGAATGTCCAGCAGCAGAAGATCCATGGACGCGCCCGGGGAACGGAGCGCCCCCTCCAGCGCCTCGACGCCGGAAAAGGTGCGGATCTCATGGCTGACGCCCATCTCCGTCATGATATCCGCCGTCATTTTTGAAAGATTTTCCAGAAAAACCGGTTCGTCATCGCAGATCCCTATCGTATACATTTCAGTTCATCCTTTTCTCTTTTGTGGAGCCGCACAGATTGGCGGCGGCAATGAAGATATCGTTCTGTATTTCCGTACGAAAAACACCGTTGTATTTTTTCGCAATGCGTTCCATGATGGAAATTCCGTAGCCGTGAGCGGTCCGGTCGGACTTGCTCGTGAAAAACCCGCTGCCCGCGGGGCGCAGCAGCGCCGGATCGAAGGGATTCTCACAGCGGAAGTAGAGAAAATCTTCTGTCTGCCGGACGGTCAGGGAAAGCCGCCGCTCCCCGGGCGCCAGATGGGAATTGGCCTCAAGCGCGTTGTCCAGCAGATTGGAAAGAAACTGGCACAGATCCATGTCCTCCATGAAGACCGGCCCCGGCACCCGGACGGTATAGGAAACCTCTATTCCCGCGGCCCCGGCTTTTGCCCGGTAATTCGCCAGCATGGAATTGAGCAGCAGGTGCGGCGTATAGGAGGCCGTCTCCACCTTCGCGTCATCCTGCGAAACGCTGTCCAGGTAGCGGGCGGCGCCGTCGTAGTCGCGGTTCTGCAGCAGGATGGAAAGGGCGGCGATATGGTGCCGGATCTCGTGATGCGCTTCCCGGATCTGTCCCTGGGCGTCCGCCAGGAGCCGGTAGCTCTCCAGAGAGGCCTCCAGCGCGGCATATTCGCCGGAATGGCGGCGCGTCGTCTCCAGAAGGCGGAGGACGACGTAGCAGAGGAACAGCATCAAAACCTCCATGGCTCCGGTCAAAAGGTTGAGCACTTGTCTGTCCGGTATGCCGGCGCTCACCGGGATCTCATAGAAAAGGAGCAGTCCCGCGAAAAAGATGCCGGGGATCACGGAGATCCCTTTCCAGATAGCCGGATCGATCCGCTCGTGAAAAGCGCTGCGGACATGCCGCAGGATATAGAGCATGGGGCAGAGCATGAGACCGTTGAACAGAAGGTGGAACAGCAGAGCAGAGGTGCAGTACATATATTCCGGTTCAGAAAAGGACGGGGTGTTGGAAACCAGCTCCGTCATCAGAAAACCGTAATTGGCGATCAGGATGAAAACGAAAACTTTATGTACGGTTTCCGCCCGGATGCAGAGCAGATAGACCGCCAGAAGAAGGACCAGCGTCAGCACGAAGATCAGGTTGAGCGGGAGGTAGGAAGCGTCTTCGTCGGAAACGATGTCCAGTTTGACATAAAACCAGGTAAAAACGGCGGACATGACGGACAGGATCAGAAGCAGGAGCGCGATGAGCCGCTTCCTGGGATAACGGAAGGAATCGGCGAACGGATAAAGGCAGAAAAAAGCGCAGGGCAGAAGCTGGAGCCAGAACCCTGAAAAACCGTGCACAATTGCCGAAATCATAACAAACTCCTCCCCATGCTCGTGCGGCCTGCCCAAATAAAAAAATAAAATTAAAATTATGCAACAAATCCCTTTATAGATTAATATATAATAAGTAGAAATAAAATGTCAAATAAATTTGTGTATTTTTTACTGTATTTTGTAAACGCAAGCTCAGAAATCTGTGCAGGATTGCCGCTCACGCCTATAGGGAGCATTTCGCGCAAATCGCTTGCAATCCGATTTTATTGATGGTAGTTTAATATTAAGTTATATTCCCCGGACGAAAGCGGCGCCGCGGAAAATCGGACGAAATTTTTCAGAGGTCCATTCCCGGTTTTCCGTTCCGCAGGAAGCTTTGCCGGAGGATAAAATGACGGATATGCAGCACAGGGAATGAAAAAGCAGAAACAAGGAGGATTTGAGATGAGCAGACTGAAAAGAAGAGCATTGGCATTTGCACTGACTCTCCTGGTGGCGTTTACCAATATGCCGGTGTCCGTAATGGCGGCGGACAATCCCGCAGAACCGCCTGTCGAATCGGCGGAGACGAAGCAGGACGCGCCTGAGGTGACGGATCAGGGCGATTCTGCAGCGCCGGAGAATTCGGATACGCCGGAAGAGCAGAGTGAGCCCGCGGCGGATGGTTCCGAGGTGAGTGAGCCCACGGATGGAGGACAGGAGCCGCAGAATGGAGAAGGGACCAAAGATCCTGGGCAGCAGGCGCAGGATGAAGCGGATGTGCTTCCGGAGGGCGGAATGACGGAACAGACTCCGGAGAATACCGAAAACGGCTCGGGTCAGGATGATGTGACGACGGAGGGGTCGAACGGCTCTGAAGACGGAACAACAGAAAATACCGATACGCCGGCTGCGCCGGATGGGACCGAAGAAAATCCGGCGTCTCCGGAGGCGGATGAAACGTCTGATTCCGATTCTCAGGGGCAGGACGGTTCCGATGATGTTACATATGTCATCAGCTTTGATATCAGCCCCGAGGACAGCGCTTCGATCGAAGGACTGCCTGAATTTGTAAAAGAGGGCGAAGGATTTTCGTTTACCGTGAGCGCCAAAGACGGCTATACGCTTGCGGAGGTTACCGCGGAAGGCGCTGAGCTGGAGACGGTGGAGGAAGGCTATGCGGTCGCTGACGTCAGAAACGATGTGACGATTCATGTGGTGACAAAGGATGCGGCGGAGGAAGAGGAAAAGGAGCCCGAAGAGAAGGAATCCGAATCCGAGGATGAAGCGAAGGAGTATGTGCTTTATCTCAGCCATATTCTGGAAACGGATATCGGAACCTTTGCCGATTTGAATGAGAAATTTGTTCTTGAGGAAGCGGACTTCACGAATGGCGGATATGATATAACGCAGCACGCCTATTCCAAAGAAGGCATGGTAATTAACTCTGCAAAGACGAATTCCAATATAGGCAAGGAAGCTTTTGCGGATGACGGTTCTGTTCACAGGACGATTTATTATAGTGTCGCTGAGGGGTATAAAGCTGTATTCGTATCGCGGTCGGCGTTCCGGACGATGGCAGTTTATACAGGTAAGATCGATGATGTCGATTTGCAGCGTGTTGACCAGATTTCTGTCAATATTGATATTTATATTGATAATGTTCTGAGCGAACATGAGATGCAGGCGGTTGCTTCAGATAATGGAACATACTCGTTTTCTTATTCGCTGAGTGAATACGCTCAATATGAAGTGGTTTCTGTGGAGTCGGAGGGATATTTCTCCTACGATTCGGACAGTAAAGAGATTCATGATAATGGAAATCTGAGCGTGGAAACAAAAACGTATTCGCTCCAGATCTATTTTCAGTCGCCTACTGTTTCGTATACAATAAAGCATGTAGACGAAGATGGAAAGCCTCTTACAGATGAAAGGGGCGAGGAGATTGTTACACGTGCAGAAGGTATTTTGGGAAGGATGACTGAGGCCAGGGTACTGGATCCTATTCCGACAGGATATGTTGTCGACAGAATTGAGAACATAAAATTAGAGGACTCCGACGGGAACGGAGAGGCCGATGGATCTGCGACAGTCTATTATCAACAAAAAACGTATCATTTGTATTATGATTCCAATGGCGGATCCTATGTATCTCCCAAAGAAGGGAAATATGGGGAGAGTGTGGAGGTCTATAGTTCTGAAAGACAGCTAACATGTGAGAAACCGGTGCATACTCATGATTGGAGTTGTGGATGGGGGTATTTATGTCGGCAAGAGGAACATACTCATAGGGAAGAATGTTATACTGAGTCTTTTTCTCCTGCGCCCACAAGAGAAGGCTATACCTTCGAGGGGTGGTATCTTGATCCGGATTATACAAAGGAAGCCCCTAAGACGGTGGAATTCGGTGATGCTGACGTAACAGTTTATGCGAAGTGGACTGCGAGTACGGCAACATATACTGTTGTTTATATGAAGGAATTGTTGGATGAAAACAATCAATCCTATTATGTGTACGCTGGTTCCAGGACTGCGGAAGGAACAGTTGGGCAGACAGTAACAGGCACGGCCGGATATAATTCAAAACCGAGTATATATTATGAGGATAGAGTGGTTTTAAAAGAAGACAGCGCAGCGACGCTTGCTGCGGACGGTTCTACGGTAGTATATGTTTATTACAATCTGCGGGAGTATACTTATACATTCAAAATTAATAATAATAACAAAGATGTAACTCTTCGTATCGGAGAAAAGACATATAACAATAAATCGGACTATATATTAAAAGTAAAACTGGGAATGAATATTGCCAGTGAGTGGCCGTCGGCTAATAATTTTGCGCCGGATAAACAAAAAAATAGATTTAACGGTTGGCAGCCGTCAGGATCGAAGAGTGTTGCGAGATTTGTTACAAAAAGGTACATTGTAACAGAGGAAATGCTGCCATCGGGAAGTGGTGAGTCGGTGATATTTACGGGACAATGGAATGATAAAGTGTCTTCCCGAACCGTTGAGTATTGGTTACAGAATGCGGAAGGAAATGGCTACACTAAATCAGAGGAATATTCTGAGACATATAATTCTACCAGCGGAGATTTAGGTTCTAAAGAAATTGCTGGATATGAAAAGCGAAACAGTACACCGCCTGGTTACGGAAGTACTAGCGGACAGACTTCCCGGTTTTATTACGATCGTAAGACGTACACGATTACTTTTAAGTACCATGACACCGAATTGAAGAAGAGCGAACCGATTCGCTTTGGTGCTTCAATCGAAAGACAGGATTATGTACCTGAAGTGGGGCCGGAAGGTTATATTTTCGATGGCTGGTATAATAATGCGGACTGTATGGGAGACCCTTACATGTTTGGGACTATGCCCAGCAATGATCTCGTGTTGTATGCGAAATGGAAGGCACCGGAAATAGAAGTCCATTTCCATTGGATGGATGATACAAAAAAGGTAGAGGAGGAAACTGTCACTAAAGGTAAGAATATCGGTTCTCTTGAAGAGGGCGTTCCTGTTCCTGAGAGGGAGGGGTATATCTTTAAAGGATGGTATGTAGATGAGGACTACAGCGCCGAGATTGACTATAATGAGCCTGTCAATGAGGAAAAGGATTATTATGCGAAATGGTCTCTGGAGGAATCATCCGTTCAATATACTGTTCGATATCTGAATCAGAAGGATCAGAGTGAGCTTCATGACCCCACCTCGGGATATGGTAAAGTCAACTCGGTAGTTTCTGTTCAGGCAGAGAGCATACCTGGATACGTAGTTGTGGGTGATGTCAGTCAAAGCGTGACTCTTAAGCCTGGAGAAAATGTCATTACTTTCTACTATGTTGCTGTTGAAGATGTAAAATATACCGTTGTGTATAAGCGACAAGGGGAAACGGAGCTAATAAGCAAGATAACAGGCGTGAAGGCCATTGGCAGTGAGTTTTATGTAAATGCAGATGGCGGGATTGTGTCTGCGCAGGCCCAGGCGGGTTATAGCCTGGTGGGTGAGAGCAGTAAGAAGTTCAGGCCGGATCCGAAGCTGGCGTCTGATGCTGAGGCAAACACGGTTGTATTCGAGTTTGAGCCTACCTTATTTACAATTACTTATTTGCTGGAGGAAGATGGGCAGGAAATAGGACAATGGAGCGGTGATAAGCCCATTGGAGAATATACGGTTGAACAGTTGCCGATAGAGGTGGGCAGCCAGCCGGTAAGAGAGGGTTATATTTTTACCGGTTGGGGATTAGGCGATGGTACAGTCAGTAATGGCCATTTTGTAGCGGATTTAGAACTTAATCTTCAGAAAGGTACTAAGGGAAATCTGATATTCGTGGCCAGATGGGAAAAGAAAAACCCGAAGCTGAGTATAGAAAAAGCAGTGGTTGGGGATGGTCCTACAGATGGCTATGGAGTAAATGATGAAATTCGCTATAAGATCACAGTGAAAAATAGCGGGAACGTACCCCTTGGGATGATTCATGTTAGCGATAACAAAACCGGTGACAACTGGACGGTGAGGGGACTTCGCCCCGGAAAAAGTCAAGAGTATTATGCAAGTTACACGCTAACGCAGGAAGATGTGGATGCCGGGCGTGTGGAGAATACGGCGACAGCGACTGCGGAGAATCCTGCCGGCGATGGGACTCTTACCGCGAGCGCCACAGCGACAGTGAAAACAGAGCCGAAAAAGCCTGGACTGAGTGTAGAGAAAGAAGTGAACGGGGAGGCCCCTAAGGGCGGCTATGGAGTAGGCGATGAGATCCAGTATAAGATCACGGTGACAAATAGAGGGAACGTGACGCTTAAGGGGATCGAGGTTGCCGATGACAAGACCGGTGACAAGTGGACGGTGGAGAGCCTTGCGCCCGGAGCAGCCGATGAGCATAAGGTAACATACACGGTAACGCAGGAAGATGTGGATGCCGGGCGTGTGGAGAATACGGCGACGGCGACTGCGGAGAATCCTGCCGGCGATGGGACTCTTACCGCGAGCGCCACAGCGACAGTGAAAACAGAGCCGAAAAAGCCTGGACTGAGTGTAGAGAAAGAAGTGAACGGGGAGGCCCCTAAGGGCGGCTATGGAGTAGGCGATAAGATCAGTTATAAGATCACGGTGAAGAATAGCGGAAACGTGACGCTTAAGGGGATCGAGGTTGCCGATGACAAGACCGGTGACAGGTGGACGGTGGAGAGCCTTGCGCCCGGAGCAGCCGATGAGCATAAGGTAACATACACGGTAACGCAGGAGGATGTGGATGCCGGGAGTGTGGAGAATACGGCGACGGCGACTGCGGAGAATCCTGCCGGCGATGGGACTCTTACCGCGAGCGCCACAGCGACA
>CANQVD010000063.1 GCA_947627215.1 uncultured Eisenbergiella sp.
TGGAAGCGGTGCGCATGCGCCCGGGCATGTATATCGGAAGCGTGTCCACCAGGGGCCTGAATCATCTGATCTATGAGATCGTGGACAACGCGGTGGACGAGCACCTGGCGGGATTCTGCACCCGGATCTGTGTCGTCCTGGAGGCGGACGGCTCCGCCACCGTGTCGGACGACGGCCGCGGCATTCCGGTGGGCATGCACGAAAAGGGAATCAGCGCGGAACGGCTGGTGTTCACCACGCTGCACGCGGGCGGCAAGTTTGACAATAATGCCTATAAGACCAGCGGCGGCCTGCACGGCGTGGGCTCTTCCGTGGTGAACGCGCTTTCCAACCGGTTGACCGTACAGGTCAAGGACGGAAAGCAGATCTATCAGGACAGTTATGAAAAGGGCATTCCCACCACGGAGCTGATCGAGGGGCTGCTCCCCGTGATCGGCCGGACGAAGGAGACGGGGACGACCATCAATTTCCTGCCGGACGATACGATCTTTGAGAAGACGCGCTTCAAAGAGGACGAGGTCAAGAGCCGGCTCCACGAGACCGCGTATCTGAACCCGGCGCTGACGATCCGCTTCGAGGACCGGCGCAGGGAAGAGCCGGAGATCATCGAATACCATGAGCCGGACGGCATCATCGGTTACATCCGGGATATCAATAAGTCCTGTGAGCCGGTGACGGACGTGATCTATTTTAAGGGCGAGAGCGAAGGCATCGCCGTGGAATGCGCGTTTCAGTACATCAACGAATTTCACGAGAACGTTCTGGGCTTCTGCAATAACATATACAATTCCGAAGGCGGCACTCATCTGACCGGATTCAAGACCCAGTTCACGACGATCATCAACAGCTATGCGAGGGAATTGGGCATCCTGAAGGAGAAGGATACCAATTTCACGGGGGCCGACGTGCGCAACGGCATGACCGCCGTCGTCTCCATCAAGCATCCGGACCCCAGGTTCGAGGGACAGACTAAGACCAAGCTGGACAATCAGGATGCGGCCCGGGTGGTCGGCAAGGTGACGGGGGACGAACTGCCGCGGTATTTTGACCGCAACCTGGAGACGCTGAAGGGCGTCATCGGCTGCGCGGAGAAGGCCGCGAAGATCCGCCGGACGGAAGAGCGGGCCAAGACCAATCTGCTGAGCAAACAGAAGTTCTCCTTCGATTCCAACGGCAAGCTGGCCAACTGCGAATCCCGGGACGCCTCCAAATGCGAGATCTTCATCGTGGAGGGGGATTCCGCAGGCGGCAGCGCCAAAATGGCCAGGAACCGCATGTATCAGGCGATCCTTCCCATCCGGGGCAAAATCCTCAACGTGGAAAAGGCCAGCATTGACAAGGTCCTGGCAAATGCGGAGATCAAGGCCATGATCAATGCCTTCGGCTGCGGCTTTTCGGAAGGGTACGGCAACGATTTCGATATCTCCAGGCTGCGCTACGACAAGATCATCATCATGGCCGATGCGGACGTGGACGGCGCCCACATTTCCAATTTGCTGCTGACACTGTTTTACCGGTTCATGCCGGAGCTGATCTTTGAGGGGCATGTGTATATCGCCATGCCGCCCCTCTATAAGGCCATGCCCTCCAAGGGGAAGGAAGAATACCTTTACGACGATAAGGCGCTGGAGCGCTACCGGAAGCGCCACAAGGGACCTTTCACGCTGCAGCGCTATAAGGGCCTGGGCGAAATGGATGCCGCGCAGCTCTGGGAGACGACGCTGGATCCGGAGAACCGGCTGCTCAAGCAGGTACAGATCGAGGACGCCAGAATGGCTTCCGACGTGACGGCCCTTTTGATGGGGACGGAGGTCCCGCCCAGAAAGGCGTTCATCTACCAGAACGCCACGGACGCGGAGCTGGATATATAAGAGAAAAAATCAGGAACATTTGTCCGCGGCCGCCCGTAAAGGACGGCTGCGGATGCGGAAAGGATAAACAGATATGGCTGCGGATGACAGGATCATAAAAACAGAGTATTCCGAGGTGATGCAGAAGTCGTTCATCGACTACGCCATGAGCGTCATCATCGCCCGGGCGCTGCCCGATGTGCGGGACGGCTTAAAGCCGGTACAGCGCCGGGTGCTTTACGATATGCATGAGCTGGGCATCCGCTACGACCGCCCGTACAGGAAGAGCGCCCGTATCGTGGGCGACACCATGGGCAAATACCATCCCCACGGCGACAGCTCCATCTACGACGCCCTGGTGGTGATGGCGCAGGATTTCAAAAAGGGACAGGTGCTCATCGACGGGCACGGCAACTTCGGCAATATCGAGGGGGACGGCCAGGCGGCCATGCGTTATACGGAGGCGCGCCTGCACAAGATCACGCAGGACGCCTTTCTGGCGGATCTGGACAAGAACGTGGTGGACTTCGGCCCCAATTTCGACGAGACGGAGCGGGAGCCCTCCGTGCTGCCCTGCAAGTTCCCCAATCTGCTGGTCAACGGCTCCGAGGGCATCGCGGTGGGCATGGCCACCAGCATACCGCCTCACAACCTGGGAGAGGTCATCGATGCGGTAAAGGCCTACATGCTGGATGAGAGCATTTCCACCAGGGAGCTGATGCGCTATATCAAGGGGCCGGATTTTCCCACCGGCGGCATCGTCACCAATCAGGACGAGCTTCTGCAGATCTACGAGACCGGAACCGGCAAGATCCGGGTGCGCGGCAGGGTGGAGAAGGAAAAGGGAAAGGGCGGCCGTACCAACGTGGTCATCACCGAGATCCCCTATCCCATGATAGGCGTCAATATCGGGAAGTTCCTGTCCGACGTGGCAGCGCTGGCCGAGACGAAAAAGACCACGGACATCGTGGATATTTCCAATCAGTCCTCCAAAGAGGGCATCCGCATCGTCATCGAACTGAAAAAAGACGCGGATGTGGATCATTTCATCAACATGCTCTATAAGAAGACCCGTCTGGAGGATACCTTCGGCGTCAACATGCTGGCCATCAGCGACGGGCGTCCGGAGACCATGGGGCTGAAGCAGATCATCAAGGCCAACGTGGACTTCCAGTATGAGGTGAACCGCCGCAAGTATGAGACGCTTTTGCAGAAGGAGCAGGATCGGCGCGAGATCCAGGAGGGACTGATCAAGGCCTGCAACGTCATCGATCTGATCATCGAGATCCTGCGGGGCTCCAGAGACCGGGCCATGGCCAAGGCCTGTCTGGTGGAGGGCGAAACGGACGGCATCAAGTTCAAGTCCAGGGAATCCGCCGTCATGGCCGGCTATCTGCGTTTCACGGAACGGCAGGCGGACGCCATTCTGGATATGCGCCTGTATAAGCTGATCGGGCTGGAGATCGAAGCGCTGGTCAAAGAGCACGAGGATACGCTGGCGAATATTTACCGCTATGAGGATATCCTGGAGCGCAGAAGCTCCATGGCGCAGGTCATCATGAACGATCTGGACGCCATGAAAAAGGAGTTCGCGGTCAGGAGAAAAACGGTCATCGAGAACTGCGAGGAAGCTGTTTTCGAGGAAAAGAAGGCGGAGGAGATCGAGCTCTACTGTCTGGTAAACCGGTTCGGCTACGCGAAGGTCATCGATACCGTCACCTATGACCGCAACCAGGAGACCGTGCACGCGGAGAATCCCTTCGCGTTCAAATGTAAGAGCACGGGCAGGATCTGCCTGTTCACCAATACGGGCCAGTTGTATACGGTGAAGGTATCGGATATCCCGCTGGGCAAGCTTAGGGACAAAGGTATCCCGCTGGACAATGTGAGCAGCTATGATTCCACGAAGGAAAGCCTGCTCCTGGCGGCCAGCCAGAGCGATCTGAACCTGTACCGCCTCCTGTTCGTCACCAAAGGGGCCATGGCGAAGATCGTGGACGGCGGAGAATTCGATGTCACCAAGAAGACCGTCGCGGCCACAAAGCTGGCGGACGGCGACGAGCTGGTGAGCGTGAGCATATACCGGGAACAGAAGAACATCATCCTGCAGTCAAAGGAGGGATTCTTCCTGCGCTTCCCGGTGGAGGAGATCCCGGAAAAGAAAAAGGCGGCGGTGGGCGTGCGCGCCATGAAGCTCTCCGATACGGACAGCGTGGAGGCGGTCTACTATACCAGGAATACCGATGACAGCGCCATTCCCTATAAGAGCAGGAATCTGGTGCTCAACCAGATCAAGCCGGCGCACCGGGATACGAAGGGAACGAAAGTTCGAGGTTGACCGCAACGGGAATATGAAGTATAACTTTGAATAGAAGAAACGGATCGAGGTGCCAGTATGAGAGTGATCGCCGGAGAGGCCAGAAGTCTTCCGCTGAAGACGCCCCAGGGCGCGGATACCCGTCCTACCACGGACCGCATCAAGGAGACTCTTTTCAATATCCTGCAGACCCGCATTCCCTGCGGCGTATTCGTGGATCTGTGCAGCGGCAGCGGCTCCATCGGCATCGAGGCCATCAGCCGCGGCGCCCGCAGGGCCTATTTCGTGGAGAACGGAAAAGAGGCGGCGCGCTGTATCGCGGACAACCTGACCTTTACGAAGTTCGCGGACCGGGCCGTGCTGCTGAAGCAGGACGCGGTGAGCGCCCTGGCCTCCATCCGGGAAAAGCACGCGGACATCGTTTTCATGGACCCGCCCTATCAGGCGGGACTGGAGGAGCCCGTGCTGGAGGCGCTTTCCCGCGCGCCCTATGTGGACGGCGATACGCTGGTCATCATCGAGGCGGAGCTGAAGCGGGATTTTTCCTTCGCGGGCGATCACGGCTTCACCGTGATCCGGGAAAAACGGTATAAAACGAACAAGCATGTGTTTTTGCAGAAGCAGTGACCGGGCTTCCCCCATCCGACGGCAGCGGGCCGGGCATGAGCCCGAAAGTCCGCTTTTTGCCGCCGTGCAGAATCTCCGAAACGGAGGATAATATGAAAAAAGCGATCTATCCGGGAAGTTTTGATCCCGTTACCTATGGACATATCGACATCATTCACCGCGCGGCCTCCATTTTTGACGAACTGACCGTGAGCGTGCTGAACAATAAAGAAAAGAGTCCATTGTTTTCTGTGGAAGAACGTGTTAAAATGTTAGAGGAAGCGACCGAAGCGCTCCCGAATGTGAAGGTGGAGTCGTTCAGCGGCCTGCTCATCGATTATGCGAGGCGCAAGGGCGTCCATGTATCGGTCCGCGGCCTGCGCGCCATCACGGATTTTGAGTACGAGCTTCAGATCGCCCAGACGAACAAGCTGTTGTCCGCCGGAGAGCTGGATACCGTCTTTCTCACCACCAGTCTGGAATATGCCTATCTGAGCTCGTCCAGCGTGAAGGAGATCGCCAGCTTCAACGGGGATATTTCCAAATGCGTCCCGCCGTCTGTGGCGGCGCTGGTATACGCCAAGTACGGACACCGGACCGGCATCTGAACGGTTCGTTCCCGCCGCGGACGCGGCGCGGAATAAAATTATGCGGAAACGAGGGAGAGTATGAGCAGCAGAATTGAACAACTGATTGACGAAATTGAGGAGTATATCGATAGCTGTAAGTATCAGCCGCTTTCCAACACGAAGATCATCGTGAATAAAAACGAGATGGACATGCTGCTGCGGGAGCTCCGTTCCAAGACGCCGGACGAGATCAAGCGCTATCAGAAGATCGTCAGCAACAAGGAGGCGATTCTGAACGATGCCAGGGAAAAGGCGCAGATGCTCATCAATGAGGCGACGGAACAGACCACGGAGCTGATCAACGAGCATGAGATCATGCAGCAGGCGTACGCCCAGGCCAACGAGGTGGTGCAGCTCGCCACCAGACAGGCGCAGGACATCGTGGACAACGCCACCCTGGAGGCCAACGCGATCCGGGATTCCATGCTGCAGTATGCGGACGATATGATGGCGAACATCGAGAATATCATTTCCAACGCCATCGAGGTGGCCAACGCCCACTATGGGAATCTGGTCAGTGACCTGAGCAGCCTGAACGAAGTGGTGCAGAGCAACCGGGCAGAATTCCACGCGCAGAACGCGGTGGCGGAGCTGGAGCATGAGGAGGCGTCTTCCGCGTCTTCCGCATCTTCCGGTCAGTCAGACGGGAATCTGGACGTGCTTTAAGCCGTGCCGTCCTCCTGATGCGCCGGAGGACATGCCGGTTCCTTTTACGGATATTGTGGATGGACAAGGGTCCTGTGCCCGGTCTGACGGCCGGGGCAGGGCTTTTTGTGTTTCGCGGGCATTTTCCGCGCGGGGCGGCCCGCGGCCGTCGGGTTCCCTCCGGCGCGGGAGCCGTTCCGTCAGAGCAGCAGATCGCAGCAGGCCAGCGTGAGCATGGTCTGCACCGTCTTGTGGAAGAGATATTCCTTCAGGGAAAGATCTGTGCCGTGCAGGCAACTGCAGGTCTGCGCGATGCAGGACAGGCCGCCGAGGGGCAGCATGGCGAGGGCCCAAACGGCCTCGTCCGCCGGAAGTTTGGAGAGACCGCCTGTGATCTCCAGCGCGGGGCCGATGAGCCGGGACAGCCGGGAGCCCTGCGGAAGCAAAAGCCGCGGGAACAGATTGAGCAGATTGCAGAAGATCATATAGCCGCCCAGCAGGGTGACGGCGTTCAGGCCGGACTGGACGGAGCTGTTGAGCGCCAGAAGAACGCGCTCCGGCGTGAGGCGGGCGGCCTCCGTTCCCGTCCGGTCATTTCTTCCCGTCCGGTTGTTTTTTGGTGTCCGGGCGGCGCGTCTGTCTCCATTCGGCGCAGGGATGGCGCGAAACAGCGTATACCGGAGGAGGACGCCGTAGAAAAAGGGAAGTCCGTACATGATCAGGACGGCGCGCAGCGGCGGAAGGGAAGGAAAGAGGCGGAGCACATAGCCGGTGAAATAGACCGGACCGATGTTGTTGCAGAAGGCGAGCAGCAGCGTGGCTTCCCGCCGGGAGAGCTTTCCCGCCTCATAGCTCTGGGCGCAGACCCGCGCTCCCATGGGAAAGCCGCACAGAAACCCGACGACGACGCAGTACATGCACGGGTCCGACAGGCGCAGGATGGGGCGCAGGACGGGCGCGAACAGGGCGGCAAAGCTGTCGGACAGCCCCAGCTCCATGAGCAGACCGGACAGGATCATGAAGGGGAGCAGCGCCGGTATCATTCCGGAGAACCAGAGGGAAAGCCCCTCCAGCGCCAGGGAGGCCGCCAGACGGCTTTCCAGGAGCATGGCGGCGGCCATGACGGCAAAGAAAAGGAGCATTCCGTATCTGATCAGATTTTTTCTCATTTATTCTACCAAACGCCGCCGGAATATAGTATACTAAAACATATGAGTCCGCGGCGGCGTTCATGCCGGGGAAGAAGCGGTTTTCCGCCGCGGTGCCGGCGGGGACCTGGGTTGCAGGCCGGAGCGGACAGGAAGAACGGGGAAGTCGGGGAGGACGGCGTGATCAGGCTGGACAGATTTTTGTGCGAGGCGGGCGCGGGCACCCGCAGTCAGGCGAAGGCCATGATTAGAGCGGGACGCGTGTTCGTGGACGGGGAGCGGGCCGTATCGGCCGATACCAGGATCGCGCCGGATCAGGCGCGGGTGCTGCTGGATGGGCGGCCGCTTTTTTTGCCCGGGAATGTCTACTATATGCTGAACAAGCCCGCCGGGGTGATCACCGCCGCGAGGGACGCCAGGGAACGGACGGTGATGGCGCTGCTGGAGGGCGCGCGGGGACGGGACCTGTTTCCCGTAGGGCGGCTGGATAAGGACACAGAAGGGCTTTTGCTCATCACCAACGACGGCGCGCTTTCGCATCGCCTGCTTTCTCCGGCGAAGCATGTGGAAAAACGGTATCTGGTACATACCGCCGTCCCGGTGACGGAGGAAATGTGCCGCGCGCTGGAGGCCGGCGTGGAGATCGGAGAGGAGACGCCGACGCTGCCCGCCCGGACGGAACGGATCTATGGCGAGCCCTGTGCGCTGTATCTGGGCATTACGGAGGGGCGCTTCCATCAGGTGAAGCGCATGCTGGCCGCCGTGGGCAATGAGGTGACATACCTGAAACGGGTTTCCATGGGGCCTCTCGCGCTGGACGATTCTCTGCCGGCGGGGGCCTGGCGGGAGCTGACGGAAGAAGAACGGAATATGCTGGGAGTGTGAACGGTGGATATTTTACGGGGAATGGATGCGGTCATTTTCGATCTGGACGGATCGCTGGTGGATTCCATGTGGGTCTGGAACGAGATCGATATCGAATATCTGGCGCGTTTCGGCTATACGGTCCCGCCGGACCTGCAGTCCGCCATCGAGGGCTTCAGCTTTTCGGAGACGGCGCAGTATGTCCGGAAGCGGTTCGCGCTGGAGGATTCCATCGAACAGATCATGGCGGACTGGAACGCCATGGCGTGGGACAAGTATCTGCATGAGGTGCCCTTAAAGCCCGGCGCGGCGGAGTTCCTTGCCCTCTGCAGGGAGCGCGGCATCCGGCTGGGGATCGCCACCAGCAACTCCAGAGAGCTGGTGACCAATGTGGCGGACGCCCACGGGCTGCACGACTGGTTCGACTGCATCCTCACCGCCGGCGATGTGGGGCGCGGAAAGCCCTGGCCGGACATCTATCTGGAGGTGGCCCGCAGGCTCGGCGTCTCCTGCAGCCGCTGCCTGGTCTTCGAGGACGTGGTGGCCGGCATACAGGCCGGAAAGGCGGCCGGGATGCGGGTGTGCGCCGTGGACGACGCGGCGGCGCGCCGTCAGGAGGCGCAGAAAAGAGCGCTGGCGGACTGGTACATTCAGGATTATCGGGAGCTGATCGAAGCATGTCAGAACAGTTTTTGCCGCTGAGCGCAGCGGAAATGCGGGCGCGCGGCTGGGATAAGCCGGATTTCGTCTATATCACCGGGGATGCCTATGTGGATCATCCGTCCTTCGGCACGGCCATCATCAGCCGGGTGCTGGAAAGCCGGGGCTACCGCGTCTGCATTCTCTCCCAGCCGGACTGGAAAAGGGAGGACAGCGTCCGCGCATTCGGGCGTCCCCGGCTGGGCTTTCTCATTTCCGCGGGAAATATGGATTCCATGGTGAACCACTATTACGTATCCCGGAAACGGCGGGAAACGGACGCCTATACGCCCGGCGGCCGGACGGGAAAGCGGCCGGACCGGGCGGTGACGGTTTACAGCCGGCTGGTCCGCAAAAGCTATCCGGACGTTCCCATCATCCTGGGCGGCATCGAGGCCAGCCTGCGCCGAATGGCCCATTACGATTACTGGAGCGATTCCTTCCGGCCCTCCGTCCTGCTGGAAAGCCGGGCGGATCTCATTTCCTACGGTATGGGGGAGAAATCCATCCTGGAGATCGCGGAGGCGCTTTCCGCCGGGATCGCGGTAAAGGATATCACCTTTGTGGCGGGGACGGTCTACCGGACGGAAGACGGGGATGGCGTTTACGGCGGCATCCGGCTCCCGGCCTTTGAGGAAATGAAAAAGACGCCGTCCCTGTATGCCGAAAGCTTCCGGACGCAGTATGCCAACACGGACCCGATCAACGGCAGGGCGCTGATCGAGCCCTATGCGGACTGCTTTGTGGTTCAGAATCCGCCGCAGTCCCCGCTGACCGTGCAGGAAATGGACGATGTGTACGATCTGCCCTACACGAGAAAAAGCCATCCCTCCTATGACGCCCTGGGCGGCGTGCCCGCAACGGCGGAGATCCGGTTTTCCCTGGTCAGCAGCCGGGGGTGCTTCGGCGGCTGCAGTTTCTGCGCCCTGACCTTTCATCAGGGGCGCTGCGTGCAGGTCCGCAGCCATGAAAGCCTGCTTAGAGAGGCGGCGCGGATGACGCGGGAGCCGGATTTCAAGGGCTATATTCACGACGTGGGCGGCCCCACCGCCAACTTCCGCCATCCGTCCTGCGCGAAACAGGCAAAGGCCGGCGTATGCAGGAACCGACAGTGCCTTTTCCCGAAGCCCTGTCCGAATCTGGACGCCAGCCACCGGGACTATCTCGAGCTGCTGCAAAAGCTGCGGGCGCTTCCCGGCGTAAAAAAGGTGTTCATCCGTTCCGGCATTCGGTTCGATTATCTGTTGGCGGAGGGAGACGACGCCTTTCTGCAGGAGCTGGTGCGTTACCACGTGAGCGGGCAGTTGAAGGTGGCCCCGGAGCATGTGGCGGACGCCGTGCTGTACCGCATGGGAAAACCGGAAAACGCGGTGTATGAGACGTTTGTCCGGAAATACGAAGAGCTCAATGAAAAGCTGGGCCTGAAGCAGTATCTGGTGCCTTATCTGATGTCCTCCCATCCCGGCTCCACGCTCAGAGAGGCCGTCCGGCTGGCGGAATACCTGCGGGATCTGGGCTATATGCCCCAGCAGGTGCAGGACTTTTACCCCACGCCCTCCACGCTCTCCACGGTCATGTATTATACGGGGATCGATCCGCGGGACGGATCGAGGGTTTACGTATGCCGGGACCGGCGCGAGAGGATGATGCAGCGGGCCCTGATCCAGTACCGGGATCCGGCGAACCGTGCGCTGGTGCGCGAGGCGCTGGAAAAGACCGGCCGGCAGGATCTGATCGGATACGGCCCGAAGTGCCTGATCCGGCCGGAACGGGAGGCCGGAGAAAGACCTAGGCCGTCCGCTCCGGCGGTCAGGAGGAAAAGGACGATCCGGAACGTTCATCCGAAGAAGAAGCCGCGCTGAGCACCGTCCGGGGCCCTTTCGCGGGGCCCGAACGGGTCCCGGAAACCGCTTGCGGGCGATTTCCGTATATGCTATAATTTCGGCAGGTTCGGCGGGCGGCGCGGCCGGACGCGGAAAGGAATCTCATGAATATCGTTATCATCACGGGCGCTTCCGGCGGCATCGGCGGGCAGTTCGCCCTGCAGTTGGACGGGACGCTTCCCGCCGCCGACGGCTTCTGGCTGATCGGCCGGAACCGGGAAAAGCTGGAGGCGCTGGCGGGAAAGCTCCGGCATCCCTCCAGGAGGATTGCGCTGGACCTGGCGGGGAAGGACGCTTCCGGACAGCTCGGGGCGCTCCTGGAATCGGAAAAGCCTGCCGTACGTATGCTGATCAACTGCGCGGGCTTCGGCAGGACGGGAAGCTTTGAGAAGACGCTGTTATCCGACCAGACCGGGCAGGTGGATGTGAACTGCCGGGCGCTGGTAGGGATCACAGCGGTCTGCCTCCCCTATATGAGGAGGGGAAGCCGGATCATCCAACTGGCCAGCAGCGCCGGGTTCCTGCCCCAGCCGGGCTTTGCGGTCTACGCGGCGACCAAGGCCTTCGTCCTGAGCTTTTCCCGCGCGCTGGCGCAGGAGCTGTATAAAAAAGGGATCTATGTGACGGCGGTCTGTCCGGGGCCGGTGAAGACGGGCTTCCTGGAGACGGCAGGAGCGGCCGGGAATATGCTTCCCATCAAAAAATATACGATGGTTTCGGCGTCGCGCGTCGCGGCAAAGGCGCTGGCGGACAGCCGCAGGAAGCGGAGCGTGTCCGTGTGCGGCCTGCCCATCCTGGCATTTTGGCTTCTGACGAAGGTTTGTCCCCACGGTCTGCTGATCCTGGCGGTGGGCGCCATGAAAGAAAGGAAATCGGTTCCATGAAGCGTGTAAAAAAAGGGGAGCGGGGATATCTGCAGGCGCAGCGGCGGATCCTGTCGGTCCGGACGGCTGTCCTGTTCTGCCTTTCTCTCGCGGTTTATCTGCTGGGCATATGGTCCACGGGAAGCAACAAAAACCTGCTCACCATCGTGGCCGTGCTGGGATGCCTGCCCGCCAGCCGCAGCGCGGTCAATACGGTGATGTTTTTTCGCTGCAGGGGGATCGGCGCGGCGGACGCGGAAAAGATCGCCCCGCACGAGGGAGGGCTTTGCAGGCTGTACGATCTGGTTTTTACCAGCTATGAGAAAAATTTCGAGGTCCATCATATGACGGTGACGGACGGCTGCCTGGTTGGCTACAGCGCAAATCCCGCCTGCGACGCGGCGGCCTGCGAGAAGCATCTGAAGGCAATGTGCGCCCAGAACGGGATCCGGGACGTGGACATCAAAATTTTCCGGGAGCTGCCCAAATATCTCAATCGGCTGGACGCGCTGCGCGCCGCCGGAACAGAGGCGCAGACGACCCGGACGGAAAAACCGGAGCGGGCGCAGGAGGAAGCGGCGGAAAAGCAGGCCCGGCTGGTCTCCCTTCTGTGCGCCATTTCCCTGTAGGACGGGAGGGACGCCATGCGAACCGTCGTCATCGGCCCCAACGAAGCGGGGCAGCGTCTGGACAAATTCCTGCACAAGTATCTGAAGGAGGCTCCGCCGTCCTTTTTCTATAAGATGATGCGCAAAAAGAACATCCTGCTGAACGGGAGCAGATGCGAGGGCGGGCAGATCCTGCGGGACGGAGACGAACTGAAGCTGTTCCTGGCGGAGGAAACGCTGGAGCGCTTCGGCGCGGGAGCGGGCGCGGACACGGAGGAAAGAGAGAAATATCTGCGCGCGTACCGCCGGATCGGACCGCTGGAGGTCCTTTATGAGGACGGGGATATTCTGGCGGTGAACAAACCCGTCGGGCTGCTGAGTCAGAAGGCGGAGGATGCGGACATCTCCCTGAACGAATGGCTGATCGGCCGGCTGCTGGCTTCAGGGACCCCGGAAGCGGCGGGAGCGGATACGTTCCGGCCGTCCGTCTGCAACCGGCTGGACCGCAACACCGGCGGTATCGTGCTCTGCGGCAGGAGCCTGGCGGGGCTGCAGCTTTTGTCCCGGCTTCTCCGGGAACACAGGCTCGAAAAGGAATACCGGCTGGTGGCATGCGGCGATATCCGCGGGGAAGCGGATATGACCGGATGGCTGCTGAAGGATGCGGAAAAGAATCAGGTGCGGATCCTGGAACGGCCGTTTCCCGGCGCGCGGCAGATCCGGACCGGCGCGGTACCGGCGGGGCGCCGGTTTCTGCCCGGCATAGGCCCGGTGACGGCGGCGACCGCAAGGCTGCATACGGGAAAGACGCACCAGATCCGCGCCCAGTTTGCGGCGTGTTCCCATCCGCTGCTGGGAGATCCCAAATACGGAGACCCGAAGGTCAACGCCGCTGTCAGAAGCGGATACGGCCTCAAAAGCCAGGCGCTCCACGCCTGGCGGGTACGCTTCCCGGAGGAGCTGCCGGAGCGCTTCGGCCATCTGGCGGGAAAGGAAATCACCGCGCCGCCGCCGGAGCCCTTTGCGGCGCTCTGGGACGCGGTGCTGGCGGCAGAGAAGTGAGGAAACATGGCTACCTGGAATTCGAGAGGGCTGCGGGGATCCACCCTGGAGGATCTGATCAACCGCACCAACGAAAAATATAAGGAAAGCGGCCTGGCGCTGATCCAGAAGATCCCGACGCCCATCACGCCCATCAAGATCGATAAGGAGCACCGGCACATCACGTTGGCCTATTTCGACCAGAAGAGCACGGTGGACTACATCGGCGCGGTGCAGGGCATTCCGGTGTGCTTCGATGCGAAGGAATGCGCCATCGACACATTCAGCCTGCAGAATATCCACGCGCACCAGGTACAGTTCATGGAAGCCTTTGAGCGTCAGAAGGGGATCGCCTTTTTTCTGATCTATTATTCGCACCGGGACGTTTTCTACTATCTGCCGTATGAACACCTCCGCTTTTTCTGGGACCGGGCGCAGGAGGGCGGGCGCAAGTCCTTCCGCTTCGACGAGCTGAACCCGGAATATTTTCTGCCCCAGCGAAGCGGTATCTGGGTGCCGTATCTGGACATGATCCGGAAGGATCTGTCGGACAGGCCGGACTGACGGCGGGCGGAAACGGGAAAGGATGTCACATGAGAAAATCGCTGACGACGCTTTGCTACCTGGAGCGGGACGGCCGCTATCTGATGATGCACCGGGTGAAGAAGCGTAACGATATCAATCAGGATAAATGGATCGGCGTGGGCGGACACGCCGAGGACTACGAAAGCCCGGAGGACTGCCTGCTGCGGGAGGTCTGGGAGGAAACCGGGCTGACGCTGACGGGATACCGGTTTCGGGGGCTCGTCACCTTCGCGCTCAAGGGCGTGGAAACCCAGTACATGTGTCTGTATACCGCCGATGCCTGGACGGGAGAGCTGTGCGCGGAATGTCCGGAGGGCGAGCTGGAATGGGTGGAAAAGGAAAGGGTGGACGGACTGCCCCTCTGGACGGGGGATAAGGTCTTCTTCCGGCTGCTGGCGGAGAACGCGCCCTTCTTTTCGCTGAAGATTTCCTATGACGGAGATGTGCTGACGGACTGCGTGCTGGACGGCAGGGCGCTGGACTGGAAGCGGTTCCTCGAAAGCAGGGAGCCGTGAGATTTTCTGTTGACAAAAAATCCGTAATCGGGTATACTGATCGGAGTTTCATATATTAGTATGATAATGAATTAAAGTGATAAAGCGATTGGCGCATGTTCGGACACGCGCAGTTTGCGGGCGGGGCGGGAAGACCCGCCGCGTTCTGTCCGGGATCCGGCAGCGCTTACGGAGGCCCGCATGGGAAAATCATTGCTCCACACTCCGGAGGGGGTGCGGGATATTTACGGAGAGGAATACGCGCGCAAGCTTTTCATCGAGCATAAGCTCCATGAGACGATCAGGCTTTACGGGTATCGGGACATTCAGACGCCGACCTTTGAATTCTTTGACGTTTACAGCAGGGAGATCGGCACCACGCCCTCCAGCCAGCTTTACAAATTCTTTGACAAAGAGGGGAATACTCTTTCCCTGCGCCCGGATTTCACGCCCTCCTGCGCCCGGTGCGCCGCCAAATATTTCATGGACGAGACGGGACCCATCCGGCTGACCTATTCCGGCAACACCTTCCTCAACACTTCCAGTTTACAAGGCAAGCGCGGAGAAGTGACCCAGATGGGGGCGGAGCTGATGATGGAGCCCTCCGTAGAGGCGGATGCCGAGATGATCTGCCTGGTCGCGGACGCGCTGAAGAACTGCGGCCTGACGGATTTCCAGATCACGGTGGGTGAGGTGGAATATTTCAAGGGCATCTGCGCCCAGGCGGGCCTGGACGGCGAGGTGGAGCTTCGCCTGCGGGATTTCATCTCCGCCAAGAACTATTTCGGGGCACAGGAGCTTCTGGAGCAGCAGAAGGTGCGAAAGGACCAGGCGAAGGTGCTTCTGCGCCTCGCGGATATGGTGCTGGGGGCCAGCGATCTGACCGAAGCGGCGCGGCTGGCGCAGAATGATCGCTCTTTGTGGGCCGTGGAACGGCTGGAGGAGCTGTACCGGGTGCTGCAGCAGTATGGGACGGATAAATACGTCTCCTTCGATCTGGGACTTCTGAGCAAGTACAATTATTATACCGGCGTGATCTTCAAGGGGTACACCTACGGCGTGGGCGATGCCATCGTCACCGGCGGCCGTTACGACAGCCTGCTTTCCTGCTTCGGGAAGAAAGGGCCGGCCATCGGCTTCATGGTGGTGGTGGACGATCTGCTGGAGGCGCTGACCCGCCAGGGGCTGGCCCCGTCGCTCCGGGAGGACGGCGCGCTGGCGCTGTATGAGGAGGGCGCGTTTCCCGGCGCGCTGCGTTATGCGCAGGAGCAGCGGGCAAAAGGCGTGTGCGTGGAGCTCTCCCCGGTCAAAGACAGGGCGGAGGCCGTGCGCTTCGCCGCCGGCCGGAAGGGAAAACAGGCTTTTTTCTTTCCGGCGAAAGAGGCGCCGCAGCGTCTGTGATCCCCCGGAACCCGGCGGGATCGAAATGTGTCTGAGGAAAAAGGAATGGATGAAAAACGATATCTGACCTTTGCGCTGACCAAGGGCAGACTGGCCGGGAAGACGCTTTCCCTTCTGGAGCAGATCGGCATTTCCTGCGAAGAAATGCGGGAGCCGGGCTCCAGGCGGCTGGTATTCGTCAACGAGGCGCAGAGGCTGAAATTTTTTCTGGCAAAGGGGCCGGATGTGCCCACCTATGTGGAATACGGCGCGGCGGACATCGGCGTGACGGGCAAGGACGAGCTGCTGGAGGAAGGGCGGCGCGTCTATGAGGTGCTGGATCTGGGATTCGGGAAATGCAGAATGTGTGTCTGCGGCCCTGCCAGGGCAAAAGAGCTCCTTCTGCACCATGAAATGATCCGCGTCGCCACCAAGTATCCCGTGATCGCGAAGGATTATTTTTACAACAAAAAGCATCAGACCGTGGACATCATCAAGCTGAACGGCTCCGTGGAGCTGGGCCCCATCGTGGGGCTGTCGGATGTGATCGTGGATATCGTGGAAACCGGCTCCACGCTGCGGGAAAACGGCCTGGAGGTGCTGGAGGAGATCTGCCCGCTGTCCGCCCGGATGATCGTCAACCGGGTCAGCATGCAGATGGAAACGGAGCGGATCAAACGGCTCATCCTGGAGCTGCGCAGACTGCTGGCGGAAGAAGCGTAGGGGAATGCCCCATCGCGGACATTTCTGCGCCGCGGCAGGGAAAACGAAGAAAAGACGGAGAAGACAGACGATATGAGGACAATCAGACTGACGGAGGAAAATAAACGGAATCTGCTGCGGGAGCTGCTGAAAAGGAGCCCCGGCCAGTACGGGGCCTATGAGGAGACCGTCGCCGCGATCGTGGAAAACGTGAAGAAGAACGGCGACGCCGCGCTGTTTTCCTATACGGAGCAGTTCGACCGGTGCCGGCTGGACGCTTCCACGGTGCGTGTGAGCGGGGAAGAGCTGGAGGAAGCGTATGCGCAGGTGGACGCCGGCTTCGTGGAAGTCATGCAAAAAAGCGCCGCCAACATCCGCTCCTTCCATGAAAAGCAGCGCCGCAGCGGTTGGTTCGAGACCAGAGAGGACGGCACCATCATGGGCATGAAGATCCTTCCCATCGCGGTGGCCGGCATCTACGCTCCCGGCGGGAAGGCGGCTTATCCCTCCAGCGTGCTGATGAACGTGATCCCGGCGAAGGTGGCCGGCGTGGAACGGGTCATCCTGTGCACGCCTCCCGGACCGGACGGAAAGGTCAACCCGGGCACGCTGGTGGCGGCCCACATCGGCGGCGTGGATGAGGTGTACAAGGCGGGCGGCGCCCAGGCCATCGCGGCCATGGCCTTCGGGACCGCAAGCATCCCCAGGGTGGACAAGATCACGGGCCCCGGCAATATTTTCGTGGCGCTGGCAAAAAAAGCCTGCTTCGGCTATGTGGGCATCGATTCCATCGCCGGGCCCAGCGAGATCCTGGTCATCGCGGATGAGACGGCGAATCCCCGGTACGTGGCCGCCGATCTGCTGTCCCAGGCGGAGCACGACGAGCTGGCCAGCGCGATCCTGATCACCACCAGCCCGGAGCTGGCGGAAGCGGTGAACCGGGAGATCGACGGGGTCCTGCCGCAGCTTTCCAGAGAGAAGATCATTCGGGCCTCCCTGGACAATTACGGTTACATCCTGCTGGCGGATTCGCTGGAGGAGGCCGCAGAGGCGGCCAACGACATCGCCTCCGAGCATCTGGAGCTCCTGACGAAGAATCCCTTCGGCCTGATGACGAAGATTCGGAACGCGGGAGCCATTTTCCTGGGCGAATATTCCTCGGAGCCGCTGGGCGATTATTTCGCGGGGCCCAACCATGTGCTGCCCACCAACGGGACAGCGCGGTTTTTCTCCCCGCTGAACGTAGACGATTTTCTGAAAAAGACCAGCATCATTTCCTGGTCCGGACAGGCGCTGGCGGCGGTGCACGAGGACGTGGAGTGCTTCGCCAGACAGGAGGGGCTGACGGCCCATGAAAATTCCATCCGGGTCCGGTTTGAATGAGGGAGCCCGGCGCGGCCTGTAAACGCGCGCGTGGGGCCGAAGGTTCCGCAGCCTGCATAAGGAGCGCGCGGACTGTAAAAAAGGAGGACACCATGAAGCGGGAAGCTCATCTGGAGCGCAAAACAAAGGAAACGGATATCCGGCTGGAGCTGTGTCTGGACGGAAGCGGAAAATCTTCCGTGGACACGGGCATCGGCTTTTTTGACCATATGCTGGAGGGCTTTGTCAAACACGGCTTTTTTGACCTGAAGCTCTCCGTAAAGGGCGATCTGCAGGTGGACGGCCACCATACGGTGGAGGACACCGGCCTGGTGCTGGGCGAGGCCATCGCGAAAGCGGCGGGAGAGAAGAAGGGGATCCGCCGTTACGGCTTTTTCCTCCTGCCCATGGACGACGCGCTGGTGGCCTGCAGCGTGGATCTGTGCGGCAGACCGTATCTGAACTTCAGCCACACCTTCCAGTCCCCCATGATCGGCGGGCTGGACACGCAGCTCATCCGGGAATTCTTCTATGCGGTATCCTCCGCGGCTGCGATGAACCTGCATATCAAGGTGCTGGACGGGCAGAACAGCCACCACATCGCGGA
>CANQVD010000064.1 GCA_947627215.1 uncultured Eisenbergiella sp.
GCACGGGCAAGCTGACTGGGATTCATGCCTGTCTCGGTTGAAAGCCTTTGAAAGGCTTCTGCTTGCTTTGGCGTCAGGCGAAAGGTTTTCCATACTGATTTGGCTTCATTTTCGTTTTTTCTCGGTCTGGCCATAACCGATCACTCCTTTCTTTGCAAAATGTGATACCGAAGATTTTCCGAAAAGAAAAGAAGCGGCGTTGCCGCTGTTTTTTGCATTCGGACTCTAAATATAACTTTCGGGAATTCCGTGCGGAAATTCAAATTACGCAAAGAATACGCGCCCTTGTTGTGTATTTTTGAAGCCCCTGTTCTGCACTTTTGAAGTTCTTTTGCTAAAAATAGCTGTCTTTGAAATATGCAAATAAGCTGTATTTTTATACATCGAAAGTTACATTTTGAATCTGTGAATTTCTATACTTTTCTTTACGGAAAAAAACTCTTGTGGGTATATTAAGGCGCGCTCAAAATTGTACCACCCCCTCGATCCGGGGGACGCGGGCGGCAAAAAACACGGTATTTTGCGGGAATTTGCCCGACATCGCCCAGAAAGCCCCAGAACGGTGTCAGCGCCGCATAAACCGGTGTGAATCTTTGCGTATGGGTCACCTCCGATTCGGGTCGCACAGGCGAAATTTGAGGGTCGTTTTCTTCCGGTTCTTCCGGTACAGGCGGCAGATCGACCAGATCGTACTGCGTAATTCGATGAGCCTTGGTCGGGTGGGTTTTGGCGTAAAGACGGTTGAATTTGCCGATCAAGCCAAGTCCGATCAGCAAATTTGCGCACGCCCGGACTGTGGTTTTGGACAGACCCAGTCTGTGCGCCGCCTTGCGGTCGGAAACAAAGGCTCTGCCCTTTTTGTCCGCGCACCGTACCAGATAGGCGTAGAAAAGCAGAACGGCGGGGGAATAGCCCGACAGCCGCTCCACGGTTTCCTTCTTAAGCCTAAAGAACCGCTTTCCGAACGCCGCAGGAGTGCGCAGACGGTAGGCCCGGTAGGTGTTGCGCCCCCTATTCTCCGACGTTTCTGCACGGACGATAATGTCCAGAAGTCCCTTGCCCTGAAGCGCTTCAAGCGTCCGGCGCACGGTAGCGGGAGACAGGCCGCTCTTAGCGGCCATTGTCTCCACGCGCATGGTAAATTCTTCACGTCCAAAGACGGATAATACCGCGATTATGCGAAATTCCGTCCCGGACAGCTTCAAATCGAACAGTCGATTTGGCAGAACAAGAACATCGCTCACGGTGTTACCTCTCTTTATTCGATTTTTTGTTATCTTCACCCCCATCAAACGGAGATGTTCCATTTCTTCGCTGAATCGCTTTGCTCCGGTCCGTCCTGCGGGGGTTCTTCCGGTGCGCTCTCCTGTCGGGGCGCGTCCGGCAACTGCTCCGGGGTCTTTTCCTGCCCGATTTCATCGGCTTTCGAGATGGCCGTCTCGGACTGCGCTTGCTCCGCCTGCAAATACTGTACATATCGCTCTGCGTACTGATCCATAGTGGGTACAGTCTCGTTGTATTTGCGGCAAACCTCGCGGAAGATTTCCATGTCCGCATTGATGTCCGACCGCGTATCCTCCGGCAGTTCCGAAATCCAGCGCTTATAATGTTCGGCCAGATGGGCTTTTCTCGATTCTCTGATCTCAAGGCCGTAATGCTGTTCGATCATCAGGGCATACATATCCGCCTCCAGTTCGATTCTGGATTCGGATTTCCCCCGCATACCGCCGTCGGCATGGAGAGAGGCATGGCCGATCTCATGGATCAGCGTAGACAGCTTTTCCTCACCGGAGAGCATGGAGGACAGCCGGATTCGGTTGAGCGATGGGCTATATGCACCCCGACGGGTTGTGCTGTGCAGATCATCCACAACGACCGGGCAGTTCAGTATCGATGTAGAGTAGGCCGACAGAGCCGTTACCATATCCTCTGCCGGCTGAGAGAAGACTCCGTAGCCGAACAGTTCCGGGTATTTTTCCGGGGGAAGGGTGGTCTGAGCCACGTCGAATACCGGAACTAGGATAAAGTTCTTTTGCTGACGCCGCTCCAATTCTCCGGCCTTCAGCTGTTCCTTTTCGCCTTCATCCAGATCGTACAGAGCCTTCCATTTGCCGTCCACCTCGACCTGTTCCTTGACCACCGGTTTCCAGATGTACATGGCCTTTTCGCCTTTTTTGATATAGATGGGGCTATCCACCAGCGGATTGTTGCCGTCCCGGTCGGGCAGACCCTTTTTGTAACTGGATGCCGGGGCTACAAACCGAGCATACGGATTTTGGATCATCATCAGACGGATGTTGTTAGGACTGTATCGGGAAAAGCGGGTGGCAAAGGCCAGAAACTCGGCGATCTGCGCGGGATCAGTCCGGAAGGATTCCGTCAGAGCCGCAACTTTTTTCTGGAGGTTGTCCCGAAGCATATCCTTGGAACTTTTGGGAGCGGACAGCCGCCCCAACGTTTTCGGGATGTCCCCGGTCTGATCGTAGCGGATTCGCTCCCCTTCCCAGAGTTTCCCCCGAAGTCCACGGTCGTTGACATGGTTGACGAATTTCACCGACTGCCCTCCGGCGGCCTGCCAGTCCTCCAGATTCTTGTTGTAGTCGTCGATCAGGATGTCCTTTGCATGGACGCCTCCGGGGATGTAGAGCGATTTATCGTCGCCGTTCTCGGTGTAAATCCGATGTGCCTGATCGATTTCAGGGAAATACTTGTCCAGCCATCGGTTTTTCTGTTCCCTGCAATCAGGTGCGTCGGCAGTCAGTCCGGAAAGGACGTAAAATTCACTCTCCGGGTGCGCCTTCATGTAATCCTTTAACTTGGCAATCGCCTTTTCGTAGGGCGGCAGATTCTCGAAGAATCCCGGCTCGGTCATACGCTCCAAACAATGCTCATCCGCATGAAACTGCGCCAAAGTCCCGTCCATGTCAATAAAATAGCGAGCGGGAGCGTCATCGGCAGAGAGGGCGAATGTCTGCACGTTATGAGAGGATCGAATGATCTGCACATCCTCACCGGGCAACAGTCTGTCCAGCAGACCGCGATCAAAGTAGGCGGACAGCAGAGATTTGTCTGCATACAGGATGGCGTCGTTTGCGATGGCGTGAAAGAACAGGTTGTCAATGCCCCTCATGCCATAGACCGACGAGATAAAATTGCACTCGAAAATGCCGTCCTCGCGGCTTGCCCTTCCTCCGGTGGAGATTGCGGCGACGACGGGCAGACCGATCTCATCCTTTGCACCGGTGAGTAGGATCACGCTGTCAGGCCGGTGCATGGCGTCCACGATCAGCGCGGGATTCTCCAGCAGTTCGGGCAGGGTTTCCAGCGTCTGCCGGGAGATGTTGTGCGGATGAGGGACGTCGGAACTTCCCAACGCCGTTTCGATGTGCCTGCGGGTGCAGTACATAGGCAAACCCGCCAGTCCCACATCAAGCAAAGGCTTCGGTGTGTCCGACCGCACTTCCAGCGCGACGGAGTGTTTGCTCTCTTCACTCAAGGCACGGTCGATTTCATTTGCAAACTTGATACTCATAATCTCATTCCTTTCTTTTGGTTACGGTCAATATGTCTCTACTCATATTTCACCATTATTTCTTCCGGACTCAAAAAGTCGGTTCCCGAAGGTGCTGTATGCACCTCTTCGCTGTCAAAATAGGCGCACAGTTTTCGGACAAATTCATCATCGGTATATTTGCGAATTTTCTGTATACACCGATCAACGTTCGAAGCGCACCGCCGCTCTCTTTCATCGTACAGGTCGATCCATTCTGTCTCTATCAGGTCTCGCGTATTAGGATTGTAGAAATCCAGCGAACTCAATTTCTTTTCGTCAAATACAGAGCATCCGAATAAACTGCACAGCAGGTAGGCCGCCACATCCTCTTCGATAACGCTTTCTAATCCGTACCGGGTATTCAGTTCGATGTAAAACTCAAATCCACAGTATATGTCCGCTACCTCGTCCGGGTTCATATCGGTAGACAGGTAAACTGCCTCTTTGCCGCTGAACGGATAGAACAGTTTATATACATTCGGCATTTTTGTCCCTCCTCATAATTTCATTTTTTTCTTTAGGTTCTCATAGACCGTTTGGTCATGCAGTTCATCCGAAGGACTGTCATCGGATACGATTTCGTTCTCTTTCACGTCCAGATGGAGCATGGCGTTCAGTTCGATCAGTCGCATGGATTTCTGCGCCAATTCTTCCTCGCCCTCAAAGGGCTTCTGCACCTCTATCTTGGCCGTTTCCAGCTGGGACTTCGCGGACGCCAACTCGTCAACCGTCAACTCCAGCCGCTTGGACAGACTGCCCAGCGCGTTGTCCAGACGGGTAATGTTGCCGCTCCCGTCCTTGCCAAGCGTCACGGGATAGCTTAGCGTACCGTGCAGATGTAGGTTAAACACCTTCTCAAAGGCGTCATAGGACAGTTCCATTCCAAAGCCACGGTATTCACCTATTGGAGTCAGAATGGCCGATTGGGTATTCCGACAGACCTCCAGAATGGCCTCCCCGGCGCTCCCCTTTTCGGCGTAGAATACGTCCTTGACCGTGATTCCGCAGAATTTGTCCCCGATCAGACGGGGATGATCGGCGACGCGCCCGATGTCCTCCTCCAAGCCTTTTTGGATGTTCGTCAGTCGGCTGATCTCGGTAGGGAACTCCTTCAGGATTTTGTCCTCCAAAGCATACTTCTCGGTCAGATAGGCAGATTTCAGTAGCCGGAGTCTGGAAACTTGCATATCCAAATCCATCTTCTCCTTGATGTTGGGATCGCCCGTTGCCAGCATTTTGATCTCCGCATAGGATAGCGCCGCTTCATCCACGTCCTCGGCGGATCGGACGGGGGATTTTCCGGTCATGATCTGGGAGATAAAGCGTTGTTTTTGCTCCACCAGCTGGAACAGATAGGAATCGAAGGTTCCCTCGGTTACATACCGGTAAATCTCCACTTCCGGGTTTTTGTTACCCTGTCGGATAATTCTGCCGCTACGCTGTTCCAGATCGGACGGACGCCATGGGCAGTCCAGATCGTGCAGAGCGATCAGTCTGTCCTGCACATTGGTTCCGGCTCCCATCTTGGACGTTGATCCCATCAGAATCCGAACCTCTCCGCTACACACCTTCCGGAACAGTTCGATCTTCTTTGTTTCGCTGTCGGCGTCATGGATGAATTGCACTTCATCGGGCGGAACCCCCCGATCCACAAGTTTTTGACGAATGTCGTTGTAAACCGAGAACGTACCGTCATTTTTGGGTGTGGAAAGATCGCAGAAGATCAGTTGGGTCAGACGTTCTTCCTTGCCGTTTTCCCATATCCTGTACACGTTGTCCACGCACCGATTGACCTTGCTACCCTCGAAATCCGGGAGCAGAGGGTTAATCAGCCGCTGATCGAGCGCCAGCTTGCGCCCGTCGTTGGTGATGAGTAGCATATTGTCTTGATAGGATTTGACCAATCCGCTACGCACCTTATCCGCACGTTCGGCAAGCCCTGCCACCGTTTCCTTCTGGAAGTCGGACGGCTTGGTTACGATATTGTGATAAACAGCCTTGGGTACAGGAAGTTGGAGCATATCCGAAGTCTGAATGTCGGACACCTCCCGGAAAAGGGTCATGAGTTCCGGTAGGTTGCAGAATTTGGCAAACCTCGTTTTCGGTCGGTAGCCGGTTCCTTCGGGTTTCAGTTCAATGGCCGTGATCGTTTCTCCGAAGGTTGAAGCCCATGCGTCGAAATGTTGCAGACTGCGTTTTACCAGAGCAGGATATTGCAGATACCGCTGGACGGTGTACAGTTCCGTCATGCTGTTGGAGATCGGTGTTCCGGTAGCGAATACGATTCCGCGCCCGTCTGTGATCTCGTCCAGATAGCGGCATTTCATGTACAAGTCCGAACTTTTCTGCGCCTCGCTTTGGGGAATACCGCCCACATTGCGCATTTTTGTGTAAAGATACAGGTTTTTGAAGTAGTGTGCCTCGTCGATGAAAAGTCGGTCAACGCCCAACTGCTCGAAAGTCACCACATCGTCCTTGCGACTCTGGTCGTTCAGCTTTTCCAGTTTTAACTGGATGACTTTTCTGGCTCGCTCAACGTTCTTGACCGATAAGCCTTTTTTGTTCGTTTTCTTCATTTCCTCAATGACGGAAACGATTTCCTCCAACTGATTCTGCAAATCCTCGACCTGTCTTTCCCGGCTCAGGGGGATTTTCTCGAACTGACTGTGACCGATAATGACTGCGTCGTAATCGCCCGTGGCGATTCGCGAGCAGAACCGTTTCCGGTTCCCGGTTTCAAAATCCTTCTTCCGAGATACCAGTATGTTGGCGGCAGGATAGAGCCGGAGAAATTCGGACGCCCATTGTTCGGTCAGATGGTTAGGAACGACGATCAGCGATTTGTGGCAAAGCCCCAGACGCTTGCTTTCCATGGCGGCGGCGACCATTTCAAAGGTTTTCCCGGCGCCAACGACGTGCGCCAGTAGCGTATTACCCCCGTACAGAATCCGCGCGATGGCGTCACGTTGATGCTTACGCAGGGCAATTTCCGCATTCATGCCGGGGAACAGGATATGACTACCGTCATACTCCCGTAGGCGAATACTGTTGAATCGCTCGTTGTAGAGTCTGCACAGCCGCTCCCGACGGTGCGGATCGCTCCAAATCCAATCCTTAAACGCCTGCTTGATTGTTTCCTGCTTGGCCTGAGCGATCTGTGTGTCTTTGACGTTGAGAACGGGAACCTGTTTACCGGAGCCGTCATCCACATAGTCATAGATTCGCACGTCCCGAAGATTGAGCGTTTCCTCGATGATCTTGTAGCCGCCCATCCGGCGAGTGCCGTAGGTGCTGGTCGCCGATAGGCTGTAACTGTCTATATTCTTCCCGACGATCTCCCAGTCCCCGGTGTAGGGCAGATAAACGACGTCGATCTTTCCCTGACAGAAAGGCGTCGGTTTCATCAAATCGAAGATAAACTGTCTCACGACGCTGGGCGGAACCCAAGTGGAACCCAACTGCACATTGATTTCCCCGGCAGTCAGATCGGTCGGCTGTACCTTTTCCAACGCCTGCACGTTGACCGTGTAAACGTTTGGCCAGCGTCCGGCGGACTGCTTGGCAATCGCCAGCTTTTCACGGACGTTGCCGGACAGATATTCGTCTGCCGGTAGGTACTTGCTCTGCGTCTGACTGTCGTCCTCATACAGCGGATTTCGGAAGATCACGCCCGCGAGTTCCTCGTACAGCTTCGATTCGCTCTTTCCGGTCAGCGACTGCATATACGCCATATCCACGCGGGCTTTCTCCCCCATGGACAGCGCGTATGCCTCCATGGCGGTGTCCGCCGACGTTACCGGAGTATTCGGGCGGATCGTGCGTTTGGTGAACAAATCCGCCTTGCGTAACAGTTTGCCGTTCTCGTCCAGCACCTCCAGCGCGGTCAGCAGGAAGTAGGAACTGTCCTGCGAAAAGGCCAAATGGTTTGCCCGGCTACTGATCAGCCCGTATTTTGCCGTAAAGGCATCATACTGACGGTTCAGTTCGTCCTGATCGGCGCGGATGACCTCGTCGGGATAGTTCTCGGTCTGATCCTCAATGAGTTTCCGGAGTTGATCCCGTAGTTTCATCAGTCCAACGACCCGTTCTTTGGCCGTACCGGACAGCGATACCGGGTACATCCGGCTGTTTTCCCGGAAGTAAACCGATCCGTCAACCGTGGTGAAGGAAAAATTGCGCACGCCGGGATCAGCGGGGATAAAGGCATCCTCCTGCCGGCCTTCCTCGCTCTGCGTCGGCTGGCCGATCTGTCCCTGTATGCCCAAGACGGCCTTCTCCAATTGCTCGGACAAAGTTGCCCCCTCGATGGGAGAACAGGTGTCCTCCGGTCCGAACCGACCGGACACACGCTCCATTTTGCCAAGAATCATTTCCGGATGCCGGACAAAGTAGCGATTCATCTTGATCCCGTTTTCATCGGTGTCCAGATACAGCCAGTCCGGTTCGACGTCGATCATCTGCTCCCGTTTCCGGAAGAAAAGAATATCTGACACGACTTCTGTCCCGGCGTTGCCGGCGAAAGCGTTGTTGGGCAAACGGATCGCGCCAAGCAGTTCCGCCTGTCTTGCGACGGTCTTTCGAACGGTTGTATCCTCCTTGTCCATGGTGCCTTTGCTACTGATCACGGCCAATATGCCGCCCGGACGGAGTTTGTCCAGCGATTTGACCGTAAAATAGTCGTGGATTCGGAAGTTCTGCCGGTTGTAGCGCGGATCGTTTACTCGAATGTCGCCGAAGGGAATGTTTCCGATCACCACATCGTAGAAATTGTCCGGAAGATCGGTCTGCTCAAAGGGCATAGCGGATATTTCGGCGTTCGGATAGAGCAGAGCCGCGATTCCGGCTGAAACGGTGTCCATCTCCACGCCGTACACCCGACTGCTTTGCATGGCCGGGGGTAGCATTCCGATGAAGTTTCCGATTCCGCAGGACGGCTCCAAAATGTTCCCTCCCTGAAATCCCATCTGCTCCAACGCTTTGTACATGGCGGCGATGATCTCCGTCGGGGTAAAGAAGGCCGTCAGGGTGCTTTCTCTGGCCAGACGGTATTCCTCCGGGGTCAGGACGGATTTCAGAGTCTGGAATTGGGATGACCAGTCTGTGTTTTTCTCGTCAAAGGCTTCCGGAATCCCGCCCCAGCCGACGTATTTTGACAGGAATATCTGCTCCTTCAGCGTTGCCGGGCGGTTCTCCGACTGACAGGTTTTCAGGGCTAGGATCGCCGTCAGATTTCGCCTGAAGCGTTCCTTTTTTCCAACGGATTCGATTTCGTTTGCCGCCAGATCGAAGTTTTGGCTTTCGGCTTCGCTTTCCGACTGCTTTGAATTGACCGTTTCGATGTTGGATTCTGTCGGTTCGCTCGGTTCGCTCGGCTCTGTCGGTTCTGTCGGTTCACGCTCGGTTTTCATGCGCCTTTCAAGCGTCTGCTTGGCCCGCTCTATGACTTCCTCCGACATGGGGATCGTATACATTCCGCTTGCGGTCGAAAAGGCCACACCGCAGAATACATAGTCAACATCCGATTCTTTCAGAGCGCCTGCCGTGCGGTAGTCAACTTTTTTCCGTAGCAGATCGTTTGTAGTCCCGCTTGAAATGGCGTATCTTAGACCGGTTTCCAAGTGGGCGTGAATTTTTCCGTCCACAGCCAAAGTCACATAGTACCAGCCCAAATATCCGTTCGCATTTTTGCCGGTGCCGTCGTTTAGTTCCACGTTCAACAGCGTGTAGGGCTTCAACCCCCGTTGCTTCGCAAGAGCGTTGTCCTTTTTCTCAAGTTCCAGCAAGGCGGGCATAGCGGCCTCTTTCGTGGCGCTTACGATCTCCGGGTTATACTCCAAGAGTACGGAATTCACATAATCCAACTGCACCCTTTTTGTTTTAGCGTCAGGCGTTCGCCTATTTCCGAGGAATAGAGAGATATTATTGTCAAACCGTATGGAAATATCGCTTGTTCCACGCCATCTTCCCTTGCAGGGGGATGTTACGACCTTTCCGGACTTTGCGCCGAATACTTGAGCGATTACGCCGATCTTCTCCTGCATGGACAGATTCATGTACTTCTTCGAGATTTCAGCCGCCTTTTTCTGTAATTCCGTCAGCTGGGGGGCGGGTGCGTCCTGCTCTGTTTGCGCTTGGTCCGGATCAGGTTCTTCCTTCCGGTCGGCGTCCAGCGTCCTGACGGTTCGCTTGCCGTTTTCCAAAGATACAATTGCTACATTATGTCCATGTTCAAGCAGAGCGTCCACATAACCCTGAAGCCTGTGCGCTGGGATTCCGCACATGGGGACACGCTCGTTTGCATTGACAGCACGGGATGTCAGCCGCAGTTCCAACACATCAGCGGCAAGTTCTGCGTCCGAACCGTACATCTCGTAGAAGTCACCCACCGGAAAGAGGACGATCCCCTCCGGGTTGTCGTGCTTGATCTCGGCGTACTCACGGTAGGATGCGGTAAAGCGGGCATTCTTCCGCTCCGATTCCGCCGCCTGTTCGATTCTCTCCACAACCTCAGCGGGAAGCCCCGATACCCGGTAGCTGATTTCTCCCTCCGGGCTGATATGGGCAATCGTCTGATAATCACCGTTCACTTCGACGGCTTTGTTCCAAACGGTTAGCCCGTTTCCGAGATAACCCATGTCGATGTCATAGGTGGGTGGCTCGACGGAAGTTTCCCGCGTAGGGTAAAGTCCTTTCTCCTGCATGGCACGGACATAATCGTCCATGGCACGGACATAACCGTCTTTGAGAACGGTGTCCGGCGTTACTACCGCAAGAACATTCCTCTCCAAATCTCCCTCAAAGTTGTAACCGCTCAGGTTACGGTAGGTCACATAGAACTTCTTGACATCGCTATCGTAAACCCTGATCGCTTGCTGAAACTCTCCAAGTTGCTCAACGGTAAATGGCGCTTGCGTGACCCAAAACATCTCGTTGCCGTTTACCAAGTCAAATAGCTTGTAGCGCATCTCATGCGGAATCAGCTTCTCAAACTCCATAGAGTCAAAGCGCACCTTAGGGTTGAGATTGACTTCCTCTTGCACCTTGAGATGATCGTTTTGCGGATTCTCCCGAACCTTCCGGTCAAACTCGTCACGCGGCATTTCCTGCCGGAAAAGGGGAAACTGCGGATCGACCAGCAGTACGACGTTTTCGTTGAAAGACAAAATCTCAAATTCCTGATCGCCGATGTATACGCTATCTCCGATTTCGTATTTATACTGAAACTGCGGTTCGGAATCTTCACCTTGCACCGGATCGGACGGCGCGTTAGACAGGAAACTTTGCTTCTCCCTCGTCCGTCCGAAAAAAGGGAGGCGTTTATCCTCCTGCTCCCAGTCAAACCAACCTAGACGTTGATCACCAGTTCCCTCACGATCTCCCTCGCCCGGCTCTGGATGTTGTTCATCCGGCGCACCCATTCCATCGGGTCGCTCTCCTTCAGACGTTCGGTCAGCCCCTCCGTCTCGGCCATTTGCTTCGTCAGTTTCCTCTCCAATTCGAGGGCTTTGTGTTCGGTCTGTACCAGATGATCGGTCAACTGACCCGTCGAGAGCAGGGTCGTGTAGGTCGCCTTGAGATTCTCCGACAGATATTTCCGCCTCTCTCTGGCGTAACTCCCCAGCGTCACCTTCGGGTGCCGATTGGGCAGTAGATTGGGCAGACGGTAGCCTTCCACCGATCTGTAAGTGATTTCTTCCTTGTTTTCCATGATTCAGTCTCCTTTCAAGTTCTTTCGCTCTTTGAAGATTCAGAGCGATCTTTCCGATTTCATTCAGACAGCTTTTGGCCGCGTCCCCCACGCTCACGCCCAACAGATTGACCAGCGGAGGAGTGTCAAATAAATCTATATCGCGAAAATCCTCGTCGGTCAGGTATCGGTCGGGGCTTTGGTCACATCGGGACAGTAGCATATAGGTCACGCTTTTTTCCAACGTGAGTCCGAATTTTTCTACGGCAAAGGATTCCTCCCTGTCCGCAAGGGAACTTCCCGGAAGAGTTGTTTTCAGTTCTTTCAGGGCAGTTTCGAAAATCTCTCCGATAGCGCTTCTTGCCGCGTTGGTCAGCGTTTCGGGCAATTCCGAAAGACGTGCGTCCAACGAATACCGCTCCTTCAGCGCGGCGATCACATCCGGCGCTTCATCCGGCGTGATCTTCCAGATCGGGACGGGGCGGGCGTCTCTTGTCGGCACGGTATCGGAGACGTCAAAGTAGTACTTCATTCTCAGGCCGTCGTAGTCGGCGTCAAAGACGGCTACACCGGCAGAACCGCGCCTGACCCAACGTCCAAACTGTTGATTCCACCGTTCCATTTCCAGTAGCGCGGTTGCGTCCGGGCGTTGCGCGTAGACCAGAATTTGTTCGTGGAAGGGCAGTCGGAAATTGTTACAGGCGCATCGCAGATAGGATTTCCATTTCTGCGGCGAGGACATGATCTCTCTGGCCGTACTTTCGTACAGCTCGGAAAGTTTTCTGTATTGGATCGCCATGCTTTCTATCTCCTTTTCTTTTGGAATTACAGTTTCATTCCCGTATTGTGCTTTGTTGGAATCGGCTTTTCCGACGTCTCGTTTTCTATTCTGACCGCAAAATCTCTCGTTCCGTTGCTCATAATCAGGTGTTTTCCGTCGCCTACGGCGTGATGGATGCGGTATCCGGCGGCTTTCATCTGGTCGATGGATAGATCGGTGAGTCTATAATTGTTGCCGGGCGTGTTGAGCATCTCTCCGGTCTGATGATAGACGGGATCGGTCGCCCTTTTTGCGTCCGTCCGTGCGATTTCGTCGTTATCTCGAAATGCACGGAAACCGTCCGCTCCGAACTCCGCCTCATACGCATCTATCGCCCGCTCTGCCTCCTTGTTGATTTCTTCTTCCGTAGGTAAGCGCAATCCTTTCTGATTTTCGGGCGGATGTATTTCGGTGGGGGTAACCGTCCATCCGCCGTCCCGAATCAGGCCGTCAAAGCAGTCCATGGCGGCCTTGGCGCGATCAAAGCACAGAAGCCAATTGTAGTGATCCTGACCGTAGTGAACACAGCAGTCGCGCAGGGGCAAAAAAACATTGAGTCCGTACAGCGCGGAGTACTCGCGCATTACGTCAAAGGATGGTACGGGGACGCTGAGTCCCGCCTGCTCTAGGAATGCGAGAGAATACCTCTCGCAGTTGTAGCCGACGATCAGATCGGCGTTGAAAAGGAGCCGTTGAAGTTGCGTTGACGATTGGGAGAACGTCTGCCTTTGCGAGGCGTCCGCAGGCGTGATGACCGGATTCTCCCAGTCTTTGATCCACCTTGGACGGAAATACTCGTTGAACATGATCTGACGGTTCCCGTTTACCACGGTGAGTTGAAGAATCTCGTCCCTCAGAGGACTGTTGCCCGTGGTTTCGATGTCAAAGCAAAGAACTTTTTCTTTTCTCATGTTTTTTCCTCCTTAGATTTTCCTTCCCGAATGGGGCGTTGACTGGGTCTGCTTTTGTTCAGGCGACGGATCGTTTTTCACGGCGAAAGCCCTTGTTCCGTTGCCCATGATGTGATAGATGTTGCCCGGAGACGAATGATGGTAACCGTAACCGAGTTCCTGCATTTGGTCAATTGTGAGAGACGTCACTTGGAAACTGCCGCGAGGGGTGGATATGCTCTCTCCGGTCGTTGGGATTTCCTGCCGATTTACGGTCAGCGGCGAGGGTTCGATCCGATAGCTCTTTGGAGGCGGGTCGAGGTTGAAAATATAGTCGTGGGGAATGATCCCCCGCTCGGCATCCTTGTAGAGGACAATGCCCATAGGTACGCCAAAGTAGGTTTCTTCCCGAATGTCTTTTTTGAATTGAGTGGCGCTGGTATATTCGACGCTCTCCCTGACAGTACCGTCGGAAGAAAGGAAGTCGATTCGGCCTATCGGCCTTTCCGCCATCAGTTCCTCATACCGGTCAATTTTATTCGCCGTGAGCCATTCGGGCTTTTCGGGAAGTTGACTGTATAACTCACGCATCTTGGCGATCTGATCCTTCACGTTTCCTGCCCAAAGGTATTTTTCATCCCGGTTTCCTTCTCCCAGAAAGTAGTCGCAGTCGTTTCTTAACCTGTCCAGAAGCTGATAGTTAAAGGTATCTCTCGGACTGGGCAGATCGCGGTATATCTCCGGGGATTGGAAGTAATCCAGCATTTTGGCAAGCTGTCTTTCGGTCAGGGACGCGACGTTTTCCCGTTCGATTCCGGCCACAAGGAAACTGCCGCAAATGATGTCCGTCAGTTCGCCGTTCCGGTCGTAAAAGGCGCGGTTCTGGGGCAGTCCCATCATCTTTCCTTCCTCGTTGCAGATCAGCACCAACCGGGATTCATCGAACGGATGCACTTCCTCGATATAGCCGCCGACCGCCTGTTGTAAACTCTCCAGCGTTGGAGCGATCTCTACGGCTCTGCCGGGCTTGCCCGGTTCGACCAGCACCGCTTTGACGGTGGAAGGTTCGGTGATTTCTTCCGGCTCGACCGTCCAGCCCCGATCCTGTATCACGTTGTAAAAACAGCTCAGCGTTGCCTTGGCATCCTCCAGACCGTCATGCCAGAGATAGCGCACGTTCGGGTCATAATGCCTCGCGCACTCTTGCAGGGTGGAGCGCATATATTGCCCGAATTCGTCCGTTCTGCCGTCGATGGGCATAAATTCGTACATGACGTCGTAGGTGTCGGTAAACACGTCCAGCCCGCCCTGCTCCAAGAAGGCGAGATCGAAGCCGTCGCAGTTGTAGCCGACGATCAGATCAGCCCGATCAATCAGCTGTTGCAGTTCGGGCATGACCTCGGACAGGGTTCTCGCATTCGCCGTCATATCCGGCGTGATATGGTTGATCGCCTGTGCTTCAGGCCACTCGGTGTGCCGGGTCGGACGAATGTACTCGTCAAACAGGACGTTCCCGAATCCGTCTATCGCGGAAACCTGAAGAACTTCATCCTTCATCGGATTCAGCCCGGTCGTTTCAATGTCCAGACAAATAATGTTTTCTTTTCTCATTTCGGTTTTCTCCTTTCCGTTTCATGATGGGTCAGAACGGCAGATTCGGATCGTCGTAGAGATCGAGATCGTCCGTGAACCGTTCATTGGATTTCGTTTGCTTGGCTTCCGGCGGCTCTATCATGTGTACCCTTCTGACGCTGATTTCGGTATAGTAGCGTTTTTCGCCGTTTTTGTCGGGATAACTGCCGCTTTGGAGTTGCCCGACAACACAGATCGGTCTGCCCTTGGCAAAGTTTTTGCAGACGAATTCCGCCGTTTCGCTCCATGCCACGCAGTTAAAGAAGTCGGTGATCCGCTGACCGTCTGCGGATAGGTGATCCCGGTTGACGGCGATCCGGAACCGACAGAGGTTCGTCCCAGACTGGGAAACTCGCATTTCCGGATCGGCGACCAGATTGCCGGCCAGAATGGTGTGATTCAAGTTCAGTACAGTCAATTTTCATCTTTCCTTTCCAATAATTCGATGCCTGCGGAATTACTCCGCAGGCACATTTTGTTTCAGTTTGTCCTGTAAAAAATCCAGATAGTGTAGCGGCGTTTCTCCGGCCTCGATCATGTAGGACAGGATCATGACGGCCTCTCCGCGCGGCAGGCTGTCGAGCGGCGTCAGATCGCCTACATCGGGGAGCGTATCGCCGACGGCGACGCCATCCTGCGGGTCGTAGTCCGCATAGAGCAGATCGCCGACGTCGGTGCAGAGGATGACCTTGCCGTAGCATAGACCGATCACCTCGTTGTAGGGCTGTTCCTGCTCATCCCAAAAGATCATCGATTTTTCATCCTCCTTCTCGCGCAAATCCTCCAGCATGGCGGTATACTTTGCGCTTTGGGAACGGATGTATTCCAGCTTGATCTCGCACTTCTCAATCTCAGCCTGTCGCTTTTTTCGGCCAAAGAACTTTCGAATTGCTTTCAGTTCGGCGATCCGTTTTCGCTCCCGATCCTCCTGATCCCGAATTTCCCGTAGCCGCTCCACATAGGCGTTGTAGTTCGGCGACATACGGTTATTCCTCGCTTTGGCGCAGATCAACGGTGATGTAGGAGTGATACAGTTCAATTTTACTTTCATTTTTCACCGTGATCTCTACGATTGCCTCCTCAAGTTGGCCGTCTATATGCTCGTTGCAGGTAATGGGCAGGACAGCAGCCGTCTTGGAAAGCAGGAATACCGAATCCCCATACTCCACGGCATACCGATTGATCGCCCGAACCGTGATCCTAACATCGAAGTTTTGACCGCTTGAATTTGTAATGTAGAACGTAAGGCGAGGATAACCGCCGTTGTATGAGGGGACGATCTCCGCCGTGCGCAGATAAGCGGTAAGCCCGAAGGACGAGAATAGCACACGGTCGCTCTCGTTCGGCCGGGGCGTTGGATCGTCCGGATCATACTCAGGATGCGTATATGTTGGCGACGTTGTCCGGCTTTCGTCCGATGAAACGCTCTGGCCTCCGGGACGGTTCATTTGCGTTGAGACGGCCACGCTCTCGCGGCCGCCGACGGTCGTATGGTCGGCTTTCTTTTTTTTGCAGGCAGAAAACGAAAGACATAGGGTTGCGCACAGCAGCAGGGATAAGACTTTTTTCATAAAATTACCTCCCGTATCATTTGAAATTTGAAATAGAATCCGCTATCCTTCCATATTCCGATCCAGCGCGATTCGCTCCATCCGCATTTGCCGCTCCTGCTCATACTGTGCAAGATGTAGCGCGCGCTCCGTTGCGTAGTCGGTTTGAATGGATCGGCTGTTTTCCGGATTGCCGATTCCGCCGAGTGCTTTGTACCAGCGTTGCTTCATTGTCCGGTATTTCTCGGCAAATACCGGAGGATAGCCCTGCATTAGCAATATGCAATAGCGGCAGTCCAGCGAGAAAAGTTCCGCCGGAAGGGCAAGTTCCCGTCCGATCCGTTTTTCGCTGTCCGATCCGCCGCCCTGCTTTCCGCCTCTGGATCGGGAATAATCCTGTTCCATCGTGGTCGTTTTGCCCAGCATCTCGGAAAAGCGTTTGAGGGTGTCCGGCTCGGACGAGCCGAACAGTCCCTGAACCGCACAGTTGTTAAGCAGGGTGTTCTCGGCGTCCTTGTAGCCCCGTTTCAACTGTTCCAAGGCCTGTACGATCAGCACCACATCGATGTTGTATTCCCGACAGGTGGACAGCCGCTCCGGAAGGGTGTAGATTCGGCAGATGTTGGGCAGTTCGTCCAGCAGGAACCGTACCCTTCTGGGGAGTCGCTGATTGTACCTCCGCTCCGCGTTGTAGTACAGGCAGATAAACGCCTGTTCCAAAAAGAGAGCGGCCAGCGCCCGGTAAGGGGAACCCACGTTGTAGTTGACGTAGATCGCAGTCGGCTCCTCGGCCAGATCGTCCAGCGGGATTTCGTTGATTCGTGTTAGGCACTCCACCGCCGAGAAGGATAGGGATTCCATTTTAGAACCGGCGGTAAAGACCACCGAAGAAATCGTTTCTCCTGCCCCGGCGTTGACGAAATCGTAGTTGGCCACGATGGGACTTAGGGGATCGCTCTCCCGAATCCGATCCATGATGGCCGCGATCTCGCAGTCGGCGATCTTACCCTCCACCAGCTTGATTCCCCGAATCAGTTCGGCGGTGCGCCAGAGCGCACGGGTTTCGTCCCGATGGGTGACGGGATTCACCTTGTAGCGATACTGGTATATCCACACGGCGGTCAAAAGAGCCTTGAAGGACTGCTCCCAGATGGCGTCGCCTACGGCGGCCTCCTCGTCCCGAACGTTCTTGGTGTAGGTTAAGGCCAGCTGGCTGATCTCGGTTTCGTACACGTCCTCGTGGATCAGTTCCAGCGGGTTGTAGCAACAGGAGTATTCCGGATCGGCCAGATTGTACACGTATATCCGCATTCCTCTCTCCCGAACCATTTTGGCGGTGGTGCGGTAGATGGAACCCTTGGTGTCCGTACAGATAAACGACATCTGTTCGAACTTCGGGTTGGTCGCCGCTTCGATAGACGGGATGATGATGTTGAAGGTTTTGCCCGAACCGGGAGCAGCGACAACGATCATGTTGTTGTTGGACAACTTGGCCGCCGGGGCTTGGTAGATTTTATGGGCAATAGGCGGATTGTTCTTTTTCTTCCGGAACGGTCGGAGTTCTTTGCGAGTGGCAAAGTGGGAACCGCCGTGTTCGACGCCCTTGAAATTGCCGTTTGCAGACAGCGACAGCCAGAACAGAAACGCAAGTAGCACAGCGATCCCTGCCGCCGGGAGCAGTTTGGGCAGAACGTATGCTTGCATTTCCGGGCTGTATGTACGCCATGAGGGCGAAAACATCCACCCGGCGACATTACTGATCAGCGAAATGTCGCTTTTATACTTTCCGTCCAGACAGTAACTTCCGAAGCTCCAGAGAAAGGCCGTTTCCAGAAGAAAAAAGACCAGAAAGACGATGGAGAACAAAACGAAGGTTCGAAGGATATGCCCCCGCCCGGTTACGGGATTCTTGCTTTCCCGTCTCATTCTTCCGTCCCTCCTGAGCCTTGGATGGCCTTATCCTTGAAGTCGGTATTGTAGAGATCGTAAAGCACGTTTTTGTCCTCGACCTTTCTTCCGGGGATCAGCAGTCTGATCTGCACCAACGCGCCCTT
>CANQVD010000065.1 GCA_947627215.1 uncultured Eisenbergiella sp.
TATAAACCGCGTACCCTTCATAATAATAGCTGTAATCAATTCCTTTCATATAAACCTCTCTGCTGTCGATCTCATCCGTCAGGGCCGCTTTCAAAATATGTTTGATCTCGATATCCCTGACCGGACTGCGCTCCATCGCCAGAAGATAGTCCTCCTTATCGACTTTGCTCCAGTCCACAACCTTATGCAGTTCGGCTTTCAGCATCAGGTCGAGCCAAATGCGGGCACTGCGGCCGTTGCCCTCCCGGAACGGATGCGCCACATTCATTTCGACATATTTTTCAACGATCTCATCAAAAGTGGACTGCGGCATTTTTTCGATATGCCGAAGCGCCTCCTCCAGATACATCACCGATGCGAAGCGAAAACTGCCTTTCGCCAGATTGACGGTGCGGATCTGTCCGGCAAAATCGTAAATCTCTTCAAAAAGATACTTGTGGATCGTCTGCAGCGCGGAAAAGGTTCCCGGCTTCATCGTGTCGAGAATGCCGTTCTCAAACAGCGCAGCGGCCTTTCTCTTGCTGATGCGCTCTTCCTCCTGCGCAAGCTCGGCGGAGCTTTCCAGCCCCAATTTATTTTCAAGCGCCATACCGCACCTCCGCATTCACCGTCCGCGCCCTCGAACCTCATCCGGTCCCCCGCGCCTTACGGAATTACAATCAGCCCTATTCCAGTATAGCAAAATTTCCGTTCAATTCAATGGTTTTATCCCGATGCCTGCCTTCTCATCCCCTCAAAACCTGTCCTTCACCGCTTCCCCAACTGCCAGAACGCCACCGCGCTGGCGGCGGCCACATTGAGGGAATCCACGCCGTGGGCCATGGGGATCTTCACGACGTGATCGCAGGCTGCGATGGTCTCGGGCCGCAGCCCCTCCCCTTCCGTCCCCAGAAGGACAGCCAGCCGCTCTTCTGCCGCCAGCCGGGGATCGTCGATGCGGATGGAATCACCGCGCAGCGCCATGGCGACAGTAGAAAAGCCCATCTCCTTCAGCATGTCCACATAGGCGGGATCCGTATGCGAAAGCTCCGCCCAGGGAATTTGAAAGACCGTTCCCATGCTCACGCGGATACAGCGCCGATAGAGCGGATCGCTGCAGCCGCCGGTCAGCAGGATCGCGTCAAAGCCCAGCGCCGCGGCGCTGCGGAAAACGGCCCCCAGGTTGGCAGGGTTCATCACATCCTCCAGCACGGCGATGCGGGCCGCCCCCTGACAGACGGTTTCAGGATCCGGCAACTTTCTGCGGCGCATGGCACACAGGACGCCCTGGGTCAGCGGATACCCGGTGATCCGGGTCAGGACATCCAGCTCCGCGGTGAAGACCGGCACCTCCCCGCACCGCGATATGAGCGCCTCCTGCGCCCCGATCAGCCGCTTCTCCACCAGCAGGGAAACCGGCTCATATCCGGCATCCAGCGCCCGGCCGACGACCTTCGGGCTTTCCGCGATGAACAGTCCCGGCTCCGGCTCGAACCAGCGCAGCAACTGAACCTCCGAGGTACAGACATAGGGCCGCAGCTCCGGCATATGAAGATCCTGGATCACTCTGATATCCGGCATAACGCTCCTCTTTTTGCATGAAACTCCTTAAAGGTTTACCTGAAACGTCCTCTTCGCGTACCGCCCGTAAACGAACAGCGACAGCGCCACGGTCAGCACATCCGCCGTGACCTGCGACCAGACAATGCCGTACATCCCCACCAGCCAGTTGAGGAAAAACAGCATGGGAATGTTGAACACCAGCCAGCGCATCATGCCCAGGAACAGGGCATAGCCGCCCTTTCCGAAGCCGTTGAACAGATAGACGTGGAAGAAGCTCAAAAACATCAGCGGCGTGGCCAGCACCCGGGCCCGCAGGAAACCGGTCCCCAGCGCCACGGTCTGCGCGTCCCCGATGAAAAACCGCATGATCTGTCCGGCGAAAAGCTGATAAAGCACGATGCTGACGGCGGCGCAGGCCAGCCCCAGCTTCAGGGAATAGCGCTTCGTTTCATTCAGCCGCCGGTAATTTTTCGCGGAATAGTTGTAGGCGATGATGGGCATCATGCCCTGACAGATGCCCACACCCACGTTCAGCGGCAGCCGCTCCGCCTTCAGGACGATGCCGATGGCCGCCAGGGCCACGTCGTTGTAGCCGGACATCAGCCGGTCTATGACCACATAATCCAGATCGAACAGCAGAGTCGTGACGGACGAAGGCACGCCCACCGCAAAAATGCTGAGCAGGCTCCTTTTTTCCGGCAGGCACAGCGGCGCCCGCAGACGGAGCACGGAGCCTCCGGCGGCGTTCATCCTGTGCAGGACGAGGATGAAATAACCGCAGGCGATGCAGTTGGACAGACAGGTGGCGGCCCCTGCGCCCATGATCTCCATCCCCTTCGGGAACAGGACGAACATGAACAGCGGGTCCAGCCCGATGTTGATCAGCCCGCCCATGGTGATCCCAAAGCCCGCTTTTTTGGACTCCCCCACACTGCGCAGCAGCGTGGCGAACGTATTGGAGAGCACCGTGGGGACCCCGCCGCAGACGATGACGAAAAACGCATAACGGCTGGCGAACAGGTACGTATCCGGCCCCGCGCCCAGAAGGGTCATCAGCGGCCGCATGAACAGCAGCGTCCCCAGAGAAAACAGGGAGGCCGCCAGAACGCCCAGATAAACGCTGAAGCTGTACACCTTTCCGGCCTCCTCCGGCCGGTTCTCCCCCAGCAGCCGCGAGACCAGCGCGCCGCCACCGATCCCGGCCAGCCCGGCAAGAGAGAGCGTGATATTGAAAACCGGCAGGATCAGGGACGCCCCCGCCACCATGCAGGGGTTGTCCGTCCTCCCGATGAAAAACGTGTCCGCCATATTATAGATGAGGACAATGAGCTGGCTGATGACCGTGGGCACCGCCATGGTCCGCACCGCCCTCGCCACCGGCATATTTTCAAAGATCTCCGTACTGTTTCCTTTTCCTGTGTTCATTTCCGTTATCCTTTCTTTGCCCATTATACCACACCCCGCCCGATCATAGAAGAACAAAACAGAACCTTCCGCGGCCTCCTGTGCCGCCCGCATCAAAAAAACTTTCCAAACGCGCCGCCCCAGTGTATAATCTGTCTTATAGAACAAAACGACTCATTTTTCATCCCAGAAAGGACACCTCGATATGATCCTCAGCGCCAGCAGGAGAACGGACATCCCGGCCTACTATTCCGAATGGTTTCTGAACCGGGTACGGGAAGGATATGTCTGCGTGAGAAATCCCATGAACATCCATCAGGTCAGCCGGATCGACATCCGCCCGGAATACGTGGACTGCATCGTGTTCTGGACCAAAAACGCCGCTCCCATGCTGCAGCGCCTGGAGGAGCTGTCCGCATACCGATACTATTTCCAGTATACCGTCACAGGTTACGGAAAGGACGTGGAGCCGAACGTCCCGGACAAAAAGGCGGTGATCCTTCCCGCCTTTCAGAGGCTGTCGGAAAAGATCGGCCCCAGGCGCGTCATCTGGCGCTACGATCCCATCCTGTTCAGCTCCCGCTACACGCCGGAATACCATCTGCGGGCCTTCCGGCAGATCGCGGAAACGCTGCGCGGCTATACGGAAAAGTGCGTCATCAGCTTCGTGGACATCTACGCCAAAAATCAAAAAAACATGGCCGCGCTGGACCGGTATGACATGTCCGCGGAGGCGCTGGGAGAATTCGCCGGGGAGCTGGCGTCCATCGCCCGGGAAAACGGCATGGTCACGGCCTCCTGCGCGGAAAAGATCGACCTGCAGAAATACGGCATCGAGCACAACTGCTGCATCGACAAAAAGCTCATCGAGGAGATCATCGGCATGCCGCTGAACGTCAAAAAGGACAAGGTACAGCGGGAGGAATGCGGCTGCGTGGAGAGCATGGAGGTCGGCAGCTACAACACCTGCCTGCACGGCTGCGTTTACTGCTATGCCAACTACAGCGGCGGCAGCGTGAAGAACAACTGCCGGAAATACGATCCGCACTCGCCGCTGCTGTGCGATTCCATCCTCGAAGGGGACACGGTGACGGAGCGAAAGGTACGGTCGCTGGCCGACGGACAGATCGCTTTATTTTTCCCAGAAGAAAACGGAGACAAAAAAACCTATGGATAAAATGCAGACGCTGTGGAGCTATTATCGGGAACTGGCGGAGAAATGCGGCATCATCACCGATGCGGACGGGAATGAGAAAGAGACCAGCTATTCCATCGCCTGGTTCTACAGAGGTTTTCCGACGGACAGCCTTTCCGCCTCGCTGAACCCCCTGACCCGGGCTTTTCTGGGGGATGAGGAGGCGCTGGAACAGCTTGACGGAGACGGTGCGGCCGACCTTTTCGGACAGGACGGCATCCCTGCCCTGCCGACGGATACGGCGGTTCCCGACAGGCTGAAGGACGCCATCCTCGCCTGCTGCCGGGGCGAACAGGAACTGAATCCGTCCCAGATCCTGGCTATCGCCAATGCCCTCACCCGCCCCATCACCGTCATCCAGGGCCCTCCGGGGACCGGCAAGACCGAAACCATCAAAAACCTGCTGCTCTGCCTGCGGTCCTTTCTTCCGGAGGCGAAGATCGCCGTGGCATCCTCCAACGCGGAGGCCATCCGCAACATCGAGGACCTGCTGAAACGGTCGGACCGGCTGCGGAACAGCTATGCGTTCCTGGGCAGATATAAAAACCGGGAGCTTTTCCGGGAAAAGCTCGACAGAGAGGACCCGGAAACGGCCGAACTCTGCGCCTCCTGCACCAAACAGAACGGCTATACCTTCCCGCCCGTCCTGCTGGAGCACTATCCCATCCTGTTCAGCACCATCCACTCCCTGCGCAAGTGCATCGAGACAGACGATACCTTTGACAACCAGTTCGACTATGTGATCGTGGACGAGTGCTCCCAGGTGGGCTCCATGCTGGGCATCCTGGCCATGGCCTCCGCGAAGCATCTGGTGCTGCTGGGAGACGACGAACAGTTGGCGCCCATCCATCATGAAGAGATCCGGGTGACGCCGCTGCTGCACGATCTTGCGGAATACGCCGGTCCCTACTATCTGGACGAAGCGGAAAACAGCTTCATGCACGCCTGCTGCACGCGCTTCGCGGGCAAAGCGGGCATGGTTTTTCTGAACAGACATTACCGCTGCCACCCCGGCATCATCGGCTTCTGCAACGAATATGTCTACGGCGGCAGGCTGGACGTGCAGACCCGGGATGACGGCCGCTTTCCGGTCCGGATCCGCTGGTATGCGGGAGATTATTGGGAACAGCAGTCCGATGAAAAGGGTAAAAAGAGCAACTGCAACCAAAAGCAGATCGAGATCTTTCTTCGGGAGGAATATCCGGCCCTGCTGGAGCGCATGCAGAGAGAGCCCGGATACAGCGCCTGCGTGCTGTCCCCTTACCGCAGACAGTTGGAGCTTCTGAAGGCCGCGCTGGACCGCTGCAATGCGGACGCGGGCGTGCAGATCGAAGAGAGCGAGCTGCAGCGGGAAGACCCCCTGACGCCGGACATTCCCCGGCTGACCATCCATAAGGCCCAGGGCAGAGGCTACGATTACGTCTGTGTGATGCCCGTGATCGATTTGGGCGACAATCTCTGGCCCCAGCGGAAGCGGATCACCAACGTGGCCGTTTCCAGGGCAAAAAAAGAGCTTTGCTATATCACCTCCGCCTGCTGGATGCCGGAATGGCAGCAGCGAAGGCTGGTGGGTTACAGCGTTTCCGGCAAAAACGATACGTCGGAAATGTATCTGCGCAGGCTCATCGACTATGTGAGCGTCCGACAGACGGCAGAAGCAGAACAGACAGGCTTCGGACTGGTCCGGACCAAACTGGACTCCGTGTTTGACAGGGTTCCCTATTACCGGCAGGAAAAGGCGCCGTCCGCCATTTCCGCGCCGGAGCTCTGCGTCCTGAACGCGCTCTGGGAAGAAACCCACCGGGCAGGCGGAGCCCTGGAGGGCTTTGAACTCTGCCGGGAGGTGCCCCTGCAATGGATGGAGGGCATCCGGGTCGACGATACGGAGCTCCAAAACTACATCGACGAGGGCGCCCGATTCGACATCGCTCTCTGCCGAAACGACAGGATCCATTATCTCATCGAGGTGGATGGCGCGCTTCACCGCGATCCGTCGGAAACCTCCCGTCAAAAGGAGCGGGATCGTCTGAAGGACAGAGCCGTCGCCGCCATCAGCGCGGATTTTTACAGCTCCCGCTATGTGCGCATCCCCACGGACGGCACCACAGACCATGAGATCGAGGCGATCGAAAAGGCGGTGAAGACCGCCGAAGAGGCCGGGATCATCACCCCGATCCTGCGCGCACCGGATCCGGGCAAAAAAGAAAAGCTGCGTTGGGCCGCCCCCGAAGAGGAGCCCGCACAGCGGAAGGGAACGCAAATGGAATATCTCAAGGACCAGATCGAAGAAATCTTCCGGAATTTTTACGATGAAATGCTGCAGGCCCCGGCGGAAAACTTCAGCCACATCAAGAAAATGAACTTCTCGGACGGCAATCTGCCGGACTACGGAGACCTCCAGCAGGTCCGCTATTACCTGCTCCGCTATGCCATGGCCTATGCCTTTGAATATGCGGTCATGTACCGGATCGCCCTGTCCAGCCTCCGGGAAGAAAAAAATGTGACCGTCTACTCCTTCGGCTGCGGCTCGCAGATCGACGGCCTCGCCCTGGCGTATGCAAAGGAAAAGCTGCTGGAGGCTGACGTGTCCGTGGGCTCTTTAAACTACAGGGGCATCGACCTGGTGGAATGGCCGGTCCGGTTTCATCTGGACTGTCTGAACAAGGCCGACTTCCACGAAGCCGGTATGGACGAATTCATGGACGATTCCGCAGAAAGCGGCATCCGGGACATGCGCTGCAATATCCTGTGCTTCCCCAAGCTGCTGAGCGAAAACCTGGACGAAAGCGCTGACGGCGGCCCCTCCGTCATCGACCGGTTCTGCGAGGGGCTGAAGACCCACACGCTCTCCAGAGACCGGATCGTTCTCTGCGTCTCCTACCGCAGCCGCTATACGATGGAATATGACCGGCCGCTGGCAGAAAAGATCATCGCCGCGCTGGAAGAAAACGGCTTCCGCCTGGAGAAATCCGCTCCGCTGACGGACATCCCCGGCATGGGACTGCTGGCCGACGAACTGGAGACCGTCGGCGACGGTCCTCATCCCTGCATCGTCTTCCGGGACGAAGAAAAAAGATGCAGGGAGCTGGACCCTCTGTTCAGCCTGCCGCTGGATATCTGGCGCTGCCTGGGCGTGCCGGGAACCATCCGGAAATGCTGCCCCGATTTCGACCGACTGAACGGTCAGGAGACCGAGACTTCTGATCCCGACGCGGATGCCAGGCCGCCGTATTACTGCCATGATCTTCCCTGCGGGGACGACTGCATCCGCAGCCCCATCACCAAGGTGCGGGAGATCTGCTTCCAGGTACTGACATTTGCAAAAAAGTGATGGGGGACCCATCACTTTTTCAACGCCGCACTGAGACTGTAGGGAATCCCTCTGGGTCCTCTGACCGCGAAAATGCCGTACTCTTCTTTCAGGGCCGAGAACGGAAACCGGTCCGGCGCGTAGCGCTTCTGCAGTCTGAGCCGCATCAGCGCCGGGATCGTCAGGTTTCGGTCCGCATACCCGCAGGGAATATCCGTTTCCGTCACCCTGCATTGGAACAGGATTGCTGACACTGGGACCGCCGCATACAAAAACACCGTATCCCCCGCCGCTATGCCGCGGCCCTGCTTCCAGTCAATCTCCTCCGTACCGTCAAAAGCGTGCTCCACGTCATAATATTTCGGGTTCGCGGGCACGATCCACTCCTTCGCCGGGCGGAGCTTCTCTTTTTTCTTCGCGGGCGCCGTGGCCAGAAAGCTCATGCCGATCAGCTCCTGCACCTGCTCCGCCTGCACGGTGCCGTCCAAAAGCACCGTGATCCAGTGCTGCTTGTTCAGATGATAACCGGGCATGATCCCCGCTTCCCGAATGATCACATCCCGGAAAAACGGATCGTCTATTTTCAGATCGATCACATCCACGGAGCCTTCTCCGCCAAGCCCCAGCCTGCAGCGCGGAACGCTCATCACCAGCGCGAACCATTTCTTGTTCTCCGCGTGGCGGAAAACCGCATTGCTGTCATATCGGCTCCAGGGATAGTCCGGCGCGACCCCATATGTTTTCAGCATATAGTCAAATACAGACTGACGCATTCCGGTGGTCCTCCTGACTTTCCATAAACGGCCATTTCACAGGAATTACTCTTTTTCCGACTTAAGATACTGTGGGCATTTTTCACATTCCACTTCACATTCCTGCATCTCAAACATTCCGGGATTTCTCCTTACACCAACATAGGGTATATTCTTTTCATGGCAGATTTCAATTATCTTTTTCCGCTCTTTTCCACACATCCGATTTCCCAGATAAACCTTTGTAATAGGATAAAATTTCACATTAAAATCAGGTCCTTTGCTCCCACGAGGAAGAATTAACCTCCATTCGTTCTGAAAGGCCCAATCAATGCTTTTTCTTAGTACTCCATGAAAATATATATCCCAAAGAGTATCTATCGTCCATTCCTTGTCCTTTGCAGCCACAAGTCGGGATGCCATATTTGGACGAACTTTACAGTAGATCACCGGAAAAGATTATCATATATTTCTGCATAAGGTGCAGTATTTGGTAAAACCGTATATTCTATACAAAATCCATTATGGCAGTTCGCATATGCTCCGCCCCACATAAGCTGAGAATACGGCGTTGTTGCAAAACATGTCGTTCTGAACGTCGTTTTTAAACTGGAAATATAATCAATATACTCATCATATATTATCTTCGACACAGCCTTCCCTAAATCCTGGGATTGTCCTAATTCAACTAATACCCGTTTCTCAAATAACTGATTCGAAAGTTCCTCAATCTTTGATTCCGGTTCCTTTGTAAAAAGGTGATCGAAATGACCATTCTTAACACAGCATTCCCATATATGCTTTACAAAAGCATTCCCTACTTGCTGCGTTGACTGTTCCGAATCAAATTTCATTCCGCATCTGCGACAATACTCAATCAATCGAAAATGCTCATACTCCAGATAATCAATGTTAATATCTGAATCATATATATCATCAAATACTAATGGGCTCTGAAGATAAACCGTATTGTCTTCCAGCGCCTGAAGAGAATAATTAACCTTTTCATCGGTTTCTCCCATATTTGTCTCCGTATTGGGATAGTACCGATAAAGCCGCATAGGCATATTAAATTTAGAACGCGAGAAAAATTCCTCTAATCCCATGCCCTGAATATCATCCAACTTCATTATACTGCCATTTATAATACAATATGATTTCGCAAATTCAGATCCGAATTGCCGAAAGGCTGAAAATAGAGCTGATATATCCATAAATACAGACCTCTTAATAAAATATATTTTTGCAGTATTTAAAAAGCATCCGCTGCATCAAGCCACCATAAATCCAAGGACTCCGCCGCCGGAAGCCGTTTTAGGATCGCCGCCTCTATTTTATTCAGTAAATCGCCCGCAGCCTTCGGATTCTTTAATTCCTCTGCAATGTAAGTTATCTTTTCATCGAGGTCCTCATAAAACAAAGGCAGATATCTTAATCTGTACTTTTCACTGCGCATTCAACTTCCTCCGCAGATTTCCAAAAACTTCCTCATGGCTTATGCGGACATCACTTTCCTCCGCTGCCTTATCCGCCCTGTCCAAAGCGGACTCCACACCGTCCGTCAGCCTGGAATACGCTTCCAAACTGAGCACGACCATCGCTCCATATCCGTTTTTTGTTAAATAAACCGGTTCACCTGCATTCACGATTCTTTCAATGTCAGGGAATTTATTTCTCAAATCCGAAACTGGTCTGATCTGCAGCATACCGCTTCACTCCTTATCAATATTTTATCTTAATTTTATCATTTCCTGTATTATACCAGACGATTCATAAAATAGCAACTTTCTTTTACAGTCACGGCTATCACGTCTGCACTCGCTGACCGATCGCTTCCCGCGCCGGAAAACCAAGTCAGCTGGGGACATTCCCGCCACCTTTTCTGCATCGCCTCAGACCAGAAAAAAAATGTCATGCCACGCATGATTCTCGGCAGTTTTTAGCTTATAACAAAAATCTGCCGAAGTTCTGTTGACTGTGAGGGCATGTCAGGGTATAATATCCATTGTACAAATACGATCTCGTTCGCTGAACACACCGTTGAGCTTTGAGGGGATCTGCACTCATTCTGAAGAAAAGAAACCAACAACATTTAAGACATATTTCCCCTATTGAAGAAAAACCGATCTCACACAACAGAACAGGTGGTGCATTATGAAATACATCAGCCGACATATGGAAAGCCGTATTTTGGAATTGAGCAGGTCATACTCCGCGATATTACTGACCGGTCCCCGGCAGGCAGGCAAAACAACTATGCTCAGGGAACTGGCGGAAAGAGAAAATATCGGACGCCGCTACGTTACACTGGACAATTTCTCTGAGCGGGATCTGGCGAAAAATGACCCTGCGCTGTTCCTGCAACTTCACAAGCCCCCGGTGCTGATCGATGAGGTGCAGTACGCCCCGGAGCTTTTTGCCTATATCAAAATCCACATCGACGAACATCATCATCCCGGCGACTTCTGGATGACCGGTTCGCAGATCTTCCGTCTCATGCGAGGCGTACAGGAATCACTGGCCGGACGTGTGGCTCTGATGCACATGTCGCCCCTGTCGCAGCGGGAGATCATCGGCGCTCCCTGCGTGCCGTTTACGGCGGATATGGACCGCCTGCTTGCTGAGCGGGATCGGATCCGGCCCGTCACCACGCCGGAATTGTTTGAGCGTCTGTGGCGCGGCTCTATGCCGAGTCTCATCAGCGGCCAAACGCCGGATCGAAACATTTTCTATTCATCCTACCTCTCCACCTATGTGGAGCGGGATGTGCGGGAGCTCTCCGGCAGCGTGGACGCGCTGAAATTCAACCGCTTTATCACCGCCGTCGCCGCCCGCTGCTCCCAGCTGCTGAATTATAACGCCCTGGCGGAGGATTCCGATATCGACATCCAGACATCAAAAGCGTGGATCAACATTCTGGAAACGCTGGGGATCATTTTCCTGCTGCATCCCTATTCCAATAATGTTTTGAAACGCACGATCAAGACACCGAAGGTATACTTTTACGACACAGGTCTCGTCTGCTATCTGACTCGCTGGTCCTCCCCGGAGGTGACCGAGAGCGGGGCCATGAGCGGTGCACTGTTGGAGAACTACGCGGTTTCGGAGATCATGAAAAGTTACCAAAATGCGGGACTGGAGCCTTATCTCTATTTCTACCGCGACCGCGACGCCAAAGAGATCGACATTATCCTCGAGGGCGACGGCAAGCTCAGCCCGCTGGAGATCAAAAAGACCGCTACACCGGACAAACGCCTGACCCGCGTCTTTAACGTGATCGATAAGTCTCCGCTCCAGCTCGGTACCGGCGCCATTCTCTGCATGGCGGATACGTTCAGCGTCTTTGACAATAAAAATCTGATCGTGCCGATCTGGATGATATAAGTCCGTTTTCCCTTCAACCAAAAACCAGCCCTTCCCCCTCATCCCAGGGTTCCCGGCTGGTTTTTCTTCTCTCCTGCTTATCCTTATTCCTGTCATACGCCTTTCCGTTCGGCGCTGTTCTGGTGGCTGGATTCAGGCCGCCCCAGTCCCGGCGCATTTTGGAATAATATTCCTTCCGCGCCTTCTTGCTGCGTTTATCCACAGAAACATATTGTTTCATATCGTCCTCCTTCCCCCTTTTACCGGACTTTTTTAAACATGGGGATGCGTAAAAATCGAAAGTTCCTTCATCTCTCATATTTTTTCCAATCTTCTCATCCCCCGAAAACAGCCGCGGGAGCCCCACCAGGAGCGGAACCTCCGCGGCCTGTGCCTGAAACCGAACCTCCGCACGCGGTCGCCCGCAGGTTTTCAGGCAGAGCATAGAATATTTAGCCTGTAACGATCCATGAACAAAATCCCATAACCGATAACAGATAACGGTTGTTCCATATCCGTGAACCCAAAACCGATCTCCATTTTACCGGTGGAAGCTCTGCCTCGGAAAAGGCTGCCGCAAGGCCAGCAGCCTCAAAGCTCTACATCAAACAGAACCGTTTGATTGTATCTGTCCAGCGCCATCTGCATCTCCATGATCCTTTCGGAAACGCGCTCGTACTCCTGTTTCACCAGGTCCAGATCGTAGTTGATATAGCGGTATTCCGGAGCCGCGTTCCGGGCCATGTAGGAGCGCTGGCCCTCCCGCTCTTTGGGGAGCCGCTTGCGCATCACGTCCAGCACAGCCTTCCGCTTGTTGAGCTGCGCCATTTTTATGAGGATCACATCGACGCTCATTTCGGCATCGCCCACCTGCACCTTCGCGGCCGCGTTCGCCGCGTTCAGCGCGTGTTTGATGACAGCGATCCTGTCATCGATCTGCCCGATGGCCGCGGCCGTTTCCGCGTAATCGTATTCCGGGATCACGGGCTCCTCGTTGATCGAGGCCACATAGGTACAGGACGTTTCTTCTTTGTTCACCCAGAAAGCCTTGTCCTCTTCCAGGCTCCTGAGCATTTTGTTGGCGTAGGCCGAAGTCATCTTCTGCATTTTTTCGTCCTCCTTTTCGCTCACTGATGACCCTATTTTACGCCGCCCTCCGGGAAATGTCATTGAACCTGTGGTTTAAAAGAAACACTTTACTTTTGCAAATCCTGTTGCAATTTTCCCCCAAATCGCATATACTATAAATAAAGAAAGAGCGTTGCCGGAGAATGTGAGGGTATTTTACCAGCAGATCTAATCTGTGGAAGTCGCACCGGAGGTTCTTTCTTTTTCTTTACATGGATAATCTGCATTTATCTCTGCGTTTTCAGGTTTCATATCCTCTGTAAAATACTTCATACCATAACTCATAATCCTATTCCCATATTTATACAAATGTTTTCGCAATACTCTAAAAAAACAAGGCGTTCTAAATCCCCATCCATTTACCTCATATGCTAAAAAAGTTGTTGTGGCGCAAACATCCGCAAGCTGGAGCATATCCCATGAATTAGCTGATTTTGCAGTTATTTTCCCAAATACCCTCTGTTCGATCTGATTATCTTTATATGGGATCAGCTTTCCCTTTATATATTCTATAAGTTCTCTATCTCTTGATGTGCCCCTCGCCGAAAGAACAATGTCTGCTTTTCTTTCCGTATCTCTCAAAAACCAAGAGACCCGCTCCAAAAGCATACGACACAGGTAATTGTATGCTGTTGTTGAAGATGAAATTTTTGAACGATCCAACTTATCTGTGTCAGCAATCACATTTATGTAAGTGAAATTCTCATTGTTTAATTCTCTAACTACATAAGCACGTTTATAATAATCAGATATTCTGCGTAAATGTATCTCTTGTACATTTAATCGGTGCCTTATTGTATTCATAGTCTGGCGTATTTGGCTTTCTTCTGTTTTATCAACGATAACTGCAGTTATGACAAACCATTTTGTTCCCGTTCCACACCCCAAATCACCAGATTCATCAATATATACCGTACTTTCCACCATTTTACTTTACCTCCCTTTGTAACAGATACCCGATTCTACCATGAGCACACTTTGTCAGTAATCAAGTATTTCGACAGGAGTTTTCAACATTGCCTTATGAACCTCTCCTGTCAGAAGTGCGATTCCTCTGGTTTGAGCAATCGCCAATGCGATGCATTTATATAAAAATCTATCCAGATTTCGTATCGCTGCTGATATATTCCATCCATTAGTCCTCTGCCGCAAAGCACTGGTCAGCGACATAATCATATGGCTGTTTTAGAAGCTCTGCTCCTTTCTGCACTGAAATCTCATTTTCACTGACCGCCCTGAATACAAGCTGTGAAAACAGCATTGGCTCTTCCTTGGGAATCCTGACCGGCTCCTTCCGTCTCCACCCATGTTGTCCGGCGTCAATATAAAAGTCTTTAGCAACGCTGTCCTTGATTATCCCGCATAAATTGGCCCTTTTTACAAGCAGATACATGGAAATTCCGTATTCTCTGCAAATGATTGTCATATCCTTCGTTACAGCACTGCGTCGAATACCCAATTCCCTTTTTGCGTCTTCTTCAGATAGAAGGAACGCGCCGCTGATCGCAGTTGCCCTGTCCTCAATATCTTTATCTTCCAGCTCGTCCGGCCATTCAAAAATAAAGTGAGACAGCTCGTGTACAATCGTGGAGCGAATGCGCTCCGGTGACATATTGCTATTTATAACAATATATGGTCGATCATCAACAAGCCCGTTCATACCAGAAAAAGCATCGTTCTCAACATCGAGGAAATAAATCAAGACTCCTTTATTTTCAAGCATCTCAACGAGATTGCCAACTGGGCCCGCATCAGAAATGCGAAGATACTTTCGAAGCGCTTTTGCATCATTTTCCGAATCAGAAGATAACCGCACTCCGTGGCATGTCGGAGCAGCAGGCAGAACATCTCCACCTAATATCTCAACAACTGAAAAGAACCGATTCATATATTCTTCAACAGAGGCACAAATAAAGTCCTGCTGCTTTACCGTAAGCTTGCTGCCTTTGCGAAATTCACCGTGGACAAACACCAGATTTTCCTCTCGGTTTGCTAAAAAATCAGAAACTTTGACATCCAATGCCTTTGCCAGAGCCCGAATCACTTCCATTGAAGGCTTTCTTTCACCGCTTTCATAATGACTGATGGACATGGGAGTCACCTGGACCAGTGACGCAAGCTCTTTCTTAGACAAATTATTCTTTAATCGATAATACCTTAAATTCTTACTCAGCATCCTGTCACACCCTTTCTGTTTATATTATGCCATTTTATTTGAAAAAGTAAACATCTCATATAAATAAAATCCCCCCAAACGAACAACATCCCCGTCGATGACGAGGATGTCTTCAATGCTGGTATGCAGCAGTCTGCTTAAAATGATGAAGTTGTCCAGGCTCGGCAGCGATCTGCCGGAGATCCATTTGTAGACCGCCTGGGGATTCTCAAACCCCATGGCGCTCTGGATGTCCTTCACAGTGTAGCCGTTTTCTGAAAGAAGCTTCCGGATCCGTCTGCCGGTATCCGTCTGCCGGATCGATAAATACATTGGTTCCATGGCACACCTCCGTGATCCTTCGTCCACGCGCAACGGATTTATTCTATCACGGTCTGACTGAAAAAGCCAGCAGAAAATGTGCGGTGTATGCTTTTTTTGCTACAAATACTGCACCGGGATTGCCTGGAAACCGTCTCTCAGCGTTGCCAGCCGGTCATAGGTACAGATCACGCCGCCGGGGCCGATGCGGACGCCGGTAAGCTGTTTCAGAACGTCAAAATTTTTCAGGTCTTTGGCGCCTGGGTCAGCATGACTCTTGATCTCCAGCGGATAAAGCGTGCCGCCCTCCTCGATGATCAGATCGATTTCTTTCTTATCCTTATCCCGGTAAAAATACAGAGGCGCTTCCTGGATCCCGCTGTTATAATACCCCTTAATGATCTCAGAAAGGACAAAGGCTTCAAAATACGCCCCCGACACCGCTCCGTTCTTCAGCACCTCCGGCGTATTCCAGCGGCTGAGATATGCGGCCAGACCAGTGTCCAGAAAATACAGCTTCGGCGTCTTGACCGCCCGTTTCGTCAGATTGCTGGAATAAGGCTGCAGGAGATAAACGATATGGGATGCCGACAGGATGGACAGCCAGCGGTCCGCCGTGGGCTGACTGATCCCGATCTCACCGGCGGCGGCTCTGAGATTCAGCAACTGTCCATTCCGGGCCGCCAGCACCGACATAAAGCGGGTAAACTTCACTTCATCTCCCACCTGGGCCAGCTCTTTCACATCCCGTTCCACATAAGTGGTCACATAAGAACCATAATACATCTGCCAGTTATATTCCGGATTGGCCGCCAGTTCCGGCATGCTGCCCCGCCAGATCATTTCCCAGATCTCATCGTAATCAACCGGCACAAGCTGGCTTCGCCGCTCCTCCAGATACTCCTCCGTCGGCAGGAAAGGCTGCCGGATCCTTGCCCCCGTCCTTTCCCGCAGGGAAAGGCCTAGCAGCGTCAGGATGCCGATGCGCCCGGCCAGAGACTCGCTCACATTCTTCATCATATGAAACTGCTGAGAACCGCTGAGAAAAAACTGTCCTTTCTTCCGGCTGGCATCCAGCGCCATCTTGATCTGCGAAAACAGCTCCGGCGCCTTTTGGATTTCATCGATAAACACAGGGGGCGGATTATCCTTCAGGAAAGTATGGCTGGCCTCCACCGCCCCGGCCCGCACTACCGCATCGTCCATCGTCACATAATCAATGCCCTGGAGGATATTCCGGAGCATCGTCGTTTTTCCCACCTGACGGGGACCGGTCACCAGCACTGCGCCAAACATCCTTGCCAGCTGCCGTACCGTCTCTTCCGCGTGCCGTTCGATATACATGCAGGATCTTCCTCCCTCTCCGATCGTTTTTGTGAATTCCGTCCGATTTAATTTTCAATATTATTTTAGTCGATAATTTGTCCAATGTCAAGAGGAAGGTCCTTCTTCTGCCGTGCGCGGCACAGAAAAGTGCAAACGCACAAATTTGTCGGCTGCTTCAAGACTTCGCTCGGATGGAACAGATTGAAAATCCCATCGCCTCAACTCTTCTGATTCCGGAAGCGGTACTTTCCCTTTCCTTGTCCGGACACCGTCTCAATGATTCCATGTTCTGCCATTTCTTTTAACAGGTCAGAGGCCCTGGATGTTTTAATATCAATCACCTTCATCACATCAGACCGTCCAAAGACCGTCTGACCCGGAAATGCTTCACGAAGTTTCAAAATGTGACTTGCTGTTTTCGGCTGAAACGATTTTTCAATGTCCGGTTTTAGTATCTCAATGTCCAGTTTTGTCATTTCAATGTCCGGTTTTTCTGTTTCTTTGAATGTTCCACTAATATGCAATGTCCGGTTATGAAGAGAATTGCTCTCATTCAAGAGGAGATTGCGGAGGAACAGTTCAAGGAACTCTGTTGTTTCGTGAACGCCATTTTTCAGATCGTTATAATTTGCCCTGACGAGTGAATTCCGAAAATACCATGCGTTCTCGGCAAAAATATCATTTGTCACATCAAAGCCCAGCGTGCGTAAATACTTGATGAAAAACACCGCTGTCGTTCTTGTGTTGCCCTCGCCAAACACGTGGATCTGCCATAGTCTGGATACGAATACGGCAAGATGGTGGATGATTTCATCCATCGTGAGATTCTTATAAGAAAACCTCTTCTCCTCCGAAAAATCGTAGTCAAGCGTTGCACGCAGCTCCGTGGCGCTTCCATAAAGCACGGTCGCTCCGTTCAACACCCATTCCTTCTTCGTGATGTTGTAATCCCGGATGCATCCGGCATGGGAATAAATGCCAGCAAACAGCTTCCTGTGAATGGAAAGATACTCATTTGGAGCAAAGCTGAAAGCCTTCTCTGAAAGAAGCGCAGCAATTCTGGCCGACACCTTATCCGCTTCCTCAGTGCGGTCATCTGCGTCACGGGCAGGATTTTCCTCGTAGTAGGTCTGCAAAAGTGCGTTTGCCTCTTCAAAGGAAATCTCGCCCTCGATATTCCGGACGGCAGTATGCATCAGATATTCCGATGTTTTCAGTCCGTCCACAGCCTGCAGGCCAATGGCCGTATGCCACGCATAACCCTTGTCACGCTTGTCCGGCTCAGACTCTTTGATGTATTCCTGAAATGGATCTTTATTCACTCCATATCACCCCGCTGCTTTTTTGTTCTCATAGGAAACCCACCGCCTCCACAGGTATCATCCGTCCTGTTTTGAAATCAATACCACCGTCTCGACATGTTCATCATTGTCCAAACTCAATTCCATATCTCCCTCAATAATAGGGAGCTTGAATTTCATGGATTTGAGCCATTGACCGTTAGGCTGCCTGTCCTCAAAAATCTGTATCTCTGAAATCAG
>CANQVD010000066.1 GCA_947627215.1 uncultured Eisenbergiella sp.
GGGACTGTCTGTCCCGGATTCTGAAATGCTGATCTCTATTTCAGAAGCGCTTGAAACGCCTGTGAGCACTTTGCTCGGAGAAACGATGCCTGGGCCGGAAATGGATGACTTAAAGACAATTTCTGAAAAGCTGGAGATCATAAACATGCAGCTTGCTCAAAGAAAGGCCATACGGAGAAAAACATTTCACCGGTCTTTTCTTACACTTTGTGCGGTCATCGTGATCGTTTCTGCTGTCTTGATCGTGTTGGAAAGCCCTTATCTGGGTTGGAATTTTCATGACCCTGAAACTGCCGTTATCGGGACATTCTTCCACGCATTTGAATGGTTATTTGTCAGAACAGCGCCGGTTATCTTTATAGGAACTGTGATCGGGGCTATCCGGACGCGCGAAGAAACACAAAATTGATCTTGACTATTGGATAGGTATGCTGACGTGTTTGCGTGCAGCGTACTGTCGGATGAAAAAGAGTATTAGTATTCCTAAAAGACACGGACCCAGGAAATTCTGCCGTGTCTTTTTGTTACCTTTCCCCTTCCCTGCGCGTGTATCATACGGAAGGCATTCTGATGTGCGAAGCGCTTTTGGAAAAGAGAACCGTATGACAGCGGAGAAACTGGTCAGGGAATACAGCAATCGGTGCAGGGACCGTGAGTTTTCTGCACATTTCCGTCGCGGCGGTGAAAAAGCGGCTGCAGCGGGGGCGTAAGGCCCTGCAACTTTGCCTGCATGCAGGAGCAGGAGGAAGGGAAAAGGGAATGAAGCTGGAAGAATTGGAGCAGGCGGCAGGGAGCATCCGGGTCCCGCAGGCCATGCAGGAGGATATTCTGAAAAACGTGCGGGAGCGGATGGAGACGAACCTCAGCGGGGAAACTGCCGGAAAGAGGCGCGCCGGGATTCCCCGTTTCGTGGCGGCGGCAGCCGTTGTGCTCCTGGTCGTCGGATCGATTGCCGTTCCGGTCAGAACGCTCGTGTCCTCGCTGGTGCAGGAGCGGATGGAGGCGGTGCCGGAGGAAACGGTGCAGCAGTTTTGGGAGATGACGGACGGCCGGAAGGCGGAGGCGGACAGTTTTTCCGGGGCGTATACGGACAAGGTTCAGAGGGAAGCCCAGGCGGCAGAGATTGCGGCCGCGGGAGGCATCTCGGCGAACGAAGCGGTCACGAACGCGCTGGAGTGGCTGGGAAGATGTTACGGCATTTCCGGGGAAGGGCTGGAGAAAAATGTCTGCCTGGTGGAAGGAGCGGCCGATGGACCGGGAGAACCGCTGTATTGTGTGAACTGGACCGATCCGGTGAACCTTCGGTATTATATTTTCTATGTCTATGCGGGGGACGGAAGTCTGGCGGAGGCCGCCTATTCCGATGCGGAGCTGACAGCGTTGGAACAGACGGAGATCTCCGGGAGCCGGATGAAGGAAAAGCTGCCGGTACTGGAGGGAAAGGCGAAGTATTTTCTTTCGGAAAAGCTGGGCAGGAAGCTGGACGCCTATACGGGAAGCGATGCGCGCTATATCCTCTGTGACGGGACGCAGGCCGGCAATGTGGCGACATTCTTTTTCCAAAAGGAAGGGGAGGCCGGAAAGACGGCGGCGGACGTGCTGAGCTATGCTTATGACGGCGCCTTTGTCCGGTATTTGCGCGTTTCCGACCTTGACGCCTGGCGGGCGGCGCAGTGATTTCAGGCTGGACGCATTTTTTTATCGCCTTTAGCAGCGGGATATGCTACAATATCTGTAAACACAGACAACCTGCGACGCCGCCCGTCACATCCGGACTCGCTTGGATTTTTGGCCTGAAAAGCGTGGAGCCTTGGAAACATCAACCGAAAGGAGCATCGGCCATGCTGAAAATAATGTTTGGAGATATGGAAAATGCGGTTTATCATCCGCCCACCTATTTTGACAATCAATATGAGGACGAGTGGATTACCGATCCCCTGTCGGTTGCAATGATCAGAGATATTGACAGATCGGAGGTCGTAGGGACGCATCTGATCGAAAGTCCTGTACTCGGACCGATTTCCACAAAGGAAATTTCAGGCGGCGTCAAAACGTTAATCCTGATGGCGTTTGACGAAAGCGGCAGGATTTTTAACGCCTCTGCCTGTGGAGATAACTGCGCAGGGTGGATCGTTGAAATCGGGAAAAGGAAGGATCTGACGATCAACCTGCATCATGTCATGAATTTCAGCGCGGTGCCGGAGCTTGAAGCGCTGATGCTCAATACGGGCAGGTTGGTTCACAGCTATGGGGAATATCTGGAGGAAGCGTTAAAAATAAAGGAGCGTTGAAGATATGAAAGGGAAATATCATATTGTCATACAGAACAACAGGCTCCGATACGAGCTGGATATCCGGCGGAATATTACGATCATTCGCGGAGACAGTGCAACCGGGAAAACCACGATGCTCAATCTTCTGGAGCAGGCGGCGGCCCTCGGGGCGGGTTCCGGCGTTGAAGTTATCTGTGAACGTCCGTGTAGAACGCTTGGCGGGATGGACTGGAATCTTATACTGCCCAATCTGCATGAGCAGATCCTCTTTTTGGACGAAGAAAACAGATTTTTAAAATCGCAGGAATTTGCGGAAGCGGTGAAAGCTTCGAGCAATTATTTTGTCATTGTTACGCGGGAAGATCTGCCGAACCTTCCTTATTCTGTCGACGAAATTTACGGGATTCATACGTCCGGCAGATACCATGACCTGAAACGCACCTATAACGAACTGTATCGGATATATAGCGCTGAGACTATTTTGACGGAAAAGTACAGGCCGGAGCATATCATAGTGGAGGATTCCAATTCCGGATATGAGTTTTTCCGGGCGGTGTGTGATGAAAACGGTATTTCATGCAGCAGCGCAGAAGGAAAATCAAATTTCAGGTCTGTCATGAATAAACGGGGCAACGAAGCCATCTTGGCGGTTGCGGACGGCGCGGCGATCGGTTCTGAAATGAACGAGCTGTACCAGCTCATGTGTCAGAAACCGACCATAAAGTGTTATCTGCCGGAATCCTTTGAATGGCTGTTGCTGAAGGCCGGGATAGCTGGCGGAAAGAGCGTCAGAGATATTCTGGACCATCCGGAGGATTTTATTGAAAGTCAGGAATATGTCAGTTGGGAGCGTTTTTTTACGGCGCTTCTGGTGGATAATACGAAGGATTCTTACCTCAGATACAATAAGAGCAGGCTGAATGGGGCATATCTGCAGGGGAAGATCAAACAGGCGGTATTGGATGTAATAGAAGGCGTGGACTGGGGAAAATAAACATTTTTTTCACAAAGATTTCATAATTTCCTCCGTCCCCGGCGCTTGACAGGGGGAGAGTGCGCGCATATACTTAACAAGTAAATGATTAACTGCTTAAGAAAAGGGTGTCGGCGCAAAGTCCGGCGCCGTTTCCGCGGATTCGCGCGAAGGAGGTGACCGTTTCAAATGGCACAGCAGCGGCAGGATATGGCTCACGAGCTGTCCTGGAAATTCCGGCGGGCCGACAGCGCATTCAAGCGGGCCATCGAGCGGCGGGTGCGGGACACCGGCGTGTACAGGAGCCAGCACCGGCTTCTGATGCATCTGGCCTGCAGGCCCAACTGTTCTCAGGTGGAGCTGGCCTCTCATCTGGAGATTTCCCCGGCGGCTATCGCTGTTTCCTTAAAAAAGCTGGAAAAGGGCGGCTATATCCGGCGGGAGACGGATGAGAGCGACAACCGGGTCCGTCAGGTGATCATCACCGAAAAGGGAAGGCAGGTCATCGAGAAGAGCATCGGCATGTTCGAGGAAACGGAGCTCGCGATGTTTCGGGATTTTTCCGATGAAGAAATAAAACAGTTCGGCGTGTTCATGGACCGGGTATACCGGAATCTGAGCGCGGCCGGGAAGGAGATTTAGAAATATGAAACGGTATATGAAGTACATTCGGCCTTATCTGTACGCGTTCATCCTGGGGCCGATCCTGATGATCACGGAGGTGGTGGGCGAGGTGCTGATGCCGGCGCTGATGGCGGACATCATCAACGTGGGCGCGATTAACCATGACGTGGGCTATATCGTCGCGAAGGGCTTTTCCATGATCGGTGTGGCCTGCATGATGATGGTGGGCGGCATCGGCGGCGCGTGGTTCGCGTCCAAGGCGTCCATCAGCTTCGGCGCGGATCTGCGGATGGATCTGTTCAAAAAGATTCAGACGTTTTCCTTCGCGAATATCGACAGGTTTTCCACGGGCTCTCTGGTGACCCGGCTGACCAACGATATCACCCAGGTACAGAACCTGATCATGATGAGCCTGCGCATGGCGCTGCGGGCGCCGGGCATGCTGATCGGCGCCATCATCATGGCGTTCATCATGAACCGGGAGCTGGCCCTGATTTTTCTGGTAATTCTTCCTCTGATGATGGTGGCGGTGGGCGCGATCATCCGGATCGCGTTCCCGCGGTTCACCATCCTGCAGAAAAAGCTGGACGCCTTAAACTCCAACATTCAGGAAATGCTGACCAACGTGCGCGTCATCAAATCCTTTGTGCGGGGTACCTATGAGGAAGAGCGGTTTGCGAGGTCCAACGCGGATCTGAAGCAGTCCGGCCTGAACGCCTTTTATATCGTGATCATCCAGATGCCCATCGTGATGCTGTTCATGAACGTCACCACGCTGCTGGTGGTCTGGTTCGGCGGCAATCAGATCCTGCAGGGCCGGATGCCGGTGGGCGATCTGACGGCCTTCACCACCTATGTGGTGCAGGTGCTTTCCTCGCTGATGATGCTGGCCATGGTGCTGCTGACCAGCTCCCGTGCCATCGCCAGCTTAAAGCGCATCACGGAGGTGCTGGATACGGAAGTGGATCTGAACGACTGGGATGCCCGCTACGGTCAGGTGCCCGTGAAAAACGGGAAGATCGAGTTTCGGGACGTGTCCTTTCGCTATTATAAGAACAGCGAGGAGAAGGTGCTGGACGACATCAATCTGGTGATCGAGCCGGGACAGACTGTGGGCATTATCGGCTCCACGGGCTGCGGCAAGACTACGCTGGTCTCCATGATTCCAAGGCTCTATGACGTGGATGAGGGGAAGGTGCTCATCGACGACATTGACGTGCGGGATTATTCCCTGAAAAACCTGCGGGACGGCGTGGGCATGGTGCTGCAGAAAAACGTGCTGTTTTCCGGCACGATCCGGGAAAATCTGCACTGGGGCGACGAGAACGCTTCGGAGGAGGCGCTGATCGCCGCGTCGCAGGATGCCCAGGCGGATTCCTTCGTGAGAAACTTTACGGAAGGATATGAGACCGAATTGGGACAGGGCGGTGTCAACGTGTCCGGCGGCCAGAAGCAGCGGCTCTGTATCGCCAGGGCCCTTCTGAAAAAACCGAAAATTCTGATCTTGGACGATTCCACCAGCGCCGTGGATACGGCGACGGAGGCGAAGATCCGGGAAACCTTCCATACGACCTTAAGGGAAACCACCAAGCTGATCATCGCCCAGCGCATCACCTCCGTGATGGACGCGGATCAGATCGTGGTGATGGACGAGGGGCGGATCGTGGGGCACGGACGGCATGCGGATCTGATGGAAACCTGCGAGCCCTACCGGGAGATCTATGATTCCCAGATGAGAGAGGAGGTGCTGGCGTAATGGATCAGGCGAGAAAAGAACGGCTCATCAAAAAGTACGCCCGCGTGCAGGAAGAGGTGCCCGGCGGCGGCCCGGGACCCAGACCCGGGAGAGGCCCCGGCAGGGGCGGAAAGGGCGGCCGGAACATGCCGGTGAAGAAGCCCCAGGATTCCGGGAAGGCCGTCCGGCGGCTGCTGTCCTATCTGCAGGGCGATATCCCGAGGCTCTGCGTGGTATTTTTCTGCGTGATCGCGGGAACGGTTTCCATGCTGGCAGGCTCCTATATGCTGCGTCCCGTCATCAACAACCTGACGGAAGGCTCTACGCCGCAGAAGCTGCTGCATTCGCTCATCGCCATGGCGGCGGTCTATGCCGTTGGCATCCTGGCCCAGTATTTCCAGCAGCGCATCATGATCACCGTTTCGCAGGGTGCGCTGGAGAAGATCCGAAATGATCTGTTTCGGAAGGTGCAGCGGCTTCCCGTGCGGTTTTACGATACCAATAACCACGGCGATATCATGAGCCGTTTCACCAACGACCTGGACGCGGTGGGCGATATGCTCAACAACACCATCGTGCAGATCATTTCCGGCGTCATCAACATCACGGGCACGCTGTGCCTGATGATCTATACGAATATCTGGCTGACCATCGTCACCGTTCTCATGGTCCCGCTGATGCTGAAGCTGGCGGGCATGGTGGTGAAGCGCAGCCGCCGTTTTTACAAGGCGCAGCAGGCGGCGCTGGGCACGCTGAACGGCTATATCGAGGAGACGATCACGGGGCAGAAGGTGGTGAAGGTATTCTGTCATGAGGAGATCGCGACGGAGGAATTTGAATTTCTGAACTATGACCTGCGTGACAAGCAGACCTTCGCCCAGTTCTTCGGCGGCATCATGGGGCCGGTGATGAACGGCTCCGGCCAGATCAGCTATTCGGTGACGGCCATCGTGGGCGGCATTCTCTGCGTGCTGCGGGGCTTCGACCTGGGCGGCCTGACGGTGTTCGTCAACTATTCCCGTCAGTTCTCGCGGCCCATCAACGAGCTGTCCATGCAGATGAACACCGTGTTTTCCGCCCTGGCAGGCGCGGAGCGTGTGTTTAAGATCATGGACGAAGCGCCCGAGGCGGCGGACGCGCCGGACGCGGTTTCGCTGGATCACTGCGAGGGCCATGTGATCCTGGACCATGTGACCTTCGGCTACAACCCGGATAAGACCATCCTGAAGGATATATCGTTCTACGCCAAGCCCGGACAGAAGATCGCCCTGGTGGGCTCCACGGGCGCGGGCAAAACAACGATCACGAACCTGATCACCCGGTTTTACGATATCGATTCGGGCAGCATCACCATCGACGGCGTGGATATCAAAAACATCAGGCGGGACAGCCTGCGGGAGAATATCGCCATGGTGCTGCAGGACACGCATCTGTTCACCGGCACCATCCGGGAGAACATCCGCTACGGGCGGCTGGACGCCACCGACGAGGAGGTGGAGGCCGCGGCGAAGCTGGCCAGCGCGCATCACTTTATTCGGCGGCTGGATAAGGGCTACGATACCGTCATCGAGGGTGACGGCGCGAATCTGAGCCAGGGCCAGCGGCAGCTTCTCAATATCGCCAGGGCGGCCGTTTCCAAAGCGCCGATCCTGATCCTGGACGAAGCCACCAGCTCCGTGGATACCAGGACCGAGCGCCACATCGAGCACGGCATGGACCGGCTGATGGCCACCCGCACCACCTTCGTCATCGCCCACCGGCTTTCCACGGTGCGCAATGCCAACGCCATCATGGTACTGGAAAACGGCGAGATCATCGAGCGCGGCAGCCACGACGAGCTGCTGGCGATGAAGGGCAGATACTACGAGCTCTATACGGGCAAGAAAGAGCTGGATTGAGGCGGAGCCGGATATGAATTTTGATTAACTGTACAGAAGGGACGCCTGGAAGGCTGCACGGCCGGAGGGCGTCTCTTTTTTGCGGATACGGAAAGCGGGATCCGTGCGGTTCCGGACGTTTCCCCAAAGGATCGGCCGCCGCCGGATGCGGCTGCGGCGGTCAGAACCGTTTTCCGGGGGCGGGAAAGGGAATGCCGAAAATGATTTCTGCCCCTTGGAAAAAACGTATGTTCGTGGTATGCTATAGGTACGGACGGGTACAGCTTCCGCGGCCGCGGGAGTTTGCGGAGAAGCTGTCCTGACAGGAGCGCGGAGAAACGGGAGGAGCAAAGGGATATGGAGCGGGACGGACATATTTATGCGGCGATCGACCTGAAGTCCTTTTATGCTTCCGTGGAGTGCGTGGAGCGGGGGCTGGACCCGCTGACCACCAATCTGGTGGTGGCCGACGAGAGCCGCACGGAGAAAACCATCTGTCTGGCGGTGTCCCCTTCCCTGAAGGCGTACGGGATCCCGGGCCGGGCCAGGCTGTTCGAGGTGGTACAGCGGGTGAAGGAAGTGAACGCCGGGAGAAGCGCGCATGCGCCGGGCGGCCGGTTCGCGGGAGAATCCTGTGACGATACGGTGCTGAAGGGGGCGCCGCAGATGGCGGTTTCCTATCTGATCGCAAAGCCCAGAATGGCCCTTTATATGCAGTACAGCACGCGGATCTACCAGATCTATCTGCAGTATGCCGCGCCGGAGGACATTCATGTCTATTCCATCGACGAAGTGTTTCTGGATATCACCCAGTATCTGGCGGCGAGCAGGGTCGGGCCGCGGGAATACGCCAGGCGGATCATGCGCCATATTCTGAAGGAAACGGGGATCACCGCGACGGCCGGGATCGGAACGAACCTGTATCTGTGCAAGATCGCTCTGGACATCGGGGCCAAGCATGTGCCGCCGGACGAGGACGGCGTGCGGGTTGCGGAGATGGATGAGCTTTCCTATCGCCGCCTGTTCTGGACGCATCGGCCTCTCACGGATTTCTGGCGGGTGGGACCGGGCTATGCCCGAAAGCTGGAGGCCAACGGACTTTTCACCATGGGCGATATCGCCCGGTGTTCGCTGGGAAAACCGGGCGACTATTATAATGAAGAACTGCTCTATCGGCTTTTCGGCGTCAATGCCGGCCTGCTGATCGATCACGCCTGGGGCTGGGAGCCCTGTACCATCGCGGATGTGAAGGCCTACCGGCCGGAATCCAGTAGCCTGGGTTCGGGACAGGTGCTGCAGCAGCCGTACACTTTTGAAAAGGCGCGGCTGGTGGTCCGGGAGATGACGGATCTTCTGGTGCTGGAGCTGGTGGAAAAGGGGCTGGTGACGGACCAGATGGTGCTGACCGTGGGCTACGACCGGGAAAATCTGGACGATCCCGAAATCCGGAAGCGATACAAAGGGCCCGTGGTCACGGACCGCTACGGCCGCAGGATCCCGAAGCATGCCCACGGCTCTGTCAATCTGGAACGTGCTACCGCCTCCACCCGGCTGATCATGGACGCCGTGACGGCGCTGTATGACCGGATCGTTTCTCCCGATCTGCTGGTGCGCAGGCTGAATGTTACTGCCTGTCATGTGACGGCGGAAAGCGAGGCCGTCCGGGAGGAGCGTTGGGAACAGATGGACCTGTTCACGGATTACGCGGCGCTGGAGCGGCGGAAAGCGGAAGAGGAAGCGGCGCTGGAGCGGGAAAGGCGGATGCAGAAGGCCGTGTTGGATATCCGAAAGCGGTTCGGGAAGAACGCGATCCTGCGGGGCATGAACCTGGAGGAGGGCGCCACGGCCAGAGAGCGCAACGGTCAGATCGGCGGCCACAGGGCGTGAGGAGGGATCGGACAATGATGGACAGAGAGCGTGCAGGCGGAACAAAATACGCGGGTGACCGGGACCGCCCGGGCGGTGCCTGGAATGAACGGTCCGCAAACGGTCCGTATGACGATATCCTGTATCTGCCCCATCCGGTTTCGGCCGCGCATCCGCCCATGCCTGCGGCGGAACGGGCCGCTCAGTTTTCCCCTTTCGCCGCGCTGACGGGGTATGAGGACGCCATTGAAGAGACGGAGCGCATGACGCAGGAGCGGCTGGAGCTGACGGAGGATGAAAAAGCGGCGCTGGATGAGAAGCTGTGTGCGCTTCTTGCGGAGGCCGGGAGCTGCCCGCAGGCGGAGATCACGCTGTTTTTGCCGGATGAGAGAAAAGAGGGTGGCGCATATGTCACATACGAGGGCACGATAAAAAAAGTGGATATGGCGGCGCGCCTCATCTGCCTGGAGGATGGGCGGACGGTTCCCATGGATGAGATCGTGGGGATCGAAGCGCTGCCGTGAACACTTGTGAGCAATATACGGATCACAGATAACAGAGGTGTCAGGAAGAATGAACAGACAGGAAATGAGAGAGGCTTTTTTGAATCCCTCGGATGAATTCAGCCCCATGCCGTTCTGGTTCTGGAACGACCGTCTGGACGAAGCGGAGATCGACAGACAGATCCGGGATTTTTATGCGAAAGGCGTCAAAGGCTTCTGCATCCATCCGAGAAAGGGAATTCCGAAGTCGATCCCGTATTTATCGGACCTTTACATGCACTATGTGAAATATACGGTGGAATGTGCCGAAGCGCTTTCCATGAAGGTGGTGCTCTATGACGAGGCCATGTATCCCTCCGGCTCTGCCCACGGCATGGTGGTGCAGAGCGATCCGGCGTTTGCCTCCCGCTGTCTGCGGATGGAGGAAATCGGCTGGGAAGACGGAAGCCCGGTCCTTCCCGCCGTCGGGGAAGGGGAGAAGGTGATTTTGGCCGCGGCGGTACGGTTTCGGGGCGGCGCCGGGAGAAATGACAGGGAGGCCGTTGCAGAGCAGACCGTCGTGCTGCCGCTTTCCGGGAATGGCAGGGATCCGGCGGCAGGTGTGGAACACGCTGTTTCGCCTGCCGGCGGCTGGCATATCTATTGCTTTATCGAAGGGTTTTCCGGCGGCACCATCCGGGGCGTTCACGAAGAGGAGGATGACGGAGAGCCCTGTGCGCCGCCCTCCGCGGATCTGCTCAATCCCGCGGCGGTGGACGCGTTCATCCGCTTCACGCATGAACGGTATTACGAGGTGCTGCACGAACATTTCGGCAAAACGGTCATCGCCATTTTCACGGATGAGCCGGATGTGCTGGGGCGGAATCACAGGCCGGGCGTCGTGCCCTGGACGGACGGTTTTTTAGACGATTACATACAGAGCGGCGGCCGGGAGGCCGACCTGCCCGGACTTTGGCTGGATTATGGCGCGCGGACGGCGGCGGTGCGCAGAACCTTCCGCCGTGCAGTGAACCGCCGGATGGAGCGCGTTTATTACGGAAAGCTTTCCGACTGGTGTGCGGATCACGGGATCGCGCTGACCGGACATCCGCAGAAAAGTCAGGACATCGGCATGCTGAACCGTTTTCAGATCCCGGGACAGGATCTGGTATGGCGCATGGTGGCTCCGGAGAATGAAAAGGGACTTCTGGGAGAGGATGCGCCGCTGGCGAAGTGCGCCTCCGATGCGGCCAGGCACCGCGGGATCCGGCGCAATGCCAACGAGTGTTTTGGCTGCTGCGGTCCGGACGGCGTTCAGTGGGCGTTTTCCATGGACGATATGAAATGGTACATGGACTGGATGTTTGTGCGGGGGACGAACCTGCTTTATCCGCATGCGTTCTATTATTCCGTCGAGGGAGAGATCCGTTACGGGGAGCGGCCGCCGGATGCGGGCCCCAACAATATCTGGTGGGAGGACTATGAGAAAATTTCCCTGTACATGAAGCGTCTCTGCTGGCTGAACACGGACAGCCATAACGTGACACCCGTGGCGGTGCTCTGCGAGGCGGACGCGCTTCCCGTCAGGACGGCGGCACTTCTGTATCAGAAGCAGATCGAATTCAATTATCTGGAGGAAGAACTGCTGCTCTCCGATCGCTGTCTGGTATCAGACGGAGAAATCTCCATCGAAAAACAGCGCTACCGTTATCTGCTGGTGGAGGATGAGGCGCTGCTGACCGGGGAGCTTATGGAAAAACTGGCTCCGTTTGTGTCCGGCGGCGGGCGTATCCTGTCGGTTTATGAAAAAGAGCACGGCGCATCGTTTCTGCATGAATTGGAGCGCGACGCGGTGCTGACGCCCGAAAACAGTGATCTGCGGGTGAGCCATTTGGTGAAGGATGCGGTGCATTTTTATCTGCTGGTGAATGAAGGAGAGCAGGAGATTTCCGGAAGCCTGCGGCTGCCTGTGACGGGGGCGACGGAGCGCTGGGATCCCTGGACCGGAGCGATCAGACCGCTGCCCTGCGGCAGCGCGGCGGACCATATGACGGTGGAGCTTTCCCTGCAGAGGCGGGAGAGCGCTGTGCTCTGCATCGATCCCGTGGGGGAACCGGTTGATCTGCAGGCCCGGCAGCAGATGTCGGCCAGCGGAGAAATCCTGCTGACCCCTGACGGCGTCAGCCTGGACGGAAAGCCTTTGGAAATGTCCCGGCTTTGTTCCTGGACGGAACTGCCCGGCAGGAAGAACTTCACGGGGCGCGGGACATATCGGATGAAATTTCGGATGCCGGAATCATACGAAACCGGGGCGGCATTCGGCCGTTTGCTGCTGGATCTGGGGGGCGTGTGCGAGATCGCGCATGTGTGGCTGAACGGGACGGACTGCGGCGTGCTTTTCTGGGCGCCTTACTGCCTGGACGTAACGGATTCTGTCCGGCCGGGGGACAATGAGGTCCTGATCGAGGTGCGCAACACCATGGCGAACCGGCTGGAGCACGCGGGACGGCCCTCCGGGCTGCTGGGGCCGGTGCGGCTGATGGGACTGCCGGAGCCCGGGGCGGGATGAGAATGCCGATCTGAAGCATCGAAACCACTTTCCCGTTGACAAGCGTTTTTTCCTATATCATAATGAGATTGGGGACGCGGAGCAATTTCCGCGGCCACCTGTACAGAACCGCCCGTTCGGGCGGAACGAACATTAAAAAAGAGAAGGAGTGGGTTGCCATGAGTGAAAAAGTGACGAAATACGCAGGGACACAGACGGAGAAGAATCTGGAGGCCGCTTTCGCGGGTGAGTCTCAGGCGCGCAATAAGTACACCTATTTTGCGTCCGTTGCCAAAAAGGAAGGCTATGAGCAGATTTCCGCGCTGTTTTTAAAGACTGCCGACAATGAGAAGGAACATGCCAAAATGTGGCTGAAGGAGCTGGCCGGGATCGGCAGCACCGCGGATAATCTCAAAGCCGCCGCCGACGGGGAGAACTACGAGTGGACCGACATGTACGAAGGCTTTGCGAAGACGGCGGAGGAGGAAGGGTTCACCGAGCTGGCGGCCAAATTCCGTATGGTCGCGGCCATCGAGAAGCATCATGAGGAGCGCTACCGCGCCCTGCTGCAGAATGTGGAGACGGCGCAGGTGTTCGCCAAGAGCGAGGTGAAGATCTGGGAGTGCCGCAACTGCGGACATATCATGGTAGGGACTGCGGCGCCGGAGATCTGCCCGGTCTGCGCGCATCCGCAGAGCTATTTTGAAGTGAGCGCACAGAATTATTGAGTGGTTCCGCGCTGACACAAAGTGAAGAGAATGCATAACAGAGCGCCTGTCCGGCATTTTGATTCCGCAAAATGTCAGGCAGGCGCCGTTATTTGTATTTGCGATCTGATAACGGATAGAAGCGGCAGTTGAGATTGTCCCCACGCAAATCAGGTGTATGGGTTACGCCTCATCCCCGCCGTTTTCGGAGAGAATATCGGCGATGATTTCCAGCAGCTTCTCCAGATCGATAGGCTTGGCGATGTGGGCGTTCATGCCGCTTTCCAGCGCCAGCTTCCGGTCCTCTTCGAAAGCGTTGGCCGTCATGGCCACGATGGGGATGTTCGCCAGCGCCGGATTCTCCAGCGCGCGGATGGCTCTGGTGGCCTCGTAGCCGTTCATCCGGGGCATCTGAATGTCCATGAGGACCAGCGAATAATAGCCGGGGGCCGAATTCTTTATTTTTTCCACGGCGATCATGCCGTCCTCCGCGGTCTCCACGATAAAGCCGTTTTCCGTGAGCAGTTCCTCCGCGATCTCCCGGTTCAGCTCATTGTCCTCCGTCAGCAGCAGGCGTGAACCGCGCAGGCCTTCCGACAGGTCGGAGGCGGGATGCAGCTCCTGCGCCTGCAGGGTGTTGCTGGTGGCGGCGATCAGGATGTCCCGCAGCTCGGAGAGGAAGATCGGCTTGTTGCAGAAGGCCGTCACACCGGCCTTGCGGGCCTCCTCCTCAAAGGGCGTCCAGTCGTAGGCGGTGACGATGATGATGGGGATGCTGTCTCCCACGATGGCGCGGATCTGACGCACCACCTCCAGGCCGCTTAAGTCGGGCAAAAACCAGTCGATGATGTAGGCGTGATACTCGTCGCCCAGCTCGTAGGCCTGTCTGGCGTGCAGGACCGCCTCTTTTCCGTGAAGAACCCATTCGGGGCGCATGCCGATCTGGCGGAGCATCTTGGTCACGCTGTCACAGGTGGTAAAGCTGTCGTCCACCACAAGGGCGTGCATGCCCTCCAGGTTTTTGACTACCTCCACCTGCTTCGCCTCCTCCTGGAGACGGAAGTCCAGGTTGATGATGAATTCCGTGCCTTTTCCCTGTTCGGACTGCACTTCGATGGTGCCGCCCATGGTATCCACGATATTTTTGGTGATGGCCATGCCCAGACCGGTGCCCTGGATGCCGCTGGCCGTGGAATTGCGTTCGCGTTCAAAGGGTTCAAAAATATGCTGAATGAAATCCGGACTCATCCCGATACCCGTGTCCTTGACGCGGATTTCATAGGAGCCGTATCCCTTGGGCGCGCGGGGCTTCTGACGGACGGTCAGGGCGACGGTGCCGCCCGACGGCGTGAACTTGATGGCATTGGAGAGCAGGTTCAGCAGCACCTGATTCACATGCAGCTTGTCGCAGTAAATGTTCTCATCGATGACATCTACGGTATCCATGAAAAAATTGAGCTGTTTGGCGTGCATCTGCGTCTGGATGATGTTGCGCATATCCCGGAAAATGTCGGAGATGGAGCATTCCTTTTCCTCGATGTTGAGCTTGCCGGATTCGATGCGGCTCATGTCCAGCACGTCGTTGATCAGGGAGAGCAGATGATTGCTGGAGGAGAGGATCTTCCGCAGATATTCTTGGGTGCGTTCTTTGTTGTCCAGATTGGCCTGGGCCAGCGTCGTGAAGCCGATGATGGCGTTCATGGGGGTGCGGATGTCGTGGGACATGTTGGAGAGGAAAACGCTCTTGGCCCGGTCGGCTGCCTCCGCCTTCTGAAGTTTCTCCGCCAGGACGGCCTGCTCCACCGCCTGTTCCCGGATCTGTCTGGCGTTGCCGCGGACCCACAGGTAATACAGGATGATCACGGCGGACATCAGGATGCCGAGATAAAGACAGACCTTTTGCATCGCGAAGACGCTGGAGAACGCTTCCTTTTCCGGAACGGATACGGAAATGGACCATTGGTTGATGCCGGCGGGCGCATAGTACATATATTCCCAGCCGTCGGTGTCCGGCGTGCGGAAGATCACATAGCCGCTGCCGAGGCTGAGAAGATCTTCCGTGCAGGCGGACCAGTCCTTTTCCCCTTTGGTCTCCCGCACGGTGTAATCCGAGACATTTTTCAGCTCGTCATGAAAGGTATCCAGAATAAAATCGCCGGTCCTGGTATCGATGATATAGACGTTGGCGCTGGCGTTGTAGATGTTGTCGATGTTGAGGCTCTGATGCAGGTTTTCCAGCTCGGTGACGCCGTAGAGCAGAGCGGCGGTTTTTCCGTCCTGGATGATCGGGATGAAATGACGGAGCATGGGAGAGCCGTCCGAGGCGTTGCTCACCCGGTTGGAGATGTGCTCGCCCAGAGGCGCCTCCTGCTGAAAGGAAAGCCCTCTGTCCGCCGCGTCCAGGATGGTGCCGTCGGCCAGCAGGATCCGGTCGTTGGGCATGAGAACGCGCACCTGCATGGTCTCCAGCAGGGGAGAGACATATTCCATGGTGGCCAGCGTGGCCTCCGCGTCAAAGTTGTCCGCCTGGGAAATGATGCTGGCCGCGGCGTTCAGGATGCGGCTGTCGCGCGCCAGCTTGGAGGTGACCTCCGTGATGACCGTATTGACGCCCTCCTCCAGACGGCTCAGGGACCGGTCGCGCAGCACGGCGTTGAGCTGGTAATAGGCAGAGAGCAGAAGCACGGCGATGACTGCGATCACGATGCCGGTCGCGGTCAGGCTTCTGTCCTTTTGGTGCTGCTTTTTCTGTATCGTTTCGTTTGACATGTATTCGTATCCTCCGTCAGGGGGCGCCTGGTTCTGTCCTTTGCCGTATGCTCCGCCGGCCTTTACTCCGGATGCGTCCAGCCGGAATATTCCAGGATGGCCTGGCTGCGGGCGGTGGAATCCGCGTGGCTGGTCTGCTTGCGGTATTCCCTGGGTGAGATCCGCATGACCTTGATGAAGCAGCGGTTGTAGCTGGAAACGGACTGGAAGCCCACCATCTCCGAGATGTTCAGAATGGATTCCTGGGTGCTGCACAGCAGGGAGCAGGATTTCAGGATGCGGGTGCTGTTCACGTAGTCCAGCGGGGAGGTGCCCATGATCTCATGGAACATCCGCCGGAAGTGGGTGGGACTCCAATGGCAGAGCTGCGCCAGATATTCGATGGAAAACTGCTGCATGTAGTTGTTTTCCACATAATCCAGGGCGGGCGCGATGGAAAGAGGGGCCGCGGTCCCCGGCCTGTCGATGTCCCCGGCGTTCAGCGTATCCTCGCCGGGAGCGCAGGCGCTCTCGATCCGGTAGATTTCGATGTAAAGCGCCAGCAGAAGGCCCCGCACCGCGAACTGATAGCCGGGCTTCTGTTCCTCCAGCGCCCGGATGATCAGGAGCAGCATCTGATGGATCTGCGGAAATTCTTCCTTATTAAAAATATATCTGTAATTCTGAAAGCCGTAAGTGAGCAGATCGTAATTTTTCCATCCCTTGGGAAGCAGATCCCGAAACAGCGCCTTGGGGTCCAGCATCAGCCAGGACCAGTGGCTCGCCAGACCGGGATTCGAATAGGTGGTGTGAGGGACATTGCGGGGGATCACCGTCACGTCGCCGGCGCGAAAGGGCGTGGGAATTCCGTAGAACTCCAGAAAGCCGGAATCCGAATGGCAGACGCCCAGCTCCAGACAGTTATGAAAATGCAGCCGTCCGCTGGGCACATCGGAGATGCGCCAGTAGTCGCCCGAAAGCAGCAGGACGGGAAAGGACAGGGGAAGATCGTAGTTACGGTATTCTGTAAAAACATTTTTCTGCTTCGCCATGCTTCACCTCACGGATATGTGCGAAAACGGATGATGCCCGCAGCGCCGCTCAAAAAACGCTGATGCCGGAAAAAAGACCGGCACCCGGGAAAAAAGAGCCGGCATCCGAAAAAACGCCGATGTCCGAAAATGCGCGATCGCCGGAATGCGCGTCGGCGGGCCCGGCTTTTTCATTTTCCGGAACCTTCCTCTTCTATTATATAGCAGGACATGCGCAGAAAAGCAACCGCAAAAAACGGAATATTTTCATTTTTTACGGAAAAATCGCGGAGAATTCCGTCTTTTTTCGGCCGGAGAGAGAAGAGGCAACCGGCAGGATGCACAAAATGCGTGAAAAAAACCCGCATTATTGCTGCGGGAAAAGAACGGGAGTCCGGGAGAACGCGAATAAATGGTCGTTTCTGCGCGATTTTGATAAGGTAATGCTTAGAAAAAACAGGCAACCTATACGATAATGGTATCGTAAAAATTTATAAAATATGCAATGTGACGGGAAAGATGCATATTTTTCAGAACGATCAGGAGGAGGTAGTGGTTATGGCGAAGAGCAAGACGAAATCGCCGCAGGTCAAAGTGAACGTGACCTGGAAGAACGCC
>CANQVD010000067.1 GCA_947627215.1 uncultured Eisenbergiella sp.
AGGGATGCTGGCTGCTCCCCTGCTTCTGCTTGCCGTATTGTTCCTGGCAAAGAAGCTGGATCAGATGTTTAAAATACCCATTGAACTGTCTTTGCAGGAAAATATAGGCAACAGCCTGAAGGTGCGGCTGATACGCAAGGGAAGCCGCCTGCCGCTTGCGGTGCGTGAGAGCGCGGAATGCCAGAATCAGATGAAGGTATGCAATGCATTTGTTGGGGAGATCTCCCGGAAAGCCAATAAAGTGCTCCTGGTTTTCCGTTCAGGCATCATGATGGTCTCTGTGGCAGGTGCGGTTTCGACGCTGAACCCATGGATTTTGCTGGCTTTGTGCGTGGGTAAGCTGCCTTCCTTTTTCAGTATGGTCTATGCCATGAACAATGCGGTAAAGACAGACCAGGAGCTGGGAGCAAGGAACCGTGTACTGAGCTATTATGCGGGGTTAATGACAGGAGTTGCGTATGCAAAGGAGCTGAAGGCTTACCGGCTTTATCCGGTGATGATAGACAGATGGAAGGAGGAAAGCATCTATATCAACCGGAAAAGGCTTCTGCAGGAAAAGAAAAATGCGGTGGGCCGCCTGGCAGGGGGGATATGCTTATCCTGCGGCTTTACGGCAGCGGCCATCCTCCTGATGGGAATGATCATGGGCGGCAGCGTATCGGTCGGGGCATATGTAGCCATGTTTGGCGCGATCACTTCTTTCAGCGGGGCACTGGGCGACCTTACCGTATCTGTCACGGACATTATGGCGCTGTTCGGAAGGGTCAGTGTGTTCCGGGCGTTTATGGAACTGGAAGAAAAAACGGCAGTACAGGGAGAAAAAATTGCTCCGGAAAGTGTGGAAACAGGGTATCCGGGGGTTGAGGAAACCTGCTATCGGCTGCAGAATGTGTCCTTCCGCTACCCGGGCTGTACGGACTATGTGTTAAAGGATGTAAGCTTTGAAATCCGTAAGGGAGAGCGGGTAGCGGTGGTAGGAGAAAGCGGAGCCGGGAAAAGCACCCTTGTGAAGCTTATGCTGAACCTGTACAACCGTGATTGGGGAGAAATACTATTCTGCGGAAAACCGGTTGCGGCATATGGGGAAGAAATCAAGGATATCTGCGATTACCTTCCCCAGGAATTTATCCGTTACCAGGGATCCCTGCGGGAGAATGTGCTTCTGCACAATATGTCCCGGCACGTACAAAATCCCGGGATATCCGATGACCGGATCATCCGGGTACTGGAGCGAGTGGGCCTTTCCGGTCTTTTGGAAGAGACTGGCTATAACTTGGATATTCCTCTGGGAAAGCTTTTTGAGGATGGGAGGGAGCTTTCGGGAGGACAGTGGCAGCGGGTGGCGCTGGCTCGTGCCCTGGTTGGGGAGTCAGCGTATATTTTCCTGGATGAACCCACATCCGCGCTGGATCCCGTCTCGGAAATCCAGGTCATGGAGGCTTTTCTGGAGACCGTGGCCGGCAGGACGGCAGTGATCGTGTCTCACCGAATCGGCGTGGCAAGGCGGTGCGATAAAATACTTGTAATCGAGCGGCAGCGGGTGGCCCAGTTCGGCACACATGCGGAACTGATGGGACAAGCGGGGCCTTATCGGAAGATGGTGGAACTCCAGGCATCCCTGTATCAATGACAGCGGGGAGATTCCCTGCCTTTTGATGGTCGCAAGGGATGAATGGGAGGAGATAGATTGAACAATAAGCTCGATAGCTTATTGTTCAATCGCGTAAACGCTCCAAAATGGAGATAAAAATGGTTAAAATCTGGAAAACATTTCGCTTTGTATGGAAATATGGATGGAAGAAAAAACCTTTTGGCTTCCTTCTGCTGACGGCCCTGACCCTGCTTGTGGGGCTTCTTTTAGTGGCGGGCACATGGATTACAAAGGCGTCCGTGGATGCCCTGGGACAGGCGAATTTGTCCTGGCAGCTTCTGGCTCCTGTGCTTCTGGCGCTGTTTTTAAAGGAACTGGGGCTGAACTGCGGTTATTCGGGTATCATGCCGGTGCTGGAAAGCAAGGTGCGCATGGATGCCGTGCATTCCCTTGCGTGCAGGATGTACCGGAAGATTGGGCGGCTGCCCGTGGGAGTGAGGGAACAGGAGACGGTGCAGGAACGCATCGCCCGTGCGGAGAGGTTCCTGGGGCAGGAATTCTGGTTGTTTCAGTTTGAATGCGCATTTGTCTTTCGGCTCCTAGCCACATGCTTTGGGTTGGCGCTGTCGCTTGTATACTGGTCGGTGTGGTTTCCGGCCATTACCATAGGGCTGGTGATGCCGGTCATTCTGATACGGCTGAAGAATAATGAAAACCTGTATCGAATCAACCAGAGACAGCAGCGCAGAAAAAGGCGTAACGAATATCTCTGCAGTCTGTTCTTTGACAGGAGCGCGCTGGGGGAATTAAGCGCCACAGGGGCAGAGGCTCCGGTCATCGACACCGTAGAACGCACGGCAAAGGAACTCACGGAGGAGCGCTATGCCCAGGGACAGAAGGACGGCCTGATTCAGGGCGCATCGGAAGGAATCCTGTCCTTTGTGTCTTTTGCGGTCTGCGTGCTGTTAGTGGTGGCAAAGGGGGGACACATGACTGTGGGAACCTTCGCGTTCTTGCTGGAGTCGGTGTTCCTGCTGCAGGAGGAAATGATTAACCTGGGGTTCAACCTGAAATATTTCCATCAAAGCGCCCTGTATGGAGTTGATCTGGCAGAGCTTGACGCTATGGAAGAAAGGCAGGGGGATTTTTGCTGCGGAAGCGGTTTATGTGAAAGCGGCCGAAGGCTGCAAAACGGGCTTGCTGTGGAAGTGAATGGCCTGACTTTTTCCTACCCTGGCGCCGTGGAACCTGTGCTGAAAAATGTATCCTTCACGCTGGCGGACGGGGAGACCCTTGCGTTAGTGGGGCCTAATGGAGGGGGAAAATCCACCCTGATTTCCCTGCTGTTGGGGCTGTATCCGCCTGATTCCGGAGAAATCAGGATATATGGGGTGCCGGTGGACGGAGTGAGCCGGGAGCAGGGGCGGGGAAGTGCCGCTGCCATCTTCCAGTCCTTCCTGAAATATGAGACCACGGTAAAGGACAATATTGTGTTAGGGAATATCTCCCAGTCTGATAACCGGGAACTGATAAGCCGCGCTGCGAGGCTGTCAACGGCAGAAACGTTTTTTGGCAGGTTGGAAGAGGGAATCGACACGAAGGTAGGCTCTGTATGCCAGGGGGCAGTCAACCTTTCAGGAGGCCAGTGGCAGAGACTGGCAGTGGCCAGGGGATTTTTCGCGGATACGGCGCTGCTTCTCCTGGATGAGCCGAATGCTGCGGTGGATCCGGTGACAGAAGCAGAACTCTTCCGCCGTTACAGGGAAGGAATGGAGGGGCGAAGCGGGATCATTGTCTCCCACAGACTGGCAGCCCTGCAGAAGGCGAACAGAATCCTGGTACTGGAGGCCGGGGAGATTGTGGAGGAGGGAAGCCATGAGGAACTGATGGGGCATAAAGGGCTTTATTATGATATGTACCTCAGGCAGAAGAAGTGGACAGTATAGGGCGCATTGTGCTATGAATAAAATTTGGAGAGGTATCACGATGAATAGACACTCCCCAAACGGCAGATCACATTCCTTTTTCACTCTTGTATTCCCGAGGCTTTTCCGATATAGTAAGGAGTAGAGATCAAAGCGCAGGAGGTTTTTTATGAATCCGATCTATGAAAAACTGTTGAGATGCTATGAGAGTGTGAGGAGCCGTATCGATTTCGTGCCGAAGGTGGCCATCGTGCTGGGCTCCGGCCTGGGCAACTATGCCGACAATATCCGGGTGGAGGCGGAGCTGGACTATCATGAGATCGAGGGGTTCCCGGTTTCCACCGTGCCGGGACATGCCGGAAAGTTCATCTTCGGCTATGTGGCGGACGTGCCTGTGGTGTGCATGAAGGGGCGGGTACATTATTATGAGGGCTATCCGATCTCGGACGTGGTGCTTTCCGTGCGGCTGATGAAGCTGATGGGGGCGAAGATCCTGTTTTTGACCAACGCCTCCGGCGGCATCAATCCTTCCTTTTCGGCGGGCGATTTCATGATGCTGAAGGACCATGTATCCCTCTGGGCGCCCAATCCGCTGATCGGGGCGAATATCGATGAGCTGGGCGTGCGGTTCCCGGATATGAGCCATGTGTACGATCCGAAGCTGCAGGAGATCCTGCGGGAGACGGCGGCGGAATGCGGCATTCGGCTGCAGGAGGGCGTGTATGCGCAGCTCACCGGGCCTTCCTTCGAGTCCCCGGCGGAGATACAGCTTCTGCACCGGCTGGGCGTGGACGCGGTGGGGATGTCCACCGTGGTGGAGGCCATTGCGGCCAATCATATGGGCATGAAGATCTGCTGTATTTCCTGCGTCAGCAATCTGGCGGCGGGGATGACGGACAATCCGCTGACCCATGAAGAGGTACAGGAGGCGGCCAATGTGGCGGCCCCGAAGTTCACCCGTCTGGTCAGCACGGCGGTGGCGAAGTTCGGAGGCGTGCTGTGATCGCGGAAGGAGAGGTGCGCCGCCTGATCCGGGCGGCGCTCGAGGCCAGAGAGCGTTCCTATTCCCCGTACTCCCATTATCGGGTGGGAGCGGCGCTCCTGACCGGGGAAGGGAAGCTTTATACGGGCTGCAACATCGAGAACGCCGCTTTTACGCCTACGGTCTGCGCCGAGCGCGTGGCCCTGTTCAAGGCGGTGAGCGAGGGAGAGCGGCAGTTTGCGGCCATCGCCGTCACCGGGAGCCCAGCGGGGGAGATGACCCGGTATTCCTGGCCCTGCGGCGTCTGCCGTCAGGCGCTGCGGGAATTCTGCGATCCGGAAGGCTTTTGGGTGATCGTGGCGAAGTCGGAAACGGAATACGGGATCCGGACGCTGGCGGTGCTGCTGCCGGAGAGCTTCGGACCGGAGGAACTGGCCGGAACAGAACAACAAAGAGTAACAGACGAGGAGAAGAGAAGATGAACATTCGTTTTTATCATGCGCGGATCCTGACCATGGACGGCGGCTGCGTGCTGCAGGAGGGCGAGCTGTGGACGAGCGGGAACCGGATCGCCTATATCGGTCCCGGGAAGGATGCGAAGGATATTGTCTGGGACGAACAGATCGACTGCCAGGGCAATGTGCTCATGCCCGGCTTCAAGAACGCCCACACCCATTCCGGCATGACCGCCATGCGCTCCTTTGCGGACGATATGCCGCTGCAGGAGTGGCTGAACACCAAGATCTTTCCGCTGGAAGCGAAGATGACGGAGCAGGACAATTACGACCTGACGAAACTGGCGATCCTGGAATATCTGACCACCGGCGTGACAGGGATCTTTGATATGTACCTTTCGCCGAAGGATATCGCCCGGGCCTGCGTCGAGATGGGGATGCGCTGCGTGCTGGTCAGCGGCCTGAACAAGTTCGGCCCTTCCGTGGCGGAGATGGAGAACCGCTACAACAGCCTGAACGGCATGCATCCGCTGATCACCTATAGGATGGGGGTGCATGCGGAGTATACCTGCGATAAGGCGCTGCTGGAGGAGGTGTCGGCGCTGATCCACAAATACCGTGCGCCGCTGTTCGCGCATCTGTCCGAGACCAGACTGGAGACGGACGAGTGTCTGGAGCGTTACGGCATGACGCCCCCGCAGTTCTTCGATTCCCTGGGGCTGTTCGATTTCGGCGGCGGCGGCTATCACTGCGTCTATTTCACCGAAGCGGATATGGATCTGTTCGCGCGCAAAGGGCTGCACGCGGTCACCAATCCGGGCTCCAATACCAAGCTGGCCAGCGGCGTGGCGCCCATCGGCCGTTTTCTGGAGAAGGGGATCAATGTGGCCATCGGCACGGACGGCCCTTCCAGCAACAACTGTCTGGACATGTTCCGGGAGATGTTCCTGGTGACGGGGCTCGCCAAGCTGCTGCAGAAGGACGCCTCCGCCGTGGATGCGCATGAGGTGCTGAAGATGGCGACCGTGAACGGCGCCAGGGCCATGGGTCTTTCGGAGGCGGACGTGCTGGCGGAAGGGAAGCTGGCGGACCTGATCATGATCGATCTGCACCAGCCCAACATGCAGCCGCTGAACAACATCACGAAGAATATCGTCTACAGCGGCAGCAAGCAGAACGTGAAGCTGACCATGATCGACGGGAAGATCCTGTACCGCGACGGGCAGTTCCTGAACGGCGTGGATGCGGAGGCGATCTATGCGAAGGCCAATGAGATCATCGCGCGGCTGTCCGCGTAACGGGGATCATGGGGCACTTCACGGGTGAAAAAAAACGTCTTTTGTCTAAAAAATAAATAATTTGTAAAATTCCATAAAATTTTGTTAAATTTGGCATAGACATATTGTGGAAAATCCGCTAGAATGAAAAAGGCAGGAGAGACGTCGGGCGAAGGAGCCGGGAGAGCGTCTCCCTGCCTGAAAATTTTATAAGGAGGCAGGAGATGTTAGAGAATTTTTTCCACCTGAAAGAGAACAAGACTGACGTCAGGACCGAGATCATGGCCGGTATCACCACATTCATGACCATGGCGTATATTCTGGCCGTCAACCCGAGTATCCTTTCCGCGACGGGGATGGACGGCTCGGCGATCCTGATCGCCACCGCGCTGGCGTCCTTTGTGGGCTGTCTGGCGATGGCGCTGATGGCGAACTATCCGTTCGCGCTGGCGCCGGGCATGGGTCTGAACGCGTACTTCGCCTATACGGTGGTCCTGGGAATGGGGTATTCCTGGCAGATCGCGCTGCTGGCGGTGTTCGTGGAGGGCCTGATCTTCATCGTGCTTTCCCTGACGAATGTGCGGGAAGCCATTTTCAATTCCATTCCGGCGACCCTGAAGCTGGCGGTCAGCGGAGGCATCGGCTTATTTATCGCGTTCATCGGCCTGCAGAACGCGAAGCTGATCGTGAACAGCGATTCCACGCTGCTCACCTATCAGACCTTTAAGGGAGAGACTTTCCATTCCGTGGGAATGGGCGCGATCCTGGCGCTTTTGGGCGTGCTGATCACCGGCATCCTGCTGGTGAAGAAGGTGAAGGGCGGCATCCTGTTCGGTATCCTGATCACCTGGGTGCTGGGCATCCTGTCCGAGCTGGTGGGGCTGTATGTACCCAATCCGGACGCGGGCATGTATTCCGTGATCCCGACCTCCTTTGTGAGCTTTGATTTCAGCGCCATCGGCCTGACCTTCGGCCAGGTGTTTAAGGCGGACTTCGGCGCGATCCGCGTGCTGGAATTCATCACCGTCATCTTCGCGTTCCTGTTCGTGGATATTTTTGATACGCTGGGCACGCTGATCGGCGTCGCCACCAAGGCGGACATGCTGGACAAGGACGGCAAGCTGCCCCGCATCAAGGGCGCGCTGATGGCCGACGCTGTCGCCACCACGGCCGGCGCCGTGCTGGGCACTTCCACCACCACCACCTATGTGGAGAGCGCATCCGGCGTGACGGAAGGCGGACGCACGGGCCTGACGGCCATCACCACCGGTATCCTGTTCCTGCTGGCGGCGATCTTCTCCCCGCTGTTTTTGACGATCCCGTCCTTCGCGACGGCGCCTGCCCTCATCATCGTGGGCTTCTACATGATCGCCAATGTGGTGAAGATCAACTTTGAAGATCCCTCCGAAGGCATTCCGGCATTCCTGGCCATCGCGGCGATGCCCCTCGCCTACAGCATTTCCGAAGGCATTGCCATCGGCGTGATCTCCTATACGCTGCTGAATCTGATCACCGGCAAGTCGAAGAAGATCAACTGGCTGATGTATGTGCTGACAGTGCTCTTCATTTTGAAGTATATTTTCCTGTAAGACCGGCCGATCGTGCGCGGACTCCGGGGTTTCGGACCGGCGCGGCCGAAAGAAAAACATATACGGAATTTTTTGCGGCGGATATCATGCATGTCATGATATCCGCCGTTTGCATATGCGGGGAAAATGTGCTACTATGACTACTATGAAAGGGCGGACGGCGCCGCGGGGCAGGGCCTCGGCGCACAGGCGCTCCGGAAAGGAACTTGTATGGAATATCTGATCTTGGCGGCGGCTCTGCTTCTGGTGGGCGCGCTTTTCTTCCTGAGCGGGGTCTGGAACGACCGACGGTCGCGCAGATGGCAGGAACAGAAATACCGGGAGCAGTTCGGAAAGCCGTCTGCCCGGGAATATGAAGCGGGGGAGACGGACAGCATCCCCGGCTATTTTTTCCGGCACAGGGGCGATTTTCACCTTGATGATATCACCTGGAACGACCTGGATCTGGATCTGCTTTTTCTGCGGATGAACACCGCGGTCTCTTCCGCAGGGCAGGAATATCTGTATTATATGCTGCGCACGCCCGTTTTTGAAGAGGAGACGCTGCAGCGCCGGGAGGAGCGGATCCGTTATTTCACGGAGCATACGGAGGAGCGCGTGCGGCTGCAGATGCTGTACCGCCAGTTGGGCAGAACCGGAAAATATTCCATTTACGATTATCTGGAGCTTCTGGATACACTGGGGGAAAAGAACAGTCTGAAATCCGTTTTTTTGGATATCCTGATCGCGGCGGCCGTAGTTGTGACCGCGGTCTCTCCCGGAACGGGGCTGCTGCCCCTGATTGCATTGCTTTCCTGGCAGATCGCCACTTATCTGAAGGAAAAACGGGCGGTGGAGCCTTATCTGATCAGCTTCAAATATGTGCTCCGTGCCGTTGCCGCCGCGGAAAAGCTTGGCAGGGAAGCGGTGCCGGTGATCGGGGAGGAACAGGAAAGGCTGCGGGAGCTGCTGCCGCAGTTTAGGGGACTGAAGCGCAGCGCCTCCTTCGGGATGCGCAGCATGGGAAGCGACGGAGGGCCTTTGGGCATCTTGCTGGATTACCTGAACATGATGTTTCATTTCGACATTCTGGGCTTTAACCGGATGCTGCATCAGGTGCGCCGGCTGGCCCCGCAGATCGACGTGCTGCTGACGGTTCTGGGGCAGGTCGATGCGCTGATCGCCGCCGCCGGATTCCGGAAGGGGCTTTCGGCGTGGTGCGAGCCGGTTTTTGAGGAGGCGCAGGAGGAGACAGGATCGTATGCGGCCGCACAAGTACGGCTGGAGATACGGGATCTGTATCATCCGCTTCTGGAGGATCCTGTCAAAAATGACATTCAGGTCCGGCGCGGCGTGCTGCTGACGGGTTCCAATGCCTCGGGGAAATCCACTTTTCTGAAGGCGGCGGCCCTGAACGCCGTTCTGGCGCAGACCGTGCATACCTGCTGCGCGTCCTTTTACCGCGCGGACTTCTTCCGGGTCATGACATCCATGGCTCTGCGGGACAATCTGGTGGGCGGGGAAAGCTATTATATCGTGGAAATCAAATCCCTGAAGCGAATCCTGGATGCGGCCCAGACCGTGACGGGAGAAAAAGCCGCGCCGCAGGAGCGTGTGCCGCGGGGCGTGCACGCGCCGGTGCTTTGCTTTGTGGACGAGGTACTGCGGGGCACCAATACGGTGGAGCGGATCGCGGCCTCCGTGCAGATCCTGAAAAGCCTGTGTCGGCCCGGTGTGTGCTGTTTTGCGGCCACGCACGATATCGAGTTGACGGAGCTTTTGAAAGCGCAGTATGACAATTATCATTTTGAAGAGGAGATCGCGGACGGCGATATCCGCTTCCCTTACCGGCTGATGCCGGGCAGGGCTTCCACGCGCAATGCCATTCGCCTGCTTTCCGTTATGGGATACGAGGAGGACATCATTCTCCGGGCGGAGCAGATGGCCGCGCGGTTTGCCGAGACGGGCGTCTGGAAATGAGGAGGGCGGCATGATGTTGGATGTGACTTTGTATACGGACGGTTCCGCCCGGGGGAATCCGGAGGGGCCGGGAGGCTACGGTGCGGTGCTGCATTTCGTGGACAGCCGGGGTGCGCTGCATGAGAAGGAGCTTTCCGCCGGTTATCGGAGGACGACGAACAACCGGATGGAGCTGATGGCCGTCATCGCCGGACTGGAGGCGCTGACGAAGCCCTGCCGGGTGGAGATCGTTTCCGATTCCCGCTATGTGACGGACGCTTTCAACAAAAAATGGATCGACGGCTGGCTGGCCCATAACTGGCGGGGCGCTTCCGGTCCGGTGAAAAACGTGGATCTCTGGCAGCGGCTGCTGCGGGCCGCCGGGCCGCACAGCCTGCGGTTTACCTGGGTGCGGGGACACGCCGGGCATCCGGAAAACGAGCGCTGCGATAAGCTGGCGACCTCCGCCGCGGACGGCCAAAATCTGTTGACGGACGAAGGATGGGAATGCTATGATGGAAAATAGAAGGAATCTGTTTCGGGCATTCTGCGGGAAGGAAGAAACAGGACGAAAGGGGGCTGGCATATGTCGAATCTGATCGCGTTCCTGAACGCGTTTTTGTCTTATCTGCTGGTATTCGGGGTCAGCGCGGCGGCGATCGGCGCCGCCGTGTTTGTCGGAATCCGGCTGCGCAGGAGGAAAAATGAGAAGGACGCGCAGGAAGCGGAGGATACATGGCGAGAGGAAACGGCCAAAAACTGAAGCTGCTTTATCTTTTGAAGATCCTGGCGGAGGAGACGGATGAGCAGCATGTGATGAGCACCGCCGCCATTCTGGAACGGCTGCATTCCTGCGGCGTTTCGGCGGAGCGCAAGGCGATCTATGACGATATCGAGCAGCTCTGCAATTTTGGCTACGATATCATCTGCGTCAGGTCCCGGACCCAGGGCGGCTATTACCTGGCCAGCCGGGAGTTTGAGCTGGCGGAGCTCAAGCTTCTGGTGGACGCGGTACAGGCGTCCAAATTCATGACGCTCAAAAAGTCAAGGGAGCTGATCGCCAAGCTGGAGAGGTTCGCCAGCCGGGAGGAGGCCAGGCAGCTTTCCCGTCAGGTGTTCGTGGCGGGCCGGATCAAGACCGAGCAGGAGAACATTTACTATACGGTGGACGCCGTGCACAGAGCGCTGCAGGAGCAGGTGCAGATCACGTTTCTCTACATGGAATGGGGGCTGGACGGCGCGCTGCATCCCAAAAGGGGTGGACAGACCTACTGCGTCAGCCCGTGGGCGTTGCTCTGGAGCGATGAAAACTATTACATGATCGCCTTTGACGGGGAGGCCGGGATCATCAAGCATTACCGGGTGGACAAGATGCAGCGCATCGAGCTGAGCGCGCAGAAGCGGCTGGGTGAGGAGGCCTTTGCGGACTTCGATCTGGCGGCCTACGCCAATCGCACCTTCGGCATGTACGGCGGACAGGTGCGGAGCGTGACCATGCGCTTCGACAATGCGCTGGCCGGCGTGGTGATGGACCGGTTCGGAAAAGAGACCAGGATGCGGCCGGTGGATGCGGGACATTTTCAGGTACGGGTCACGGTGGCGGTCAGCGGACAGTTTTTTGGCTGGCTGGCCGGGCTGGGGGACGGCGCCAGGCTGGTGACGCCGGAGGATGTGGCGCAGGATTACCGGGCCCATCTGGAACGGATCCTGGCCGCCTACGGAGAACAAAACGCCTGAGAGAAGAACGTCCTGCAGCGGAACGTTTTCGGGCAAAGCGGAAGAGAAAAGGACTTTGTGTGCGGGCGGAGGCCCGCGGGAAGGAAGGGGCACGGATGTCGGAGCTGGAAAAGGAAAAAAACGGGGAAGAGGGCTATGGGAAGCGTTTCGTACCGAAACGTACGGTGGTGGTCATCAAGAAGGACGGCAGCAAAGAGGATTTCAACGTGCAGAAGGTGGTGGATGCCGTCGGCAAGAGCGCGTACCGGGCGCTGACCCGTTTTACGGACGCGGAGAACTGTCAGATCTGTCAGCATGTGGTGGAAAAGGTGGATGAAATGGGTCTGACGGAGGTGCCCATTTCCCTGATGCACAACATCGTGGAGAGCGCGCTGGAGCAGGTGAAGCCCATCGTCGCCAAGAGTTACCGGGATTACCGCAACTATAAGCAGGACTTCGTGCGGATGCTGGACGACGTGTATAAAAAAAGCCAGTCCATCATGTACATCGGCGATAAAGAGAATTCCAACACCGACTCCGCGCTGGTGTCCACCAAGCGTAGCCTGATCTTCAACCAACTGAACAAGGAGCTGTATCAGAAGTTCTTCATGACCACGGAGGAGATCCAGGCCTGCCGGGACGGCTATATCTATGTGCATGACATGTCCGCCAGACGGGACACGATGAACTGTTGCCTGTTCGACGTGGAGCATGTGCTCCGGGGCGGCTTCGAGATGGGGAATATCTGGTACAACGAGCCCAAGACGCTGGATGTGGCCTTTGACGTCATCGGCGATATCGTGCTCAGCGCGGCCAGCCAGCAGTACGGCGGCTTCACGGTGCCCAGCGTGGATCTGATCCTGGAGCCCTATGCGGTCAAATCCTACAACCGCAACGTGGAAAAATATGTGGGCCTGGGCATCGCGCAGGAAAAGGCGGAGGAGGTGGCCTACCAGGACGTGGTGCGGGAGATGGAGCAGGGCTTCCAGGGCTGGGAATACAAGTTCAACACCGTGGCCAGCAGCCGGGGCGATTACCCTTTCATCACCGTGACCGCGGGCACGGGAACCGGCCGTTTCGCGAAGCTGGCCACGATCTGCATGCTCAACGTCCGCAGGAGAGGGCAGGGAAAGAAGGAATGCAAAAAGCCCGTGCTGTTCCCCAAGATCGTCTTTTTATACGATGAAAATCTGCACGGCCCCGGCAAGCCGCTGGAGGACGTGTTCGAGGCCGGGATTCAGTGTTCTTCCAAGACCATGTATCCCGACTGGCTTTCCCTGACGGGCAAGGGATATGTGCCCAGCATGTATAAAAAATACGGGAAGATCGTTTCTCCCATGGGCTGCCGGGCGTTTCTGTCTCCCTGGTACGAGCGGGGCGGCATGCATCCGGCGGACGGGGACGACGTGCCCGTTTTCGTGGGTCGGTTCAATATCGGCGTGGTGTCGCTGCATCTGCCCATGATCCTGGCGAAGGCCCGCCATGAGAGCCGGGATTTTTATCAGGTGCTGGACTATTATCTGGAGCTGATCCGTCAGCTTCACCTGCGCACCTATGCCTATCTGGGCGAAATGCGCGCTTCCACCAATCCGCTGGCCTACTGCGAGGGCGGCTTCCTGGGCGGACATCTGAAGCTGACGGACAAGATCAAGCCGCTTTTAAAATCCGCCACCGCGTCCTTCGGCATTACGGCGCTGAACGAGCTGCAGATGCTTTACAACGGGAAGTCGCTGGTGGAGGACGGGCAGTTCGCGCTGGAGGTCATGGAGCATATCAATGCCAAAGTGAACGAATATAAGGAAGCGGACGGGCGTCTGTACGCCATCTACGGGACGCCGGCGGAGAGCCTGTGCGGGCTGCAGGTGAAGCAGTTCCGGCGCAAGTACGGCATCATCGAGGGCGTGTCCGACCGGGAATATGTGAGCAATTCCTTCCACTGTCATGTGACGGAGGACATCACGCCGATCCAGAAGCAGGATCTGGAGGGGCGCTTCTGGGATCTTTGCAACGGGGGCAAGATCCAGTATGTGAAATATCCCATCGATTACAACCTGGACGCGGTGCGCACGCTGGTGCGCCGCGCCATGGACCTGGGCTATTATGAGGGGGTGAACCTCTCTCTGGCTTACTGCGACGACTGCGGCCATCAGGAGCTGGAGATGGACGTCTGTCCGGTCTGCGGCAGCAGGAACCTGACCAAGATCGACCGCATGAACGGCTATCTTTCCTATTCCAGAGTGCACGGGGACACCCGGCTCAACGACGCCAAGATGGCGGAGATCGCGGAAAGGAAATCGATGTGATGAGATACCATGATATCACGAAGGACGACATGCGCAACGGCGACGGGCTGCGCGTCGTGCTTTGGGTGGCGGGCTGCGATCACTGCTGTCCGGACTGTCACAATCCCGTCACCTGGGACCCGGAGGGAGGACTTCCCTTTGATGCGGCGGCGAAGGCGGAGATTTTTGAGCAGTTGGAGAAGCCCTATATATCCGGTCTGACCTTATCCGGCGGCGATCCGCTGCATCCGGTCAACCGCAGGGACGTACGGCTCCTGGTGAGAGAAGTCCGGGAAAGATATCCGGACAAGACGGTCTGGCTCTATACGGGTTACCTCTGGGAGGAGATCCGGGATCTTCCCGTCATGCGGGACGTGGATATCTGCGTGGACGGGGAATTCGACCGGCATACGAAGGATGCGAAGCTATTGTGGAAGGGCAGCAAAAATCAGAGGGTCATCGATGTGCAGGCTTCGCTGCGCCGCGGGGACGGGCAGGAGCCGGTCTTATACTGCGGCGATTATGCGCCGGATTTCGATGAAGCGCCGATGGAGCGGGGGAGAGCGGCATGCGAAGGATAGCGGGATTTGAAAAAGTGAGCCGGGAGCAGTACGTGAAGGATTTTCTGAATGCCTTTCCCGAAAAAAGCAGGGCGGAGGCGGAGAATGTCTATGCGGGCATCCGGCTGCCGGAGCGGGCCACGAAGGGCAGCGCGGGCTACGATTATTTTTCTCCGGTGGATTTTACGCTGAAGCCGGGGGAAACTGTGAAGATCCCCACCGGCGTCCGGGCGCGGATGGAGGAAGGCTGGGTGCTGTGCATTTTTCCCAGAAGCGGACAGGGCTTCAAATACCGGCTGCAGTTGAACAATACGGTGGGAATCATCGACAGCGACTATTATTTTTCCGATAATGAGGGTCATATCATGACGCGGCTCACCAACGATTCCAATGAGGGAAAGATGCTTACGGTCAGAGCCGGGGACGGTTTTTTGCAGGGCATCTTTTTTCCCTTTGGCATCACGGAGGACGATGCGGCGGAGGGCGTCCGCAACGGCGGATTCGGGAGCACGGACGGCCGGTGAGACGGCGGAAGAAAAGCGGGCAAAATGACGGCGCGGCGGTCATGCCGGAGGCAGGGAAAGCAGCAAAATGAGGAAGAAAATGGTGTGGATCTGTTGGATCCTGGCGGGGCTGTGCGTGCTGTACTGCCTCGGTGTGGCTCTGTCCGGGGCGGCGGGAAGCAGATTTTATCTGATTTGGCTGGTTCTGGCGGCTTTTTTTGCCGGAGCGGCCCTGGGACTGGAAAAGGATGTTTTTTCGCACTGGCATTTGGCGGTGAAGGCGGCGGCCCTCTGTGCGCTCGGCGCAGGGCTTGCGGCGTTCTGTCTGGCGGAGGGACTGGTGCTTTCCGGATTTGGGGCAAAAGGGGAAAACGGGCTTCCCTATATCATTGTGCTGGGCGCGCAGATAAAGGAGAACGGTCCCGCCGTGGCGCTGGCCAGACGGCTGGATGCGGCCACGGCCTATCTGGAGGAAAATCCGGATACGCTCTGCGTGGTCTCCGGCGGTCAGGGGGTCAACGAGCCTGTCACGGAGGCGTCGGGAATGCGGGACTATCTGCTGCGGAAGGGGATTGCGGCAGAACGGATCATTTCGGAGGATCAGTCCCACAATACCCAGCAGAATCTGGAATTTTCCAGACGGCTTGTTCCGGAAAACGTGAAAAAGGTGGGGATCGTCACCAGCAGTTTCCATGTATATCGGAGTGTCCGGCTGGCGAAGGCGCAGGGATTTCCGGAGGCCGTGGGCATCGCGGCGGCGTCCGATGTCTATTTTCTCCCCAACAATATGCTGCGGGAGTTTTTCGGCGTGGTGAAGGACCGGGTGTGCGGGAATATGCGGCTGTTTGGATGAGCGCAGGCGGATGGATGGGACCGTGGTTTCCCCGGGATCACTCCCGAATTTATCCTGACATATTTTCAGCGGCATGACAAGAAAAATGCCGGGCTCTATAAAAAGATGCAACCGCATGGGATGTGGCTGCGTTTTTTTATATAGAGGCGGTTGTGAGTGCCGGGCGGCGCCGGAAAGACAGCGTGCCGTGGGGAATCGGCGCCGGGAGAAGAAACTGCCGGAATCATATGAGGCAGGGAAACAGAAAGAGGAGGAGCGGTCATGAAAAAGAGAACAGCGGTTGTACTGGCAGTGCTGATGCTCTGTCAGGCGGTTGGGCTTGGGGTCTGCGCCGCGGGAAATAAGGCGGATGTTGTAGATGAAAATGGGGAAAGTATGGCGGTTGAAACTGTGGCGGATGTGAATGGAGCGGATATAGATGCCGGTACTGCGGCGGAAGACGGGGAACGAACAGGTGACGATGCCGCAACGGTCGGCGGTCAGACGGAGGATTCCGACCCCGTGGCCTACACCGGCGTGGCGATGCCCGCCAGGTTTCAGGACGGCGTCAACGGCTTTGCCCTGCGGTTCACCAGACAGATGCTGGAGGAGAAGGGCACAGCGGAAAACCTGATCGTCTCGCCCTTTTCGGTGTGGCTGCCGCTGACCGCGCTGGCGAACGCATCGGACGAAGCGGCGATGGAGGAGCTGCTCTCGGCGCTGGGACTGTCCGGTGCGGATATGGCGGTGCAGAATGAGCTGACGGGGCAAATGCTCCGTTCCCTGCAGCAGGAGGAACGGCGGGAATGGCTGCGGCAGTATGGAGAGGAAACGGACAGCCCGCTGAAGATCGCCAACGCGGTGTTCGTGGGGGAGGACGTGAAGCTGCGGAAGGCGTTTGAATCGGTCTTCACGGACGTCTATCAGGGACGGATCTTCCGTGTGGATTTTACCGGCGACGGCGCAGTGGAGCAGGTCAATGCGTGGGCCAGCGAGCAGACGGACGGGGAGATACGGGACCTGATTTCTCATTTCGACCCGGAAACCGTGGCGGCCCTCGCCAACGCGGTCTATTTTTCCGACGGCTGGTCGGAGACGTTTGCGGAGGGACTGACGGAGGACGATCTGTTCCGCGGCGCGGCAGGAGAGGAAACCGTTCCCTTCATGAACGGGGAATTTGACGACATTCCGTATTATGTGGGGGACGGCTTTGAGATGGCGGCGCTTCCCACCCAAAACGGCGGCAGGCTGCTGCTTCTGCTGCCGGAGGAGGAGGGGCGGTCTGCGGAGGAGGTGCTGGCCGGTCTGGATCCGCAGGAGCTGAACCGTCTGCTGGAGGCGGACCGGACCGCCGTACAACTGTCCCTGCCCCGGTTCCGGCTGGAGAGTGATACGTTTTCCGTGCTGGAGACGCTGGAGGCGATGGGCGTTCCGCTGTCGGACGATCGGGATCCCCATATCGACGGCCTGGCGCAGAACCGCTCTCTGTATCTGTCCCAGGCGGTGCAGAAGGCCATGCTGGAGGTGGACGAGGAAGGCCTGACGGCCGCTGCCGTGACTGCCCTGATGATGGCCGAAGGCGCCCTTCTGGATCCGCCGGAGCCGGTAGAACTGAAGTTTGACCGCCCCTTCGCGTTCCTCCTGACCGCGGACGGCGGCGACGCGGGCCCGGTGGTGCTCTTTTCCGGTGTGGTGAACCGGATCGGGTGACGCCCGCGGCAGATGGGAAATTCCGCACCGATCCCGGCGGCCCTTTGCCGGCCTTCCCGCGCCGCCTCGCCGGCCGGAGGG
>CANQVD010000068.1 GCA_947627215.1 uncultured Eisenbergiella sp.
GAGGTTTTTTATGAAAGAGAAAAAGCTGCGGGAGGCATTCCTGTGCGCCGGGGCGCGCCTGGGGCCCGATCCCGCCGGACGGAGCAGAGCGTTCGCGCTGCTCTCACGGGCGGCGCGGGAAAAAGAGATCCGGTATGATCCCGGCTGGGCGGATCTTCTGCGGGCCCAGATGTCCGGCATTCCGGCGGCGGTGTGGGCCGCTCAGCTCTGTCTGCTGTGCATGCTGCCTCTGCTGGAATGGGCGCTGGAGCGGTATACGGATCTGGAGGGCTGGCAGGTGTTCCCGGCACTTTCCGTGTGCATGGCCGCGGCGGGACTGCTCACCGTACAGGAGCTGGCGGGACATTTTTCTCACAGGATGGCTGAACTGGAGCAGAGCTGCTATCTGAACCTGTCGCAGCTCTGGCTGCTGCGGGCGTGCTGCCTGAGCGGCACAGACGTGATCCTGGTGCTGATGCTGTCCGGTCTGCGCGCCCGGGCCCACGGCTTCGGCATGTTCGCCTTTGCGGTCTATGTGCTGACTCCCTTTTTCCTGTCCAATCTGGTCTTTCTCTCCGTTTTCCGAAACGGCAGGGGACGGGGGCGCGCATGGTTTTGGGGAGCGGCCTTTACGGGGCTTTCCGTCTGTGCGCAGTGCGTGTTCCCGCAGATTTATGACCGGATATGGCTGCCGGTCTGGACGGGGCTCCTCGTGCTGGCGGCTGTATGCTGCGGCATGCAGACCCTGTCATTATGCAGAAGGATGGAGGGTGAGATTGTATGCTGGAACTGAGACTGGACCGCGTCACAAAACGGTTTGGCACGAAGATCGCCGTGGACGCCTTTGATCATGTGCTGTCGGAAGGGGTATACGGGCTTCTGGGGGCCAATGGGGCGGGAAAGACGACGCTGATGCGGATGCTCTGTTCGCTTCTTTTGCCGGATGGAGGCGAGATCCGCTTCCAGGGGGAGAGGATCGGAGAAATGGGCGCGCGCTACCGGCGGATTCTGGGGTATCTGCCGCAGGAGTTCGGCTTTTATCCGGAATTCACCGCGGAAAGATATCTGACCTATTTGGCCCGGCTGAAAGCGGTCCCGCCCCGGCTCCTGCTGGAGAAGCTGGATGAGATCTGGGAGCTCACGGGCCTTGCGGATGTCAGGAAACAGAAGCTTCGGAGCTTTTCAGGCGGGATGCTGCGCAGGCTCGGGATCGGGCAGGCGATCCTGAACGATCCGGATGTGCTGATCCTGGATGAGCCCACGTCCGGCCTGGACCCGAAGGAACGCATCCGCTTCCGCAATATCATCAGCTCGCTGGGGAAGGACAGGATCGTTCTGCTGTCCACTCATATCGTGCAGGATGTGGAATTCATCGCGGATGAGATCCTGCTTCTGAAGGACGGAAGGCTGAAGGCCTCCGGGACACCGGCGGAGGTAATGCAGAAGGCGCGGGGGCATGTGTGGGAATGTCTGGTGGACGAGGGCTGGGCCGGACGGCTGGAGGAGCGCTGGCCGGTGAGCAATCTGAAAACGGCGGGAGATCAGGTCTGCCTGCGCATCGTTTCAGCGGAAAAACCGGTGCCGGACGCGGCGGCCTGCGAACCGAACCTGGAGGACGCCTATCTGTTTTTCATGCAGGAAGCGGGAAACGGAAGAGAGAAACAGGGCCTGGCGCAGAACGCTCCGGCGGGACGGCGCGGATGAAACGGAGGAGATCATGAACCTTTTTATCGTGGAACTGCAAAAGATCTTAAGCAGGCGGATCGTATGGATCGGCATGACCGTGATCGTCTCCTTCATGGCTCTCTGGGTGTGGGAGAGCATCGTGGCGGCAGAGGATACGGTGGTGGACGGTGTGCGTTACAGAGGACTGGAAGCGATCCGAAAGGACCGGGAGATCGCCAGGACCTGGGAAGGACCGCTGACGGCGGAGAAGCTCTTCAGGATCCTGGACACCTACGGCATCGCCGGGGATGAGACGGACGGCGGGCTTGTCCGCAGGGAAGGCAACTGGGTGAGCCGTTACGCCACGGATCTGCTGACGGATTACAGGAACAGAGAGGATCCAGGCGCTGTCAGGATGCTTTCCGGGGAAGCGCTGGCGATGGAGGAAGAGAGGATCGCGCGGAATCCGTCGTATTTCTGTTACACGCAGAACATGGATTTCCTGTATGAGGCCGCTTACAGCATGAACCTGCTTCTGCTGGTGCTGACCGCGGTCGTGCTGGCCCCCGTTTTCGCGCAGGAGCATCAGGCTCTGACCGCGCCGGTGCTCTTAACCTGTGCAAAAGGCGTGCGGGAAACGGCCGTTTCCAAATGCGCGGCCGCGCTGGCGCTTGCGGAAGGGATCTATCTGCTGGCCAACGGGACTCTGCTCGGCGCGTATCTCATGATCTACGGCATGGACGGGCTGCGGGCCACGAACCTGTGCGGGATCGGGGCAGGAATCGGTTTTGCTTCCCTGACGAATGGACAGCTCTGGGGGATCAACCTCGCCTGGGGCGCGTTCGGCATGTGCCTGATGTGCGCGCTCACGCTCTTTTTCTCCGCGAAGCTGCGGCAGAGCTTTCTTTCGCTCTCGGCGGCGCTGGCCTGTCTGGCGGGCGGGATCGCGTCCTTCTATGTGCTCCCGGTCCTCTTCGGCTTTGCGGGACTGCGCATTCTGTTCCGTCTGGCGGGGATGTGCAGTCCGTTCCCGATGATGCTTGCGGCTTCGACGGGGGCCGCGGCGATGCCGGTGACGGCGGGGATCGTCCTGTGGCTCCTCATTTCCTGCGCGGTCGGGATACGCCGGTACTGGCGGCCCGCTTAAGGGCGCAGGATGGGTTACATGCCGCCAATGATGGACGGTCGGGATACGCCGGTGCTGGCGGCCCGCTTAAGGACGCCGGGGCGGGACGTCTGGCGGTCCTGCGGCCTTTCCGTCTCTTGCGAAAAGCGAACTGCTCCGTTTCACGGGTCTGTGGGACGGAGCTTTTTCTGTCCCTCCGGGACAGCGCCGGAGGGAGAATGGGACAGCGCCGGGGGGGGGAGAATGGGACAGCGCCGGGGGGGGAGAATGTTTGGGTTGAAATAAACGTTGGGAGAGGATATAATGAGCGTAGACTCTGACGGAGGCGCAGCGTATACAGGGGCGTGCGGCCGCTGCGGCAGTGCGTCTGCGGCACACCGTCGGGAACAAAGGAGGAAAAAGCTATGGCAGGATTGGGGCTGATCAGCAGTCTGATCGTGGGAGCCATTGCGGGATGGCTGGCCGGAAAGATCATGAACAATGAGGGCGGCATCGTCCGGAATATCGTGCTGGGCATCGTAGGCGGCGTTGTGGGAAATCTGATCCTGGGCCTGATCGGGATCTCCGGAAGCGGATTCATCGGCAGCATCATCGTGTCGGTGATCGGCGCCTGCATCGTGATCTGGCTGGTGAACAGCATCACCAAAAAGCATTAAGGAAGGGATGTTTATGGAAATTGCGCTGACGCAGGAGGAAGCGCGCCGACAGGCGCATTATATCAAAATGACACAGACGCCGGTGCTGCGGCTGGTCACCGGCCTGGCGGTGCCGACCATCATCAGCATGCTGGTTTCCGCGCTTTACAATATGGCGGACACGTTTTTCGTGTCCCAGTTGGGGACCAGCGCGGTGGGAGCCGTCGGCATCGTGTTCTCTCTGATGGCGATCATACAGGCCATCGGTTTCACGCTGGGCATGGGCGCGGGAACGCTGGTGGCCCTGCATCTGGGCGCCAGGGAGCAGAAGGAGGCGGAATGCGCGGCCAGTACGGGATTCTTCTCCGCGCTGGCGCTGGGCGGACTGCTGGCGGTGTTCGGTTCCGTATTCGTGGAACCGCTGATGCGCGCCCTGGGGGCCACGGAAACGATCCTTCCCTATGCAAAGGCATACGGACAGTATATTCTGCTGGCGGCGCCCATCATGTGCTCATCCTTCGTGATGAACAATCTGTTCCGCCACCAGGGCAAGGCCGTGATGGGGATGCTCGGCATCACCACAGGCGGCATTCTGAACATCGTGCTGGATCCCATCTTCATTTTCGGACTGCGGCTGGGAACGGCCGGGGCCGCCATTGCGACGGCGCTGAGCCAGACGGTGAGCTTCTGCATTCTGCTGACGCTGTTTTTGATGGGCAAAAGTGAAGTGCGCCTGCGCATCACCGCCGTGTCGCGCAGGGCAGGCGTATATGGGAATATACTCTGGCGGGGCATGCCGTCCCTGTGCCGGCAGGGGCTGGCCAGCATTGCCAGCGTCGGCCTGAATGTCAACGCCGCCGTCTACGGAGACGCTGCCGTCGCCGCCATGAGCATCGTGGGAAGGATCATGTTTTTCATGTTTTCCGCCATGCTGGGATACGGACAGGGCTTTCAGCCGGTGGCAGGCTTTAACTACGGCGCCAGGAAATACCGCAGGGTTTACGACGCCACCCGGATCACGTGCATCGTGGGGACTGCCGTGATGCTGGCGCTGGGCATCGTCATCTATGCGCTGTCCCCGCAGATTCTGACGGCGTTTCGGCGGGATGATCCGGAGGTGATCGCCCTGGGCACGTTTGCCCTGCGGGCGCAGTGTCTGATCATGCCGCTGTTCGGGATCAGCACGACCACGAACATGGCGCTGCAGAGCACCGGACAGTCAGGAAGCGCGACCTTCCTGGCTCTGTGCCGCCAGGGGCTGTTCTTTCTGCCGCTGATCTGGGCCCTGCCGCCCGTGATCGGGGTGCTGGGGGTTCAGCTTGCGCAGCCGCTGGCGGATCTTTGCACGCTGGCGGTATCGTTGCCGTTTCTGGCGGCGTTTCTGCGGAAACTGAAGCGAATGGAGGCCGGTCAGATCGAACAGGATCAGACGGGTGCTGTTTTGGACGATCGGAAGCATGCGGACCGGTAAGGGGGAGCGATCATGCCGAATACGGAAAAATCGAGACTGAATAAATATCTGTCGGAGAGCGGAGTCTGCTCCCGGCGGGACGCGGATAAGCTCGTGGAAGAGGGGAAGGTCCTGGTCAACGGGCAGACCGCCGTGCCCGGCATGCGCGTCAGCGATCTGGACAGGATCGTCGTGAACGGCAGAGAGGTCGCGGGCCGGGAAAAGAAGGTGGTGCTGGCCTATTATAAACCGGTGGGCGTGACCTGTACCGAAAAGGATCGCCACGCGCAGGTTACGATCCGGGATGTGCTGGATTATCCGGTGCGCGTCACCTATGCGGGCCGGCTGGACCGGGATTCGGAGGGCCTGCTCCTGATGACCAATGACGGCGACCTCATCAACGGCCTGATGCGGGCCGCCAATTATCACGAGAAGGAATATCTGGTGCGGGTGAATAAGGCGGTGTCCCGCGAATTCCTGAAAAAAATGTCCGACGGCGTTCTGCTCAGAGACTTAAACGTTACCACCAGGCCCTGTGTGGTGAAGGAAGAGGGAAAGTTCCTGTTCCGCATCACGCTGACCCAGGGGTTGAACCGCCAGATCCGCCGAATGTGCCGCGCCTGCGGTTATGATGTGGTGAGCATCAAGCGGGTCCGCGTCGCCAATATCCTCCTCGGGAAGCTCAATCCGGGGGATGTGCGCGCCCTTACGAACGCCGAGAAGCAGGAGCTGTATGCGGAGGTGGAGCGGGGCGGCAGACGTCCTGCGGCAGTTCCGGCAAAGCGGGAGAACGCAAAGCCGCGCACGCTGTCGGCGGATGCTTCGGCGCGCGGGCAGAAATCGGACAAATCCGCGGCGGATCAGGCCAGACCGGGCAGCGCGGCGCAAAGGAGCGATGTACGCAGACCGGCTGCGGACAGGCCAGGGGGCCGCAAAAATGCGGCTGCCGGGACAGCAGCGAAGCACACCCGTACGGAAGAGAGAACGCCCCGGAATGGGGAAAGAGATTTGTCCCGGAGGTATGCAGCCCATGAGCGGACTGGAAAGAATGCAGGAGCTGATCGATCTGCTGCGAAAGGCGTCTGAAGCCTATTACGCCGAAGATCGGGAGATCATGAGCAATTACGAATATGACAGGCTTTACGACGAACTGGCAGCGCTGGAGGAGGAGACCGGAACGGTGCTGGCGGGAAGCCCCACCGTCACCGTGGGCTACGAGGCCGTGGAGGAGCTGCCGAAGGAACGGCACGAGCGTCCCATGCTCTCTCTGGGAAAGACCAAGAGCCGCGAAGAGCTGGCGGAATGGCTGGGAGATCAGGAAGGGCTTCTGTCCTGGAAGCTGGACGGCCTGACCATCGTTCTGACTTATCGGAGCGGAGAACTGTTCAAGGCGGTGACGAGAGGCAACGGCGAAGTGGGAGAAGTGATCACGGGGAACGCGCGGACGTTTCTCAATCTTCCCCACCGGATCTCCTGGAAGGGCGAGCTGGTCCTGAGGGGGGAGGCGGTCATCACCTATGCGGACTTTGAAAAGATCAACGGGGAGATCGAAGACGTTTCTGCCCGGTACAAAAATCCCCGGAACTTATGCTCCGGTTCCGTGCGGCAGCTCAACAGCGGGATCACGGCGCAGCGCCGGGTGCGCTTTTTCGCCTTTTCGTTGGTGCGCGCGGACGGAGCGGACTTTGGGAATTCCCGGGAAAAGCAGTTCCTTTTTCTGAAGGGGCAGGGCTTTTCAGTGGTGGAATATGAGCGGGTGACGGCGCGGAACGTCGTGGATGCCGTGGCCTCCTTTGAAGAAAAAATACCGCGTTACGAGATCCCCTCCGACGGCCTTGTGCTGACCCTGGATGATATCGCCTACGGAGAATCGCTGGGCGCTACGGCCAAATTCCCGCGCAATTCCATCGCCTTTAAGTGGGCGGACGAAACGGCGGAGACCGTGCTCAGACAGGTCGAATGGAGCGCCAGCCGAACGGGTCTGATCAACCCCGTGGCGATTTTCGATCCGGTGGAGCTGGAGGGAACTACGGTCAGCCGGGCCAGCGTCCATAACGTCAGCATCGTAAAGGAGTTAAAGCTGGGGATCGGCGATAAGATCACGGTCTATAAGGCGAACATGATCATTCCGCAGATTGCGGAAAACCTGACCCGCAGCGGCAGTCTGGAGATCCCGTCCGTCTGTCCGGTGTGCGGGAAGGAGACGCGGATCGAGCGGGAAAACGAGACGGAAACGCTGGTCTGTCCCAATCCGGACTGCGACGCGAAGAAGCTGAAGGCGTTTGCCCTGTTTGTCAGTCGGGACGCCATGAACATCGACGGCCTCTCGGAGGCCACGCTGGAAAAATTTCTGGCCAGGGGTTTTCTGCACACGTATGCGGATCTGTTCCATCTGAACCGATATCGGGAGCAGATCGTGGAGATGGACGGCTTCGGGGAGAAGTCCTGTCAGAATCTGCTGGACAGCATTGAAAACGCGCGCGGGACCACGCTGCCGCGTCTGATCTACGGGCTGGGGATTCCCAACATCGGCGCGGCCAACGCGCGGATGATCTGCCGGGCATACCAGAACGATATCAGCCGCATGCTGGCGGCGCCGGTGGAGGAGCTGGCCGCCATCGACGGCGTGGGACCTGTGATCGCCGGAACCTTCTGCGCGTTCTGGCAGCAGGAGAAGAACCGGGCGGATCTGGCGCTTCTGCTGCGGGAAGTGCGGATCGCCGAAGAGAGCTTCGAGACCGGAGAACAGCCGCTGGCGGGGAAGATCTTCGTCATCACCGGCAGCCTGAACCATTTTGAGAACAGAAACGCGCTGAAGGGAAGGATCGAAGAACTGGGCGGAAAGGTAACCGGAAGCGTCACGGGGAAAACCACATGTCTGATCAACAACGACAGCACATCCGGTTCCGCCAAAAACAAAAAGGCGAAGGAACTGGGCGTGGAGGTCATCACGGAAGAGCAGTTTATGGAACGCTTTCTGGAAAACTGACGCCGCAAGGAGGATATAGAACAAATGCCGATCAAAATACAGAGCGATCTGCCCGCGAGGGAGATCCTGGACAATGAAAATATCTTCGTGATGGACGAATACCGTGCCCTGCATCAGAATATCCGTCCACTGCAGATCTGCATTCTGAATCTGATGCCGGTGAAGCAGGACACGGAGCTGCACCTGCTGCGCTCCCTGTCCAATACGCCGCTGCAGGTGGACGTGACCTTCATGAAGATGAACAGCCACGTTTCCCTGAACACATCCGCCAATCATCTGAACAAGTTTTACAATACCTTCGATGAGCTGAGGGATCACAAATTCGACGGTCTCATCATTACCGGCGCGCCGGTGGAACAGATTCCTTTTGAGGAAGTGGATTACTGGCCGGAACTGTGCGAGATCATGCGATGGTCCAAAACCCACGTCACCAGCACGCTGCACATCTGCTGGGGCGCCCAGGCCGGGCTGTATTACCACTTCGGATTGAATAAGGTGCTGCTGCCGGAAAAGCTGTTCGGCGTCTATCAGCACCGGGTGCTGAACCGTAAGGTGCCGCTGGTGCGCGGCTTTGATGATGTGTTCTGCATCCCTCACAGCCGCCATACGGCGACGCCGGCGGAGGCCATCCATGCCTGCGAGAAGCTGGTGGTCATGGCCGAGTCGGAAAAGGCCGGTGTGCTTTTGTCCATGACGCCGGACGGAAGGCAGATTTTCGTCATGGGCCATCCGGAGTATGACCGCTACACGCTGCACAACGAGTATATGCGGGATCTGAACAAGGGCCTGCCCATTCATGTGCCGGAAAATTATTATCCCGACGATGATCCCGCGAAGAAGCCGCTGCTTTCCTGGCGGGCGCACTGCAACGGGCTGTATACGAACTGGTTGAATTACTACGTCTATCAGACAACGCCTTACGATATTCGGGAGATCCTTTAAAAACTGCGGATGATCGTTTGGCCGGATCGCACAGACCGGGCATCCGCAGGCAGAGATGGCCGGAACTGTTCGGGGATCGGAGAAAGGCGCCGAAAGGAAAAGGGAACGATATGGAGAGAGCGGCACAAAGGGATATATCGCACAACGGAACCTGGCTGTTCAGTGACGGCTGGCAGTTCCTGCTGCTGGATACGGAGAGCGCCCTGGAGGACGCGCAGGGGAGGCAGGCGGATTTTTGCCCGGTGCGGATCCCGCATGACTGGCTGATCGGGGATTCCACCAGGCTGTACGAGGACGGAAAGGGCTGGTATCGGAAGGACTTTCTCTGGGAAGAGGAAGGGAAACGGGCGTTTTTGATCTTCGAGGGCGTGTACATGGACAGCGAAGTCTATGTGAACGGCAGGAAGGCGGGGGAATGGAAATACGGTTATTCCTCCTTTAACGTCGAGATCACTTCTTTTTTGCAGAAGGGCAGAAATCGGGTGTGGGTCAGCGCCTGTTATCGGAATCCCAACAGCAGATGGTATTCCGGGGCGGGGATCTACCGGGATGTGTGGCTGAAGGTGACGGAGCCGGTCTGTATTGAGCAGGACGGAATCTATATCAGTTCCGTTCCCGAAGGAGAGGATTTTCGGCTGCGGCTGCAGGCGGAGATGAACGTGCCGGAGACTTTGGCTTCGTTCCTTTTTGATTATCGTCTGGAGCATGCGCTGTATGACGCGAAGGGGCAGCGCGTGAATTGGGAGCTGCTTTCCCGGACCGGGACAACGTGGGAATATCTGGTGAAGAAGCCGGAGCGCTGGGATGTGGACGATCCCGCGCTCTATACGGTGCGGACAGAGCTGTGGAAGGGAGAGAAGCTCTGTCAGCGGGAGGAAAACCGGATCGGCTTCCGGAGCGTGACGTTCTCACCGGACGAAGGTTTCCTCTTAAACGGAAGAAGGCTGAAGCTGAACGGCATCTGCGAGCATCACGACCTGGGCTCGCTGGGCGCGGCCTTTTCGCCCCGGGCGATGCAGAGAAAGCTGCGGATCCTGCGGGAAATGGGCGTGAACGCCCTGCGGTGCAGCCACAATATGGCCGCACCGGGGCTTTTGAATCTGGCGGATGAGATGGGCTTTCTGCTGATCTCGGAGGCCTTCGATATGTGGGAGCGGCCCAAGACGGAATGGGACTACGCCCGTTTTTTCCCGGAGTGGCATGAACGGGACGTGAAGAGCTGGATCATGCGGGACAGGAACCATCCCAGCGTGATCCTCTGGAGCATCGGCAATGAGATCTACGATACGCATGCGGACGGGCGGGGGCAGGAGATCACCCGGCACTTAAAGGAGCTGGTGGAGCGCTATGATCCGTATCACAACGCCTCCGTCACCATCGCCTCCAACTATATGCCGTGGGAGAACGCGCAGAAATGCGCGGATATCGTGAAGCTGGCGGGCTACAACTACGCGGAGCGGTATTATGAAGCGCATCATCGGGAGCATCCGGACTGGGTGATCTACGGCAGCGAGACCTCTTCGATCGTGCAGAGCAGAGGCATCTACCATTTCCCGCTGCGCGCCCAGATCCTGTCGGACGATGACCGGCAGTGTTCGGCTCTGGGAAACAGCGCCACCAGTTGGAGCGCCCGCAGCATGGAGGAATGCATTTCCATGGACCGGGATATGGATTTTTCCATGGGGCAGTTCCTGTGGACGGGCTTTGATTATATCGGTGAACCGACACCCTACCATACCAAGAACTCCTATTTCGGGCAGGTGGACACGGCGGGATTCCCCAAGGACTCCTATTATGTGTGGCAGTCGGCGTGGACGGACGGGAAAAAGAAGCCCATGATCCATCTTTTCCCGTACTGGGACTTCAATCCGGGGCAGGTCATCGATGTGCGCGTCTGCACCAATGCGGCCCGGGCGGAGCTGTTCCTGAACGGGCGGAGCCTGGGCGTCCAGACGCTGGATCATGCGCCGGGCAGCGGGCGGAAGCTGCTGGCGGACTATTCCGTGCCCTATGAGGAAGGGAGCCTGGAGGCCGTAGCCTATGATGAGGCGGGAAGGGAAGTCGCCCGGACCCGCAGGCAGAGCTTCGGCGATTCGGCAAAGCTGGTGCTTTCTCCGGAAAAGGAGGCGCTTTTGGCCGACGGCGCGGATTTGCTGTTCGTGGAGATCGGCACGCTGGACGAGCAGGGGCGGCCGGTGGAGAACGCCTGCGACCGTGTCTTTGTGGAGGTGACGGGAGACGGCGCGCTGGTGGGCCTGGACAACGGGGACAGCACGGATTACGACAGCTATAAAAGCGTCAGCCGGCGGCTGTTCGGCGGAAAGCTGTTGGCGGTCATCCGGGCGGACCGCAGGGATCCGGCACAGGGACCCGGCGAGATCAGGATGCGCGTCACCGGGCAGGGGCTGCAGGAGGCCGTTTTGCGCTGTGCCTGCGTCCCCGGCGGACCGGATCGGGCCCGCAGATGGGAATCCGCTTATGCGGCGGAACCGGGAGGCGGCCCCAATGCGCTCTGTCCTGTTGTAAAAGAGGAAAATCAGGAGCGGCCGGTGCTCACCGGAAGCCGTGCGGAGATCCCGGCGAGAAAGCTTCTGCTCACCGCGCCCCTGGGGCAGCGCTTTACGGCGGACGTGAAGCGGCTGACGGCGGAGGCGAAGGTCCTGCCCGCGGCCGCGCAGGATCAGGAGGTTGTTTTTGCGGCGGTCAACGAGCGGGGTGTCGCTTCCAATCTGGTGAAGCTGGAGCAGGCAGGAAGACAGGTGCGGATGGAGGCTCTGGGGGACGGGGCATTTTATCTGCGCTGCATGTCCAAAAGCGGGACGGACGCGGTACGCCTGATCTCTCAACTGGAGTTTTCCATAGAGGGGCTGGGCCCGGCTTCCTTCGATCCGTACAAATTTATATCGGGGAGCCTGTATACTTCCTTCCGGGGCGAGGTCACGAGCGGCAACGAGCGGGGCGTGGCCAGCGCCAGGGACGGGGAGACGAGGATCACCTATTCCAATATCGACTTCGGCAGTCAGGGCTCGGACCGGATCACGGTTCCCATCTTTTCTCTGGGGAGCGATCCCTGTCCCATCCAGATCTGGCAGGGCGTTCCGGAGGAAGGCGGGAAACTGCTGCTGGATGCGGTCTATCAGAGGGAATCGATCTGGAACGTCTATCAGCCGGAGACCTGGCGGCTTCCCGAGAAGCTCACCGGGCTGCAGAGCATCAGCTTTGTGGTGCACCAGAAGATCCACATCAAAGGCTTTTCCTTTGCGCCTCCGATGCGCGCCTGGGAGAAAAATCCGGCCGCCGGTGCGGATGCGGTCTACGGGGACAGCTACCGCATTTCGGGGCAGAGCGTGGAGAAGATCGGAAACAATGTCTCCCTTGTGTTCGGCGGAATGGATTTCGGAGAAAAGGGCGCCGGAAGCCTGACGATCCGGGGCCGGGCGCCGAAGGGGAAGAACACCATACATGTGCGGTTTTCGGACGGACAGAGGGATCAGCGGCAGATCGTGGAATTCCCCTGCTGTGAGGAAGCGCAGACGCACGTGTTTTCAGTGGAACCCATGCCCGGCAGTTGGGAGGTCTCCTTCGTTTTCCTGCCCGGAAGCTGTTTTGATTTCGAATGGTTCCGGTTCGGGTGAGACCGCGGGGACGAAAAATCGTATTTTGCGGAAAAGGACAGGGCGATGTGTGAGCGCGGGGACGGAAGGTATCTGGATCTGTCCGGAGAATGGCGGATAAAACTGAACGCGAAGAAAGGCCCGCAGGCGGGGACGATAGCGCTCCCGGGCATTCTGCAGGCATCCGGCTTCGGCGATCCGATAGACCGGGACACGCCATGGGTCAGCAGCCTGCACGATCCCTTTTTCTGGGAGCGGGAGGAATACGCGCAGCCTGCCGGGGAGGAAGCCCTGCAGGTATCCTTCTGCGCCCAGCCGCCCAGACATTTTCTGGGCACGGCGTTCTATGGGCGGGAATTCGAGACGCCGCGGGAGGCGGAATGGGTCCTGTTCATCGAGCTCACCCACTGGCGCACGCAGGTGTGGATCGACGGCGTGTATAAGGGAGAGGACTGCTCCCTCTGCACGGCGCACCGGATCTTCTGCGGGGCGCTTCCGGCGGGAATGCATACGCTGACCGTTTCGGCGGACAATTCCATGCAGTATCCCTACCGCCCGGACGGCCACGGCGTGTCCGACGCGCTGGGGAGCACCTGGAACGGAATGGCGGGAGAGATCGCACTGTTTACGGCGGAGGAATGGGAACGCCGTCAGCATGAGAAGCGGCGTTATGCGCAGGCGCATCCCCGGACCGTGGAGGTGAAGGACGGCAGCTTTTTCGTGGACGGACGTCCGGAATATTTTCGCGGCACCCACATCGGCGGCCAGTATCCGCTGACCGGGTATCCGGTCTGTGAAAAGGGCTGGTGGCTGGAGAAGATGGAAACCGTGAAGCGCTGGGGACTGAATTTCATCCGGTGTCATTCCTTCTGCCCGCCGGAGGCGGCGTTCGCGGCGGCGGACGAGGCCGGCGTTTATCTCCAGCCGGAGTGCGGGATGTGGAACCATTTTGAACCGGAGATCCCCATGCTGGCTGTGCTGGAGCAGGAGACAAGACGGATCCTGGAGCAGTTCGGCCATCATCCGTCCTTTGTGCTGTTTTCTCCCACCAATGAGCCCTCCGGGAACTGGTACGGCGTCCTGCGGGACTGGACAGAGCAGGCGAGGCGCACGGATGAGGCGCTGGGCTATGCGGGGCGGCGGCTCTATACGGCGCAGAGCGGCTGGTTTTATGATGTGCCGCCGAAGGATGTGGGGGGCACCGATTATCTGTATTTTCACCGGTCGGCCTACGGCCCCTACATGGGAGGAAAGATCCGGGGCGAGGAGGGCTGGCGGGGCCGGGATTATACGCCTTCGCTGGAGGGCGCGAAGCTGCCGGTGATCTGTCATGAGATGGGACAGTGGACGGCCTATCCCGATTTTTCCGTGATCGATAAATTCACAGGTTTCCTGCGGCCCGGCCATTACCGCCTGTTCCGGGAGAACGCGGCACGAAACGGCCTGGAGAGATTGAACCGGGAGCTGGCTTTCGCTTCCGGGCGCAATCAGCTCCGCCTGTATCGGGAGGACGTGGAGGCGAATCTGCGCACGCCGGAGCTGGCCGGATTTGAGATGCTGGATCTGCACGACTATCTGGGACAGGGCGGGGCTTTCGTGGGCCTGCTGGACGCTTTCTGGGAGGAAAAGGGATATGCGTCTCCGGAGGAGTTTCGGCGCTTCTGCTCGGATACGGTTCTGCTGGCCCGGCTGTCCTCCTATGTTTTCCGAAAGGGACAGCGGACGGAGGTGCCGGTGGAGCTCTGCCGGTATGCCGGAAGCGGTCTGCGCGCCGTGGAAGCGGAATGGAAGCTGGAGGCCACGGAAAAAGGGCCCGAGGCACGCCGCACCGTCTGTCAGGGTGTCCTGCACTGCCCGGAAATCCCGGACGGCGGCATCACCCGGCTGGGAACGGTCCCGCTCTCCTTTGAGGGGATCGAGGAGAACCGGGGACTGGAATTCTCCTTAAAGATCGATGGGCTGACTCAAAATAGCTGGAAGTTGTACTGTTTCGGCAGGCTGTGGGAAGGCCCCCTGCCCGGCGCGGCGGCGGGAGCGTCCTCGCCCTGTTACACCAGGAGCTGGCGGGAGGCCAGGGCCTGGCTGGAGGAGGGCAGGAACGTGATCTATTCCCCGCACCTCTCCGACCTGGGCTATGAGTGTCCTCCCACGGCCATGCGGAATGTGATCTGGAATTCCCAGATGGGGCCCACATGGGGCAGAAGTCAGGGACTTTTGATCCGGGCGGACAGTCCTTTGTTCGCGGATTTCCCGACGGAAAAGGACGGCGGCTGGCAGTGGGAGGAGATCCTGAGCCGTGCCAGGGCCTTCTGTATGCGGGAAATGCCGGGGATCGAGCCTTTGGTGCGGGTGATCGACGACTGGAACCGGGATCTGCCGCTGGCCCTCGTATGGGAGGCCAGGGTGGAGCGGGGAAATCTGCTGATGGTCTCGGCGGATCTGGAGAGCGATCCGGAAAAGAGACCCGCGGCGTCCGCGCTTTTGTGGGCGCTGGTCCGCTATGCGTCCTCACCGGATTTCGCGCCGACGGGGCGGGCGGAATGCCGGGACGTGGAGGCGCAGCTTTTCCCGACGCTGCGCATGGAACGGATCACCGCGGGGGCATCCGTCCGGTGCGGCACAGAGGGCGCGGAGGAAGCGCGCTGCGAAGACGCCTCCGTGCTGGCGCAGGCCAGCCCCAATTCGTTCCTGGACGTCCGGGCGAAGCGGTTCCCCATCCGGCTGGAGCTTCATCTGCATGAAAAAATGGAGATCGCGGGCCTTTTATATGTACCCGCTCAGCGGTGTCGGGTGCGGGACGGGTTCCCGAAGGACTATGAGATCCAGGTCCCCGGACCGGAAGGAACGGGATGGGTCAGCGTGCAGCGGGGGACCTTCCGGAACAGCAGCCTGTCTCAGCGGGCACTTTTGGAGCGGCCCCGCCTGACGGACCGGATCAGGCTCTGCGTGCTTTCCTGTTACGGAGGGGAGCGGGGACCGGTCTGGGAGGAGGACGCGCAGGGATATCACCGCGTCATGGAGGAAAAACCGGCCCGGGCGCTGCTTTCCTGTCTGCACGTGATCGGGGCGCGGGATGCCGGGGCACGGGGGCAGCATCTGGAAGCCTATGCCTCTGACCGGATCTTCTGGGACGGCAGTCAGCAGAGCGCGACGAAGGAGATCGAGGCATGACGAAAAATCGGACGCGGTGCGGCGGTGCGGCGCGAAGAGAACCGGTGCATGGAGAAAGCGGCCCAAAGAGCGGTGGAGGAGCGGGATGATGGCTGAGACGAAAAAACGGTTTGATATTGCGGCCTTCGGAGCGGTGAGCGGCGGAGAGGTCCTGTGTACGGACGCCATTCAGGCGGCCATCGACGCGGCGGCGGCCTGCGGGGGAGAGGTATCTGTCCCCGCTGGCGTTTATCTGACCGGGGCCCTCTTCTTAAAAAGCGGCGTGTGCCTGCGCCTGGAGAAGGATGCGGTGCTGCTGGGCGTGATGTGCGAGGACGCCTATCCGCTGCGCCCGAGCCGTGTGGCCGGGGTGGAGATGGACTGGCCCGCCGCAGTGCTCAACGTCACAGACGCCGCCCATGTGAAGATCTGCGGGGAGGGCACGATCGACGGCCAGGGCGAATATTGGTGGAAAAAATATTGGGGCGAGGACCGGCGCGGCGGCATGCGGGCCCCTTATGAAAAACAGGGACTGCGCTGGGCCGTGGATTATGACTGCTTCCGGGTCAGGAACGTGGTGGTCTTCAACAGTTCGGATGTGGAGCTGGAGGGATTCACCAGCAGGCGTTCCGGATTCTGGAATATCCATCTGTGCTACAGCAGCCGGGTGACGGTGCGGGGCGTCGTGGTGAAGGACAACGCCGGGCCCAGCACCGATGGCATCGATATCGATTCCAGCAGTCATGTGCTGGTGGAGCACTGCTGTGTGGACTGCAACGACGACAATATCTGCGTGAAGGCCGGTCGGGATTGGGATGGCCTGCGCGTCAACAGGCCCAGCGAGGACATCATCATCCAGGACTGTACCATCCTCAGGGGCGGCGGCATCGCGCTGGGCAGTGAGACCTCGGGCGGCATCCGCCGCATTTCCATCCGGAACAACATGTTCCTGCGCACGGGGAGCGGGCTTCGGATGAAGTCGGCCCGCACCAGGGGCGGAACGGTTTCGGACATCACGGTGGAGGGCATGACGATGACGGACGTGCGCTGCCCGTTTTCCTTTGAATTCGATTGGAATCCCATGTACAGCTACTGCGAGATCCCGGGCGACTATACGGGGAAGATCCCGGAATACTGGATGCGGCTGACCAAAAAGGTGGAGCGGGAATGCGGGATCCCGCATACGGACAACATCCGGATCCGCCATGTGACGGCCGTCCTGAGCCAGAACCTCATGGGGGAATCCACGGCGTTTCAGATCCTGGGGCTGCGGGAGGCGCCCTTTCAGGGGCTCGTCTTTGAGGACGTGAAGATCCAGGCCAGGGATTTCGGCAAGATCTCCCGGGTACGGGATCTGGTGTTCCGGGACGTGGAGGTCAACCTGGACAGATACCGCTGAGGCCGGAGAACCATAGGGAAACGCGGGAGACGATCTCCTGCCTGACAGCCGATCCCCGAAAACACCGCATGAGAAGCATTCTCGGCTGACAGCTAATTCTTCAAAACACCGCATAAAACGCCCTCTCGACCAACGGTCGATTGTCACGGAGGGGCCGCTATCCTATAATGCAGGAGGACGGTCCGATGACCGGCGCATACCGATCGGGCAAAAAGGGACGGCATTGTCAAAATGGCCGCAGCTTCAGGGAGGACGCGAAGCGATGGACAGGGAAAAGGTGGGCGCTTTCATTCGGGAACAGCGCAAAAAGCAGAAGCTGACGCAGAAGGAGCTGGCGGAACGGCTCTATCTGACGGATAAGGCGGTGTCCAAATGGGAGAGAGG
>CANQVD010000069.1 GCA_947627215.1 uncultured Eisenbergiella sp.
CTGTATGCCCGCCGGAGGAGAACGCGTCCCGGAGCGGGCGGCTGTCTGTCTAGGGCCGGAGCCTCTGATTTCAGGACAGGTTCAGCCCATTTTTTCTTTCAGCACCTCTATGGCGCGATTCAACTGGTTATCCGTCCCGTCCTGCTGATAGAGCTCGGACTCGAAAGGCACCTCGATATCGGGCTCAATGCCGATCTTATGGATATTGTGCCCCTTGGGCGTATAATAATTGCTCACCGTCAGCTTCACCGCGGAGCCGTCGGAAAGCCGCATGATCCGCTGCACGATCCCCTTGCCGAAGGTGGTGGTGCCCACCAGGGTGCCGATGCCGTAATCCTTGATGGCCCCGGCGAGGATCTCCGAAGCGGACGCACTGTTGGCATCCACCAGCACCACCAGCGGATCCTCGAACTGATGCGTCCCATCGCAGGTATATTCCTCCCGCTCGCCGTTTTTATCCTCTGTGTAGACGATCAGTCCCTCCGGCAGAAGCATCCGCGCGATCTCGCAGACGGATGTCATATTGCCGCCCGGATTGCCCCGCAGATCCAGGATCAGGCCGGTCATGCCCGAACCCCTGCAGGTGGCCAGCGCGTCCGTGAACTGATCCACCGTCACATCGTCAAATTCCAGGATCTGGATATAGCCGATCTGATCCTCCAGCATTTCATGGGTCACGGTCTCATTGTCCAGCTTCCGGCGGGTCACGTCGAATTCCAGGTAGTCGCTCTCCCCCTCGCGGATCACGGTCAGATGGACCTTTGTCCCCTCATCGCCCTTCACCTTCGCCACGATGGAGGTCAGGTCCATGCCCTGTACGGATTCTCCGTCCACCATATAGATCAGGTCGTTTGCCATCAGGCCGGCTTCCTCGGCCGGCGTTCCCTCGATCACGCCCGCGATCCTGGCCAGTTGAGTATCCGGATCCAGGCTCACCCTGGCGCCGATCCCGTAATAGATGCCCTGTGTCTTATTCTGGACCTCCTCCAGCTCCTCCGCCGAATAATAGACGGAATAGGGATCGTCCAGCGCATCCACCATGCCGCGGTACATCCCCTGCTCCAGACTGACGGGATCCACATCCTCCAGATAGTATTCCCCGACCATTTCCTCCAGGACGCCGATCTTCTGCGCTGCGGCCGAGGTCAGAACGCTGCCCCCGCCGGCGCTCACCGCCTGCCCCAGTACCAGGGCCCGATACAGATATCTTCCGCCCCAAAATCCGCAGCCTACCGCCAGGGTGAAGAAAACGCCCGCCACAAGGCCGCCCCAGAAACTCCTTCTGCTGCTCATCCGGTCCTTCCTGCCGCTCATCCGTCATCACTCTTTCAGATCATTTTTTCAAAGTCGCTCATGCAAACCGCCAAACCGCCGTTTCAGACGATTGCCGGAAAATACGGAGCTTTCCGATCGCCGGTCCCCGCCGATCATTTCAGATAATTCCAGGGGCTCACATAACTGCCGTTCAGACGGACCGAAAAATGCAGGTGCGGCCCCGTGGCACGTCCCGTGGCGCCCACCGCCGCGATCTGTTCGCCCTTGGACACCGTCTGCCCCTTTGTCACATACAGCTTGGAGGCATGCATATAGATCGTGTACAGGCCGTCCCCGTGATCGATCATCACATAATTTCCCATGGAGCTGTTCTTGGCGGCATCCACCACCTTCCCGTCATAGGCCGCCAGGATCGGCGTCCCGGTGGGCGCCGTGAAATCCACGCCGTTATGGAACTGCTGGGTCCCCAGGATCGGATGAATGCGGTTGCCGTAATCGTCTGATATCCGTTTGTATCCGGGACAGGGCATCTGGAACATGCCGCCGTCATACTTCAGGCGGTTCTGCTCCGCCAGCTTCGCCTTTTCCTCCGCCACCGCCTTCTCCAGCGCCGCGATGACGGCGTTCTGCTCCGCGATCTGCGCCTCATATTCCTGCACCGCGGCGGCCTTGGTATTGATATCCGACTGATAGGCCCTGATCTGTTCGCCCTTTTCTTCGATCAGCGCGTTGACGGACGCCTGCTCCGATTCCAGCCCTTCCTTCGCTGCCTGGAGCGTGGCCTCCTCCTCCTCCAGCATCTGGCGGCAGAGCTTCAGGTATTCCACGTTCTCCCGGTATTCCGCCAGCTTCCGGCTGTCATAGGCGCTCAGAGATTCCACGTACTCCGCCTGATTGAGGATATCGGAAATGCTTCTGGCGGCCAAAAAGATCTCCAGATAACCGTTGCCTTTTTCCGTTTCGTACAGATAGCGCAGCCGCTGCTTCATATCCGCGTACTGCTGATCCGCCACGGCCTGCGCCTGGTCGGTATCGGCCTTCGCCTGCTCCACCTCCGCCTCTTTTTCGGCCACCTGCTCCTTCAGATCGTCTATTTTGTTCTCCAGCTCCTCCACCTGCTGATCCAGTTGGACCACATAGGCTTCCATGTCGTTCTTGGCGTTCTGCAGCTTCTTTACCAGCGCCTTGACGTCGGACAGGCCGTTCTGGAGCTGTTTGCGCTCGTTCTGCGCCTGACTGATGGCATCCTGCTTCTGTTTGATGCTCTCCTCCAGGCTTTGCGCCCGCACCGCCGGGGAAGAGGACAGGAACAGGAGTGCCAGTGCCGTGCCCGCCGCACATATTTGAAAAAAGCTCTTTCGTTTCATCCTTTTCTCCCTGCGGCATACCGCTGCCCGGAGGACGCTTTCTCCTTCCGCAGCGGAATGCCGGACGGCGCGCTCCCGCGCCGCAGCTTTGGAATCTCCAAATTTCTTCCGTCCTCCGCGCGCGAAGCCCTTGGCGGCCTCACACTCTCAGATGCCGGCGCACGGTCACAAAGCTTCCGATAAATCCGATGCCCGCGCCGATGCCCAGGGAAACGGGCAGGAGGATCCGATAGACCTCCTCCGCCGTCAGAAACTGCAGCAGAGAATTCAGCGCCGGAAACTCCAGCAGCACATAATCCATGACCTCAATATAGAGCACATAGATGACCGCCAGCGGAATACAGGAGCCGATCAGGCCGATCAGAATGCCCTCTATCACGAAAGGGGAACGGACGAAAAAGTCCGTCGCGCCGATATATTTCATGATCTCGATTTCCTCCTTGCGGACGGAAATGCCGATCACTACAGTATTGCTGATCAGGAAAACGGAAACGGCAAGAAGCACCAGAATGATGCCCAGGGAAACGTAGGCGATGATGGCGTTCACGCCGGTCAGCGTGGTGGCCGCCAGATCGGAATATTTGACCACCCGGATCTCCGGCAGGGATTCCAGCCAGGCCACCAGCTCCGCCTGCTGGGAAATATCGTCCATGTAGATCTCGTAGTTGTCCATGCCCTCGAAGGGATTTTCGGCATAGATTTCCGCGTAGTCCTCGCCGATATTATCGGGCGCCCATTCGCTCCAGGCCTGATCGTCGGAAATGAAATCCGCGCGGACCACTTCGCTTCTCGCCCGTATCTTCTCTCCCACCTGCTGCATCTGCTCATCCGTCACGCCGTCCTCAAAAAAGGCGGTGACGGAAACCCCTTCCTCCGCGGACCAGATCATGTGCTGCAGATTGGCCAGGATGGTATAGAGCAGGCCGAACAGGAACAGACAGGCGCTGATCGTCGCGACGGACGCCAGCGAAAACCATTTGTTCCGGAAAATATTCACGATGCCCTGCTTGATCGTGTAGAATAATGTGCTAATCCTCATCGATATAACCGCCCTTTTCTTCGTCGCTGATAATGACGCCCTTGCGCATGGTGATCACGCGCTTCTGCATCGCGTTGACGATCTCCCGGTTATGCGTCACCACGAGGATCGTCGTGCCTCTCTCCCGGTTGATCCGGTCCAGAAGCTGCATGATCTCCCAGGAATTCTTCGGATCCAGATTGCCGGTGGGCTCATCGGCCAGAAGGATCGGCGGATTGTTCACCAGCGCGCGGGCCAGCGCGACTCTCTGCTGCTCGCCGCCGGACAACTGGCTGGTCTTGGCCTTATATTTTCCGGCCAGCCCCACGACCGCGAGGGCTGACGAAACGTTTTTCCTGATCTCCTTGGCGGGCGTGAGGACGATGCGCTGGGCAAAGGCCACGTTTTCAAACACGTTTCTGTCATTGAGCAGGCGGAAATCCTGAAACACAATCCCCAGATTGCGCCGGAACTTCGGCACCTGGCGGTGCCGCAGATGTCCCACGTCCTGCCCGAACACCACGACCCTTCCGCCGGTGGGCGTCAGCTCCCGCAGAAGCAGCTTGATCAACGTGGATTTTCCCGAACCGCTGTCGCCCACGATGAAGACGAACTCGCCCTTTTTGACCGTCAGGCTCACGCCGTCCAGGGCGGGCGTCCCCTTGGAATAGGACTTGCTCACCTTTTCCAGCATGATCGCGTCATTCGTCTCTCTCTTTTTTCTCTTTTTCTTATGAAATAGACCCAAATCCGTTCACCATCCTAAAATTCGTAGGTTTCCATATATTTCATGTACTTCACCACCATCAGCGCGATCTTGAACGTGATGGCATCTTCAAACACGCGCAGATCCAGATTCGTGCTCTTCTGCAGCTTATCCAGCCGGTACACCAGCGTGTTGCGGTGGATGAAAAGCTGACGGCTCGTCTCCGAAACGTTCAGACTGTTTTCGAAGAACTTGCTGATCGTGGTCAGCGTCTCTTCGTCGAACTCATCCGGGCTCTTGCCGCCGAAAATCTCGCGGATGAACATTTTGCACAGCGGAACAGGAAGCTGATAGATCAGCCGCCCTATCCCCAATTCACTATACGCTATAATCTCCCGTTCGTCAAAGAAAATTTTTCCCACATCCAGCGCCATCTTCGCTTCCTTATAGGAACGGCTGACCTCCTTGATCTCGCCCACCACCGTTCCATAGGAAATCCGGCTGCCCACGATCCCCTCGGAGGCAAGGCATGCCGCGATCTCTTCCGCCGCACGTCCGATCTCCCCGGCGCCGTCCTCCTCCGTCAGCTCCTTTACGACAATGACGTTGTTCTCGTCCACAGCCGTCACGAAATCCCGGCTGCTGGACGCGAACACCGTCCGCACCAGCTCCAGCACATTGCTGTCCCTGCCTCCTGCCTCCACCAGCAGCACCACGCGGTCCACGTCCACCGGGATATGCAGCTTCTTCGCCCGGCTGTAAATATCCACCAGCAGCAGATTGTCCAGCAGCAGGTTCTTGATGAAATTGTCCTTGTCAAAACGCTCCTTGTAGGCGATGAGCAGATTCTGCACCTGGAATGCCACCATCTTGCCGACCATATAGATATGCTCGCCCGCGCCCCCCGCGATGAGAATATACTCCAACTGCTGTTCATCATAAATCTTGAAAAACTGATAGCCCTGCACCTCCTGGCTGTCGGCCGGAGAATCCGCGAACGCCCGCGCCAGATTCGCGCACCGTTCCATGTTTTCCGCGGTGGACGCGATCATCTTCCCGTCCACATCCACAATGCCCAGCTCCACTCTCGCGATCGCTTTCAGGCCGTCGATCGTGCCCTGCAGTATTTGATTCGAAATCATTCCCCAATCCTCCACGAAACGAATTTACATGTATCTATGGCATATTTGCGCCCCGGGCGCTCTTTCTCATACCCTTCCCTTACATTTTAAATGAAAGATACAGAAAAATCCATAGGCCATCGAAAAAAATTTATGCAAATCTGTCATAAAAAAGGACCGTTTTTATCTAAAAGTGTTTTTATGCCCCGCGAAGGAGGGCGCATTGTCTGTAAAATTGTCCAAATATTCGTTTCGCAGTCGCCCGGCGGCCGGACAGGCTGTTTTTTCTCCCGCCGGAACATGTACCGGCCGGCGCTTCCGCGGTTTTGCCCCGCAAGGAAAAAGGCGGTTCCTCTATCTGGCCGCCTTTTCTTCATTGTACTCATTCACCTTTTTGCGGAAGATCTTCCTGCGGATCTCCGACAGAACGCCCGTCCTGGGCTTCCCCGTGATCTCCCGGTCCGGCAGCGCCATCCAGAGCCTGGCATTCAGCAGCCGCTGGCTCTCATGCATCAGCTTCAGATCCGCCGGCCACCCCATCCGGGACAGCACCACATCCGGGGCCATCTCGTTGATCGCGTTGATCAGACGCTCCGGCTGCAGATCAAATTCCTCATAACCCCTGCACTCTATGATATTGAGATCGTCCTGCGCCAGCACCAGCATTTCCAGAAGATCCTCCGCCTGCCCGGACGCATCCGCCAGCAGATAGATTCCTGATTTCTGTCTGGCCAGATGCTTCAGGAACTCCGTCCAGAACGCATTGTCTTCTATTTCCTTCACACGGCTCTCGCCGGCGATCCCCGCCGCCTCCAGAATGTCCGGTTCCATGCAGACGGTCAGATCCGTCTTCTCCAGAAGCGCCCTTCCATCCTCATCACCCGCCGCCAGCTCCAGCATATGGGCTGTCAGAACGGCCGCCGTCCGCAGCGCGCCGCCGCGCAGATACCCATCTATGCGGCCGACCGCTTCCTTCACCGGAAAATCGGAGAGGGAAATCCCAAGGATCGAATACTTCTTCATCATTCCGTCACCTCTTCCGAAACGGACTCCGTTTTCCAAACTGTCCTACCCTTCCAGTTTACCACGCTTTCCCCGTTTTGGCAAGTTTTACCTCTTGATGCGGCAAAAAAAGGCTGTTTTTGGTATACTTTTACAATTTACGGATCTGACGCGCCCCGATCTCTATCTTTCCCTCCTTCAGCAGGTTTCCCACCGCGCGCTTGAACTCGTTTTTGCTCATCCCCATCGCCTCCCGGATCGTCTCCGGGGACGCCTTGTCGGTAAAAGGCAGCACGCCGCCGCCCTGTTCAATCGCCGCCATCACCTTCTGTGCGTCCGTCTGCATCTGCACATGGGCCTTTTCCCGGACGCTCAGGTCCAGCTTGCCGTCCCCGTGCACCCTTGCCACGCGCGCCGTGACCCGATCCCCCACCCGAAGACTGCCGTACATTTCCCGGGGCGGGATGAGCGCCGAATATTTCCCGTCCACCGCCACAAAAGCGCCGAACCGTTCGCTGATCTCATAGAGATATCCCGTCACCTGATCGTCCTTCTGATAGGGGCTGTCCGTCTTCAGATAATGATACAGCTTCATCGTGGCGCAGAGACGCCCGGTTTTATCCACATAGAGGGCCACGGGAAAACGTTCCCCCTCCCTCACCTGCTTCGTCTGCTCCCGAAACGGCAGAAACAGATCTCTCTCCAGCCCCCAGTCCAGGAACGCGCCGAGCTTTCCCGTCTGAGCTACCGTCAGCTCCGCCACCTCCGAAAGCTGCAGCGGAGGCACCGCAGTGGTAGAGATCAGCCTGTCCTTTGAATCCCTGTAGAGGAAAACAGACAGCCTGTCCCCGATCCCGGTTCCCGCCGGGACCTGCTTTTCCGGCAGCAGCACCTTTTCCTGCGCGTCCTCCTCCGGGGCCAGATATACGCCGAAGTCCACCCTTTTGACCACGGTCAGCTCCTGCACTTTTCCAAGCTCCAACATGCCTTTTCTCCATCCGCCGTCCCGCGGCGGCCCTTCTTCGGATCACCGGGCCTTTGAAAATTCCACCACGGCATAGGGCTGTCCGTCCGCCCCGCAGAGCGCCACCGTGACAAGCCCCTCTCCCTCGCGGACCACCGGAACGATCCGATCCTTCAGGCGGGCCTGCTTTTTGTATTCGGCCCTCATCTGCCCCACCGTGAAATCCGGGGGCAGGTATTCCATTGCCATGTGGACATACTGCCCGTTATTCACATGATGATTGCCGTCCAGATGGTGCCGCTCCACCGAAAACGCCTCCCGGGGAACGCCCTCGCCGGGCAGCGCGATCTTCCGGGGCGCATAGTCCATCTCCAGCTTCGGCTCCAGCCGATACCGTTCCAGCATCTCCTGCGTCGCCCGGACGGGAATCCCCTTTTCCAGATGCAGGAGCGTCCAGATCGAATTGGCCTCCGCCAGACGGTTCCCGTCCGCGTCCTCCATCACGAAATTGCGCAGGCCGATATACCCCTTAAAGCTGTAGGGCGCGGTCCCCGTTCGGATCCGTTCCCCCAGTACGGGCCGGGAATGAATCATGATCTGCCATGCGTTCAGCACCCACGCCGCTCCCATGCTCTTCAGATATTCCACGCCGATCCCCAGATCCTCCGCCTGAAACGTGGAGGTATCCTGAAAATAATCCACCATTCCCGCCAGCGTCAGTCTGCCCTGCTCATCCGCTTCGCTGTAGCGCACACGGCTGTCAAAAAAATACATGATCGCGGCTTCCTTTACTCTTCTTCCTCAATATATTGCACGGAACCGTCGGAATAGGTCACTTCCCAGTAGCCGCTGTCCTGTCCGCAGTCCTCGATCCAGGTGCGGCTGACCTCCGTGACCTCCTCCCCGCCGTCCTGCGCGGCCGCCTCCGCTTCCGCGGCTGCCTGCGCGGCGGCTTCGGCCTCCGCCTGTGCGGCCGCCTCCGCCGCGGCCTGCGCCTTTGCATCATCCTCCGAAAGCTCCGTTTGATCCCCGCTCTCCGCCTCGGTTGTCTGCGCGTCCTGCGCGCTTTCCGTTTCCTCCCCGGCGGCGCTCTCCTCAGACACGGTCTCCTCCGTTACGGTTTCTTCCTTCTCCTCCGCGTCCGCACTGCTTTCCGCCGCCGCGCTCTGCTCCGGAACGCCCTCTCCGGAAGCGCCCTGCTCCGTACCGCTGCAGCCCGCCAGCATCACTGCCAGCATCATCACGACCAGACCTTTTTTCATTTTCCTTTTCCTCCGTATTCCAGTTTTCCTTCGTACAGCACCACCGGCTGTGCGTCTCCTTCCGCGATCACCCTGACGTCAAAGGAACTGCCGTTCAGCATGATCTCCGACAGATACAGGATAAAACCGTAATCGCCGGACCTTCCGTCCACCGTCGCGTCCACACAGAACGCCTCGTAGACACCCGGGCCGGTCCCATCGTCAACCTCTATATAAATACGGCTATCCGTATCCATATACGCTTCGTCCGCGACCCCCGTCAGCTTCCAGTAGCTGCCCTCCTTCGTCAGCCGCACGGCCGTATCGCTCTCCGCCGGCTTCGCCTCTCCGGCGAGCGTCCGGCGCGGGCCGCTCATGAGGGGGGGCACACTCCCCAGGGTCGGAAGATGGCGTTCCACCTTTTCCACGATCACGATATCCGGGGCCGCCGTGACCAGATCGGTCATGGGATAGGGCACCTGCTTGGAAAACGTCGCCGAAGAAAACGCCTCCGCCATGAAGGGGAGCAGCGAATTTCCGAAGGAATCCCGGTACATCAGCAGATTCTGACTGCCCTGTGCGCAAACGGTCTGAATCAAATCGTCCTCCACGTCGTCTCCCTGCGTATAGGACCAGGTGAAATACTTCTGATAGGAGACATCCGTCTCCGGCTCCGCTCCCAGCGGATAGAGCATCCGGCTCAGATCTCCCACATATTCCGCCGGCTCCGGCTCCAGTCCCTCCCACGTCTCATGCGCCTTTCCGCAGGCATCCAGCAGGGCGTTGTACACCATAACCGCTCCCTCCTGGTTCCAGTGAGAGTCCCGCGCGTAATAAAGCACCTCGTCCCGTTTCCTGAACAGGGAATCCAGATCCACGTAGTTCACGTGCTCACGCTCCAGCCAGGGAATCAGCCGTTCCATATCGCTGTCGGCCTCAATCCGGTACTGATACCGGTCCGGCATGTTCTCCCCGTACAGGGTGTTTTTGTTGGGCGCGATCGTGAACACGAAGGTCTTCCCCAGGCTCTCCGCATACTGCTGCATCAGCGCCGTGTTGTGCGCCATATTGAAAAGCATCCGCTCCGACACCGGATTTTTGTGCTGAAAATCGTCCAGCGTGGCTTCGTAATAGAGCCATCCGTTTTTGCCGAAGATCACATCGTCCTCCGCGGACACGCCGAAAACAGAGCCCCGCAGGCGCGCGTCCGCCGTCACCAGCTCAGACCGGAAAGCGAACCGGTCCGTAAACCAGGCGCCGATCTCTTCCAGATACGCCGTATTCAGTCCGTCTCCGGTCATGAGCTCCGGCCACTTCGCCAGATCCCGGTTCTCCGTCGTCTGCTCCGCGGAAGCGAAGCCCATGCCCAGAAGCGGAAGCAGACAAAGCGCCAGAACGATCCCTATATACAGCAGGGAAGCCGCTTTCTTTTTCATCCTCTTGTTCCGTCCCATCCTATCGAAAATCTGTGAATGCGCCCCGCGGCGCGGGAGCAGGCCGATCTCCGCCTAAAACCGAAAATATATGAACGGATTGTAGGTGCCGCCCGCCAGGCTCATCATGCACAAAAGCAGCAGGAACACGGAACCCGCGCAGGAGATGCCCCGCCAGAAGCCGGCCGTTTCTGCCGACACCAGTTTTCCGAGAGCGCCGCCTTTTGCCGCCGGTTCTCCGGAAACCTGTTCTCCGGAGGCCTTTCCTTCCGCCGTCTGTTCCAGGCCCTTCTGCGCGGCCGCGCGCATGAGCCATTCCTTCACCGGCATCGCGCACACGACGGCCGCCGCCAGCGTGACCGCAAAGAGCCCGTTGCACACCGCCGCCGCGGAGGCTGCCGCCAGTTCTCCGCCTCCGAAGCCGGCAAACATGGCCCGCAGCATCACGAACGCCTGTCCCACACTGTCTGCCCGGAAGATCACGAATCCGATACACACCGCCAGAAGCACATAGACCCTGCGGAAGATTCCCATTTTCCGCGTCATTCCCGGCGCATTGGTCTCCAGAATGAGAAACGCCCCATGGTAAAGCCCCCAGAGCACAAACGTCCAGTTGGCCCCGTGCCAGAGCCCGGTGAAGAAAAATACGATCAGCCGGTTGATCCAGGTACGGGTCTTTCCCTTCCGGTTGCCGCCCAGCGGGATATAGAGATATTCCCGGAACCAACTGGTCAGGGAAATATGCCACCTGCGCCAGAAATCCTGCATGCTCACGGCCGAATAGGGATAGTGGAAATTTTCCTGGAAATCGAAGCCGAACATCCTGCCCAGCCCGATCGCCATATCGCTGTAGCCGCTGAAATCAAAATAGATCTGCAGCATGTACGAGACCGCGCCCAGCCATGCCGCCGCGATCCCCAGCTCGTTTCCGGACAGGCCGAACACATAGTCCGCGGCTGCGCCCATGGTATTGGAGATCAGCACCTTTTTGGACATTCCGACGATGAAGCGCCGCAGCCCCGTCACCACCCGGTCCAGCCGCACCTGGCGGGAATCGATCTGCTGTGCCACATCGATATATTTGATGATCGGTCCCGCGATGAGCTGCGGGAAGAAGGAGATATAGAGCAAAACCTTTGAAAACCGCTTTTCCGCGGCCACTCTCCCCCGGTATACGTCGATCATATAGGAGAGCGCCTGAAAGGTGAAAAAGGAGATGCCGATAGGCAGGCGGATCTGCGGGACTCCGAAATCCGCGCCGAACAGCCCGTTCACAGTCTCCACCAGCATACCGGCATATTTGAACACGCCCAGCATGCCGAGATTGACCGTCAGCCCCGCGACCAGCAGCGTCTTTTTCGCCCTTTTGCCGCGCCCGTCAAACAGCCGCGCGATTCCGTAATTCAGAAAGGCGCACGCGATCATCAAAAATACATAAACCGGTTCCCCGTACGCGTAAAACAAAAGGCTCGCCGCGATCAGGAACCAGTTTTTCGCCCTCACGGACGGCATCAGCGTATGCAGCAGAAATACCGCCGGGAAAAAGGCAAACAGAAAAGGCACGGAACTGAACGCCATTGCCGCTCCTCCTTGCGATCCTTAAAACTGCACAGCCCACTCCGCCTCTTTGATCAAAGGCTTGGTGGGATATTCCTCGTATGTTTTCCTGTAATAATCCCTGCCGTTGGAGTCCTGCATATCCGCGTCAAACAGATACCACACATCGCCGATTTTGATCTCCGTCCAGCCGTGCGGCGTCACGCCGCCCTTTTTGGACTTGATCTGTCCGGTCGCCACCCGGGATTCATAGCCGAGCCCCTTCGCCAGATAGGCAAAGCCGGAGGCGAAACGGTAGCAGTTTCCCTTTCCGGTGGTCAGAATATCCGTGGCATAGGTTCCGGTCCAGTCCCCGGCGGGCTTTTCATAGCTCCTTTTGTAGCTGCAGTGTTCGATCATATAATCGTAACAGGCCCTCAGCTTCTGCTCCTGGGTCATCTCCGGCGTCACGATCCCTGCCAGCGTCTCGGCCACCAGCGTCTGAAGCGGAGAGCTTTCCGTGGGCAGCGGCTGCCCTTCCTGCAAAACGAGCTTTCCGTCCTTTCCGACCAGCCACGCGCCGACCGCGGTGTCCGCCGCCATCGTCCCGTCCTCCCGGAAATAATAGAGGTCCTCCCCGAGGGTGAGCCAGCCCGTGAACAGCCGTCCCTCCGGCAGAAGATAATAGATCCTGTCCCCCACCTGCGTCATCCCCGTCTGAATATAGCCGTTCTGATCCAGATGGTAGATCAGCCCCAGGATCTCGATCCACTCGTCCTTTGCCCAGGTGCCGTCCGCATTTTTCCACATCACGCCCTGCGGCATCTGCACAAAGCCGTAGGATGCGCTCTCCTGCGCAAGGACATCCGTCTGATTTCCCAGAAACAGGCCCACGGCCGCAAGCAATCCCGCCAGCCGTATCATCATCCGTCCGCTCATTTTTCCTTTCCTCCTCACTGCATACAATACCCGTCGCTGTCGAAGGTGCATTCCTGCCCCTCTACCGTGACGGTGGTATCCGTATAATAGCTGCCGTCCTCCAGACGGTACTTCCAGCCGTTGTCGTCTTTTTTCCAGCCCGTGATCTCCACGCCCTCCGTCATATAGGAGTCCAGCCCGATGGCCTCCCTGGTCTCGTCGTCCTGGAAGTGCCACCACTCGGAGATCAGATCGTTAAAGCCCACGCCCTTCATATATTCCGCCAGCAGATTCGCATTGCCGTTATTCTGAGACAGCGAAGCATACCAGCTCAGGTCGTGCATCTCTGTCTGCATCGTCAGATCCTGTCCGTTATCCAGCCGCTCCAGCGTCAGGTCCACAGCGATTCCCCGGTTATGAGCGGAAACCGTAGCCGCCAGGAAGCTGCCCAGCCGGAAATTCTCGTTCAGCATCACGTCGCCGTAGGTCTGCATATTCTCCTGAAGATACAGCTTTCCGTAGGTCAGCTCCTCCGCGGACAGAGATTTGAGCATCAGCAGCTCGTCCCGGGAAAACCGTGCGAACTTCCGGAGCATTTCCGCGGTCGGCGCGGACGCGGGAGCCGTCGCAGGGGCGGTCTGACCCGCCGCCGGATCCGTGCCCGGAAGCGGCTGCCCCGTCGCCGGATCCACTCCCGGAACCGCCTGGCCCGCCGCCGCAGGGTCAGTCCCCGGAAGCGGCTGTCCTGTCGCGGGATCTGTTCCCGGAACCGTCTGGCCCGCCGCCGGATCCGTACCCACCGCGGTATAGAACTGGCCCGCAGGTCCTGCCTCCGAAGCCTCCTGCCCCGTCCCGCCGTCCGATACCGCGATCCGGCTGTCCTCTCCGTAAAACAGCCCCGTCGCGAGCAGCGCATCCAGCGAAAGGGATCGGAACACCGAAAACTCCTCCGAAGACATGCCGCGCAGCGTCAGCATGGAATCCACGGAAAGAGACCGGAGCGCCACTGCCGTCGCCTGAGTCAGGCTGCGCATCTGCAGCTCCATGGGCGTCATATTTTTCAGCATGCCGAGGACCTCCGGCGTCAGGCCGCCGTACGTGCCCTGATTGGCCGGGTTGCCGCCGTCCCCGGGATTTTCTTCCGAACCGGCGCCCTCCTGCGCCTCACCGCCTTCCGCATCCTGCCCCGCGGAAAGCTCTCTGCCGTCTTCACCGGCCGGCACAGCGATGCGCTCGGTTTTCTCCGGAACCGGATAATTCATCAGCCCTTCCATGGTGCTGTACAGACAACGGGAGGCCTCGTTGGGCCGGAACGCGTCATAAATATGCAGACAGTATCCGTCCTTCCGGACATTTTCGGCCGCCTGCAGAAGCTTCGCGCTGCAGGGATACAGATACGGCACCAGATAATCGTGATTTCCCAGATAAATTCCCTCATAGCCCTGCACCACGCCGTTGGTGATGCGCGGAATGTCGTATCCGTGTACGCGGAAGATGGACTGATAGCTGTTCTCAATGCTGTAATCGCACAGATCTCCCAGATATTCCGGAAGATTGATCATACAATAATCGGAATCCACATAGCCGTAGGTTCCCCTGTAGCGGACCTGAAACCGTCCGTTTTCCTCACCCAGTACGCAAAGCGCCGTTCCCTCCGGGATCTGCGCCAGCGCTCCGCCGGAGCCGTCGGACTCCGCGGTCAGGGAAAGCGGTATGATGGGCCAGACCGTGCAGTAGAGGGTGGAAAGATCCGTACGGAAATGCACCTCCGCGGGCTCCGTCACAAACTCTCCCGCATCCCGCTGTGCCTCGCTGTCATAGGCGATCACGCGGAACCGCATTTCCGTGCTGGAGGCCAGCCGTCCCGTCTCATACTGCATCGACTCCGCGGCGCTGTCATATACCTGCCTGGTTTCCCATGCCTGAGTCCGCTCCGACCACTGCTGTACCTCATAATATGCGCCGCCGGTCCGCTTCCAGCCGAACCGGTACTGACATTCCCCTGTTTTTTCCCAGACCAGTCCCAGCTCGCTGTTCTGATAGACCAGGTAGCTCTGATCGATCTCCGCCGTCTCCGACATCCCGCTGTAGAGAACGTAATCCTCCTCCTGCCGCCTGACGCGCACCGCCAGCCGAACAGAACCGTCCCAGTCCGCGTCGTTGATCTGATCCGTGAAGTTCAGCTCAACCTGTCCCCTGTCCGTGATGGAAAGCAGCTTCCATTCGCCGTTATGATCCATCATATAGACTTCATATTTGTCTCTCGCATCGGTGGCCCAGCTCACCATCATGACGTTGCCTTCGCTGTCCGTTCCCTTCACCAGCATGGGCGCGTCCAGCTCCACCGGCACGACGGTCACCTGCCGTTCAAATCCCTTGAGCTCGAACTCACGCCCCAGCAGGGACACGCTGCGGACCGCCTGGAACTTCAGACCAAGCTCCTCTCCCGCCGCGACGCCCTCCAGGACCAGTTCCGTATCGTCGAACTGCCCGCAGTACGCATAATCCCCGGCCGCCGGATCGTACCGGAAGACCTGACAGTCCTCCAGTCCCTCCGCCTCCGGCCATACCAGGGACATCCGGTCCCCTTCCAGACGGATCTCCAGATCCCCTCCGCCGAGCTCCAGACGCAGCGTATGCAGATACCAGGAAAAAACGCCGGAGGTGCCCAGCGTCAGGACCAGCGCGACGACGGCGATGCAGCCCAGAGTGGCCAGCGCCTCGACGAACATCCGCCTTCTTCTTCTGCGCCGTTCCAACCCGGTGGCCTTTGTCTCGTAGCCGATCGGATTGTACCTTCTCAGCCTGTATGCTTTCCTACGCTTTTTGCGCATCAGAATATTACGCTCCTATTCCCAGACTTCCGAAAATCAACAAAATATGTTTTCCAGTCTTTTTATCACGAGGCAGCAAAATACCCGTTCCGCAGATATTTCGCCGCCGATTTTTACAGTCTGTCTAGGATATTATAACACCACACCGTTTTTTTGCAATATTTAAAAAGGGATTTATTCGGAACAGACAACGCCAAAAAAGGCCGTCTTTCCCACATTTTCAGGAAAAACGGCCCTCCTGCCGCCGACAGGCGGCTCCGGCCGCCCCCGTAGGCAGAAATTCCTCTGCCTCATCCTGCCTCTATCCGGAACGGGGCAACCGGCTCTCCGTTTTTTCCGAAACCTGAGTTTTACAGTTTCATCACAAGATTAGAGTCAAAATAGCCTAAAAATCCCAGGAATTTTCAATATTTCTGG
>CANQVD010000070.1 GCA_947627215.1 uncultured Eisenbergiella sp.
GTTGAACCGCCGTATGCCGAACGGCACGTACTGGTGGTGTGAGAGGGCGGAGAAAAATCCGCCCTACTCGATTTTGCGGCAGTCTGTAAAATATCACTTTTTCATAAAAATCCGGCAAAATATATCTCCTGTTTATTGACAGAAGGCATTTTGTGTTGTACGATATACATCGTATTGATAAGAAAAGTCCATATTGTGTTCTCTCTTATTCAGAGTGGTGGAGATACATAGGATCTGAGAAGCCACGGCAACCCCGCATGATGTCGGAAGGTGCCAACCTGAGCGAGCAATCGAACAATAAGAGGATTTGATTATCAAAATTGGGTCCGCTTGAAAGAGCGGATTTTTTGTTGGCCGGGCATGTCCGGGGGACGGCCCGATGTGCGGCCGCGGAAGCGGCAGAAAGTGAGGAATGAAATGGAGAAACGGTTGTTTACGTCGGAATCGGTGACGGAGGGGCATCCCGACAAAATGTGCGACGCGGTGTCCGACGCGATCCTGGACGCCCTGATGGAGAAGGACCCGATGAGCCGCGTGGCCTGCGAAACGGCGAGCTGCACGGGCTTCGTCCTGGTGACCGGCGAGATCACCACCAATGCGTATGTGGATATCCCGCACATCGTCCGTGAGACGGTGAAGGAGATCGGATACGATAAGTCGGAGTACGGATTCGACGGCAATACCTGCGCGGTCATGGTTTCCATCGACGAGCAGTCCGCCGATATCGCCATGGGTGTGGATCGGGCGCTGGAAGCCCGTCAGTCGGCTGAAAAAGGAATGTCCGACGAACAGATCGAGGCCATCGGCGCGGGCGATCAGGGCATGATGTTCGGCTATGCCACCAATGAAACGGAAGAAATGATGCCGTACCCGATCTCTCTGGCCCATAAGCTGACGAGACAGCTCACGAAGGTGCGCAAGGACGGCACGCTGAAATATCTCCGTCCCGACGGGAAGAGCCAGGTGTCCGTGGAATATGATGAGAACGGGAAGCCGGTGCGTCTGGAAGCGGTGGTCCTTTCCACGCAGCACGATCCGGATGTGACGCAGGAGCAGATCCATGAGGATATCAAAAAATATGTCTTCGATCCGGTCCTTCCCGCAGAACTGCTGGATGAAAACACCAAGTACTTTATCAATCCTACCGGACGTTTTGTCATCGGCGGCCCTCACGGAGACGCGGGCCTGACCGGCCGTAAGATCATCGTGGATACCTATGGAGGATATGCCCGTCACGGCGGCGGCGCGTTTTCCGGAAAGGACTGCACCAAGGTGGACCGTTCCGCAGCTTATGCGGCCCGGTATGTCGCCAAGAACATCGTTGCCGCCGGGCTGGCCGAGAAGTGCGAGATCCAGCTCTCCTACGCCATCGGCGTGGCGCAGCCCACATCCGTCATGGTGGACACCTTCGGAACCGGAAAGCTTTCCGATGAGAAGCTGGTAGAGGTCATCCGCGACAATTTCGATCTGCGCCCCGCAGGCATCATCAAGATGCTGGATCTGCGCCGCCCGATCTATAAGCAGACCGCGGCCTACGGACATTTCGGCCGCAACGATCTGGATCTGCCCTGGGAAAAGACCGATAAGGCGGATATCCTGAAGAAATATCTTTCCTGAAAAAGCGTATCTGTTCACCTGCCCGTTCTGTGAGACGGGCAGGTGATTTTTTGCCCCGGTGATTTTTTCGATCCGGCAGATTCCCTGGAGAACAGGCTGGAATCCGGAGGCGGAATGTGATATAGTGATAAAGGAGGGCCGGGAGATGTCTGCCGGTCCTGTTCATGAGAAATCGTGAGGATACGAAGGACGTCACCGCAGGGAGTTTTGGAGGCGGGCGGAGGATAGCAGGATGAAAAAAGGCAGGATTCTGGGTTTGGTTGTGGTCATGACGTTGATCTGTACGGCCTGTGGGCCGGACAATCCCCGCGTTCGCGATTATGCCGCGCAGGCACAGCGGATGGGAGAGTACTATTTCGGGGAAAGCATTGCGCCGGTATCCCTTCTGATGGAGAACATCAGCGGGAAGACGGAGGCGCGGGCCGCATCGGGCGCATCGGCGGAGCAGCAGGCTGCGGAGGAAGCGGAGACGGAAACACAGGCCGCGGCAGAGCAGGCGGCAGCAGTGCGGACCGCAGGGCCCAGGATCGCGGAGACGGAAACCCAGACCGAGGCGGCAGAGACGGAAACAAAGACCGGGACGGCCGCAGCGGAGCCGGAAACCCAGACCGGGACGGCCGCGGCGGGGCCGGAAACAGAGGAGACGGCGGCAGCCGAAACGGAAACAGAGGAGACGGCGGCGTTAGAGCTGTCAGAATCGGAAACAGAGGAAACCGCGGCGGAAACGGAAGCATCGGAGCCGGAGACCGAAGAAACCGCGGCGGAAACGGAAGCATCAGAGCCGGAAACCGAAGAAACTGCGGCGGAAACGGAACCGTCAGAGCAGGAGTCCGGGGAACAGCCGGAAACCGAAGCGGCAGAAGAACCGGCCGCGGCGGATGCGCTGACCGTACTCGCCAGAAAGCTTTCTGACAGAGCCCTGGCCGTGATGGAGGAAAAAGCGGAATCCCTGGAAGGAAAGCTGGCCGGAAGGGATGCGCTGGACGCGGAGGAGTTGGGCGCGCTGGATGCGGTCTGGAGCCGCGGCAGCTACGGCAGCAGGACGGAATGCCTCGTGCTGAGCGGGGCCGTGTCCGGAGAGGACGCGAAGACGGGCTGCTTCCTGTTCCTTTTTGACGGCTCCCGGCTGAATGCGGCGGGCATCGCGAAAGGTGACCTGTGGTATGTGTGCGGCAGCAGGGTGCAAGATGTGCTGCGGGACGTTCAACTGGACGAGATGCGTTTGCTGGAAGGCGGAGAGGGCTTTTCACTTTTGCTGAAGGGAAAGCGGGAGGGCGGCTCCTGCGTTCGGGTCGTTACGGGAACGGAAAGAGGCGCGCTGTCCCGTTTCGCGGATGCGCTGAATGTGGAGGAAACACAGGACGGCCTTGCGGTGTTCTATGCACCGGAGCATTTCCGGTACGATCCCATGACGGAGGAATGGACGCCGGGCGAAGGCGAGGTTCCGTATTATTATGAAAGAAACGGGGACGGGTTTGCGCCGCTTCCGGTGCTGGAGCTGTCTCTGGAGGAATATCTGGCCTGTCTTTCCGCGGAAACGGACGATCCGGAAGCGGAGGACTGGGCCAAAGAGCAGGAGAAGCTTTTTTCCGGGGCGGAAGACGGCCTGGTGTATCGGTTTTTCGGCATCGGGGAGGACAGGATCGGATACCGGGTCCGCAGGATCGCGGAGGATTCACAGGGAAATCCGTGTGCGGAATACCGGTACGCGATTTATGAGCTGCAGGACGGCGCGCTGACAGAAGCGTGTCCGGTGACGGAGGGAGAAGGATTTTACTGGTTTGACCTGCAGAAAAAGGAAGCGGAGCTGGCGTCGCTGAACGAGGTGCCGGAACGGTATGCGGCGAATCGGACAGACCAGATTCATACGGCGCTGAAGGCAGGGGAAAGGCAGGCGCTGGAGGCGGTGCTGGAGGAGCAGGAGTACCCCGCGAACGCGCTGTGCTTTGTCAGCCTTGCGGATTTTGACGGAGACCGGGAAATGGAGAGCTTTGTGGCTGTCGGGACCTATGACGGAGCGTTCGGAGCGCCGGTCTGCGATCTGTGGTATGCGGGACAGGACGGGCTGCGCCTCCTGGAGGAGCAGAGCCCGATGAAAAATGCCGGCATTTGTCGGATCGGAAGGAACGCCCTTTATTTGTGGACGGGCTGGGAAACGGACTTTTTGTACGGCGTAGAGGAAGAGCAGCCCTGCCGTTATCTGGCGGATGCGCGGCGGATCGAGGTCGGCGCAGAGGGGGATATCGACGCCTGGTTTGCGGACGGCGCGGGAAGCTGCCCCTGGCCGTATTTTTATAAGGACGGTCAGGTGGAGGCGTACCGTCTGTATGAGGCGGAGCCGGAGGCGCTTCTGGATTATGAAAATGGAGAGGCGGTACTGACGGCGCTGCGCTACCGTGCGCCGGACGGCTTTTCCTGTCTGGCCGGAGATAACGGGCTGTGGTATGTGACCGTTCCGGGCGCGGACGGAAGCAGCCGGTACGAAATCTATCATGTCCGGAACGGGGAGCTGGTGCTGATCGGCTGCGGCGACGGCGGATACGGCGCGGCCGGGGAAACGAGCGGTACGCAGGGAGGGGAATGAGCCATGGCATTTGCGCATTTACACGTTCATACGGAATACAGTCTTCTGGACGGCTCCAACAAGATCCGGGAATATGTGAAGCGGGTGAAGGAACTGGGCATGACGGCGGCGGCCATCACTGACCATGGCGTCATGTACGGCGTCATCGATTTTTACCGTGCGGCGAAGGCGGAAGGCATCAATCCCATCATCGGCTGTGAGGTCTATGTCGCGCCGAATTCCCGGTTCGACAGGGAGCTGACCGGCGGGGAGGACCGATATTATCATCTGGTGCTGCTGGCCGAGAACAATACCGGCTATGCCAATCTGACCCGGATCGTCAGCAAGGGCTTTACGGAAGGATATTACTATCGGCCCAGGGTGGATAAGGAAGTGCTGCGGGAGTTCCACGAGGGGATCATCGCGCTGTCCGCCTGTCTGGCGGGAGAGGTGCCCCGCTATATCCAGAAGGGGCTGGTGGAGGAGGCGAAAAAATGCGCACTGGAATACCAGTCCATTTTCGGAAAAGAAAATTATTTTCTGGAGCTGCAGGATCACGGGATCCCGGCGCAGCAGACTGTGAACGCGGCGCTTTTGAACATCGCGAGGGAACTGGAGATCCCGCTGGTGTGCACCAACGACGTGCATTATACCTATGCGGACGACGTAAAGCCCCACGATATCCTGCTCTGTCTTCAAACCGGGAAGAAGCTGGCGGATGAGGACCGGATGCGCTATGAGGGCGGACAGTATTTCGTGAAGAGCGAAGAGGAGATGAGAAAGCTCTTTTCCTATGCTCCGGAGGCAGTGGAGAACACGCAGCGCATCGCCGACCGGTGCCGTGTGGAGATCGAGTTCGGCGTCACCAAACTGCCGCATTTCGAGGTGCCGGAGGGCTATGATTCCTGGACCTATCTGAATAAGCTGTGCGACGACGGCATGCGGGAACGTTATCCGGAGGACGACGGCACGCTGCGGCAGCGGCTGGAGTATGAGCTGGGCATCATCCGACGGATGGGGTATGTGGACTATTTTCTCATCGTCTGGGATTTCATCAATTACGCGCGGCAGAACGGCATTCCGGTGGGGCCGGGCCGGGGCTCGGCGGCGGGCAGCATTGTTTCCTACTGTCTGCATATCACCAACATCGATCCCATCCGGTACAATCTGCTGTTCGAGCGGTTTCTGAATCCGGAGCGGGTATCCATGCCTGATATCGACGTGGATTTCTGCTATGAACGCAGGCAGGAGGTCATCGATTATGTGGGCCGCAAATACGGCGCCGAGAAGGTGGTGCAGATCGTCACCTTCGGTACGCTGGCGGCCAAGGGCGTGATTCGGGACGTGGGCCGGGTCATGGATCTCCCGTATGCCTTTGTGGATTCCATCGCCAAAATGATTCCCAATGAGCTCAATATCACCATCGACGCTGCGCTCGCCAGGAATCCGGAGCTGCGCAAGCTGTATATGAGCGACGGCAAGGTGCATGAGCTCATCGATATGAGCAAACGGCTGGAGGGCCTGCCGCGCCATACGTCCACCCACGCGGCGGGCGTGGTGATCTGTCCGGAGGCGGCGGATCACTTCGTGCCGCTTTCCAGGGGTGTGGACGGTTCCGTCACCACCCAGTTCACCATGACCACGCTGGAGGAGCTGGGACTTCTGAAAATGGATTTTCTGGGGCTGCGGACGCTGACCGTGATCCGCAATGCCGTGGATCTGATCAAAAAAGATACCGGACGGGATGTGGATATGGACCGTCTGGACTATTCGGATGCCGCCGTCTTCGATTCTCTCGCCACCGGCAGGACGGACGGCGTGTTCCAGTTGGAGAGCGGCGGGATGAAGAGCTTCATGAAAGAATTGAAGCCCAAAACGCTGGAGGATGTCATCGCCGGCATTTCCCTGTACCGTCCGGGCCCCATGGAATTTATTCCCAAGTATATCCGCGGCAAGGAAAACCACGACGCGGTCACCTATTCCTGTCCGGAACTCAAGCCGATCCTGGAGCCCACCTACGGCTGTATCGTCTATCAGGAGCAGGTCATGCAGATCGTGCGGGACCTGGGAGGTTATACCATGGGCAGGAGCGACCTGGTCCGCCGCGCCATGAGCAAGAAAAAGCAGTCGGTGATGGAAAAGGAGAAGGCCAATTTCGTCTACGGCAATCTGGAGGAAAGGGTGCCCGGCTGTGTGAACCGGGGAATCCCGGAGGAGGTGGGCCTGAGGATCTATGATGAAATGATGGATTTCGCCAAGTATGCCTTCAATAAATCCCATGCGGCCTGTTACGCGGTGGTGGCCTATCAGACGGCCTGGCTGAAGCATTACTATCCGGTGGAATTCATGGCGGCCCTGATGACCTCTGTGATCGACAATTCCCGGAAGGTGGCGGAGTATATCCTGACCTGCCGTCAGATGGGGATCGCCATCCTGCCGCCTGATATCAATGAAGGGGAAGCGGGATTTTCCGTGTCCGGGAATTCGATCCGCTATGCGCTGACCGCCATCAAGGGGGTGGGCCGGCCGGTGGCGGACGCGATCCTAAAGGAGCGCAGGGCGCGCGGACTTTTCCGCAATCTTTCCGATTTTATCGCGCGGATGGCCGGGTCGGAGATCAATAAGCGCAATGTCGAGAATTTCATCAAGGCCGGCGCCTTTGACAGCCTGGGCGGCACCAGAAAGCAGTTTATGAGCGTGTTCGGACAGATGATGGACAGCCATCAGCAGAATAAAAAGAACAACATGGCTGGTCAGATGTCCCTGTTTGATCTGGCCGGAGAAGAGGAAAAAGCGGATTTTGAAATGCGCCTGCCTGATGTGGGCGAGTATCCCAAAGAGCTGATGCTGGGATTTGAAAAGGAAGTGCTGGGCGTCTATGTCAGCGGACATCCTCTGGAGGAGTATGAAAAGCTCTGGCGCAAAAATATCACCAACACCACGGCGGATTTCGCCCTGGACGAGGAATCCGGAGGAATTTTGGTGAAGGACGGCGCCCGGGTTGTGATTGGCGGCATAATCGCTGAAAAAAAGATCAAATATACGAAAAAGGACGAGGTAATGGCCTTTTTGCAGGTAGAGGATCTGGTGGGAAGCGTAGAAGTGGTCGTATTCCCCAAAACATATGCCCAATACAGCGATAAGCTGGTGGAGGAGAGCAAGGTGTTCGTCCGGGGCAGGGTGGATGCGGACGAGGACAGGGACGGCAAGCTGGTCTGCGAGAGCATTCAGACCTTTGACGAGGTGCCCAGAAAGCTCTGGCTGCGGTTCCCCTCGCTGGAGGACTGGCATGCGGCGGAGCAGGCGTTTTACGATGTCATCGCGGAGTATGACGGACGGGACGCGGTGGTGATCTGCCTGGAGGACCAGTGGCTCAGCAAGCTGCTGCCGCCCAACCGCTATGTCAGGGCGAACCAGGAGCTCCTTGCGCGCCTTTCGGGGATGTTCGGCGCGGAGAACGTGAGGCTGACGTAAAAAGGGCCGCCCGGGATCCGCCGGATTTTGCGGGAAAGTGATTGAAATGGGCGTTTTTCTATATTAAAATGGGAAAGGACCGGCGGACGGCCGGTCTGGGAGGAAAAAATATGGCGAAGATAAAGACGATCGGGATCCTGACCAGCGGCGGCGACGCGCCGGGCATGAACGCGGCGATCCGCGCGGTGGTCAGAAAGGCGCTCACCAACGGCGTGGCGGTCAAGGGGATCAAAAAGGGCTATCAGGGCCTGCTGAACGAGGAAATCATCGATATGAACGCCCGCAGCGTGTCCGACACGATCCAGCGGGGCGGCACGATCCTGGGCACGGCCCGCTGTATGGAGTTCATGACGGAGGACGGTCAGCAGAAGGGTGCGGACATCTGCAGAAAGCACGGCATCGACGGCGTGGTGGTCATCGGCGGGGACGGCTCCTATCGGGGGGCGCAGGCGCTTTCGAGGCACGGGATCAATACCATCGGGATCCCCGGCACCATCGATCTGGATATCGCCTGCACGGATTATACCATCGGCTTCGATACGGCGGTCAATACCGCCATGGAGGCCATCGACAAGGTTCGCGACACCTCTTCGTCCCACGAGCGCTGCAGCATCATCGAGGTGATGGGCCGCAACGCCGGCTACATCGCGCTCTGGTGCGGCGTCGCCAACGGCGCGGAGGACGTTCTGCTCCCGGAAAAGTACGATTACAACGAACAGGCCATCATCAACAACATCATTCACAACCGCAAGCGCGGCAAAACGCATCACCTGATCATCAACGCGGAGGGCATCGGGCATTCCACGTCCATGGCGCGCCGGATCGAGGCGGCCACGGGCATTGAGACCAGGGCCACGATCCTGGGCTACATGCAGCGCGGCGGCAGCCCCACCTGCAAGGACCGTTATTACGCTTCCATCATGGGCGCCTATGCCGCGGATATCCTGTGCGCGGGCAGCACCAACCGCGTGGTGGCCTACAAGGGCGGCACGTTTGTGGACTTCGATATCGAAGAAGCGCTGGCGATGCAGAAGGGTATTTCCGAGTACGAGTATGAGATCAGCCGTGCGCTGGCCACCTGAACGGATACCGTCATGAAAAAGATCAAAAAGAAGGGTTCCTATACCCGTGCGCTGGCCGCAGGGTTCGGGCTGATCATCCTGGCGGGGGCGCTCGTGCTGATGATGCCCGCGGCCTCCCGGAGCGGTCAGTGGACGCCCTTTCTGGATGCGCTTTTTACCGCCGCCAGCGCCACCTGCGTGACCGGGCTGGTGATCGCGGATACCTATCAGCACTGGAACCTGTTCGGACAACTGGTGATCCTGCTGCTGATCCAGATCGGTGGGCTGGGGTTCATCACGATCGGAGCCTATATCAGCGTTTTATTCAAAAAAAAGATCGGCCTGAAGGGGCGGACGGCCATCCACGAAAGCGTCAGCACGCTGGAGCTCGCCGGCGTGGTGCGCCTGGTGGTCCAGATCATGAAGGGAACCTTTCTCTTTGAGATGACCGGGGCGCTGCTTTTGTCCGTCCGTTTCGTGCCGCAGTTCGGCTGGGCAAGAGGCATTTATTTCGGCATCTTTCATTCCGTTTCCGCGTTCTGCAACGCGGGCTTCGACCTGATGGGGGTGCGGGAACCCTACAGCTCCCTGTGCTTTTATGAAGGGGACGTGCTGGTGAACCTGACGGTGATCGCGCTGATCCTCCTGGGCGGGCTGGGCTTTCTGGTCTGGGACGATTTCTGGCGCAACCGCCTGCATTTTAAAAGGTACACGCTGCATTCCAAGATCGTGCTGGCGGCATCCGGCGTTCTGGTGGCTGGAGGCGCCGTGCTGTTTTTCCTGGTGGAAAGGAACGGTCTGTTCGCGGGCATGACGGCGAAGGAAACGGCGCTGGGCGCGCTGTTCGCCGCGGTGACGCCGCGGACGGCCGGTTTCAATACTACGGATCTGGCACAGATGGGCAATGCGGGCAGACTGCTGACGATGCTTCTGATGTTCGTCGGCGGCGGTTCCGGTTCCACTGCGGGCGGCGTGAAGATCACCACGGCCGTCGTCATGGTGTTTTCCGCCTGGGCGACGATCCGGCGGACGCCGGGCGTCAATATCTTCGGGAGAAGGATGGAGGAGGACGTGATACGCCGCGCCAGCGCCATTATGATGTGCAATTTCCTGCTGATCCTGGCGGCTTCTCTGTGGATCTTCGCCGTGCAGCCGCTGGATTTTTCGGATGTTTTTCTGGAAACCATTTCCGCCATGAGCACGGTGGGGCTTTCCACGGGCACCACCAGACTTTTGCTGCCGGCCTCCAGGGCGGCGGTCATTCTTCTCATGTACTGCGGCAGGCTGGGCAGCCTGACCTTCGCGCTGGTGTTCGCGCAGCGGCGCGCGGTGCCGCCAGTGCAGGAGCCCGTGGAGAAGATCGTGGTAGGGTGAGAAAAGGAGGAGCGATGAAATCGGTTTTGATCATCGGCATGGGGCGGTTCGGACACCATCTGGCCCAGAACATGCTGGAACTGGGAAACGATATCATGATCATTGACATAGAAGAAAGCAGGCTGGAGGATCTGGTGCCCTACGTCACCAATGTCAAGATCGGGGACTGTACCAATCCGGAGGTGCTCAAGAGCCTGGGAGTCGCCAATTTCGACCTGATCTTCGTGTGTATCGGCACCAATTTCCAGAGCAGCCTGGAGATCACCAGCCTGGTCAAGGAAATGGGCGGAAAACATGTGATCAGCAAGGCCACGCGGGATATTCAGGCCAAGTTCCTGCTGCGCAACGGCGCCGACGAGGTGATCTATCCGGAAAAGGACATCGCGGAGAAATGCGCGGAGCGTTACAGCATGGACAATGTGTTCGATTATATCGAGCTGGACGACGATCACGCGATCTACGAGATTCCGCCGCTGCCCGAATGGGTGGGACGTTCCATCCGGGAGAGCAATATCGGCCGCAATTACGGCGTCACCGTGCTGGGCGTTCGCAGCACGGACGGGGAAAAGCGGATCATGCCCTCCGCGGATTATGTGGTGAATAACAAAGAGCATCTGATGGTGCTGGCGGAGCGGGAGCGGATCTCCCGGCTTCTGAAAACCATCGAGAAAGCGAAGGGGAAATGATCACAGCGGCGTCCAACAGCCGGATCAGGCGGCTGGTGCAGCTCAATCAGAAGGCGAAGCTGCGGCGGGAAGAAAAGGTTTTTGTAGTGGAAGGCGTCCGGATGTTTCTGGAAGCGCCCGCGGAAAAGCTGCGGGAGGTTTACGTTTCCGAGCGTTTTCTGGAACACTGCGGCTGCCGGGAACGGCTGGAGGCCGTGGGCTACGAGGTGGTGGCGGACAGCCTTTTTGCCAGGATATCGGACACCTGTACGCCCCAGGGGATCCTGTGCGTGGCGGAACAGTGTGAATGGCGCCTGGAGGACATGCTGAAAAAGGAGGCCCCGCTCCTTTTGTTGCTGGAGAACATTCAGGATCCGGGAAATCTGGGGACCATGCTCCGCACCGGCGAGGGCGCGGGCATCGACGGGGTGATCGCAAGCCCGGATACGGTGGACCTGTACAATCCCAAGGTCATCCGTTCCACCATGGGCAGCATATATCGGGTGCCGTATGTCAGGGCGGAGGATTTCGGCGATGCGCTGGAGGCGGTGCAGCAGGCCGGGATCGAAGTACACGCGGCCCATTTGAAGGGCAGCCGGGATTACACATGTCCGGATTACACGAAGGGCTGTGCGTTCCTGATCGGCAACGAGGGGAACGGCCTGACGGAGGAGAGCGCCGGGCGGATCGGCAGTCATGTTCGGATCCCCATGGCGGGGCAGGTGGAGTCCCTGAACGCGGCGGCAGCCTCGGCGGTCCTTCTGTACGAAGCGGCGCGGCAGCGGCGGGCGCTCCCCGGGACGAACGCTCCGGCGGGGCCTTTGGAGAGGAGAGAAGGATGAAGATCGGTTTTATCGGGCTGGGGAATATGGCCCAGGCTATGATCGGCGGCATTATCAAGGAAGGGTTGGCGAAGCCGGAAGAAATTTTCGGCTCCGCGAAGACGGCGGCGACGGAAAACGCTGTGCGGGCGCGGTTCGGTATCTGTACCACCGGAGACAACCGGAGGACGGCGCGGGAAGCGGAGCTTCTGTTTCTTGCGGTGAAGCCCCAGTTTTTCCCGGAGGTGATCGAACAGATCCGGGGACCGGAGCTGGACGGCAGGACGATCGTGAGCATCGCGCCGGGCAAGAGCCTGTCCTGGCTGGCCGGGCAGTTCGGGAAGGAGCTGGCCTTCGTGCGCGCCATGCCCAACACGCCGGCGCTGGTGGGTGAGGGCTGTACCGCCGTTTGTTTTTCGCCGGAGGTGACGCAGGCGCAGCAGGCGGGGGTGATGGCGGTGCTGGGCAGCTTCGGCAGGGCCATCGAGGTGCCGGAGCGGCTGATGGATGTGGTGCCGGGTGTCAGCGGCAGCTCGCCGGCCTGGATCTTCATGCTGATGGAGGCCATGGCAGACGGCGCGGTGGCGGAGGGAATGCCCCGCGGTCAGGCATATGAATTCGTGGCGCAGGCGGTGCTGGGCAGCGCGAAGCTGATGCTGGAAACCGGAAAGCATCCCGGAGAGCTGAAGGATATGGTCTGCTCGCCGGCCGGGTCCACCATTCAGGCGGTACGGGTGCTGGAGGAGAAAAATTTCCGCGGCGCGGTGATGGATGCGGTCATCGCCTGTGTGGAGAAATCTCGGTCGCTGTAGGGCGGCCGCGGGGCAGACCGGCGCGCTGTCAGGCGCATCCGATCTGTCGGGAACTGTCATGTATATACGGACATGAAATGTCCGGCAATCTGTCCGGAGAGCGCCGCTCCTGTCCTGCGCGGCGCTTCCGAACCGGTTCGGAAAGGAAAAATCCGCGCGGTCGGTCGAAAAATGTCATATGTGTCAGAAAACAGCGGCGAAAGCCGCTTTTCTTTTTGGAAAGCGCTTGACAAAGCGGAACGATATTGCTATGATAAGAAACGCAACAGAATGTAACAATTTTGTAATAAATGAAATATGTCTGTAATAGAGCGGCAATCCAGAAAGAAAACGGAGGTTTTATGGACGCAAAAGGCAGGAGACTGCTCCGGCGCATCGCCGGAGCGGCGATCGCGGTCATGCTGCTGTGCGGGCTTCGACCCGCAGCCGTCATGGCCGGAGAGATCGGTCTGATCAATACAAAAGAACCGCTGAATATTTTATCCGGGACGGAGGCTGCGGCCGCGGTATTGGGCAAGGCAGTGAACAGCGCGCATGTGAGCATCCTGGCGAAAGAGGGCGAATGGGTACAGATCCAGGCGGGAACGGTCATCGGCTGGGTGCCGGCGGGGGCCGTTTCGGAAACGGCGCTCACCGTGGAGGAAGCGGCAGAGGCGAACTGGGAGATCATTGTCGGGATCATGCAGGAGGGAACCTTGCCGGACGGAGATGAGACCGGAGACGGAGAGCCGTCCGGGAAGGAAGCCGGGAATCCGGAAGCGGGCGCCGCGGAGAACGCTGAAAATACGGGAGAACCGCCCGCGGAGGAAAATGCGGGCACACAGGAACCGCCCGCTGCAGAGAAGGCGGGCGAAGAAGGGCAGCCCGCGGCGGCGGCCGGGGGCACGGAAGAGCAGTCCGCGGCGGAAGACGGCAGCGCAGGGGAACCGTCAGCAGCGGAAAACGGCAGCGCAGGGGAACCGTCAGCCGCAGAAAACGGCAGCGCGGGAGAACCGCCCGCGGAGGAGAAGGTAAGTACGGAGGAACAGCCCGCGGCAGCGGCCGCAGGCGCGGGAGAACAGACGGGGGAGGCCCCGGCGGCGGAATCGCTTTCCGCGGCGGAACAGGCCCTTTTGCTCCAACAGGCGGAGGAAGCGCTTCGGCAGCGGGAAGAGGCACAGCGCCAGGCGGCGGAAGCGGCCCGGAGGCAGCAGGAGGAGGCCGTGCGTCAGACGATTCTGAATCTGTCGGGCGCCACGGCGGACGATCTGTATCTTTTGGCGAATATCATATACTGCGAGGCCGGCTGCGAGCCCTACGAGGGGAAGGTCGCCGTGGGCAGCGTGGTGATGAACCGTGTGCGGGACGGTGCGTATCCGAACACGATCCGGGATGTGATCTATGATAAGGGGCAGTTTTCCCCGGTGAGGAACGGGAGCCTGAAACGGGCGATGAAGGTGAACAGGGCGGATGCCTGGTGCTATCAGGCGGCGCTGGAGGCCTTGGCGGGGGCCAGACCCGTGGGCGGCTGTCTGTATTTCCGCCGGGTGAACGGAAGATCCGGCCTGGTGCTGGGGCATCATGTTTTTTACTGATGTCACAGCGGCCCTTATCCGCTGCGGCGGAAGGCCTTGACAAAATATTACGAATTTGATATGATAACGTTGCTGACCGTAATATTTTCGTAAAATAATTTTAAAATTACCGGATCGGAAAGGTGTTGGAAATGAGGAATATCTTTGGATCCACAGGTTTCTCTCTCCTGATCTGCGGTCTGATCTTCTGCGGTATGCCGGCGACGGCCATGGCCCAGGACGGTTCCGACTGGAGAGCGGGAGCGGGGGTCGCGGCGCTGATCGATCAGCCGGAAGGGACCGGAGCGGAGAGCGGACCGGACGAGATCTCAGAGGAAGCGGAGACGGCTTCGGGCAGAACGGAAGAGGACCCGGCGGAAGACGGGACGGTTCCGGGGGAGACGGAGACGGCTTCGGAGGCTTTGGGAGAAGACGGACAGAACGGGTCCGATGCAGGAACCGGGCAGGATCAGGAAACGGAAGATGGCGGGCTGTCAGAGGATAGCCGGTCATCGCGGGAGGAAGAGACGGCGGCAGAGCATGCCGGCGGCGAAACGGGGCCGGAATCGGCCGGGGAGCAGTCCGGGGCGCGCGGAAGCGGGGACGCCCCTGAGGACAGCCTGGGCTCGGATCTGGTCATGGCGAATGTGAAAAATATGCTCAATGTGCGCAGGGAGCCCGGCACGGACGCGGAGCTGGTGGGATATCTTTATGCGGACTGCGGCGGCACGGTTTTGGAACGGCGCGACGGCTGGACGAAGCTTCAGTCCGGAGAACTGACCGGCTGGGCCAGCGACGAGTATCTGTTTTTCGGCGAGGACGCAAAACAGGCGGCGAGGGATGCGGGCCGTATGGTGGCGGTGACCACCGCGGGAGCGCTGCGGATCCGGAAGGCGCCTTCCCTGGACGCGGGCGTTTACGATCTTCTGGAGGAAGGCGCGGAATATGAAGTGGTGGACGGCGCGCAGCTCGCGTTCAGCGACGGCATGGAGATCTCGGACGAATGGGTTGCGCTGGATTATGAGGGCAAAACCGGCTTCGTATCCGCGGACTATGTGCGGGTGAGCTTTGAACTGGACTACGGCGAAACGCTGGAGCAGATCCGGGCGCGTCAGGAGGCGGAGAAGAGAGAAAAGGAAGAAAAGACCGCCAGCCGGAAGCGCGCCATCGAAAAGGTGCAGTCCATGGATGTTTCGGATGTGACGCTGCTGGCGGCGCTGATCCAGTGCGAGGCGGGATCCGATATCTATGAGGGTCAGGTGGCCGTGGGCGCGGTGGTCATGAACCGTGTGCTGAGCGGGGCTTATCCCAATACGGTCCGGGATGTGATCTTCGCGTCCGGACAGTTCACGCCTGCGGGCAGCGGCAAGCTGGGCCGCGTGCTGGAGTCCGGCAATATCAATGCCTCCTGCATCCAGGCGGCGCAGGAGGCCATGGCGGGCGTTTCCCCGGTGGGCAGCGCCACCCGGTTCCGGCGCGCAGGCAACCGGGACGGCATCGTCGTGGGGCATCACGTGTTCTGGTGAGGAACCTGTCCGGAAAAACAGGACTTTTCATATCCGAAGGGGATTCCCTTTCCGCCGGTGAAGGGGAATCTTTTTTCGTATGTCCGGAAACGGACCCGATTCCCTTCGAGGCCGGGCACAGCGGGAACGCCGCATACGCGCTGAAAGGGAAACGGGCGGCGGATCCCCAGCAGAAGGAAAACGGCCGGGGATCCGGCAAAAAGAAAATAATTGAATCATAGGAGGGTACATTCCCCGATGCTTGCATCGTAACTTGCTTAACGAAACGTGGGAAAAGTGGTAAAA
>CANQVD010000071.1 GCA_947627215.1 uncultured Eisenbergiella sp.
AACTGCTGTCCCGCGGAGGTTTCATGAAACACGATATCGGAATGCTTCAGGCCGTCCAGGCTTCCGATATTCATCAGAAGACATTCCGGCTGGAGCTCCTTTACCCAGCCGTCCACCTCCTCAAAGGGCAGATCCTCATAGCTCGGGCCTCCCCAGGGCGCGTTCCATCCGTCCGTGATCAGAAACGGAATATCCCCGTAATTCGTGAGCAGCTCCGTGAGCTGTCCCCTGATGTACGCCTTATTTTCAGCGGAACACCCCCTGCGGTTGATGCCCTGCGTCAGATCCAGTATGGAGAAATACAGACCGGCCCTGATCCCCTGAAGGCGGAACGCCTCCAGATACTCCCGGACCACATCCGTTTTAACCGGAGAGTTCCGGACGCAATGCTCCGTATATTCCGTCGGCCATATGCAAAAGCCTTCATGATGCTTGGCCGTCAGCGCGGCGAATTCCACGCCCGCCGCCTTCCCGGCCCCGGCCCACTGCGCGCAGTCCAGCCGGACCGGATTCCAGCTTTGTGGATCAAACGGAAACCGTCTGGGCATTCCGCCGTTTTCATGATCGTACTCCCAGTCGATCACATCCGGATTGGCGCTGAACTGAAACGTGGCGCTGTTGAAATGAATGAACATCCCAAAGCGCATATTGACAAATTCCATCTGAAGCTCTGTCAGACTCTTCCCCATATCATGTTCCCCCTGTCTGCGGTCATCCTTTACCGCCGGTCATAGCTTTCCAAAGCGGCCGTTCACTCCGCCGAAGCGGCGGCCGCATTGGCCCGCTCGGAGAATTCCTCTACCGCCTCGGCCACGTCCGCTCCCTGCCCCACGCGCTGCAGCATATTCCACCAGGCGGTGCGGGCATCGGCCCAGCCCGGCGTGACCTGATAAAAGTCGCCCATATACCGCTGGAAAATGCCGTACTCGTTCATCAGCCTGTCATTGGCATAAATGTCCTGGATATCCCGCACCGGCCAGTACGTGGAGGCCAGCACCGCCCGCGTGTACTGACTGTCGTCCCCGGTCAAAAAACGGATAAAAGTTTTGGCGGCCTCCAGCCGCGCACCGTCGCCGTTGTCGAACACGCCGAAGCCCCAGATGCCGCCCTGCAGCCTGGGCTCCCCCGCCTCCGTCGGAAACGCCATCGGGAAAATATCAAAATCCAGATTCGCATTGCCGACTGTCTGCGCAATCTCCATGGACACGTTCCAGCAGAACGCCATGGCCAGATCCCCGTCGCAGAAGCGGGTGATCTCATCCGTTCCCACCATATCCGGATCGAAGGAAATGCCGTCCATCCCGGCCAGAAGCTCCAGCGCCCGAATGTTCTCCGGGCTGTTGACCGTATACGCCGTATGCGCCGGATCCGTGAACGTCCCGCCGTACAGGTTGTTCACAAGTGCCCTCGTCCCCTGATCGCCGCCCTGTCCTCCGCAGTATACGGCGGCCGCCGTTTCCACCCCGTATTCCCGCAGCGCCGCCACGGCCGCGATGAAATCCTCCGTGGACCAGGTATGCGTCTCCTCATCGATATATTTCCAGGCATCCGCGGCCTCAAAAAGCCCCCGGTTGACCGCCATGCAGTGCGTCGTCATACAGATCGGATAAACATAATATTCTCCGTTTGCGTTCCTGCAGGCCGATTCCACCGACTCATAGATATCATCGGAGGCGCCCTCCTGCCAGAGCTCTCCCAGATCCGCCATCAGCCCTCTGGCGCCCCAGTTGGCCACCAGGCGCTCCGGCCCCTCCAGGATCAGATCCGGCGCGGTCCCGTTCGCCAGAGCCTCTTCCACCTCGGCATCCCCGGTCTCATAGCTCAGTACCCTGGCCGACACCCGGATATCGGGATGTGCCCGGTGAAAAGAAGCCAGAAACGAGGATACGGTCCCGCTGTTTCCCCAGCCTCCCACGGGATACGTCCACAGTGTCAGCTCCACCTCCTCAGAAGGCTCTCCGTCTTCCCCGCGCCCGGTCCCGTCAGAGATCTCCTCGCTTTCCTTCCCGGAAGCATCCTTCTCCCCCGCGGGGACATTCCTCTGCCCGCCGCAGGCAGTCAGCAGCATCAGCAGTGTCATCATGACAGCGAAGATACGTTTTTTTCTCATTTCAGCCCGTCCCCTTCCTTTCCCGCCGCGAAGGACAGCGCTCACCGTTTCGCCTTCAGAATATATTCCTCCAGCAGACGGGTCACTTCCCCCATATCGATGGGCTTGGCAGCGTGCGCATTCATGCCGCACTCCAGACACTGTCTGACATCATCCGAAAAAGCGTCCGCACTCATGGCGATGATGGGAATGACAGCCGCATCCGCCCGCTCCATCGCTCTGATCGCCCTGGTCGCCTCATAGCCCGTCATGACAGGCATCCGGATATCCATCAGGATGGCGTCATACCACCCGACGGGCGAATTTGCGAACAGCCCGGCACAGACCTTCCCGTTTTCCGCCCGATCGATCTCCAGCCCCAGCTCAGACAGCAGTTCCTGGGCGATCTCCCAGTTCAGATCGTTATCCTCCGCCAGAAGGATCCGCCTTCCCTCCAGGCGCCGCGCTCCGTCCTCTTCTCCGCCCTCCGGCTGCTGCGTCTCCTGTCCGTCAAAGCCCCGCAGCCCGTAATACAGGCTGGAGCGGAACAGGGGCTTGGGGATCACGCCCCGGATTCCCGCCTCCAGCGCCTGACCCTCCAGCTCGCTCCAGTCAGCGGACGTGATGAGCAAAAGCACGCTTTCCTCCCCGCAGGTTTCCCGAATCCGGCGGGCCGTCTCCAGACCGTCGATCCCCGGCAGCTTCCAGTCCAGAAGGATGATCTGATAATCCGCTCCCCTGCCGTGCCGCTCCTGCGCCATACGGACGGCTGCTTCCCCGTCCAGCGCCCATTCCGCCCGGCATCCGATGGTTTCCAGCGTGGCCGCCGCGCTCTCGCACAGCATCTCGTCGTCATCGACCACCAGCACCTCCAAGGGCGGAAGCTTCATATCCGGCTCCTCGGTCACCGCTTTTTCCAGATCCAGCACCACGCGAAATTCGGTGCCGCGCCCCGGCTCGCTTTCCACCTCAATGGTCCCGTGCATGGCTTCTACGATATATTTGGTAATGGCCATTCCCAGACCGGTTCCCTCCGTCTTCTGGACCCGTCCGGTATCCTCCCTGGAAAAGGCGTCAAATATTTTCTTCTGAAATTCCTCCGTCATGCCGATGCCGGTGTCCTTCACACGAAGATGGACCCGCACCCAGGAATCTCCTTTGGGAGAATCCTCCTCAAAGCAGGTCACATGAATGCTTCCCTCCTCGGGCGTGAACTTGATGGCATTGCCCAGCAGATTCAAAAGGATCTGGTTGAGACGCACGCTGTCGCAGTATACATGCTCCCAGGGGATATTATAGACATACACGTCAAACCGCTGCCGTCTCGCATTGATCTGGGGCTGCACGATGTTGACCATGCTCTGCATGGTCTCCTGCAGGGAAATCTTTTCCATATGCAGCGTCAGCTTCCCGCTCTCGATCTTGGACATATCCAGAATGTCATTGATCAGCCCCAGCAGATGCCGGCTGGAAAGCGCGATCTTTTTCAGACAGTTGCTGACCTGCTGCGGATTATTGACGTTCGCGGTGGCGATGGCCGTCATGCCCACAATCCCGTTCATCGGGGTCCGGATATCGTGACTCATATTGGACAGGAACTCGCTCTTCGCCTTATTCGCATACTCCGCGGCCTTCCTTGCCTCCTCCAGCTCCCGGACATGCTTTCTCGTCAGACTCAGATACCAGGAAAAGACGATGATCAGGGCGATGAGGATCAGCACGCAGCTCATCACGGCCGACCAGCCCCACGCCTGCCCCAGCGCGTTCACCGTCTGATCCAGACGGCCGTAGGTGATGAACAGAAGCAGATACCAGTCGGAATAGGGCAGGCCCGTACCGTACAGATACCGGCGCTCCCCCTCGATGACGAACTCGCTGGTGTAGTTCTTCCCCGCCTCCATCGCCTTTTCCAGCGCTTCGATATACTGCACGCCGCTCATGCCCTCCACGTTGTCGTAGCGGTCCATCACGCGCTGAAAATAGCTCGCATCGGAAATGCTGTCGTCATGAAGGATGAAGTTTCCGTTCCGGTCAATGATGAAATAATAGAGCATCTCATTGTCCGCATCCAGAGACAGGGTGTCGCTGATATAAGTGACCGGAAGGGCCGCCACCAGGGCGACGCTCTCTCTTCCGTCCTCCATGGAATAGGCGGCAGGGATCCCCATGAGGAGCAGATCGTCCCCCAGTTCATCCTTTCCCACCGCCATCTTCTCCTCCCCGTCCCGCAGGGACTGCATAAAGGAGTCAGCGTCCTCCGCCTGCATCTGGCTGCCGTAGAGCATCTCGAACGTGCCGTCCTGCGCGCAGAGCGCCAGATGATCGAAGCCCCGGGCACGGGCATTATAGCTCAGGGCCACCCGCACGGAATCCTGATTCTGATTCCCGCCGGGCGGCACAGAATCCACCAGCGCGCCCACCTGGGAAAGCCGCAGTTCGATCGTGGTGCCGAAATGCTTGGCCGCCTGCTCGCTCATGCCTTCCATATAGATCTCGCCCAGTTCTCCGATGGCTTCCGCACTTCTTTTATTCATGCGCCGGACCAGAAAGGAAAAATCCAGAATACACAAAACCGATATGCAGATGACGCTTATGATCAAAAAGCGGGCAGTCCTGTTCTTCATGGAACGCCTCTCCCTTCTATTTTCATCCGACAACAGCATACCATACTCCGGAAAAAAAGTAAAATCCCCGCCGAAAAAAAAGCCCGCGCCGCCCCGGAAATGTCCCGGAAAAAGCCGTCAGAAAATACCACCCGCTGTCGGGATGCATTCCTTTTCCGGACACGCTCGCGCTCGAGAAAAACGCAGCGGTTCTAAGCTCAGCGGCGTCCTTACGGACTGGCCTCGCCAGAGGTGCGAAGCAGCTCTTGAACCGAGCGTTTTTCTGACGGTCCGGGAAAATGGAATGCACCCCGACAGCGGGTGGTATTTTCTGACTGGTATTTTTTGACGACTCTTTCCGGGGCGGGCTGATTCCGAACGAAGGGTTCCGATCGGGACCTTTCGTTCGGAGCCTGTCGGTCACAGTTTGGGAAGTGCCTGTACGTCCTCCGGCACGTCCGCCAGGTAGAGCTGGCAGTAGCCGCTCACGTCGCTATTGTAGAGCACCTGGCGTCCGTCCGCCGTGAAACGGGGATGCGGATGATGGCTGCCGAAGAAAAAGCTGCCGTCATGCATGCACAGCACCCGGGCCGCATCAAAATCCGTGCCGTTGTAACGGTAGAGCTTGATGGTATTGCCCGAGTCGCTGACGATCAGATTGAAGTCATTGGAATGGATGTGGTCCGGGCTGGGGGAGGGCACGCAGGGAGCTTCCTTCGCATTTTTCCCGTCATAGTCCACCACGCCGAACCAGGAGCCTTCGCCCGGCCTGTGGACCTGATATCCCACATGTACGCCGTCTGCGAACCAGTATTCGTGGCCGATCATCTCGCCGTCCGCCTGACGGGGCCTCAGCTTGATCGGCTGACAGGTCCTTGTATCCATGCACCAGATCCGATGATCCACCAGATTCCAGGGGCCCTCATGACAGAAGGTCAGAAGCCCCGGCTGTGTCGTAGACGGGTTCACGTGACCGATCCAGCAATTCTCCTGCCACAGCGTCTCGGCTCCGCCGTTCTCCGTGTCGATGCGGATGATGCGGCAGTCCGGATTAGCCCGAAAGGTTTCTTCCATACCGATATAGCTGGCGCTCAGGTTGGCATAGACGCGGTCGGAAAGATCCTCCATCAGAACGGCATAGGTATATTTTCCGTCGGCGTCCACCAGTCCGCCGTGCAGGTTGAAACCGGCCTGGGGTTCATAGAGGAAACGGCTTTCCAGCGTCAGCAGATCCAGGGCGTAGATCTTATTTCCCACCGTATAGTAAATCTCCGGGTGCCTGGGATTCACATCGTTGGTGAAATGGGGCGTCACCCCGCTGCCCGCCGGGAAGTCCGTCAGGCGGCTGATCTCTCCGCTCTCGATCTCGACGGAAAACAGGTTGGAGGCGTTCTGCCGGTCCCCGCAGAACAGCAGTCTGCGGCCGCCGTCCCACCATCCGTTATTCGTAAAATACGCATGATTGCTGTGGCCCAGATAGGTGGTCAGTTGTGTGACCTTCACGCCGGATACCCGGTCCCTGTACTCTCTTTTTTCCGGCGCATATACTTCATATGCCTTCATTTTGATCCCTCCCTGTCCGCTGAAACGGGCCATGCACTTTGTCCTCGTCTGCCCGGCTATTGCCGAACGGATTCCTCTTTGTTTCACCCCAAATTATTTATGTATGCTTTAAATGCGATCTGCACACACATGTACTGTTATCTCCATGATTATCATCATACCACAATATATTGAAAACCTTTCCTGTCATGTAGCCGTAAAGTCTATGATTGCCGCTTACTCTCAAAGATATCAGCGACTCTGCTTCTATATATCTCGCCGCTAATCTGTCCTGCGCCGCCTTATTCAAATCATCCAAATCTAACGAATGATTCTGTTTCTTGTCTCGAACTAATATTTCGTTCCAGGTTTGCGTTTCTAATGCTTTTAATCTTGGAAATATCTCTGTCCAAAACGTTTCCCCAATGTGCTCTTGGGAGAACGCCCACATCTCCTGATCGGAGTTTGCAAAGGCCCATGCAGGATTTTCTGAATAGTATCGCTCAGGATTTCCACCCTGAGCGATAAACTTTCCACATGGATTTTCTTTTTGCCTTACTTCTTTTTTTCGCTTAGAGACCGCCATAATATAATGCCATACTTTCCTTTGTGATCACATTCGAGCAGCCTGCACCGGCCGGAACGCCTTCTCTCGCTTTAATCCATGGATCTTCCATATGTGTCAACTGACTGAGCCACTGGGCATTATGGCTGCCATAGTGATCTAATACTCTATCAATGGTATCCTTCTGATTTTCAGACAGATCTCCGTCACCACCAGTTTCGTCACCGGCACTCACTTTATATTTACCCTTTGTTTTGAAAAAAAGTTCCGGACATACCGGACCGTTAGCCCACGCCTGAAAATCCTCTTCAAATAAAGGAGATTCATCCCAAACAAGAGACCACGCCTGAGAATAATAGCACAGTTTCTGGAGCTTCATGGTTGACATAGAACCATATCTTTCCAGAATATATTTTGCTGTATCAAATATATTTGCCATTTTTCGCCCTCCTTTCTACACATAATATACCACGAACCGGACCATATGAACAGCAAGTAAATTGTAAAAATTTTCTGAAGGCAGCTTTCGAACCATAACGTTCGAGTCTCTCCCCTTTTTTCGTTGTCTCAACTCCCTCATAAATCATCGACTGCCCACTGAAGCGGATCTTTATTCCGTTTTTTGGAGTTATCCGATTTCAATCCGACTGCATTCATATTTCTGTCTGCCGTTCAATCATGGGAGGTGAAAAATCCCTGTCCGGTGTCTATATTGCAGAGGCCGTAACAGGAGAGCGTCTGCAGGGTACCCGCTCTCCACAGATATTCGTCCGGCCACCAGCTCCGGAATTCCTCCTTCAGCGCGTCCGCCGGTGTTTCCGGCACGTAGAGGGCGAAGTCCTCCCCGCCCTCCAGACCGTAGGGCTCCGCCGAGATATTGCGGATCTCATCCTCGATCCATTCCCTTCCCGGCTCATCGTAGTCCAGCGCTTCCAGCTTCATGACGTATGTGTGGTCCGTCAGCTTCGTCATCTCTCCGAAGCGGCCCGTGAACTCGCAGACGTATGTCGTGCCGCGCGGATAGCCGGGACCCGCATCGTTTTCCCCGTCCTCATAAGTGCCTTCAAAGGAGCCGTCCGGATACAGGGTCAGCGTGGTGCCCCAGCCTCCCGCGCCGCTGGCGAACAGGAACTCCAGCGGCTGGCCGTCCGCAAACGGCACGCTGACGTCCTCCGACTCGGGCGCCGTTTCATAGATCTCGGCCGGATCGAAATGCACCGGATAGATCTGCGGGACCTCCGTCGCCGCCACAGGCCCGATTACGATGTCTCCCTGCTCGCTGGTAAAGAGAAGAGTGCTGTTTTCCAGCATCCGGTTGGTCCGCTCCGCGAATCCCCGCAGCTCGCTGTTCATCTCCACCGGAAGCTGGAACTCCGCATCCATGGCATCCGCCTCCCGCTGGCCGCCGCCCTCCAGAGAAAACATCGTCCATCTGTAACTGCCCATTCCCTGAAACATGGCGGGCTGATACCGGATCAGATAGTCCTCTCCGTCTTCCTCGCAGACGAGGACCGTGTTCCAGGCGGTATGAGCGGAAGCGCCCTGTGTGCTCCAGAGCACGGTCCCGTCCGCCTTTTCCACGGAAATCTCGTACACCATTTCGTCCTGCCGGATCCGGACGGTCTCGTTCTCCCCGTCATGGTCCAGATCCGCCTCCGACCAGACCAGAAGGTCTTCCGACGAAGCGCCGTCCGCAGGCTGAACGTCCGAGGGCTGACCATCCGCTGGCTGACCGCCCGCCGCGGGCCCTGCCGCAACGTTTTCCGCAGTCTGCACCGTCTCCGATCCGTCCGTTCCCGCCGCCTGCTCCGATGCGTTTCCGTCCTCCCGCACCGGATCCGTCATGAGACAGACCGCCGTCACCGCGGCCGCCGCGCAGGCGAGCACGACGACCCAGAACGCCGGTTTCCTGTAGTCCATCACCCGTTTTACCCGCGCCTTCACGCCTTCCTCGCCGAACGCCAACGGTCCGGCCGCGAAACGCCCGGTGCGGACGCTGCAGTGGAGCAGCGCCGTGGAATACGCCCGGCGGTCCTTCCGGTTCATGGTCCGGATCACCTTTTCATCGCAGGCCGCCTCGATGTCCCGGCAGAACGCCGCGTAGGCGATCCAGAGCAGCGGATCGAACCAATACACGGCCAGGAGGACGAAACCAAACGGCTTCCACCAGTGGTCCCCCCGGCGGATATGCGCCCTTTCGTGGGCGAGAATATAGGGCAGGTCGGCCTCCGCCGCCGCATAGGGCAGATAAATGACAGGCCGGAGGAACCCCAGCACGAAGGGAGAGGCGATCCGCTCGCTCTGCCGGATGTTCCCCGTAAGGCGCGTAGCCGCGGCGAGCCTGCGCTTCAGCAGCAGATAGCTGATCAGCGCATACGAAAGCATCGCCGCAGCGCCTGCTGCCCAGACCAGGCTGAGCCGGTCGATGCCGACGCGAAGCGCCGGTTTTTCCACCGTCGCCTGCCGGACAGACGGCCCTTCCGCATCCGCCGGAGCAGCAGTCCCGCCGGGGCCCCGCACTCCGTCCGGCTCCGTCACAGCCCCGGACATTTCCGGATAGACCGCCTCCACCGGAAGCGGCCGGGCGTTTGGCACCAGGCTCAGCGGACTCTCCAGCGATATCGGACAAATCAGGCGCAGCGCAGCCAACCCCCAGAGAAGGCAGAAGATCCACCTGGGCGCCCTTCGAAACAGCGCCCGCAGCAGAAGGACCGCCAGCACCAGCCAGCCGGACGCGATGCTCAGATTGACCAGCTTCAGAAAAAAAGGTCCCATCCTCCGCCCTCCTCACTTCTCTATAATGCGCCGGATCTCTTCGAGCTCCTCCGCGGACAGCGACTGCCGCCGGGCGAAGGCCGCCAGAAAGGCGGGCAGCGAACCTTCAAAGGTTTTTTCCATCATCTCGTCCATCTGCGCCACCTGGATCTCCTCCTTGCTGATCAGGGACGTGACGACGGCGTTCTCATTCTTCACCACGCCCCGGTCGCTCAGACGCTTGATGACCGTATAGGTGGTGGTCCTGCTCCAGCCCAGCTCCTCCCGGCAGAGTCCGGCGAGCCGGGCGCTGCTCACCGGCTCATGCTTCCAGAGGATCAGGCAGAACCGGTATTCGCTTTCAAACACTTTCGGTGTCGGCATAAAAAACCTCCTGTCTAATGCGTTAGACTATATATGCAGTCTAACGCATTAGACAGGAGCTGTCAAGGGGTTTCTCCATCTTTCAAAGGACGGCGGAACCATCTTTTTTAAAATCTCACAGCTCCCCGATCACCGCCGTGACCGCCATGTCCCGGAGCCGCTTCGCGGGGCCGTAAACCGCGGCGGCAGAGGATGCGAAGATGAGCGAAAGGATGAGCGCCGTTTCTCCCAGCGGGACACGCCACGGCCTTCCGAAATACGCGGTGATGAACGCTTCGTAAACCGCCCTGTGCAAAAGCCAGCCGAAAGCGCACCCGATCACGCATCCGCAGAGCGTATAGGTGAAGACCTCCGCCGCGATCATGCCGGTGAGCTGACGCCCGTCCATGCCCACCGCGCGCATGACGCCGTACTGCCGGACCCGGGCGGACACGCTCATGGCCGTGCTGTTCATGATATTCAGCGCCGCCATGAAGACGATGATGGCCAAAAACCCGTAAACAACGATCCGAAAGCCCCAGAATTCCGCCCGGTTCTCCCGCGTGATATCGTAATAATCGGCCAGACTGTAACTGTCCTTCAGCAAACCGCGGACCGAGGCGGCCAGCTCCGCCCTGTCCGCGCCGTCCGCGGCCTGAAGATTTAAGAGCGCATAGCCGGAGCTTCCCATCAGCCGTTCAAAGATCTCTTCCGTGCAGATCAGCGTGATATCGTCCTCAAACAGCCCCTCCGACACGGTTCCCGCCACCTCCAGCCCGACGCCGCCCACCTGTACGATATCGCCGGTCTGCAGCGGATTGTCCGCATCGCAGATCGTCAGGCAGAAGCAGCCGCCGTCAGACAGCCTGGAAGGATCGCCGTCCACCCTGCTTTCTTCGGCGCACTGCAGCATATATGCGTCATAGGAAACCAGCGTGACCCTGTTTATGCCCTTTTCGGAAACGGCCGGAACGTCCATCGCCGCCATGTTCCCGTAGACACGGCTGACCCCCGCAAGCCCGCTCAGCTCTGCCGCCAGGCTTTTGTCCACGGAATTCGTTTCGTCATCGCTCGAGATCGAGAAATCAGGCTGCCATGACCTGGTGGTGGGCATGATCGTTCTCACGAAATCGATCCCCGCCAGGAAACCAAAAAACAGGATGATGCTGAGCGCAAAGGAACACGTCATCAGGATGAGGTTCTTTTTGGCAGACATCGCATGGCTGACGCCCAGCGCCGTATCGATCCGCGCACCGTCGGCAAGCCTCGTGCGCCGGACCCCCGCCGCGCTCTCCGCATTCCCGGACGCCGCGGCCGCGGGCGTTACCCTGGCGGCGCGCTTCGCCGGAGAACCGGCGGCGATGAGAACGCTCAGAACGCCTGCAGCGGCGCCCAGCGCGATCCCGGTGAGATCGACGCGGAAAAGAGGGAGTCCGGTCAGTTCCCCCTGGATCCCGTATTTCAGCCAGAGGCACAGTCCCCAGGTCGAAAGGATCCCCAGAACGATGCCAATGGGGATAGAGCTTCTGCACCAGTTCAGGGCCTCCAGCCGCACATATGCAGTGATCTGGCGTTTGCTCATCCCGATGCAGCACATCATGCCGAAGAACTGCGTCCGCTGCGCCACATTGCTGTTCATGCTACTGGAGATCATGAAAACGCTCGCCAGCAGGACCAGCACGAACAGGACCGCGGCCAGCGGATAAAGCGTCTGCGCGTATTCATTGCTGCTGGCTCCCACGACCGCCAAAAGCGCCGTATTTTCCCTGACCGACTCCGCCGGGATCCCATAGTCCTCCCGAAGCGACCGGATCCGTCCGGCAGCGGCTCTGTCCGTGGAAAAACGGATGTAATAAACAGGGACCTCCTCTATGCCGTTCGCCTCACACAGCCCGGAAAAAGCGGCCCGGTTCATATATATCGTGATCCCGTCAAACATCTCGTTGAAATCCGGATCGTGGGTCCCGAAGCCGGAAACGGCGTATTCCCTGCTGCCAGCCGGTGTGACCAGCACGATGCTGCCGCCGATCTTTACGCCCAGCGTGCTTTTTGCATTCGGACTCACGACCACCTGGGTATCGCTCTGCGGCCAGGAGCCTTCCTCCAGGCCGTTCCAGATGTCCGTCAGCCACGCCTCGTCCGCACCGTACAGGACGGCCTTCTGCGAACCGATGAAATAGGGCCCGTCCGCCTCGCTGTTGACCGACTCACAGCGCGCCGCAGTTCTGACATCGGAACGGGAACCGATCCGCGCGGCCATCTCCTCCGAAATGTTCTGAACGGAAACATGCCAGTGTCCGTGACTTTGGATCATCCTCGTTTTTTCCATATCGACCAGCATCCCCACCATGCTGAACACCGTCGTCACGAGAAAAACGGCGATCACGATGCACAGAAGGGTCATGCGGTTCTGCCGCCTGCGCACCCTGGCGGTGACCGGGATAAGGCTCAGATAGCTTTTCATGCGCGGCACCTCCCGAAATCGGTCAGCACACCGTCGGAAACCTCCAGGACCCGGTCCGCGGTCTGCGCGATGCCGCGGTTGTGCGTGATCATGAGAATGGTCTGCTCATATGTCTTCGACGCTTCTTTCAGCAGGGCGATCACCTCCCGGCTGTTCTGGGTGTCCAGATTGCCGGTGGGTTCGTCCGCCAGGATCAGCGCGGGACGGGTGATCAGCGCCCGTCCGATGGCCGCTCTCTGCTGCTGACCGCCGGAAAGCTGGCCCGGCAAATGGTTCCGGCGCTCCTGCAGATTCAGCACCGTCAGCAGCTCCTCCAGATATTTCCGGTCCGGCTTCTGATAGTCCAGCAGCACCGGAAAAATGATGTTCTGCTCCACGGTGAGCTCCGGCACCAGATTGAAGGCCTGAAAGACGAACCCGATGTTCCTCCGGCGAAATACGGTGAGCTTCCCGTCGTCCATGGAGAAAATGTCCTTGCCGTCGATCAGCACCTTCCCGGAGGTGGGCGTATCCAGCGCACCGATCATGTTCAGCAGCGTACTCTTCCCGGAACCGGATTCTCCGACGATCGCTACGAACTCCCCTTTCGGCACGGAAAAGCTGACGTCCTTCAGCGCATTCACGGCTGCCTCTCCGCTGCCGTAGGTCTTGCAGATGTTCTTTACTTCCAGAAGATCCATTGTGCATATGCTCCTTTCCAAACTGATCTCTTCCGCAGGCGGGACCGCTTCTCTCCCGCCCGCTTCCGAAAGGATAGCACAGGAACCCTACTGCCGCATTACAGCCGTCCTACAATTTTGTAGGAATCCGAAAAAGCGCCGCCGTCAGCGCTTTTCCGGAAAATACATCGTGAAGGCCGTGCCCTCGCCCAACCGGCTGTCCGCCTCCACCGTACCGCCGTGGGCCTCTATGATCGCCTTCGCTAACGGCAGGCCCAGCCCGATCCCCTGTTTGTCCGCAGAAAAACGGCTGCGGTAAAACCGCTTGAAAATGTGGTGCAGGTCCTCCGGATGGATGCCGCTGCCGTCGTCCTGTACCGTGATCCGCACGGCATTCGGCAGGTCCTTCCACGCCAGGCGGACCGTATCCCCCTCTTCAGTATGATCCAGCGCGTTTTTCACCAGATTCCCTATGGCCTCGATCAGCCAGTCCCGGTCACAGGAAAGGAAACATTCCTCCGGACCGCTTAAGATCATTTTCTTCTGTTCCTGCCCGGTCCGGTATGCGAAATGCAGTTCGATATCCCGCATCATCTCCGCCACGTTTTCCCTGTCCTTTTCGAGGACGACGGCGCCGGCCTCCAGCTTCGCCATCGTGAGCAGGTTCTGCACCAGCGTTTCCATGCGGTCGAGCTCCTGTTCCGACAGCGCGGCGAACTCCTTGACGGAAGGGAGCGCCTCCGCCTCGTCCTGGATCAGCCCGTTGTAAATGTTCAGCGCCGCCAGCGGTGTCTTCAACTGATGGGAGATATCCGAGATCGTGTTTTTCAAAAACTCCTTTTCCCGCAGCTCCCTGTCCGCGTGCGCGTTCAGGACCGCCGCCAGCGAATTCACGGCGTGGAACAGCCGGTAAAGCTCCCCTTCCTCATCGCATTCGATGCGGGCGGTCACGTCCCCGGCCAGATATGCGTCGATCCGGGACACCGCCTGTTCCATGAGCCTGTCCTGCCTGCCGAAATACCGGAGACAGACCAGCCACACCGCTCCCGCCGTCAGCAGAAAAAATGGCGGCAGCAGCGGGGAGAACGCCCCGCCAAGCAGCCGGACAGCCCCTTCCGCGAGAAGCAGGGATACGGCCAGGATCCCCGACACGGCCAAAAGAAAGCGTTTGTTGTCTCTGTTCACCAATGTTCTCATAAAACGCCTCAATCCGTCACGTTCCATTTATACCCCATGCGCCGGACCGTCAGAAGCATTTTCGGTTCGCTGGGATTGTCCTCCACCTTCATCCGAAGCCGCCGCACGTAGACGGTGAGCGCGCTGCTGTCAATATAATTGCCCTCGCAGTCCCACAGCCTGTCCAGGATCCGCTCCTTTGTCAGCACCGCGCCGGGATTGCGCATAAACAGGCACAGCAGCTTATATTCCGCGGCGGTCAGCTCCAGCGGCTCCCCGTTTTTGAACGCCTGTCCCTGCGTCAGAAGCACCCGGATCCCGTTGGAGGAAAGCTCCGCATCCGCCGTGCCGAACTGCTCCGCCCGCCGCAGCAGAGCGTTGACCCTCGACAGGAGCACGCCCAGCTTGAACGGCTTCGTGATATAGTCGTCGCCTCCGATGTCCAGCCCCATGATGATATCGATCTCCTCATCGGATGCGGTGAGAAAAATGATCGGCACCCTGGAGGTCTGCCGCACCTTCCTGCAGAACGCGAAGCCGGAGCCGTCCGGCAGCGACACGTCCAGCACCAGCATGTCATACCTGCCTTCCTTCCACAGCGCGTCCGCCTCAACCAGCGTCCTGGCGGCGTCCAGCTCGAAGCCCTGCCTTTGGAACGCAAAGGTCAGGCCGTTGACCAGACTCAGATCGTCTTCCAGTAAAAAAATACGCTTCATGATTGCCTCCATGCCGTGAGCGTATGCGAACCGGCCCGCGCGCCAAATTTGGCGCTGCGCTCCCGCTGTTTTTGTTCCCGTTTCCCGTCAACCCTCCCGGTCCGGCTGCTGGCCGTCGTGCGCAAGCCATTTGCAGTCCGTCACATCCATGCCGGTGAAGACCGCCCGGAAGGAGGAGTCCTCCGGACTGCAGGCATACACGCCGAAGGAGATCTCCCCGACGGCATCCCACATGTGACAGACGCGCATCTGGGAAAAACGGACGCCGTCCTCCGAGCATTCGATGCAGAAATCGTCCTCCCTGCGGCTCAACCGATACCACATATGCCTGACGGACGCCGGGATCTCCGTGGTCGCCCAGTCGGAAAAGCCGTGATTGGTCACGACGCTGCCCAGGTGCTGATACGTCTCGTTCTCGTATTCGATGGAACCCTTCAGCCAGTTCTCGCTGTCGAGATACAGCACCACGCCGCACTGATCGAACCGGTGCTCGCTTTCAAATTCCGTCCGGACGACGAAGGAAAAATACCGCTCCAACGTCTTCATCTGCAGGACCGGCGCGTTGTCATTCCGAAAATGATAATAGGTGCGCTGCCACAGATCGGTATGCGGCTTCGTCACGATCTCGATCCGGTCCGCCGAGAGCGTACAGGACTGCGGGGCCCGCGTCCATTCCAGTTTTGCAATATCAAACATGATCTGCCTCTCTATACTTTCTTATTTATTTTGCACAAAAAATCCTTTATTTTAGGCACTTTGTGCAATTGGGTTAAAAGTT
>CANQVD010000072.1 GCA_947627215.1 uncultured Eisenbergiella sp.
GTAACACTTATTTCCACTATTGTGGAGATAAAAGATGGCATCCACTGCTTTTTGTAAGAGTAAATGCCACTTTTTTTTCTAGTGCTTTTCAAAGTGGAAATAAACTTTTCACTTCACCATATCACATTATTTATTCTGTATCTTTATCAATAAGGAACGAAAAGGGCAAAAATAAGCCATTTTCAGATCCGCAATATTTCATTATTAGAACATATATTCTCTGTCTTTCCGTGTCTTTCCCTATTATTTCAAAAAAAGCAGTTGTAAATATCGTTGTATTATATAAAAGCGCCATAAAACCGTTGTTTTTGGCATAAAAGTTGTAAAAAAATAAGTTGTAAAAAGATAAAAAGGGGCGGCAATGATGCCGCCCCGGTGTTTATTCCATTTTCTTTATATCTTCGCGGATCATTTCATCCGTAACATGAGTATATGTATTTAATGTTATATCTAATCTTTTGTGACCCAAGATTTTTTGAACAACCTTTTCTTTGACACCTCTTTCATAACATCTCGTTGCAAATGTATGCCTCAATGAATGCGGAGAGAATCTCTCAAAATGTATTGGAACCCTTCCTTCCATTTGCGCCCGCTCTTCTTCTATCTGATTTATATTACTTACAATTCTATCAAGCGTTCCATTTATATTACTAGCTCTATAATAAGTTCCATGCCGACTGCAAAATACAAAATCGGAATATCCATCCAGTGAAACAGCGCATTTGGTGCCATATTGTTTCTGATAAAGCAACGCATTTTTGACTTCTGGCAACATTGGTATTTCTCTATTGGAATTCTGTGTTTTTGGTTCAGTGATTGTTGCAATCATCCCATTTCCATTTATATAATCAGGAAATTCGCTAAGATTTTTTGAAACATGAATTACATTTCCATCAAAATCAATGTCGCTCCATTGCAAGGCTAATATCTCCCCGATTCTCATTCCCGTACCAAGCGCAACTTTAAGCAATGGTGCAAGTCTTTTGTGAAAATTACTACTATCAAGATAATCAAATAATTTTTTTTCTTCATCTTCTGTTAGTATCCGTTTTTCCACGGCTTTTTCTGGTGGGAGTTTTAAAGCCCCAGCAGCCGGATTGCTTTTAATTATATCGTTTTGAACGGCAGCCGCTAACATCGTATGTAATACAGTATGATAACGTTCCATTGATGCCCTCCTCTTTCCACTCGCTTTGATTTGATTATAACGCTTTACTATGTCAACTTGCTTTATTTCGTTTATTTTCATTTGTCCAATATTGTCATAAAAATGCTTCATATATGAATTGTGGTTGTGCTGAACAGTGCGGTTTCTTACATGTCCGATCCGGTATTCCTTTTCCCACACCGAAAACCATTCATTCAGTGTGTAATCTTTCCTTGCTTTTTCCTCTGCTTCTCTTTTCCTCGTTGTTTTGTTTTTGTATTTACCTTTGTCGATATTGTATAGCGCCTCATTTTTTTTCTCTTTTATTTCACCAAGTGTTTTTGCATATTCGCAGTATTGCTTCCCATCAATTATTTTTTTCCACATGTAGGAACCATCTTTGCGCTGACTTATATTTTCCGGTAATATTCTTCCATTTCTGTCAACTCTTTTTTTATTCATTTGTTGCTCCTTTCTTCTCACAACAATTCAACTGATTTTATTGAAACAATAAAGGGACATGATCTCCCGCCGGAATGTTTTCATTTTCCAGCGGGAGAATCTATCAGATTTTATCATTTTGCATCTCGCTTTTCCGATTGCTCTAATTGGTATGGATATATGACAAAATAATAAATCTTATGCAGATATTCTTCATTCTGCATCTCGCTTATCATCCGCAGAATTTCCGACTTGTAATCTATGCCCATTTGCACCACCTCCTTTTTATCAGGCTTCTTCTTTTGTCGCGTCCTCAATAAGTCTGTAAATCAAGTCAAGAAGCCATTCATCATGGACACCCTTTACCATCTTAATGATCTTTTTCCTTAATTCTCTCATTCAGCCTCCTTTGTTATGTGCGCTTATTCGTTCTTGTCCTTTTCATCTTCCGTTTCCTCAACATGTAAATATTTTAAGGTAAACTGTATGCCAGCTATAAAGCCCGCAAGGGAAAATGTCATGGCATGTTCTTCTGCGCTAATAGGCTCTGCTTCTTTAAGTTTCGCAAGATTAACTTTCATTAGGGCTAATGAATATATTCCCTGTACTCCCACCAAGTCAACTGCTTCTTTCGTAAGTCTTTCAATATCCTCTTCTTTTATTCCGTCCATACTTTTCACCGCCTTTCTTATTTCATTATGTTTTTAGTAAATCGAAGGATCTGATATAAAATCCATTCATCATGAATTTCATTAAGGTTTTTCATAATTTCCTCCCGTAATTCATCCTCAGTCAATCGCCGTTTCCCTCCTTTCCTTCCCTTCCTGCTCATGTTCATCACAAAGAGAAATTATTTCTTGTGCGGTTCGCCGGATTGCATCTATCCGCGACTGTGCTGCCTCCGCCGTTGCGGACAGTGCATTGATGATTTCAGTGGCAAGCGGTTCCCTCTGTGGATCTCTGGACTTAGCCTGTGCGCCGCTCGTCTCTTTGGAATATAAGTTTTCCATTTCTTCCATGTCTTTCTTGATTATATCCAGCCTGTCCAGAACCCCGATTATAACCCAATTATATCTATTCCCATTTTCACGTTCCGCAAGATCCGCTTCCAGAACAATCAGAGTGGACTCCACCACACTTATGGAATCATCAATTTCATTTCGTATATTAAAAAGCCTATCTGTCATTTCTTTTCGTCTCCTTTCGCAAATTTTTCGGGAATCGCATCACATAAATTATTTAATTTCTCAATTGTGGCATATGTGTAATCATGAAGTATTTCCATGAATGTACTTGCGGTTCCATACTCATATTTCAAGATTTCCGCATCCACATTCTCCGGGCGTCTTCCAAAATATCTATCTTTTAGCCATTCTGCCATTGCATTTGCTTTTTCGGCAATAATTGCAACCATACTTATTTCATCTTCAAGATTAATTAAATTCATCCTCTTCTCCTCCTTTGCTCACCTGATAATGGAAATCTCTCTTTGGCCATCTGTCGGACGGAAAGCCGCCATATTTTTATCCAGCGTGTACATTTTGAAATTCCGTTCCCGTCTGCGTCTCTGCGCCCAATATTTAAGCAGTCTCATCTTCTCCACCTTCCTTCCTGATCCGAATCAAGCCGGCCACGATTCCGCGTATTACATCATCTTCCATGTAAGAAGGAATCGAATATTCTTCATTGAGCGATTCAAGAATAATCCTCGCTTTTTCTTTAATACTCATCATGGGAGCTCCTTTCTTCTTTAACGCCGGAGAATGATTCATAATTTCCCCGATCCATCAACAAGGACACTGCATACCGAAAGCCATTTACAAAACCCTGTTTTTCGCAAGCGAGTCCATACCGGCAAATTTCAGATTCAACAAGGATATAAACATCTTCTGTAAGATATTCCTCTATTGCGCTTTGGGCTTCTTTGACTTCCTCACTGTCGTTCCAGCTTCCGTTTCCGGATAACAGCATGTAATATAGATTCTCGATTGGTTTTTCGAACATAAAAAAGCACCTCCTATTCGACATAAATACTTGCCAAAAGGAAGTGCACAGTGCTATAATATTTATGCACCGCCTTTTGGCGTGTAGGCAGATAGGGGATTGCGAACTGTGGTAGGGGCTGCAATCCCTTATTCATTTTGTAATTCATCATAGATCCGTTTTATTCCTTGCCGGATAATTTCAGCTTTTTTCTTTCCGGTTCGCATACAACAATATTCAAGCATTGCAATATCGTTATCTGACATTCTGATCTTTGTGTCATGAATTTTCGGATCATTTGATGGTGGTCTGCCGTGTGCTGGTGACATCTAAAGCCTCCTTTCTATAATTGGTTGCACAATTGTATTATAAATGGTTGCACAAAAAAGTCAATACCTTTTTTCAATTTTTAAAATTTTACCAGTATGCAGCTTTTGAGAATCATAAGCGGGAAATTACCCGGCATTTCTCTATCAACAGGAAACCGCGCATTTACACAAGTTGAGAAACTGGCCGTTTATTATTTTTTCTAATTATCACAACAATAATTTTGGAATTGAAAACCTTTCAACGATACTTTTATTGTCTGGAACATTTCAATTCCAAATTTCTATTGCCGCAATCGTTCTACGGAGAATTGGCGGGGCCTTAAGTGGTCTTTCCTAGTCTGTCCATGCCATTTTCCCAAAATCCGCCCCATTTTCCTAATTGGACGATTTCCATCCATTTCCCCAAACAGGGGATTTAAACATGGGATGAAAAACATAAACGTTCCCGAAACATTGCCAACATAACCGATCCGGTTGTTACAACTTGCTATTTTTGGAATAATGAACTTGAAATGTCAATAAGAATATGCTATATTATAGACACAAGAGGAACAACCGCCCACAAAGTGGTTGGCCTCCCAGTTTGGCAAAATAAGCCTACCTGTACCGGTCAAGTAACAAGGTAGGCTTATTTATTTTCGCTTGTTGTTCCTACTGTCTATGTAGGCAAGCAGCGCGATCAGAAATGAACCGCCCAAAAATAACAGGCTCAAAGATTCATATATATCCATTCGCACCACCTCCCTTCTCTTTCGGGTTAGGGAGGCTTCTCCACCTTGCAACACGGTTGTTCCCAAGACAAATTATAACATAACCGGGGAATTTCGACAAGATAAACACATACCTTTTCAATTTTCGCGCCCTATTCGGGGCTTACATCCGTGTGACTGGCGTTATTGCGTGAAATCCGCTTTTGCCTGCTGACGGCCGCCGGGCTGGATACCGGAAAGCGGGGATTTTGTTATTCAAGTTCTAATTTTTCGATATGCTGAAACGCCGCCGGAATCGAATCAAATATTTCTGCGTCGCTTTCTTCCCACTCGTTCTCTTCTCCATCCCGTGAGAGTGCGACCGCAACGGTTCCATCATCTTCCAGCTTGATTAAATAGTTTCTTTTCTTTCCCTCGTAGATCATGCCGCCGTTAAAAGTTTCATATAAATTTTTCATTTCCATTTTTTAATCATTTCTCCCTTATGGTTAATTAAAAATCAGGCTATGTATATACTCCTTTAATTCCTCTCGCGCACCTTCAATTTCCTCTTCATAATCAACATATTTATAATCAATTTGTTCCTTCACATCCACCTCTTTTTCCTCAATGTATTCTTCTATTTTTTCCTTTTGTTCTTCTATGTATCGTTCTATCTGGCGTTCATTCTCAAATTCATCAAGACTCTCATTTATTTCATTTTCAAGTATTTCATATTCTTGCTTTCTGGTTTCCTCGCGCCATTCTTCCAATTCAGCCTCTTTTGCGGCCTCCAATTCTTCCATTGTCTTATATCTCATTCCGGTATATCCTCCATCTCTTTTATATCTGCGTTTTGCAACTCTTTCCACATACTTCATGGAATACATAATTGCATCCGTTCTTGAAACCTCCAGCGAATCAGAAATAAACTGCAATAAATCCAATTCTGATTGTTCCAACCTCAATGTAATTCCTTTATCTCTTACGCCATCTCTTTTCCTTTTACTCATCCTGTTCACCTCCTTTCAATCCGCACTTGCAAAATAATTATATATATGCAAGTGCAAATTGTCAATAGAAATATTTCACATGTGTTCTCGCCTTGATAGCGGAATGCATTACCCCTACTATGTGGCATGGATACCCGATATTCATCAATAAATTACTATTTCAGTATTCAAGCCGGATACCAATGGTTGACACATGGTATACCAATCATAAGCGCCAGTACCCCCCCCCACGAATATAATTATATATATAATATAATATTTAATACCCCCCCCCTTATTAAATATAATTTACTGATAAAAATATAATCTCTGATTAAATATATTTTACATGGCTTAATTTACTTTATTAACTAAGCTATATATTATGGCTTAATTTATTTTATCCCCTAATAAGGAATAAGGATTATCTTTAATAAATAATATAGGTTTTCTATAAAAGAAAGGGAGGGTATTAAGAAATTAGATTATAATATATACTATATACACGGGAGGGAAAACAAATAAAATACCGTATCCATACCGTATCCGTCAAAAAAAATACCGTATCTATACCGTATAATTATTTTTTGTCCCTTTGACGCTCGAAGCGGATTTATCTGTTGTCCGTTTTTCGGACATCTGATTTTTCTGCTATCTAGTCTGAAATTATAATTCAGTGAAAAGCCACCTGACCGCCGCTAATGTTTCTGCGCAATTATAGAATAAAGATTTTCGCCGCTGTTTTTGTTTAGGCAATACTTTTATCGTCTGCAAATTTTTAATTCGTAAAATACATAATAAACAAAGGAAAATGGAAAAATACGGGGCATAGATTCCCAACCGTATATTTGCCTACAGTGGCAAGTTCACAGCGCACAACCGCTGGCAACAAAGACATTGACATTTTATGCTTTAAAGATTAAAATAAAATCAAGAAGGGAACTTCGCATATCACTACTAAATGCCGTCATTGCTTTGTGCGTGGCGGCACCTTTCTTTTTGCCTAAACAGAAACCTCCGGCCCATCCCGTGTTTTCACAAACTCATCCAAACACTGCCCAAATCCAGCTTCGATTTCTGCCCTGCGTATGGCCGCAAATTCCGTTTTTGATGTGAAATCATGTTCTTTGTAATTCCTGAAGCCGGAATTGTAAATTCGCGCATCCGTCTCTTCTAATTTTTCAACATAGCTTCGCATTTTGTTGACTGATCGTAGCTGCCGCAAAGCTGAATTTTTCTTTTTCCGAATTTCATTTTCTTTCGTCCCCATTTCATCAGCGATCTGCCCGACCGCCTTTTCGTTTTCATAGTGTTCTTTTAAAATAAAAAATTGTTCATCGTCTGTGTTGTCTCTGACAGTTTCCCAAAGTTCCCCACATTGCATTTCTTCAATTACAGAATCTTCAAAAGCCGCCGCCGGATCTTCCACAACATCCGATAGACAGAAATCATCTTCCTCTTGTGAAATAGGCTCATCCAGACTCTTCACCTTTAGTCCGGCCAGAATGCGAACGCTCTTTGCCTTTTCAGTGGACACACCCAACAACCAGCCCACTTGAACATCAGACAGGGAATCTTCATTGCGAAGCTGTAAATTTCTTTCTATCGCCCTATACTTTCTCAAAAGCGGTTTTAAATCCTGCGGAACCCTGATAAGAAGGCCACAACTTTCAGCATATGCAGCCATACGGAAACGAACCCAGCGGAAAGCAAATGTTGAAAATTTGACGCCCTGACTTTCATCGAACCGTTCCGCCGATTCCTGCAATGCCATATATCCGACCTGCATTAGATCGTCAACCTCTGCTACATTTCTAAATCTATTTGCGGCTATTTTAAGGAACCGCAAGTTGTTATTATAAAGCTGTTCTAAATAATACTGCCGAGAGATCCCCTGTTGAATTTTCTTTACAATCTCTTCATTCGATAAATTGACCATATGTGCGCCCTCCATTATCCAGATACAGAGGCGGCCCGATCAGGCAGACCGCCCCTGTTCCTCGATATTAGGCGAATGAAAACCCGTTCCCGGCATTTCCGGTTGCAAAATTGAATCCGTTCCGCTTGTCCCGTTCTGACATGATCGTTAAAAATTCACGTCCATCAATATCAATGTGAACTTCGATTTTGTCATTCCCTTTTTCCGCCGCCTCACTTAAGGCTGACAACATGCCCTGACGCACTGCAGGGCCAACCGCCGCCGCAATCGCATTTGTTATCTGATCGTTATTTGCTACCGCTGTTCTTCCGCCAATGCTGCCGACCAATTCTGGTTTATTATTTTCATTTGCCCAGAACAACGATCCCTTCTCCGGCATACCGCCGCCAGCGAAACCGGGTATATTCAAGCTGATTCCTCCCGCAAGATTTATTCCTGACGGTATACCGCTGAACGCCCCAGCGATTGCACCACCGAGAGAACCTATAGATGACATAATACCGGAAATCGCAGACGCAAGCTGTCCGATCAAATCCAGTATATATGAGACACTTGATTCCGCGATCCCTTTGACCTGCCCGAATGCGCTTTCGACCGCACCCGGAAACGTACCCCATAATGAATACCATTTAATTTTCGTGTTGGTAAGCTTTTCAATAATTGTTTTGTTTATAATATTCATGTAATTTTCACTTGTTGTCTTTATGGCCTTCATGTTGATTTCAGTCAGACTCAACATATTTTTTAAAGTATTGGAATAGAATTCAGAAATCCTCTGCCATGTTTCCGTGGTGTTCAGCTCTATTTGCGACCAACCTTCGCTTATGAAATCATAGAAGCCAGTCCAGGTTTCCTCCGTGAGAATTCTCAATTCCTCAAATGTAGTCAGCATGAATTCAGAAATGAGAGTCCATATTTCAAAAGTATCAAGTTGCAGTGTTGTCCATGTTTGATTTATGAATTCATAAAATCCAGTCCAATATAGCTTGATGTACTCTTGCAAATTGAGGAAAACGGAATTCAAATATGTGGTGATATTCGTCCACCAATTTTTTGTGTTCGCCTCAATAAGCGCCCATTCTGCGTCAATATAAGTAAATATTTGAGTGAATACTGTTTCAAACGCCGTGTAAGCGCCGAGCAGGATTCCCGACCACATTTCCGGCGAGAACTTTTCCCTGACAGTTTCCAGCCACACCTCCGCATTTTCTGAAAACCATCCTGTTAATTCCGCCCATGCTGTCTGGAATGCCTGTGTGATTCCAGAAAAAACCGGAGTCCATTTTTCAGGGGCAAACATAGCCTGAACAGACGCAATCCATGCAGCCACTATCTGTGTTGAATCCGTGTTGGCAATACCTCTGTTCAGGCCTTCGACAACATATTGCCCATATTCTTCAAATACGGTTGACGGCGAATGAATCCCTAAGAGATCCGCAAAGAAATCTTTAACGCCATTTGCAATTTCTCCGATCGTATCAACCGCACTGCCGAACAACGATTTCACGCCGTCAACCAAACCCTGAACAATAGCCACGCCGAAATCAAACATTTCTTGCGGCAAGCCGGAAAGTTTCTCATTGACTTTTTCCCATTCTTCATTCAGGGATTGAGGAATTGCATCGAACAATTCAAGCCACTTTTCTTTCGTGAACCATGGCTGAACATTGTTTTCCCACCATAAAACCAAGGTTGAAGATTCCCACCATGAAGAGAGCTGATCCCATGCCGTTTTCAGGGACGATTCTATATTGCCGAACAATTCCGCCCATTTATCGGCTGAAAACCACGGCGTTACATCATTTGTCCACCATTCCACAAGCGCCGAAGAATTCCACCATGCGACCAGTTCCGCCCATTTCTGCTCTAAAGATAGCTTTATGTTTCCGAACGCCTCTGCCCATTTTTCAGCGGTGAACCATGGCGCGACCGAATCAGTCCACCATGATACAACAGACCCATTCCACCAGGACACGACAGCATCCCAGCCATTTGAAAATGCTTCCTTGATCGTGTTCCATGCTTCACTGAATTTCGGCCCCCATTCCGCTATCCATTGCGAACGGTCAGTATCAAGCCTTGCATGAGCATCCTTTTCATTTTGTACGACCTGATCCCACGTTGTAGAAGCGGATTTCTGCCATTCAGACCCATCATTGCTCATCCGTTTCTGAACCTCTGCCGTGTTATCCGCCAGCCGATTCCAGAAACCGGAGGAATTTTCCTCAAATTCGCCCTCGCTTTCATTTATATTTTCTTGCCCGTCTTTATGTATGCCATAAAGATTTTCATAAAATTCTTTTGCCTGTTCGAGCCGTAGTTCATATGGATTGTAATTTCCATCTTCATTTGTTAATCCGTGCGATTCTGCAAACTCTTTGTTACTGGATTGATTCTGCCTTAATTTATCAAGTGCATCCTCCCCGCCAAGGGCCGCAACGGCCACTTGAATGGCGGCAATAAGCGCATCCTTAATCAAATCCCCAAGGCTGGAAAGCGTTTCCGTCCAATCAATCCCCTCCAGGAAATCCCGAATGGCATAACCGACCTCTTCCCATTTCACATTTGTTATTGCAGAATCAAAAAATTCAAAGATTGACTTTGCAACAATGCCGAGAGTCTTTCCCATGCCCGTCCAATCAATTCCTTCGATTGTTTGGGATAAAAATGTTCCAAATGTTTCCCCGATACTCTCCCAATCCGCCGTTACGAAAAACACCCGCAAGGATTGAACAACCGTATTCACGAAGCTGGAAAGTGCTGTCGTTATTGCGTTTACATTCAGACTTTTAACAAAATTATTTATTAAATCTGAAATTCCAAATGCAAGCGTCACAAATGTGCTGCGGATCAAATCCAGATCAAGATTTTCAAATAGACCGTTCAGCCTTTCTGCAAAAAAGGTTCCCAAACCGCCCCAATCAAGAGTACGCACAAAATCATGCAGGAATTCAAACCCTGTGTTGACTGCCTCTGCGAACGTCTTGCCAATTTCATAGCCCAACCCTTCAACACTTATAAATCCATTGATAAGCGTGGCAAGACTCCGGCCAATTTTCCGTGCCTGTTCTTTGATCGAATCCCATGGAATTGAACGCAGTGCGTCTAACAATTTTTGGCCCAGCATTTCCCCTAGTTCAAAGAAATTGGATTTGCCCCACATGTCTTTTAACCAATCGGCAAAATCAAGCCATTTTTGCTCAATCGGCACTACGTCAAACATAGAATCGGGATCTAGTTTTTCCGCACCGGCACCGGCGCTTTCCTCGATTTCCTCATCCGGGCTTATAATGTTCAATTCGTCAATAGAAAGCAGTTGATTTACAGACTTTTTTGCTTTTTGGGCGTTCTTGTCCACTCCGGCCAGGGCGGCGGCATAATTTTCTGTTACAGGCAGTGCCTTAAATGCATACCCCCGACCGGTCAAAGCAGCCATTAACATTCCCACGGAATTTGCCGCAGAAACCATCATACCAATAAACCGTTTTAATATCGGTGAGACTATGCTTACAATCGGTTCAAACGCAGCGGCCAACGCATTTTTTAAAGTTGTAAGACCGGATTTTACATCAGAAATGCTCCCGTTCACTCGTTCGGAAAATTGCGCCAAATTGCCGAAACCTTCAACCAATGCCGCCCGAAGTTTGTTGACAAGAACAAACAAAGAACGGATGCCAAGGCCATATTTCAGAAGTGTTTTCAAAGATCCTGACAGAGACGCATTCATCTTTTTGCTTGAGCCTTTCAGGCCGAGCATGGATTTTGCAAGATTTTTCAGATTGCCTATCAATTTCTTTACAACGCCGCCAAAATTCCTTAAAACGGTAAGCGCCCCCGAACCGAAAGCACCGGCCATTTTTAATGCGGCATTTGAAATTTCAGACAAAATATTTCTGAATCTATCCAGACCGGAAACATTACCGGCGTTCCCCTTCACTTCCTGAATCTTTGATTGCAGTCCGTCAATCGTTCTTTCAGTCTTTTCAATTTCAACCTGAATCCGTCTGACCGGCTCACTGTTGATATCATGTAAAAGCAAAGCATTTGAAAATTTCGCCTTTAGTGATTCATATTTTTGTTCCGCTCTGTCCAGATCCGATTCCAGCCGTTTTAGATTCTCCGTATTGACCGGCGGGACGGAAAGTTTAGAGAGAAAATCATCAAACACTTTCGGGGACATTTCGGAAAGTTTTGCCGTAACTTGTCCCACACTGCGGGCCAGATTTGCAACCGCATTTTCCGCGCCCTCCGCGCTGAATTTCACTTCTTCATATGCCGGTTCATTTGCAGATGATCTTAGAAGATCCTCAAACTGTCGGGCAAGTTCGATCGCTTTCGGGAACTTTTCTTGCAGTGAATCAAGATCATGTGAAATTTCCGCAAATGGCATATACGTTCCGGCATCTTCGCCTTCAATTCCACCGGCGGAAATAATGTTCTTATACCTTTCCAGATTAAGCACATAATCTTCAAGCGTTTTTTCGTCTGATTCATTCAGCAAATGAATCTGAACATTCGATAAGCCATCAGAAGATGCAGAAACTTCATTTAGTTTGGAGCGCAAATTTTCAAGCCGGTTCAGCGTTTCGGAAATATCATATTCAAGACTTTCAAACCATGCGCCCTCCGTCTGTCCCAATGATATTTTTTTCTTTTCTTTTTCAAACAGATCATTCAGTTTTGATTCTGTCCGTGCGATCTCCTTTTCCAGTTCCGAAGAGTCACCGGAAAATTTAAAATCTATACCGACATCCTTGAACTTTGCCCGAAGAGCATCTATTTTTTCTTCAACGCTTTTTTCATCCAAACGAAGGTTGACTTTATCTCGTGTTGCCTTTTTTAGATCCTCAACGGATTTTACAACATCCGCAATGCTGCTTTCCTTTCCCAGATCCGCAAAAGTATTTTTTAGTCCGATCAGACTTGACAAATCAAAGTTTAATGACTTTTGCAAATCAACCATTTGTTTTGTCAGCCTTTCAAGACCCGCAACGGCATCATTCGCGTCTGATTCAATTTCAAGCCGCAAGGAATCAACGGTATTCTCTTCCATAACACAACCCCCTATTTTTTGAGGATAGCGGCCCCGCTCCCATCGCGGGGCCGGTTTATACATTACTCAATCAAATATGCGTGATTTTATCGAATCGTTCCCATGGCACCACATCACCTCCGGCAGCAGGAGAAAGCAAGTATTCCGCCATTTGTCCGCCTCTGATGAACCGCCATTATAATTTCCAATAAACAAATTCTTTCGGGACGGCAGATACATCTTAAAAAGATCATTCAGCAGTACCGTCGGCAGATCATCCAACGCACAGAACAGCTTCTTAAAATCTCCATAAGATTTATTTGATTCTGTCTCGTTCAGCAAAAGGATCCGTTTTGAATCTATTTCCATTCTGATAAAGGGAAGGGAGGCAACGTCCAGTTGATACACTTGCCCAGCCGCTTCAAGTTCCTTCTTTATCAGGGCAAAATCTGCGGAAAAGATATGATCCGTATGCCGGTTATAGGTACGGCTTTCTTTTTTCATTTTTAGAAATTTCATTCTCGATCCCTCACCACATAACAGAAGTTCCGCCTAATAAAATCTGAACGATTGCGAGCGCAGAAAAGATAGCTGTTATGACATATCCGAAACGGCTTTTCTTTTCCCGTGCGCCATAATAGGCCATAACGAAGAACTCAAAAATTAAGAACAACAATGTTGCAAATTTCACCAGCGTAAAAATTTCATGAGCAACCATCATTAGAAAACACCCCCTTTGATCTCTGTTTGTTCAATCTCATTTGCCGGAATGATCTTATCCACAACCGCCGTTAATTCGACACCATAAACTGACTTTCTTGTTCCTAAAACGATACGCGCAAAATCCCCAATATGCGCCTCTTGAAAGGATTTAATTTTTGTGTTCATCCCTTCAAAAATGACTTCCAGCGTAAAAATGGTGTACCGTTTTCCGATCCGGCTTGTGCCATCATAACGATTCACACCAACGACCTCAAATAGATTTTTTTCTTTCATTTTTTTCTGCTCCTTTTTTTATTTTTTTGTACAAAAAAAGCCAAACATACAGCAAGTGTACATTGGCTCTCCATTGGCTCTCTTTCCTTTTTTTTACAACTCTTTTTTATTTAATTTTCATTTTCAGAAACATCATCAGTTGTATTTTTCAAAAAACTTTTGTACGGCGAAAGCTCAATTAGATTTTTCAGTTCAGGATTCTGCCGGACGATTTCTTCTGTACGTTTTCCCATATCTGGTGTATCCTCATAAAGCCGCCCCAGGTTCGCCCAATCCGTTTCATCCAGGAGCTGCTTTTTGGTAATCGGGACACCATCTCTTGACCATAAAACTTGCGCGGCCAGAACGGCGGAATTTTGCGTAAATGGCAAGCAGCCCGATGCAACGTTAATGATATAATCGGCTGGTGTGTTGTCTGATCCGAACAGATCCCGGCACGGCTTTTCTCCGACATACCCGGAAACGAAAACATCACATTGATTTTTTATGTTTTGCAGGGCGGAAATGTAATCATCAAGATGGAACGGGCAATATTTCCATGGACTTGATACGCCAGATTTTTCAGCTATTTTTTCAAGCGTCCGTGCGGCAAAGTAACTATCCCCGTTTACATTTGCGAAAGCCTCAATTTCAGCTTCTGAAAGTTCCACGCCAGATGAAAACATACTCATCAGCAGATTAAATTTCTTTTCATCCGCCATCGGACGTGTCACCCATTTTACTAAATCCTCTTGAATATAATTAAGTTCAAAATTGAGATCATCCGCCGTTTTCTGTTGCAGAACATGAAGATCCGCCTGTTTGTCGATCAGATTTTTTTGATGAGCCGACAAATAATAATCCTCTTTAAATCGTTCTTTTGGTTCCCTGTCATCCTCATAATATCGAGTAATGATATTATCAACCGTATCTTTGTGATGCTTTAAAATTTTTTGAATTTCATCAAAACCATTCATTTTTATTTGCTTCCTTTTCCTCCCTATATTGTCAAGTGATTTTCCTTAAAAAAACAAGGAATTTTAAGTTTCATATCTCAGATGAACGAGCCAT
>CANQVD010000073.1 GCA_947627215.1 uncultured Eisenbergiella sp.
ACACTACATATTGGAGCCTTCACGGTAACAATAATCGTAAAAAGCAGAAACCGCCACTCGGCAAAGTGACGGTTTCAGGGCTTATGCTTTTTGAAATCCATTAACTGATCCGGGCTAACCGCTTATCGGCAGCGCCCTTTTCTATTTTCATTATAGCGGATTCTCCGCTTTTGTCAAGCGGCGTGTATGTTTTTCTCTGCTGTCCCCTGCGCGCTCCCGCATGCTTGCCCGTTGATTTCCCTGCGCCCCTGTGATAACATGGGCATAACCGGCAGACGGAACGCCCCCGGCCTCCCGCGGCCGTCTATCCAAAGAGCCCACACCGGGCAGAATCAGACAGAATACAGAGGTGTCCACAGTGAAAAATATCGGCGGAACATGCGACACATGCGCATATCTGATCTACGATGAAGAATACGAAGAATATGTCTGCGACATCGACATAGATGAAGACGATTACGTCCGGATGACCTTCCGGCAGTTCCGAAGCTGCCCCTACTACCGCAGCGGAGACGAATACCGGATCGCCCGGAAACAGTAAACCGTCCCGGCCCCGGCGCCGAGCGCCCGCCTGTGAACAGCAAAGCGGATGGGCTGTCCCGGCCCCGGCACGCATTCCATTTTCCCGGACCGTTAGAAAAACGCCGGTGCTTAGCAAAGCGAGCCCTTTGGGCGAAGCTGAGTTTAGCACCGCTGCGTTTTTCTCGAGCGAGAGCGTGTCCGGAAAAGGAATGCGCGCCGGGGCCGGGACAGCCCATCCGCTTTGCTGTTCACAGGCGGGCGCTCGGCGCCGGGGCCGCGGCTTTACACGAGAAGATAAACCAGCATCAGGATCAGGCCCAGGCAGGCCATGAACAGGCCGAAGGAAAGACTGCGCCCGATGAGCGTGCTGTTCTCGGAAAAATCCTCATAAAGCAGCGCGAATTTATGTTTATAATCCGTCTTTCTGTGGAAAACGGCGCCCACGCCGTCCACGAAACTTCCGGCCGCATGGGTGAGCGCGTTCCCCTCCTCCAGCTCATGGGGAATGGGGCTGTCCTTATAGACGGTCCTGCGCAGCAGCACGATCAGGCCGTCGGGCAGACGGTCCAGAACCCTGCACAGCGTCCCGAAAAAGAGCGGCAGCGCCGTGAGGAGCACCGGGCGGTACACCAGATTTTCCAGATCCAGCCATGCGGGCCAACGGTTTACATAAACTCTTCCGCTTTCTGTCTTTTTCATCAAAAACGTCCTGACCAGGCCGAAATACAGCGCCAGGCCGATCCCCGCCGTCAGAAGCGCTCCCTGCAGATTTTCCAGAGAAAAATAGGCGACCTGCTCCTCCAGGCCGCTGCTGCCCAGGAATCCCTCTCCCAGCGCGGCCAGGCTGTCCATGACCGGGTGCGCGAGGACGCCCATCGCGGGAATGAGTGCCGCGCTCACCCCCAACGCAATTCGACTTCCCAGCCGCATAGTCTCTCCCATCGCATCGTACTGCTCCTGGCGCTTTTCATCCGCGTTTTTTTCCACAAAGATCGCCGCATACAGCTTGAGCATATAGGCCAGCGTACACCCGCCGCTGAACAGAAACAGCCACTCTGCCGCGCCAAGCCACGTCCCGGAGGTGAAAAAAGCCAGCGCACCGCCGGACAGCGGCGTTATCCCGCCGCCCGCCCGGTATTCCAGGATCGCCTCATGCAGAAGCGTTTTGCTGACATAGCCGGAGAAAAACGGGATTCCTGCGATCCCCAGCGCGCCGGACGCGAATACGGCCTTCAGGAACGGTTTTTTCCGCCCATACCCGCGGATTTCATTCAGATCCAGCAGGTGCAGCTTCATATAAACCGCGCCGGCCGCCAGGAACAGCACCAGCTTGAACAGAGAATGGTTCACCATGTGCAGAAGGGTCCCCCGCGCCGCCAGGCCATTGTCCCTGCCCAACAGGACCGTCATGCCGATCCCCAGCAGAATGAAACCGATCTGCGATACCGAAGAACAGGCCAGCGTCCGCTTCAGATCCACGGAAAACAGCGCCAGAACCGCCCCCGTCACCATGGTCAGCACGCCGGCGGCCAGCACGAAGGCCCCCCATCTTCCGTCATACAGAAACAGAGAGGCGGAAACCGCGATGATTCCGTAGATCCCCGTCTTGGTCAGAATGCCGGACAGCAGCGCCGAGGCCGGAGCCGGGGCCGCCGGATGCGCCTTCGGCAGCCAGATATGCAGCAGAAAAACGCCCGCCTTCGCCCCGAAACCGAAGAACAGACAGCCGCCCGCCGCATAAAGCCGCGCTCTGGACACGGACGCCTGCGCCTCTCCCGCCGGCATCGCGGACGCGGCCCGCAGGGAAATGATACGCCGTCCCAGCTCACTGATATTCATGGTGCCGAACATATCGTAAAGGAGGAACAGCCCCATCAGCATGACCAGGCCGCCGATCAGGGCCACCGCCAGATAGGTATCAGCCGCCCGCAGCGCTTCCCGCGTCTCCTCCTGCGCCACCCAGATCCAGGAGGCAAGGGACATGATCTCAAAAAACAGAAACGTGGTGAACAGATTGGCGGACAAAAACACGCCCACCGTCGCGCCCAGCGTCAGCAGCCAGAAGAAATAATACCGATCCTTTTTCCGGGCGTATTCAAAATATTCCTCTGAAAAGAGCGCCGTCATCAGCCACAGAAAGGACGCGATGAGACAGTAAACGGCGCGAAAGCCGTCCAGACACAGATACATCCGCATTCCCGCGTCTCCCCAGAAGATATGCATCTGCCGGAAACCGTCCTGACGCCAGGCGGAAAACAGGATGAAAAGGATCAGAAACCCCAGAAATTCCGCGCCTGTCACGGCCAGCGCCGCCAGATTCCTTCCGTTTTCCGATTTTCTGCCCGCCCACAGACAGGCGAACGCTCCCGCAAAGGGCAGGGCCAGCAGTGCCAGCAAAACAGAATCGCCGCTCATCAGATCACCCCGTTGGAAATATCCGTAAACAGTCCGATGATCGAATCCGAGCCCAGCCCGAACAGGATCATGAACACCACAAACACCAGCAGCGGAAGCAGCATCATCCAGTTCGGATCCAGCTGCGTCCGACCGTTTTCGCCCGTCTCTCCGGCAGATGCGGCTTCAGGGACCGCACCGTCCGCATCCTCCGGCACGAAGAAAGCCCGCACCACGATGGAAAACATATAGATCGCCGTCAGCAGAGCCGACACCAGAAGGGCCGCGATCCCCGCCCAGGCCAATGGCTGATCGCTCATCACAGCCGCATTGGCCAGATACCACTTGCTGATGAAGCCGCACAGCCCCGGCACGCCCATCAGGGCCAGCGCCGATACCGTGAACGCCGCGAACACGGCCGGCATTCGGCGGCCCAACCCGTTCAGCTCATACACATAGTGCTTCTCTGTCCGGTACATGACGGCGCCGGCACAGAAAAAGGAGCAGATCTTCATGACCGCATGAAACACCATATGGGCCAGCGCGCCCACCAGCCCCAGCGGCGTCATGATCGTCACACCGAACAGGATATAGGAAAGATTGCTGACCGTAGACCAGGCCAGCCGCCGTTTGATATGCGTCTCCTTCAGAGCGCGGCTGCAGCCGTACACGATGGTGAAGATCACCACAGCCATTACCGCCTGCTGCGCCCAGGTTCCCCGCAGGAAATCCGCCCCGTAGCAGTACCAGGTCAGCCGGATGATGGCGAATGCGCCCGCCTTCACCACGGCCACCGCATGCAGCAGGGCCGTCACCGGCGTGGGCGCCACGCCCGCCTGGGGCAGCCAGGAATTGAAAGGCCAGACCGCGGCCTTCACCCCAAAGCCCATAAAAGCGAACACATAGATCAGAAGCAGCGGGAAGGTCTGTCCCGCCGAAAGCTCTTCCGAAAGCACGCCGCCGTACGTGAAATTCAGCGTGGTCCCGTACAGCATCAGAAACACCAGCCCGATGAACGCGAAGGCCGCCCCGCCCAGGGAATAATACAGATATTTCCTGGCGGCCAGAACGGCCTCCCTGGTCAGCGTGTGCAGCACCAGCGGCACCGTAGACAGCGTCAGCAGTTCATAGAAAAAATACATGGTCAGCAGATCCTCCGCAAAGGAGATCCCCAGCGTGACCCCGTACGTCATGGTGAAGAACATGAAAAAAACCTTTTCATGCCGCTCTTTTTTCATATATTCAAAGGAATACAGCGTGGCCAGCGGCCAGAGCGCGCTCACCAGTCCCGAAAAAACCATCCCGCAGCCGTCCAGCCGGAAGGACAGGGACAGGTTGTTCACGAACTTCACCACCGGGACCGCTCCCGCAGGCTCCCGAACGATGAGTCCCCAGACCAGCAGGCTGGCGGCCAGCACCAGCGTTTCCAGATAAATTTCCATATATATCCGTTTCCGGAAGGGCAGCACCGGCACCAGCGCGCCTCCCAGAACGGGAAGCAATATGGCAACAGGCATCCAGACAGGATTCATCCCCTTTTCCCCCTCTTATATCAGTTGGCCGGCCACGGCCGAAAAGCTTCTGATCAGCGGGCCGGACACCAGCCCCAGCAGAACCGCCAGCGCCGCCAGCACGATCAGCGGGATCAGCATCCGCCGATCCGCTTCCGCCGCATTCCCGGCTGCGTCCCCGGGGAACGCCGTCCCGGCACGCGCATCCTCTGCCGCATCTTCGCCCGGGAAAAAGCCCCGGGCCGTGACCGGCAGCAGATACCCGGCCGTCAGCAGCGCGCTCACCAGCAGCACCACGGGGCCCAGCCAGGAAAAAAGCGGCAGCCCCGTGCGCAGCGATCCCATGCAGAGATACCATTTGCTGATAAAGCCGCTGGCCGGCGGAATACCCACCAGTGCCAGCGCGCACAGCGTGAAGCACCAGAGCGTGACAGGCATCCGCCCTCCCACGCCGCGAAGCTCCTGCACCCTCTGCTTTCCGGTCCGGACGATGAAAGCGCCGGCGCACAGAAACAGGCCGCTCTTGATGAACGCATGGAACACCGTGTGCATCAGCGCGCCGGTCAGAGCCGCGGGCTCCAGCAGGAACAGGCCGAACAGGATATAGGAAACCTGACTCACCGTGGAATAGGCCAGCCGCTTTTTCAGCCCGCCCTCCAGATAAGCCAGCATGGATCCCAGAAAAACCGTAAGCAGGGAAAGCGACAGCAGCGCGGTCTGCACCCAGGTGCCCCGGAGAAAGCCGGCGCCGAAAATATAATAAATCACGCGGATGATCCCCAGCACGCCGCACTTGACGATGAGACCGGAAAGCACCGCGCTGGCGGGCGCGGGCGCCGCGGGATGGGCCGTCGGAAGCCAGCCGTGGAACGGGAACATGCCGGCCTTTACGGAAAAACCGAGGATCATGCAGAATGCCGCCGCCAGCAGAATCCCGCGATTGTCCTCCGCCAGCCCCATATCCAGGACGCCTTTGGCCGTAAAGGTCAGCGTGTTGGCGAAGCGATAGACGAAAAACAGCCCGAACAGCGCCAGATATGCGCCGAACAGGGAATAAAACAGATATTTCAGTCCCGCCAGAATCGCTTCCTTCGTGCGGTCATGCAGCACCAGCGGCATACTGAGCAGCGTCATCATCTCATAAAAAAAGTAGAAGGTGATCAGATTGCCCGCATAGGCCAGCGCGTTCACGGCGGCGTACACCAGCAAATAAAATCCGAAAAAACGGCGGTTTTCCGCCCTTCCCTCCAGATAGGAAAACGCGAAGACCCCGGCGGCCGTCCACACCGCGGTCACCGTCAGACCGAACATCCTTCCCACGCTGTCCTGGCGGAAAAACACGGGCAGACGGCTGGTGAGCGAAAAGAGCGGAAACGAAAGATCTCCCTGAAAGGCGATCAGGACCACGGACAGCGCCGTGAGCGCCAGAGCGGTCCCGACATACCGGACAAGCGCCCTTTCCTTCCGAAGCGCCGGAAGCAAAAGCGCCCCGAGCCCCGCCGCCGCCGGAAACCATATGGGAAACAAAAGCAATGCAGATCGATCCATATTCTTTCTCCTGAAAAGTGCCGCCGCTTTTTATCCGAACATGTCCAGGCCGCTTCCGATCCATTCCACCACGGGCTGCGAAAGCATTCCCAGCGCGATGTTCAGCAGGATGAAGCAGACCAGCACCGCCGCATAGACCGGTTCCTTTCGCACCGTGATGATCTCCCGGTCCATCCGCCGCTCCGGCACATAGATCCGGATCACCGTCTTCATGAAATAGATGGCGTTGAGGATGGTGGAAACCGCCAGCGCGACAACGGCGGGCAGCATCTTGTAAACATGCCCCACAGAGGCCTCCGCGAACAGCAGCTTGCTCACGAAACCGGAAAACATGGGAACGCCCACCATGGACAGCGAGCCCACCGTGAACGCGACGCCCGCCATCCGGTGCCGGTAGCCCGCGCCGGTCAGGTCGATGAAACGCCTGCTGCCCCGGGACACATCCGTCAGGCCGATGGCCGCGATGAACAGCAGCGATTTGGTGGCGGCATGGGATAAAATATGAAATATGCTGGCCGTCATGCCGATCTGCGTCCCCAGCCCGATGCCCATGTAGATATAGCCGATCTGGGCCACGCTGGAAAACGCGATCATCCGCCGGATATCATTCTCCCGGATGGCGCTGACGGAGCCGAAGATCATGCCCAGCACGCCGAACACGAAGAGCACATCGATGATCCTGCTGCGCGCGAACACCTCAAAGCCGATGACCCGGTAAATGATCTTGATCAGCAGAAAAATATATCCCTTGGAAACCAGGCTGGAAAGCATGGCCGCGGAGGATACCGTGGAATAACCGTAGGCGTCCGGCAGCCAGGTGTGAAACGGATACAGCGCGCTCTTGATGGCGAGACCGGCGCTGATCAGCCCGATGGTGACGGTGAGCGGCACCGCATACGCGCCCTGCTCCATGAGCTGCACCACGGATTCCCGAATATTGGACATCAGCAGATGTCCCGTCAGATCATAGAGGGTGCACAGGCCCATCAGAAACAGGCCGGAGCCCAGCAGGCTCATGATCATATAGCGCACCGCCGCCTCGATGGTGCGCCCGTTCTGCCGGATCATGATCAGACCGCAGGCGGAAATGGTGTTGATCTCCACAAATACATAGGCGGTGAACAGATCGTTGGTATATACCAGCGCCAGCAGGGAGCTCAGCAGCAGATCCACCATGATATAGTAAAGGCTGTGCTTGCTGTATTCCACCTCGCCGATCAGCTTCTTCCGGCCGCCCGCCATGGACAGCAGCATGATGACGCAGAAAAACAGGGCCATCCCGGCCTCCAGGACGCCCGCCCGGATCTCATTGCCCCAGGGCGCCGGAAAATGCCCCATCCAGTAGACGAAGGGCTCCCCCGTCCCGGTAAGATACGCCAGCAGGACCACGGAAAGGATGCCCACCGTCACGATGAGCACCGTGTTGACCCACTTCGCGGCCCTGGAGGGCAGCACGGAGCTGACGATCCCGGCGAACATGGAGAGGATGATGGAGAAAAAAGGAAAGTTCTGCACGAACCGCATCAAAGCCCCTCCTTTTTCAGCCGCATGGAAATCTCATCCAGATCCAGCGTATGATAACGCCGGTACAGCCGGATGGTCAGGGAGAGCATGATCGCCGTGACGGAAACGGAAACCACGATGCCCGTCAGCACCAGACCGCTGGGCACGGGATTGATATAGGCTCCGACCTCCTGCACGCCGTCCGTCACGATGGGAGCGACCCGTCCGGCAATATAGCCCTTCACGGCCAGGTACAGATAGACCGCGGTGTCCATGATATTCAGCCCGATGATTTTTTTGATGAGGTTCTTCTGCAGAAGCAGGTTGGAAAACCCGATCCCGAACAGGATCACGGCCACACAGCCTCCCGCGTTGTGAAACAGATTGGGCCCGAACATTCAAAAGCCCCCCTTCCGGAACAGCGCGTAAAAGGCGTACATGGTGCAGGCCACCACCAGCCCCACACAGATATTCAGGGGCAGAATCAGGCCGCTGGAGAGGATCGCGCCCGGCGTCCCCAGCGGGATCCCGCTCTCCAGATGGTTCGCGCCCGTAAAAAAGGAATAGCTTTTCACAAGGCAATAAAAGGTGAGCGACGCAAAACAGACCCACTTATAGGTCTTTTCCGTGAAAAACCGCTCTGTCTTTTCAAAGCCGAAGGCGTTCAGATACAGGATCAGACCCGCGCCGATGATGGCGCCACCTGAAAAGCCGCCGCCCGGCGACAAATGGCCGTTTAAGATCACGTAAATGCCGAAGATCACGATGACGGGCACCAGAAAACCGGCCACCCGCTGCAGGATCACATCGTTCTTGGGCTCATAGAGGCGGTCGTTGGCCTGGGCCTGGGCGACGGTCAGCTCATCCTCCGGCTTTTTGTACACGGGGATTCCCTTCCGCACCCGTGCCTTTTTTTCCGGATCCAGACGCATCAGGATCAGCACCGCGGCGGTGGCGATGAACAGCACATTGGACTCCCCGAAGGTGTCAAAGGCGCGGTAATCCAGGATCATGCCCGTGACGATATTCACCGCCCCCGTTTCCTGCAGGCCGCTCTCGATATAACGGGCGGGAACCTCGTTGTTGGCGGGATTGGAGGCCTCGCCGCTGGGCGGCAGCCAGGAAACGTTCACCAGCAGAATGAAGATCAGCGCCAGACAGAAAAAGAGCGCCGCGACCCGGTATATCCGGTCAAAAAACCAGAGCTTCCCGTTATCCTTTCCATCATAGATGCGCTCCCGCAGCGTCTGATGATCCGCCAAAAGCTCCCCGGCCTTCCCCTCTCCGAAGGGCTCCTTTCGCTGAGGGCGTATTTCCACTTTTCCCAGCATCGTATCCGTTTCCCCGTAAAACCAGCGGAAAAACGCGTTATTTTTTCTCTTCATCCTGATCCCCTTCGCCTACCATGGCCTGTATTTTTTTCAGGGTGACAAAAAACAGCACGCTGGTAACGCCCGCGCCCACGGCCGCCTCCGTGATGGCCAGGTCAGGCGATTCCAGCACCATCCATACGATCGACATGACCAGGCTGTACGACATGAAGATCAGGATGGAATTCAGCAGCTTTTTGGAAAAGGTGACGGAAACGGCGCACACGATCAGAAAGCCCAGCAAAATATAGGTAAAAAGACTCATGATTCCTCCTTTTCTTCCGCTCCGGGCAGCCCGGCCGCTTCCTCCGTCCGGCAATGCTCTGCCAGCTCCCCGTCCGTGCTCACCTCCAGTCTGGCGATCAGGTGAGAGGACACGGGAGAGGCGAACCACAGAAACAGGATGACCAGAAACATTTTCAGGCTGGTGAAATTGAGGCCGGAAAAAAAGATCAGGCCGATCAGCGAAAAACCGATGCCCAGCGTATCCCCCAGCGCGGCCGCGTGCATTCGGTTGAGCACGAAATCAAAGCGGAAGGCGCCGAATACCTCCAGGGCAAAAACAGAAAGACCGGCGGCCAGAAACAGCGTTCCCGCGATCAGACGGACCCATTCAAAGAACATCCTTTTCCTCCTCCTTCTTCCGCTTTTCCTGATAGACGCCCATATATACCTTGGTCAGCACCACCACGGAAAGAAAGCTGATCATCGCGTAAATGATACAGATATCCACCAGATACCCTTCCTCCAGCAAAAGCGCCAGGATCGCGATGATCACCATGACCAGCGTCCCCATCATGTTCACCGCCACGATCCGGTCCGCCACCCGCGGCCCCCGCACCGCCCGAATGAAGCAGCAGACGAGGAATACGCCCAGAAGCAGCAGCGCTCCCACAAAAATCATATAAACGGCATGCTCCAGCACAGGCTCCGTCATTTCGCTTCTCCTTTCCGCGCTCCCCCGCTTCTGAAGTCCTCGGCCTCTATTTTCAGCAGCGCCCTTTCAAAGGAGCTGTCCGCCAGCCCCTCGGAAAGGGAGGCGTCCAGACAGTGCACCGTCAGCTCGTCTCCCTCCAGCGCCACCGTGATGGTGCCCGGCGTGAGCGTGATGGAATTGGCCAGCAGCACCCGGGCGGTGACGGTCTTTAATTTCGTGCGGAACCGCACCAGCACCGGATCCGGCTCCTTCTTATAGGAAAGCGTGATCCGCAGCGCGGCCGCGTTCGCTTTCAGGATCTCCCAGAGCAGCAGGCCCACATAGGCCAGGATCCTTCCGCAGCGTTTACAGATCCAAAGATCCCGCTTCGGGCTCCAGCCCATATATCTGCCGGAAAACCAGTAGACCGCCCCGGAGATCACGACGCCAAAGGCGGCGATTTCCGGCGTGAACTGCCCGTTAAAAATGACCCAGATCAAAAAATACAGAAAAAACATAGGAAACCCCGTCCGTTTCAAAATACAGGCCGCTGACCGCGCATCGCTGCCGCCGTCATTTTTCACGAAAAATAATATATTTGCAAATAGGATTGCCCTGCGCGGAAAATTTCTCTTCATACTCGGTCATGATATTGCCCTCGTTCAGCCGCGCGTCCCGATGCAGATCATAGGTCAGCTCCCGCACCTTCCACGCGGTTCCCGCCAGCTCCTCCACGGCGAAATCGAACAGGGCCCGGTTATCGGTCTTGAACTCCAGCTCCCCGTCCGCCCGCAGAACCCGATCGTAACGGGCCAGAAACGCGGAAGAAGGCAGGCGGCGCTTCGCGTGCCGCTCCTTGGGCCAGGGATCGGAAAAGTTCAGGTAGATCCGGTCCAGTTCCCCTTCGCCGAACACATTTTCCAGTTCCTGCGCGTCCATCCGCACGAAGCAGAGATTGGGCAGCGGCTCCTCTTCCATCTTCTGCACCGCCCGCAGCAGCACGCTGGAATATTTCTCGATCCCGATGAAGTTGACCTGCGGATTCCGCCGCGCCAGCTCTGTCAGGAACTGCCCCTTTCCCATGCCGATCTCCACCCGGACAGGATGATCGTTCCCGAAGCGCTCCCGCCATCTGCCGGCCCATTTTTCCGGCTCGTGCTCCACGAATCCGCTGGCCCCGACCGCTTCCCGCGATCCGGGAATATTTTTCAGCCTCATACCCCTTGTTTCCTCCCGGAACCGTGCCCCCCGGCCATCCGCCCGCGCGGTTTCGGCCGGGAACGCTCATATCAGGCTTGTATTATACTACACGCATTTCAAAAAGGAAAGCTTAAGAAATTATAAAATTTCAGGCTCCCTACTTATTTTTTCCGGCATTATAGTGTAAGATAAATGAGGATTTCACAAAGGTGGGATGATCATGAAGGATTTTCTGAAAAAAGGGAATTTTTCTTTCGCCGCAGGGCGTTCTTTCCTTATTTATATATGCGTTTTTCTGCTTCTGACCGCCGGCTTTGCCGCGGCCCCCTCTCTCCCCGCGCTCACGGCACAGGCGGCGGAATCGGGTACGCCCCTTGACAGGGCGTTCATGCCCTCTATCGCGGGCGTCCATGAGACAGCGCAGACCGCCGGACAAAAAGCCCCGGTCCCGGACGCGGAAGAGTCTCCGGTCCCGGAGGAAACCGGTACAGCCGGCGAAACGGAAACAGCGCCGGGAAACAGCGAAACAGGAACCGTTCCTGCTCCCGGCGAAACAAAGACCGGCCCGGAGGACGGCGCCGGCGTTTCCATCGATCCCCCCGGAGATCCGGAGGAAGCCCGGCTTCTTCCTGTCCAGACCAACGAAATCGACGGCTGGCCCCAGGGCCCCGCGGTCAGCGCCCGCTCCGCCATTCTGGTGGAGGCCAATACGGGCACGCTTCTCTATGCGAAAAACATCCACGAGCCCCACTATCCGGCCAGCGTCACCAAGCTGCTGACGGCCGCCATCGCCCGCTATAACTGCGCGCTGAACGAAAACGTGGTCTACACCTCCGAGATCGTCCACAGCATCAACTGGAGGGAGGATTCCAACATCGGCATCAAGCCCGATGAGGTCATCACCATGGAACAGTCCCTCTACGGTCTGCTGGTGGGTTCCGGCAACGAATGCGGCAACGCCATCGGGGCTCATATCAGCGGCAGCCCGGAAGCTTTCGTGGAGCTGATGAACCGCACCGCGAAGGAAATCGGCTGTGTGGACTCCCACTTTGTCACCACCAACGGCATCCATGACGATCAGCATTATACCTCCGCCTACGATCTGGCGCTGATCGCGGAATGCGTCTTCTCAGACGAGCTTCTTTCCCGGATGACACGGCTGGCCAGCTATACGATTCCCCAAAGCGCCACCGTCTCCCAGCAGCTCGTGATCAACAGCAAAAACAGGCTGTTCGAGGGAAAGGAATACGCTTACGAAAATCTCGTGGGCAGTAAAACCGGCTATACCAGCCTGGCCGGACAGACGCTGGTGTCCTGCGCGGAAAGGGACGGCATGAAGCTGATCTGCGTGGTGCTCTGCGACGGCTCTCCCATGCAGTTCACCGATACCGTGGACCTGTTCAACTACGGCTTCAGCAATTTCAGAGCGGTCAACGTATCGGAAAACGACGACACCTTCACCATACAGGGCAACCCGTTTTTCATGGCGGACAAAAACCTTTTCGGGGAAAACGAGCCCATGCTGTCCATCGATCCGGAGGCTGTTCTGATCCTTCCTTCCGACGTTTCCATCGACGATCTGCAGACGGAGCTGCGTTATGACAGCGTGCAGGAGGGGCAGGCCGCCGTCGTCTCCTATACCTGCTGCGGACAGCCCGTGGGCAGCGCTGCCATCCTGTTCACCGACCCGGCGGTCACCTTCGATTTCGACGCGCAGCCAATCGAAACGGCCGCGGAAAGCGCTGAAACAGAAGAAACCGCTTCCGGTTTCAAAACCGTCAGCGGTCTGATGAAGCTCACCACAAGATCGCCGTTTTCCGGCGAAAATGTCATCTTTTTAAATGTCCGGCGGACCGTCGCCGCCATCGCGATCGCGGCCGCAGCGCTGATCCTGCTGCTGATCCTGCGCTCCGTGATCCATAACCGGCGCCTCACCAAACGGCGCAGCGCCATCATGAAACGGCACCGGGAAAAGCGGGACGAAATCATCGACTTCGACAAATACACCAATCCGCTGGAATGAGGCACCGGCACCCGACGCGGAAAGGTCAGCGCCGACCGTTACCGGCGTCTGTGCTCCCGCCGTATCTGCCGCGCATGCTCCTTTTTTCCCTGGATCTGCGCGGCTTCCTCTTCGGTGATGAAGCGGCTGGTCTTCACCGCATAGAGCCGGTCGTCTTCGGTATGCCGGACACGGATCTTCCCCTTCATATAGCCGTGCTTATCACACCAGGAAAGGCTGTAATAATGCCGCCCGTTGGGCGTGAACCACCGGATCCTCCGCCGCAGGTTCCGATGGCAGAGATAACAGCGGGTGGACGTCACCTCCCGGTCCGCGAACAGGGCTTCTTTGTCCGGAAACGGACGGGAGATATATTTGGCATAGGTATCGAAAACCACATGCACCTCGCTCTTATGGTCCTTCGGCAGCAGAAACGTATCAAAGGACACCCGCTGCAGCGCCGCCGGATCCTTGATCTGCTGAAACACCTTCGCGGTATACACGGCGTCCCCCAGGGCGCGGTGAAACTGATCCGACTTTTCAATTTTCAGGAAATCCACCGCATATTCCAGATTCCGCCGGCTTTTCCCATCCTCATAGGCGACGCTGAACAGCTTCTGCACATCGTAATAGCGCAGCGGCCCGTCGCCCAGCGGCTCCATGCCGAAAAACCGCATATTTTTCTGCAGCTCCGTCAGGTCCATGGGCCCCCAGGTGGCGAACATGCAGGAAGGACCGCACCAGTCCAGAAAATCCCGCGCCACCTCTGTAAAGCTCCGGCAGGACTTAAGCTGATCCATGTGGATGTGGATCAGCCGTTCCGTCACCCGGTGCATCTCCTCATAAACCTGGGGCCGGATCATCTCATGGAACGTACCGGCGATCTCCATGCAGCTATTCAGTTTTACGGCGCCAATCTCAATGATCTCAAACGTCAGCATCCTGCTGCGCTCATCCGCGCTGTCCGCGGCCTGATTCCATTCCAGATCCAGTACGATATAATCCATGCTTTTGTATCCCGTTTTCCGAAATCTTAAGACAAGTGTACACAAAAGCATGTTTTCCGTCAAGTGACAGTTCTGAGAGCTCCTGTCCCGTGCTCCTGACAGGTAAGCCGCGCCCGCGTCCCTTCCTTTCCCGGACGCACTCACGCAGATACGGTGAAGTGAAAAGTTTATTTCCACTTTGAAAAGCACTAGAAAAAAAGTGGCATTTACTCTTACAAAAAGCAGTGGA
>CANQVD010000074.1 GCA_947627215.1 uncultured Eisenbergiella sp.
GCGGAAGGCCGCTGCCGAAAGAGATCGTCAACGGTTACGCCATAGAGCCGCGCCAATTCCGGAAGCAGCATGATGTCAGGCATCGTTTTACCGCACTCCCACCGGGAAACGGATTGTGCGCTTACACCCAGCCGCAGGGCTGCCTGCTCCTGCGTCAGCTTTTTGTCAGCACGCAAGCGGCGCAGGTTGTCTGTAAAAATATGATTCATTGGCTTACCCCCTTTGCAGACCTGTATGACAGAATCTGCATTTATCGTACACTGGGCAAAGAGAAATGTCTACATCGCATTTGTTGAGAGAACTCTTAAAAAATGAGATGTGCCATAGTTTTTACACGAATCGTTTGCCATAGCGCAGGCGCAGCGCTGCTTCTGACCGCCGGAGCCGGACGCTCCCATAATTCCCAGAAACTCCCCTGGCCCTTATCATATATTTTCTATGAAATTGCCCCGACGATTTTTCAGATTTTTCATTTCGTTCTGTCAGCTCACAGACAATATTCTTTCATGTAATCTGCAAAATACGGCAGCGCCAGGGATATATACGCCTGACGGCTCTCCAGGATTCCGCGCTTGATCAGTCTGTCCCTGTACATAGAATAATTGCCTGCCCTGTCTCCCATCCGGCGAAGCACCTCTTCCCGTTTATACTCGTCTTTCTCTGTCAGAAGCGATGCCAAAAAACGGTCCGCCTCTGTCATCTCTTCCCAGATTTTCTCATAGGAACAGGCAAACAGTTCCGCCTTGAAATCCGGCAGGATGTCCGACAGGCTTTCCTCACTTTTCTTTTTGAAATATAATACACCAAGCTGCTGAAACGCATAGGCGTATCCTTTTGTACATTTTGCCATTTCACAGGCCTCATGGCTGTCCACAGAGAGATGCTTCTTATACATTTCAGACATACGCACCATATTAAGCGGTTCCGTTTTTATTGTGGCCGCTCTTCTGAAAAACGTAAGATTCTTAACATTGCTGACCTCCTGTATATTCTCATAAAGTCCCGTGCATACAAGATATACCGGATAGTTTGCTCTCAGCCATCTTCCATATTCCGAAGCGAACTTTATCATCTCCGGCGTTTTGGATACCTCGTCAATGCCGACAAGGATTCGTTTTCCTTTTTTCTGCGCCTGCTGAAGCATGGTTTCCACTTCCACGCCGATATCAAAGAAATCGTTCCCTTTTTCTGACGAGTAACCAAAGCTTCCCCCGCTGCCCAAAACGGTGGCGGAGACAGTGACGCCTGAACTTTTCGTATCACTTTTCCCAAATCCCTCTTTGTGAAGCATGGCTGCGATCTGTACGAGCATATCTCTGGCCGGATTCAGGTCGAGGACAAGCCATCCCTTCTCTTTGCTGTTTTCGCTTCGCAGTTCCTCCTCGATCTTCGCAAGGATCACTGTTTTTCCCGAGCCCCTGACCCCGGTAATCTTGTACACGGATTCGGAAGGATTCTCATAGCTGAAATTATCCAGGATCTCCGCAGTCTTCGATGTCGCGATATAGGTATATTCCGGCGCTTTGCTGAATGTAGTCGTAAAAGGGTTCTGCATAGGAAGCCTCCGCTTTATACTTTTTATTTTTCTTTATAGTGCTTTATAATTCTTTATACTTTTTCTTGTATTTTATACCTCTTTATACTTTTTCGCAAGATAAATAATTCATCCAGAGAGATACTGCCCTTATTTTATTTCGCCAAAATAAAAAAAGTAAAGCAGCACCGGCTTCCATTCCCGCCATGAAGCCTTACAATCCTGCTCATTCGGAAACACAGTCGTGCTGCTTTGCTGTATCATATCTGTGGCATGATCCGCAAGAAGCGATCCAATACCCTTTCCCGCCGCGCCCGGCCGGGCCATTAACGATCACTCAAACGCAAACCATGCCGTGCTTTCCGGACCGACATCCTCATCCCCGGCATTTTCCAGAGAGATCAAAAGCCGAGCGTCATATTCGCCGTCCCGGTCGCTGTCAAATTGAATCTCCGCATATCTGTCGCCCACATAGTACGCAGTACCGGCGCCGTCCAGCAGTTCACAGACCGCCCCGGCCGCATCGCCTTCCGATAAAGCCGCGGTCAGATCCGTTACGGACATCCTTCCGCCTATCCCATCCATCAATGCTTCGAGAGTGCCCTGCAGCCGAATAGGTCTGTCGTCATCCGACAGCACGGGACCGCCCAGCTCCTCATCGTATTCCCCTTCATATACGATGCAGAGTGAAGAATCGGGAATCTCTCCAATAAATAGATCTGCGTGATAAGACTCCGCTTCCTTTCCTGTCCGTTCCTTAAACGCTCCGTACGACAGCGTTTCATATCCGCGCACTGTCTCTGACAGCCGGACCGACGCTGCGGGGCTTCCGTTTTTCCCGCCAGCCGACTGCGTCAGATATTCCACAGCTTTATCGTCGTCGCTCTTTCGGCTGTAGTATCCGTAAAACCATAGAACTGCCGCCAAGGCAATGATGACTATTATGATAACAAGGATAGCCGTTTTCTTCTTCATAGGATCGCCCCCGTTTTTCATATCAAGGATGCAGTTTGTGTCAATTCTTTGATAAAGAACATTTCCAACGGTTCTTTCGGCAGTAAAAGCGCGCCGCATTCGGTATAACCGATCTTTCGATAAAAGAACTGCGCCCGCTCATCTGACTGTGTGGATGTTAAAACCCGTCCATATCCCTCCTTTGCCATTTCCTTTTCCCAAAATGAGACAAGTTCCGTCCCGTTCCCTTTTCCTCTGTAACCCTCCAAAATATACAGCATGTTCATGAATGGGATACTGTCCCAAAATAATCCGAACCTCAGCCACCCCATAAAGCGATCCCCCTGATACATGACGAGCACTCTTTTTGCAGGGATGATCGTTCTCAATTCGGATTCCGAAATATGTCTGTCATATTCTTTTAAAACAGGAAGATCCTGAATATCAGCATATCGGATCATTCTGCACCTCCGCATCAGGACAATCCATTTTCAATTTTAGCATCACTATTCACCGCGACAAGCGTAAATTCCCCCGGCAGCTTCTCGTTCTCCCAGGCCGGATGCTCGTCAAACCGTTTCAGGCAGAACCCGCATCGCAGCACCGAATTGATGATCTCGCTGAGCGTGTATTTCCGGTACAGGCACTTCGGCATCTGCCGCCGCTGTTCTTCCTCATAAAATCTGGCGTGCGCCATCTCCCCCTCGAATACCTCCGTCGAAAAGTAGCTCATCGAGGGCTGCTCCAGCTTCAGGCTGTCCATGATCTTGGTAAACGGATGGAAATCGCTGCAGATCATCTTCCCGCCGGGCCTCAGCAGGGCATACATGATCCGCATGAATTCGTCAATATCGTGGAAATAATGCAGGATGCCGCCCTCCATGAATACGACGTCGAAACGGCCCCCGTATTTCTGCAGATCGATCTCCAGGACGTCGCAGACCTCATACTCAATGGAGGTGTTCGCCGCCGCTGCCGTTTCACAGGCATATCGCTTATTCGCCTCGGAGATGTCAAATACCGTCACCTGCGCGCCCAGCAGGGCGAGCGGGACCGCCTTCTTCCCGCAGGAGCCGCAGATATTCGCGATCCGCACCCCTTCATAGCGGTCAAAATAGGCCGCGTACTTCCTGAGCATTCCCACCGGATCCGCGGCGTCTCTGCGCGCCCTCTCTGCGGGCGTCCCGTTCATTTTCACCCAAAACGCATATGCGTCAAACTCCCACGCCTTTTTATTCTGCCTGCTGTAATCCCTCATCCGCCCTTCCTTTCCTTCGGCCCGCAGACCGATATCCGTTTTCCAAAAGCCGCTCAGACCGCAGGTCGCGCGCGCGGCTTTCACAGTCTGTTCCTATCATAGGACAAAACCGGACCGAACGCAAGAGATTGGCTCCTGCAAAACGCGGGGATTTGGATCTTTTTTGCCCTTTACATCTGTGCAAAAGCGTTTTATGATGTCCACAGAACGCATGAAGTGCGGCCCCGCCCGCACGCTGACACACCCCGGGAGGAAAAAATGGACGATCAGAAAGTGTATTCCCTTCATATGGGAAAGGCGAAATGCGCCGTGGATCTGGGCGACGGCTCCGAGCGCGGCGAATATGTGAACCAGGATTACATCCTGAATAAGCTGGGCAGGCCCCACCGCAGCATCACGCTGATGTACTGCTACTATCCGCTGGACGAGAGCTGGCCGCAGCGGGCCAGTGCGGCGCATCCGAACCCCGGCGTTTTCTTCGCCTGGGACTACCCCTACGACGATTACTTCCCCTACCTGGGAGGGCCGAACGGGAATACCGCCGGAGAGCCCTTCGCCTCCATGCGCGACGTGCGCCGTCACGGGCAGGACGTCACCCTCACGCTGACGGTCGATCCGCATGTGACGGATGAGCACCTGATCGCCATTGCCAGAGACCTGCGCCCCTTCGGCCGCATGATGCTGCGCATCAACCACGAATGCACCGGCAACTGGTTCAGCTTCAACAAACGCTGCACCTATCAGGAGGTCGGCGCATTTTTCAGCCTCTTCCACAAGATCATCAAGGAATATGCGCCGAACGTACAGACGATCCTCTGCACCGGCGGCGTGGAGGAAGGACAGACGACGATTGAACGGGAAGCGGATTTCGCGCAGGCGGTGCGCGATACGGACATCTGGTCCATCGACCGGTATTTCGCCCTGCACTGGGGCTGGCCCTATGACGTGGCCGAGCGCGGCGGCAGCACGCATAACCGCACTCGGATTCGGGACGTTTTCGACTATACCAGGCGGAGCTATGAGCGCTTCCGCGCGCTCTGCGGCGGCGCAGAAAAGCCGATGGTGATGAGCGAGATGAACGCGGACGGCGACGTGACCGGGCCCTACGACCAGGCGGAGATGATCCGGGAATTCTGCGATATCCTGCGCGGGGAGGACACCTCCTGGTTCAGCGGCTTTTCCACCTATCAGTTCCGCGACCGGGGCCGGCTGGGGCTGGAGCGGGAGGATCCGAACAACCCGGAGGTGGGGATCGAACAGCCGCTGCTGAAAACCTACCGGGAACTCATCCACGACGACTTTTTCTGCCCGTCCATGACGGCGGGCGGCGAGGTTTCGCTGCCGGTCACCCTGCGCTGGGGCGGCGCCGAGGATGCGGACGGCCTGGCGATCCCGCTGCATTTTGAGAAAAACCCGCATTTCTGCGAGCTGATCTTCGAAGACGACGCCAACCTGATGATCGAGTTGAACGGCAGATGGTTCTACAGATCCCCGCAGGCGAAGACCATCGACCTGATGAGCGCGTTTTTCGAAAAACCGCTGACCGGACCCTGCGATCTGACACTGAAGCTGTTCGCACCGCCCGCCTCCGGGGAAAATGACCTCAGCCTCGCAGACGGCCTGATCAACAGCTATACCGTCATCAAGCGGCTGCCGAAGCCGCGCGTCCGCTATGAACCGATCGAGCTGTGATCCCGAACAGACGGGCGGGACCGTCCGCTCTTTGCGGCACGGTCCTGCCCGTTTTTTCATCGCTTCCCAGAAAAGGCATTTCCTTTAACCGCTTCCCGCCGAAGCCCCTCTCAGCCCTCCAGCCTGCCGTCCCCGCCCATCAGCCTGGTCATCTCCTCCAGACGTTCCAGCAGAAACGGGGGCGCTGTCAGCGGCCGCATGGCGATGGACATCAGTTTCATGGGATTGTCGTCCGCCGCGATCCGGTTGGAGCTCATCTGCCCGCACCGGCTGCAGCGGTGAATGACGGCCCACTCGCCGCCCTTCCTGACCCATACGGCCACCGGCTCCATCAGGCCTCCGCAGTCGGAGGTCCTGTCCCCCGGCTCCACATCCACATGCAGACTCGTCAGGCAGTTGGGACAGTGATTCCTGTGCTCGCTCCCCGCTCCGCCGGGCGTCACCTGCCGCCCGCATTTTCTGCAGACGAAGCTCTCCTGACAGGCGTGATCCTTGTAATACCCTTTTTCCAGCGATCTTCTTTTATTCTCCCTGTTCAATTTTCTTTCCTCCCAGATCGGAATCTCTCTCTTCCATGGGAGGCCGCATTCTCATATTCCGCAGGATCCGCTGTATGCTCTTTTCTGACAGGAAAAAACGCCCGGCCAGCTCCCGGACGGATGCGCCTTCCCGATAGGCGCGAAGGATCTTTTCATCACGCAGACGGAGTCTCTCTCCCATCCCCGTTCCGGTGCCCCAGCGCTTTCTGTCCCGCTCTTTCTTCGGCACATAAAGCAGTTCACCGCCCGCATACTCCTGCAGGATCTTTAACATATATTCCGGCAGAACCTCGTCTGCCCGCTTATAGCCCATGGCCGCCTCCCGATACGGTCACGTCCGACAGGGAAAGCGCGCTGCACACTTTCCGTCATTCATGACAACAGGCAAAAACATAGAGCCTTCTTTTGCCGCCTTCAGGAAACGCGATGGCTATCACAGCTTCGCGAAAAGCGCCGCCTTCGGCGCTTCTCAGGATACTTCCGTCACAGCCACCGCCGGGCCGCCGCAATGGTATTTTTCTTCATGAAACAGATCCTCCCGTTCTTTTTTGATAAAAACAGTTTACCGCAATACGGCGCAGATGGCAACCTCACAGATCGGTAAAAAAATTCGTGCGCGTCCCCGCGGCACATCAGTCTCCGATATCGTCACTCTTCCTGACTCCCGACATAATATTTCGCCTGCGCCGTCCACAGCTCCCGGTACTTTCCCTCCGCCTCCGAAAGCATCTCATGACTGCCCGTCTGCACGATCCGCCCGCGATCGAACACCAGGATCCGCTGGCAGAACCGGCAGGAGGACAGCCGATGGCTGATGAACACCGTCGTCTTGTCCCGCGCGACCCGGTTGAAGTCCTCGTACACCGCCGCTTCCGCGATGGGATCCAGCGCCGCCGTGGGTTCGTCCAGCACCACGAAGGGCGCGTCCTTATAGAGCGCCCTGGCCAGCGCGATCTTCTGGCGTTCGCCGCCGGAAAGGTCGATGCCCTCCGAATCATAGCCTCTTCCCACCGCCAGCGCTGCCGCGCGCGTTCCTCTCTCCTCCGCCAGCGCGTCGAGGGCCGCCAGCTTTTCACCCAATCCGGCGCGGATCAGGCTGGCGCGCACCCGCTCCCCGTCATAGTCGGGCGACGCTGCCACGTTCTCCCCGATGGGAAGATCAAACAGCATATAATCCTGAAACACCACGGAAAACAGCGCCAGATACTCGTCATACCGGTATCGGGTGATATCGATGCCGTTGAGCAGGATCTTCCCCTCGGTGGGATCGTAGAGGCGGCAGAGCAGCTTGATGAACGTGGTTTTGCCGCTTCCGTTTTCTCCGACGACGGCCAGCTTTTCCCCAATCCGGAATTTCATGCTCACATGACGCAGCGCGTAAGCGTCGGTGCGCGGATACCGAAAGCTCACGTCCCGAAACTCGATCTCATAGTCCAGATCGTCCCGCTTTTCCACCGCCAGCGTGCCGCGATACATGTTGTTTGGCAGATCCAGATACTCATAGAGCTGGGCGAGAAAACGGTTATTGTTCCGCAGTCCTCCGATCCGCCCCGAAAGCTCTCCGACGGCCTCCACAAAACGGCTGACCGTTCCCTGATACAGTACGAAGCTGCCGATGCCGAACGCGCCCAGATACGCCTTCGCCGCAACGAAGAGAAAAAGCGCCAGATCCATTCCTGCACGCAGCAGCGTGAGAAGGGAGCCGTATTTTTCCCCGACCTTTCCCAGCTTCCTGACCCATTCCGGCCGCAGGCCGTATCTGCGAAAGTCGTCCGTCACGATGCGGTTTAAGCCGAATACGATCATATCCGCGCCCCAAAGAGAGCCGTAAACAGCGACACGGGAATTGCATTCCGCCAGTTCAAAGACGGCCTCCTGCGAGCCGGTCATTTTCGCCGACTCCAGCCGGACCGAACCCGCCGCGCCCGCCAGAATCAGTCCCGCCATGAGGACCGCGGCTGCGGGCGAGGCCGCCCATCCGGCCAGCCCCGAAGAGGTTCCATCCGCCCGCAGGGTGAACATCGAAACGGTCAGCGCTGCGGACAGCAGGATCCGGAAAAGCTGCTCCGCGATCCCAGGAAAGGCATGATACACATAGATCAGCCCGCCTCCAAACGCATTGCTGTCCGCGAAGATCTGCGACCGGAGAAGCTGTACCTTTGGGTCCTCCAGATGCTCATACTGGAAACCGTTCTGCGCCCGGTTCAGATATTCCTCCTGCTTCACCCACTGATAGGACTGGGCGATCTCTTTTCTGCCCTCCAGCATGCGGGACAGCACGGAGAGCGCAAAGCCCCCGCCGACGGCGATCCCGGCCAGCGCGAACAGCCGTCCGGGATCCCGCGCCCCGGCCAGCTCATTGATCAGCTCCGACGACAGGAACAGCCCGAAATAGGGGATGGCGGTGCTTGCCAGCGGCGCCAGGATGCCGTACAGCCAGAAACGGGGCTGGATTTCATCCCATATCTTCAGTGCCCGCCAGAGCAGCGCCGCGTCCTGACGCAGCGTGCGGCCCTCCGGTTTTTCCTTATTTCTTTTCATTTCTCTGCCGCCTCCTTTCCGCCCGCCGGGTCTGCGGTATCTCCTCTATGCGCCGCTTCCGCCGCCGGACTGCAGGCGTCTCCGCGAAATGCCTCTCCTGCCGCGGGATCCGCGGCATCCTTACGATCCGCGGCCTCCCGATAATATCTGCTCTGGACCTCAAAGAGCTCCCGGTATCTGCCGCCCCTGGCCATCAGCTCCTCATGCGTGCCCACCTCGGCCAGCCGCGCGCCGTCCAGCAGGAAGATGCGGTCGCAGAACCGGGTAGAGGCCAGGCGGTGGGAAATGAAAAGAGAGGTCGTGTGCGCCGAGATTTCGTTGTATCGGCGGTACATCCGGTCCTCCGCGATGGGGTCCAGGGCGGCTGTGGGCTCATCCAGGACGATGCAGAGCGGCGCCTTGTAAAGCAGCCGCGCCAGCAGCAGCTTCTGTGTCTCGCCGCCGGAGAGCTCGATGCCGTCCCGGTTCAGTTCCCGGTTCAGCGGCGTATCCGCGCCGAGCGGCAGGGAAGCGATCTTTTCCGCAAGTCCCGCCGTCGCGATACAGCGAAAGAGACGGTCCCGGTCGATCTCTTCCTCCTCCAGCGTACAGGCAATATTGCGCGCGATGGATACCGGCAGGAGGTTGTAGTTCTGAGGCACCAGGCCGAACAGCGAATACAGCTCGTCCCGGTTGTACGCCGGAGCAGGATGCCCGTCGATGAGGACTTCCCCCTCGTCCGGCAGATAAAGACCGCACAGCAGCATGGCCAGCGTGGTCTTTCCCGCGCCGTTGAGCCCCACGAGGGCGATCTTCTCCCCCGCCCCGATCCGGAAGGACACGTGATCCAGGATCTTCTTTTCTCCCTGGGGATAGCGGAACGATACGTCCCGAAACTCGATGGAAAAGGGCGCTGTGGGAAGGGGAATGCCCTGTTCCCGGTTGAGACGGCCCTCCAGCTCCAGCGCCTCCCGGAAATCGGAGACCTGCATCGCGCCCTCCTGTACCCGGCCCACGATCCCCAGGATCCTGCCCATGACGTCCGACAGAGAGGTGACCGCGTTAAAAAAAAGCACAAAGGAAGCGGCATCGATCTTCCCGTTCAGGGCGTTATAGATCAAAAACGCATAGGCCGCCCCGTCCCGGAGACAGACGATGAGAAAGCCCGTCAGGGCGGTGAGGAAGCTGCGCCGTTCCATTTTTTCCCGTTCCGCGATACCCAGGCGCAGGATCCGCTGAAAACGCCGGTGCATCCCCTCCTGCATCCGGTACAATCGGATATCCTTGGCGTACCGGGAATCGCGGGCGGTCTGGCCGGAGAGATAGAAGATCTTCTTGTCGATCGCATTGCGCGCATCCTGCTCCGCATAGTTTTTCTTTCTCTTCCGGCAGGACATGGCATAATTGACGCCGCAGCCAACCGCCAGCAGGAGGACGACGGCGGGATGCAGAAGGGAAACCACGGAACCGAACAGGAGAAAATTCAGGAACTGCGACATCATGTCCGCGAAATCCATCGGAAAATGAGCGCCCGCCGTGTGGTTGTTCATGACCGCCTGCCCTGCCCGCTCATCCATTTTCTGTACCTCGGGGTCGAGATTCAGATACCAGTCCCGCTCCCGCCGCTGCCGGCTTCTTAAATACATCATCCGAAGCAGGACATAATGTTCGGAATTGTCAATCCGGACCGTGAGAACGCTGCTGCACAGATCGAACAGCAGCCTGGAGCCGATCAGCCCGGCGATGACCAGCGCGACCGCTGAAAAGGTCCCGGCCGTCTCCAGCGCGCGCAGGATGAGGGTGGGCGTCCACAGCGCGATGGCGGAGAGCGCCAGCGTCACCGGCACGGTGAGGATGCCGGTGAGGGCCAGGGAGCGCTCCGTCTGCCACAAAAGCCTATAAATATAGACCACGCAGGACAGCATTCCGTATTTGGGCCTGTGTTCAACTGTCTTGCCTTTCCGTTTTGTGCGCATTCCATTCTTCTTTTTTTCGGACATCACTCTTTTCTCTTTCCCGGGCTTCTCACTTTTCCTTTTTTCTGCCATGGATCAGCGCCCTCCTTTGCCGTACTCCCGTATGCGGACCGCATCCGGCCCATATCCTCACAATAGCACAGACGCATGAAAAAAGCGCATTCCGTGAACCAAAAGCCGTTTTCGGTGAACGAAATGCGCGAAGAAGAAGCTGCCGATGCATTTTTTCCGTCGGCCCGTCACGCCGCCGGTCCCGCCAGCGGGATCAGGATCTCCGCCGTGAAGCCGCCGTCCTCGCTGTCGGCGGAAAAGAGACCGCCGTATTTTCTGACGGTGCCCGCCACCCGGGAAAGCCCGAAGCCGTGATCCGCTCCTCTGGAGGAAGCAAAAACGCCTCCCCGTTTTTCCCGCTTTTTCCCGGCGGCATTGGTGAGGGCCAGATAAAGCTGTGTGTTTTTGCGCCCGATATAGATCCGGATGAACCGCGCCTCCGGGGACAGCGTCCTGTTTTCCTCGATGGCGTTGTCCAGCAGATTGCCGAGGATAACGCACAGGTCCACATCGGATACGGCCGTTTCCTCCGGGATGCGGGCCTTGACGTTTAACGGAATGCCGTGCTGCGCGGCGATGTTCATTTTGCTGTTCAGCACCGCGTCCACCATGACGCGGCCCGTTTTCACGGTGGTATCCACGTTGGTGAGATCTTCGTTGAGCTCGCTCAGATAGCGCTTCACATCCTCATAGTTCCCCAGGGCCATGCTGGCCTGCAGCGCCTGGATGTGATTGTGATAATCGTGCCGCCAGCCCCGCATCTTCGCGTACATGGACTGCACCTCATCGCAGTATCTGCGGATCAGCTCGCTCTGATACGCTTCGATCCGCCTGTCGATCCATTTTTGAAACAGCATATCCTTCCTCCGCCGCGTTCCCGTCAGAACAGCCGTATGATCTCTCTGCCGATCTTCTCCGCCATACCCCGGCTGATAGGTACCCGCGCGCCGTTTTTCAAAACGACGCTGTCGCTGCCGATCTGCAGCACGAAGCGCAGATTCACCAGAAAGGATCGCTGGCATTTGAAAAAATATTCGTCCAGTTCCTTCTGCACGTCCGCCAGGGAAGCCTTCATGCGGTATTCCCGCTCCTGTGTGTGGATCGCCACATACTGCTTCTGCGCCTCGATATAGGTGATCTCTTCCGCGGGCACGAACGCCGTCTGCCGGTCGAAGGAGACCCGGAGCCGCTTCCCCTGCTTTCCCAGATTGACGGCGGCGCGCTCCAGCACGGCGGACAGCTTCTCCGCCGACACCGGCTTCAGCAGATAGTGAAGCGCGGAAACCTCATAGCCCTCCGCCATAAAATCCGGGAAACCGGTGAGGAATACGATCTGCACCCGCTCATTCTCTGCCCGGATCCGCTTCGCCAGCGCCACCCCGTCCATGGCCCCCATTTCGATATCCAGAAGCAGGATATCATAGTCGGGTCTTCCGTCGCACGCAAACAGGAACTGTTCGGCGGAAACGAACATATCGACATGCACCGTCCGGCCCGTCCCGGCGGCCCACTGCCGTACCAGACCGGAGATATACTGCCGGTCCGGTTCCGCATCATCGCATACCGCTATCCTGTGATCCATGCCGCCACCATCCCTTTCCCATCCCGCTTCCCGGTCCGTCCGGACAGCGTCCGATCCCCGGTCCCCCAAAAAAGGCCCCCGCCGAAATCAGCGGAGGCCTCCATGATATTCGGTTCAGTCTATTTTCAGACAATCCCCTGTGCGTTCATGGCGTCGACAACCTTTTCAAAACCGGCGATATTCGCGCCCACGACATAGTTGCCCGCAAAGCCGTATTTCTTCGCGGCATTGTCCAGGTTGTGGAAAATGTTCACCATGATGCCCTGCAGCTTCGCGTCCACTTCCTCGAAGGTCCAGCTCAGACGCTCGCTGTTCTGGCTCATCTCCAGCGCGCTGGTGGCTACGCCGCCCGCATTCGCGGCCTTGCCGGGAACGAACAGGACGCCGTTCTTCTGCAGATACTCCGTAGCTTCCAGCGTGGTGGGCATATTCGCACCCTCACACACCGCGATGCAGCCGTTGGCAACAAGCCCTTCCGCGTCGGAGAGCTGCAGCTCGTTCTGGGTCGCGCAGGGAAGCGCGATGTCGGCCTTCACGCTCCACACGCCCTTGCCGGAATGATATTCCGCGCCGGGCCTGCTGTTGGTGTACTCGGAAAGTCTCGCACGCTTCACCTCTTTGAGCTCTTTCAGCAGATCCAGGTCGATGCCGTCGGGATCGTAGACCCAACCGGTGGAATCGGAAGCGGTCACAGGCTTCGCGCCCATCTGGTAAGCCTTTTCGATCGCATAGATCGCGACGTTGCCGGCGCCGGAAACCGCCACGGTCTTGCCCGCGATATTGATGCCGTTCTCCTTCAGCATCTCCTTCGTCAGATACAGAAGCCCGTAGCCGGTGGCTTCTTTTCTCGCCAGGGAGCCGCCGTAGGTCAGGCCCTTGCCGGTGAGCACGCCCTCGTAGACGTCGCGGATCCGCTTATACTGACCGTACAGGAAGCCGATCTCTCTGCCGCCCACGCCGATATCGCCCGCGGGAACGTCAGTATCCGCGCCGATATGACGGTACAGCTCGGTCATGAAGCTCTGGCAGAACGCCATCACCTCTCTGTCGGATTTGCCCTTGGGGTCGAAATCGGAGCCGCCCTTGCCGCCGCCGATGGGAAGTCCGGTCAGGGAGTTCTTGAATACCTGCTCAAAGCCCAGGAACTTGATGATACCCAGGTTTACGGACGGATGGAAACGAAGGCCGCCCTTGTAAGGCCCGATGGCGCTGTTGAACTGCACGCGGTAGCCGGTGTTCACCTGAACCTGTCCCTTATCATCCACCCACGGCACACGGAAGATGATCTGGCGCTCGGGATTGGTCAGACGCTCCAGCAGCGCGTTCTTCCGGAACTCCTCTTCATTGGCCTCTACCACGACGCGAAGGGATTCCAGCACTTCTTTTACAGCCTGATGGAACTCAGGCTGCGCAGGATTCTTCTCGACAACCTGCGCGATCACCTCATCAACATAAGACATTTGGTTTGTCCTCCTTAAAGATAAACTCATACCGGAGTTATTATATACTCATTGCTTTTTCAGCGCAAGCACTTTATTACATTATCTTGAAAGTGTATTTTCCCGGTGAAGTGAAAAGTTTATTTCCACTTTGAAAGGGAGGAAGTTGATTTTAGTCTTTCACTCATTTCCTCTTCCCAA
>CANQVD010000075.1 GCA_947627215.1 uncultured Eisenbergiella sp.
CCCTGGGCTGGCGGTCTCCTGCTCAGGCACTGAAGGATTACAGGGCGGGACAGTGTAACACATGATTGACAAACCTATACGGAATGAGAGATATTGCGTTTTTAACGGCCCGGGCATATAATTGAAGCGTGTAAAATGCGGCCGAAAGCGGGAAGAATGCATCCGGAACGCAAACTTTTCAGCGGACATATGCGTCATTCTATTGACAGAAGGCATAGCTTTCAAAATAGAAGGCACAGAGCCCTCTGAAAGAACAGAAGAAACAAAAACCCTGAAAGGAAGGTACAAACACATGAAAAAGATAATAAGTCTGATACTGATCGGACTGATGCTGATGACGGCGGCGTGCGGGAAAGCGCAGACGCCCGCGGCAGAGGAGCAGACGGGAGCCGCCCAGGAGGCGCAGGCCGGGGAAGAAACCGGCGGCGCGGCGGCCGGGAGCGAAGAGAATACGGCCGGGACGGATGCGGCGGCCGGGTCAGAAGCGGAAACCGGGGCGGAAAGCGCTGAGAGTGCGTCTGCGGCAGAGGAGACGGAGTCCGTGCGGATCGAGCCTCTTCCGGAAACCTTGAGCATCGACGCGCTGGACGACTGCACGGTGTCGGCTTCGTTCGCGCCGGAGGACGTGACCGAGGAGAACGGGATGGTGTCCGTCCACATGACGGCGTATACCTATGAACTGTTTGACATGGTCGATATCGGCCGGATGAAAGTGGGCGATGTGCTGGTGATCAACGGAGAGGAAATGCCGGTGGAGTCGGTGGAGCGGAACGATCTGGGGCTGGTGACGGTCAACGGCGGCTTCGAGATGGGCGGCTGCAATCTGTATACGGAAGACGATACGGTATACTGTGAGATCCTGATGGACATCGATAAGAGTTATCATCCGCTGGGGGAGATCACGCTTCCGCTGGCAGAGGATTTCGTTCTGGCGGACGATTCCGATATCGAAAACCAGGGGAAGGAATGCACGGCGGAAGAGTTTCTGGCGGCGCTGGACGCGGGGACCCTGGATTTCAATCAGTTTAATACCACCGTCACGATACAGGGCGGACAGATCGTGAAGGTTCACGTTATCTTCCTGCCGTAAGACAGGCGGGGCGGGCAGTTTTATTCCGAATACCCGATCCGGAAATAATCCAGATATGCCTTGTATCGGTCCTGTGCCGTCAGGCAGGTGTCCGTCAGATAGCCCTTTTCACGATCCCATTCCCGGAGGCCCCTGTAGTAAAACAGCTTCAGGCTGTCCTCGATGATGAACGGAACGATATCGTATTTCAGACATTCCTTGAACATGATCAGTCTGCCCACACGGCCGTTGCCGTCCTGGAACGGATGAATCCGCTCGAATCTCACATGAAAGGACAAAATATCCTCCAGCGTTTTTGCTTCCCCGGCATGATACTCTGCCAGCAGCGTTTTCATATCGTGGGCGGTGTTTTCCGGAAGGGAGGTTTCCATTCCGCCGACTTCATTCGGCATTTTCTTGTAATCGCCGACGGCGAACCAGTCCTTTCGGGAATCGCTGGTCCCGTTTTTCAGGATCAGATGCAGTTCCTTGATAAACCTTTCTGTCAGCGGCGCTTTTGCGCTGTCAATGATCCTGTCAATGCAGCGGAAATGGTTTGCGGTTTCGATCACGTCATCCACATTTACCGCTTCATTTTCTGCTCCGATGGTATTGGTCTCAAATATATACCTGGTCTGTTCGTGCGTCAGGCGGCTGCCTTCGATATGGTTTGAATTGTAAGTCAGCTCGATCTGCGTCTTATGGTAAATGCCTCCGGAATATCCGCTGGCTTTCTGCTCCCGCAAAATGTCCAGCAGGGTGGGCGCCTGCTCTTTCTTTTGGTTGGAACGTTCCGGTTTTTTCGCGTTTTCAGGGATATTCCAGGTCTTACCGGTGAGAAACGCTCCCGGAACACGTCCGTGCGCACAGTAATTTCTCACGCTGCGTTCGGACACCTTCCATATTTTTGCCGTTTCAGCGGCGGAAAGATACCGCATCTGTTTTTCCCTCCCTTCCTGCACGACCGATTCTGTATCGTTCAAAAACAGTATAACATATTATCGGCAAAAATCCATAGAATATATTCGTAAATTCTATGGATTTTTGCCGATATCGGAAATCATATTCAGGAAAAGGGACGGACCGCGCTCACGCCCGGCTCATCTTGTTAAGCAGCTCGATCTTCATGTCGTAGAGCTTCTGGGAAAGGTCCACATAGACGTTGTGCGGGTTCACCAGACGTCTGGTCTCATCCCACAGCGTATCCAGCTCCGCGGAGCAGTATTCCCGGATGTCCATGACCTTCGGGGAATGATAGATGCATTCTCCCTTCCGGAAGACCGGGACCATCATTTCGCGCATCCGATAGGAGCTGGGCGCCAGCCGGGTCTTTTTCCAGGGCTCGTTGGGATCGAAGAGCACCAGCGGCTCGTTTTCGTCGAAGGTTTCGCCCACCAGGCAGATGAGATCCGCCTTGATCTTCCCCGTGTCCGCGTCATAGATGCGGTAGATCGTCTTGTTGCCGGGGTTGGTGACCTTTTCGCTGTTTTCGGAGAGCTTGATCTTGGGAGTGAACTCGCCCGTTTCGCTGTCCGCGATGGCCGCCAGCTTGTAGACGCCGCCAAAGGAAGGCCAGTCCTTGCTGGTGATCAGATGCGTGCCCACGCCCCAGGAGGTGATTTTACAGCCCTGTACCTTCAGGCTGTCGATGAGGTTCTCGTCCAGATCGTTGGAGGCGGAGATCACCGCGTCCGGGAAACCGGCCGCGTCCAGCATGGCCCGGGCCTTTTTGGACAGATAGGCCAGGTCGCCGCTGTCCAGGCGGATGCCGTAAAAGGTCAGCGGGATGCCGGAATTGCGCATCTCCGTGAACACCCGAATGGCGTTGGGAACGCCGGACCGCAGGGTGTCGTAGGTGTCCACCAGCAGGATGCAGGCGGAAGGGTACATTTCGGCATAGGTCTTAAAGGCCGTATATTCGTCCGGGAAGCTCATGATCCAGCTATGGGCATGGGTGCCCTTCACCGGCACGTCAAAAAGACGGCCTGCCAGCACGTTGCTGGTGCCGATGCAGCCGCCGATCATGGCCGCGCGCGCGCCGTAGGTGCCGGCATCCGGGCCCTGCGCGCGGCGCAGGCCGAATTCCATAATGCCGTCCCCGCGGGCCGCATAGCAGACCCGGGAGGTCTTGGTGGCGATCAGGCTCTGATGGTTGATGATGTTCAGGATGGCGGTCTCTACCAGTTGTGCCTCCATGATGGGCGCGATGACCTTGATCATCGGCTCTCTGGGGAACATGACGCTGCCCTCGGGGATCGCGTAGATGTCGCCGGAAAACCGGAAGGTCTTCAGATATTCCAGGAAATCCTCCGAGAAAATGCCCAGGCTCCGCAGATAATCCAGATCCTCCTTTGAAAAGTGCAGGTTGTTGATATATTCGATCACCTGCTCCAGCCCCGCGCAGATGGCATAGCCGGAATGCATGGGATTGCTCCGGTAAAATGCGTCGAAGATCACCGTCTCGTTGCGGTCCTTGTTTTTGAAATAGCCCTGCATCATGGTCAGTTCGTACAGATCTGTCATCAATGTCAGGTTTTGTTCGCCCATGGTAAAAACCTCCTTAATTATGTGTCTCCGCCCTGCCGGAGAGCGTCAGCAGGACAAAGCCGATGAAAAACAGCACGATCAGCGACAGCACGCCGTATTTGGAGCTGTGCAGGAAAAACGCGCAGGCCGAAATGATCAGCGGGCCCAGAAAGTCCGCAAATTTTCCGAAAATATCGAAAAAGCCGAAATATTCGCTGGATTCCTCCTTGGGGATCAGCTTCCCGAAATGAGAACGGGACAGGGCCTGAATGCCGCCCTGACAGATCCCGACGCAGACCGAGAGGATCCAGAACTCCAGCTCCGTATCCAGACCGTAGCCGACGACGCAGATGCCCATGTAAATGAGGATAAAAATGCGGATCATGCACATCGTTCCGTATTTTTTGGCCAGAGCGCCGCTGGCGATGGAGCAGGGGAAGGCGACGAACTGGGTGAGCAGGAGAGCCAGCACCATGGCGTTGGAGTCGATGCCCACTTCGCCGCCGTAGGAGGTGGCCATGGAAATGATCGTGTACACGCCGTCGATATAGCAGAAGTAGCCCAGGATAAAAAACAGCAGCTTTTTGTCCTTCCGCATCTTCCGGAAGGTTTCGATGAGACGGCGGAAGGTGGCGGAGACCACATGAGTCTGCCTGGGCAGGGAATATTTCTGATGCACGTTCCGGTAAAGCGGGACGGACATGACCACCCACCAGACCATCGTGATGACAAAGGAGATTCGCGTGGCCGTCGCCATGGGAAGGCCCAGCGCATCGCAGTTCAGGATCAGCAGAAGCCCTGCGATGAAGGGAATGCAGCTTCCGATGTAGCCGAAGGCATAGCCGTAAGTGGAGATTTTGTCCATGCGGTCGTCGGTGGTGACGTCTATGAGCATGGCATCGTAAAAAACGTTGCAGGCCGAATAGCCGGTACGGGAAAGGATGAAAAAGACGAGGAAGGAAAGCCAGCCGGGTGCGAAGGTGAACAGCACGCCTCCCGCGATGGCCAACGCGAAAAAGACGGAGAAGATTCTTTTTTTCATGTTTTCGTAGTCCGCGATGGCCCCCAGGATCGGGGAGAGGACTGCGAGGATCAGAACGGAAATGCTGGTGGCGCTGCCCCATACCGATGTGGCGGCGGCGCTGTCCAGCCCCGCTCCCTCCGCCAGGCTGCGGAAGTAAATGGGAATGGTGGCGGTGACAATCATGATAAAAGCGGAATTGGCCACATCGTACAGGATCCAGCTTTTTTCCGATTTGGTCAGGCGGTTGCTCTGAGTCGTATTTTTCATATGGCGCTCCTTTCGCTTTTACAGATAATATTATTTTACTGCATTTTCCGGGGATATGCAATGCCGGCTTTCATCAGCGCGCGGCTCCGTCACTTCCCGCTCTGCTCCTGCCGCACCTTTTCCACCTTGGGATACAGGATCCGCTGCGTGTGGTACAGGCTGTAGTGTCCGGAGAGCATATAGCTGATGGAGATGGCGATCAGATAGTATGGAGCGTGGGTGAAGTCGAACAGCTCAAAGCCGATCAGCAGGGCCGTGACCGGGCAGTTGGTGACGCCGCAGAAGACGGAAACCATGCCGATGGCCGCGCACAGCGGGATGTTGATCCCGAACAGGGAGCCGAACAGCGCGCCGAAGGCCGCGCCGGTGAAGAAGGAGGGCACGATCTCGCCGCCCTTGAAGCCCGCGCCGATGGTAATGGCCGTGAACAGGACCCAGCAGAACAGGATGCTGACCAGCGCGCAGAGGACGGCCAGCAAGACCACCAGCAGGACGAAGGGCAGGGAAAGCTCCACATCCTGCACGACCGTCAGTTGTTCCGCCGGGGCGTTCAGCGCCTTCGCGAGAAAATAGGCGATGAAGGAGGCCCAGATGCAGGGCACCAGGGCCGGATAATACAGAAAGCCCACGTCCGCCATTTCCATCGGCAGAAAGGCCGCGGCCATAGGGGTGGAAAAGAGGGCGGAAAAGGCGGCGCTGATGCCGCACATCAGGAGGACGCGCCGGTCCTTTCGGTCAAAATGGAGCCAGTCGCCCAGCGATTTGCCGATGCTGCCGCCGATCTGCACGGCCGCGCCCTCACGCCCCACGGAACCGCCGCAGAAGACGGTGAGGATGGCGGATACGAAGATCAGGAACGCCATTTCCAGCGGGATGTAGGTTTCCTGCTGGATGCATTCGATGACCGTATCCGTGCCGCCGTTGTTTTCATATTGAAAAAAACGGTAAAGCGCCACGATGATGATCCCGGCCACAGGCAGGAAAAACAGGATCCAGGGATTGTCCTGCCGCAACTGCGTGGCGTTCATCATGCCGAAGTTGAACAGGATGCTGATCAGGCCCACGACCAGCCCCACCAGTGTGGACAGCAGAAGCCAGCGCAGGAACTGATTGAAATTGTCCCCGCATTGGAGGAGCAGTTTTTTGTCGAAGCGCATAAGGGTTCCTCTTTCGTTTCCGACTGCGGAAAGCATATCCTGTGAGCGGTTCGGCTTCAAAAGTCCGTACGGGCAGGAACGCATCTGGGCGCTCTCTGAAAGTGCACGCCTGTTCCGAACCCCGGCGGACGGAGCCGCCTATCTGGTCTGGAACAGTTCCCCGAGGAGCTTCATCATCTGTTCCAGATCGATGGGCTTTGCCAGATGGCCGTTCATGCCCGCCTCCAGAGCCCGGTCCCGGTCCTCCTCAAAGGCGTTGGCGGTCATGGCGATGATGGGAAGGCTGGCCAGCGCGGGATCCTCCATGGTGCGGATGGCGCGGGTGGCGGCGTAGCCGTCCATAATGGGCATCTGTATGTCCATCAGGATCAGGTTGTAGTACCCCGGCCCGGCCTGGAGGATCATGTCGCAGGCCTGCTGGCCGTTTTCGGCGCATTCTACCAGGAAACCGGCCTCCTGAAGGAGCTCGGAGGCGATCTCCCGGTTGAGCTCATTGTCTTCGGTGATGAGGATGCGCTTGCCCAAAAAGCCGACCTTCCGGGGCAGTGCGCTGGCCTTCACGGGGGTCTCATCCCCGGCCCGGCCCAGACTGCGCTCCAGGGTATGATGGAGATCGGAGGCGAAGAGCGGTTTGCTGATGAAGCCGGTGACCCCTGCCAGGCGGGCTTCCTCTTCGATATCCGACCAGTCATAGGCGGACATGAGGATGATGGGAGAATCCGCGCCCACGATCTGCCGGATCGCCCGGACGGTCTCAATGCCGCTCAGATCGGGCATGGACCAGTCCACGATATAGACCTCGAAGGGATCGGCGAGTTCCACGGCCTCCGTGGTGCGCGCGATAGCCTCCCGGCCTGACGGGGCCCATTCCGCCCGCATTCCGATCTGCCGGAGCATCTTGGACACGCTCTGACAGCAGACCATGTCGTCATCCACCACCAGGCCGCGGAAACCGTTCAGCTCCGCGATGGGGGTCATCTCATGGTGTGCGGCGCAGAAGCGCAGCTCCAGATTCACAGTGAAGATGCTGCCCTTTCCGGGCTCGCTCTCCACGCGGATGGAACCGCCCATCATGTCCACAATATTTTTCGTGATGGCCATGCCCAGGCCGGTACCCTGAATGCCGCTGACCGTGGAAGTCTGCTCCCGGGTGAAGGGATCGAATACGGTCCTGGCAAATTCCGGGCTCATGCCGATGCCGGTATCGCTGACCTGAAATTCATACATGCCGCGTCCTCTGGAGCGGGAGGGCTTCTGGGTGACCCGGATCGCCACCGTGCCTCCGGCGGGGGTGAACTTGATGGCGTTGGAGCTCAGGTTCAGCAGGACCTGATTCAGCCGCAGCTTGTCGCAGTAGATCTCTTCGTCCGTCACGTCCACGGTGTCGATGAACAGCTCCATGTGCTTGGCGTGGATGTCGGACTGGATGATGTTGCGAAGCCCCTGCAGGATCTCGGCCAGGTTTTCCGGCCTTTCATTGATGGAGACCTTGCCCGATTCGATGCGGCTCATATCCAGCACATCGTTGATGAGGGAAAGCAGATGGCTGGATGCCTGAGCGATCTTGGACAGATAGTCCTGCGCGCGTTCCCGGTTGTCCAGATGGGTGGTGGTCAGGGCCGTATAGCCGATGATGGCATTCATGGGGGTGCGGATGTCATGGGACATATTGTTGAGGAAGGTGGTCTTGGCCCGGTTGGCTGCGTCCGCTGCCTGCAGGGCGTGGGTCAGCTCCTCGGTCTTTTGCTGCAGCTCACCGGTGGCCTGAGCGATCTTTTCCTGTAACTGCCGCTGGTTGCGGGTGCGCACCGCCAGCATGACGAGCGCGAAGAGAAGCAGCAGCAGGACGAAGACGGCCAGCACGCTGTAGCCCGGATTGCGGTACAGAAAGGCGGTCAGGCTGACATTGTCTTCCCGTTCGGCATCGATCTCCCGGGCTATGATGGTATCCAGCCTCGCATTGCTGAAGCTGTCCGCGCCTTTGTCCAGCAGAGAAAGCAGGTAACGTCCGCCGGGGACGGTGCTGCCGACGGCATAGGAGAGCGAGGTCTCCCCGAAGGTTACGGAGGACAGCCTGTTGCGGACATCCTGCTGGATATAGTGCTGTGCGGTGTAGGAATAGAGGATGGTAGCGTCGGCCTGCCCGTCCAGCACCGCCTGGACGCAGTCCTGGGTGGTGGGGTAGCGAATCACCTGCTCCTCGGAATAACGGCTGGCGATCAGACTCTCCAGGGCGTCGGCCCGCTCCGTCACTGCCAGGCGGTTTATCGTTCCGCTGAAGCCGTCCAGGGTCAGGCGGGCAAAATTGGTGTTGAAATAGGGGACGGTGATCTTGTAGCCTTCCTCCTCCGCCTGGTAATAATCTCCGGCGAAATCCAGGACCACGTCCGCGTCTCCCGCCGCACGCAGGGCATAATATTCGTTCCGGTCCTTTACCGGGATGAACTCATAGAGAAGTCCCAGATCCCCGGCCAGCTCCTCGAAAATGGAGGGGAGAATGCCCTTGGCCTGACCGTCCCGGAAGTAGCCGTAGGGGATCCGTTCGGGATTGAAAAGCACCTTCAGCGGGACGCCGGAGGCCCGGTGCTCTTCCAGAAAGGCCCTTTCCCCGGCGTTCATGATGAAGGAACCGTCCTGGTCGGTGGCGTAATATTTCTCATGCAGGGTATCGCGCCAGTTGGGGTCGTGGAGATCCATTTCATTGATGGCGGCATTGATCCGGGCCATCAGATCCGGGCGGTCTTTGCGGGTACAGATGTAAAAGGGGCTGGCGTCGAAGGATTCCAGCAGCCATTCGTTTTCCAGAAGCCGCAGGCTTCCGGTCACGGCGGCATCCACTCTGCCGTCCTGAAGGGCGGCGGAGAGCTCGGCCTGTTCCGCGAAATAAACCGGCCGGAAGGTGAAGCCGTGTTCCGCCGCGAAGCGCTCAAAGTTGGCGTTCTTGGAATTGCCCTCCAGCATGCCGACGGTGATGCCGTCGTAGGTGGCGTAGTCGCTTTCTACGATATCCTGATTTCCGTTCTTCACCGTGAGGATGGTGGAGTTGACGCCGATGGACTGATCGGAAAACAGGAATTCCGCTTCCCGCTCCGGCGTCCTGGAGACGGAGGTGACGATATCCACATCGCCGTTTCGCAGCATATCCAGAGAGCCGGCGTAGGAGCCGTCATAGCCGACATATTCATAGGACCAGCCGGCGTGGATCGCCAGCCGCTGAAGAAATTCATAGCCGTAGCCGCTCCGGCGGCCGTCCTCGTCGATCACATGATAGCCGGAGAAAGCGAAGAAACCGACCCGGAGGATTTCCGGCTGTTCCTTGGCCGGACCGGCGGCGTATACGGTGAGATGGGTCGTCGTCAGCAGCATCGCGGCCAGCGCGAAGCACAGCAGGCGTATTTTCTTCATGTGATTTCCTCCCTCATGGTCTGGTTCGTCGGTCTGAATATGGAGATTATAACATGTTTCTGTTCCGCCGTGGGGAAATTTTTGAAATTTTATGTGATTTCCCTGACAAGTTCCTCCGGCCAGAGCCGCCCGGCAGGGACACAAAAAGGCCGCCGCCCAGTCGGATCTCTCCGGCTGATGCGGCGGCCCTTGTATTTGTTCAGATCACAGTCCGTCGGACATCAAATGTCAGACGGTGCAGACCCGCACGAAATTATTCCGCGAAGAACGCGTTCACCTGCTCCTGTGCCGTGGCGATGTAATCGTCCAGGCCGAGGCTGCGAAGCTCCTCCAGCATCTTCGGAACGACTTCCTTAGGATCGGAAGCGCCGCTCAGAAGGTCGGTGGTGTACTTGCCGTAGGCAGTGTTCAGAGACGCCTGCAGGTCTTCAAGACCTTCGGTATCCATCATGAAGCCCAGGCAAGGAGAGCTCATCGCGCTCTCGTTCTGCGCACGGACCTCATCCCACTGGCTCTCAGCGCCCTCTTCGTCGGGCAGGATGAAGAACGTACCCTGCTGGTAAGAAGGCCATGCCCAGCCGATGTCGTTGACCTTGATGGTGGTGTGCTCGTCGTCTACATACTCGAAGCCCACGCCCTCGGGTCCCTTCGCGCACATGGTGCGGAAGTAAGGATCGGTGTTCATCAACTGCAGAACCTTCAGCGCCTCTTCCTTATACTTGGAGTTGGCGGAGACGATGTTCAGCGAGCCCTGAATGGTGGATGTCGTGTACAGAGGGCCGTTGATCGGAGGCGTCAGAACGTACTCGTCGATCTTGGCGTTGGTCGCCCAGCCCTTCGCGGCGGCGGGCCAGCCCTGCGCGTTCAGGAAGGTCGCGTTGGTGTGGCCGGAGCCGGTCTCATCGATAACGTTCGCATCGGGATTGGTGATGCCGTCCACATACCAGGCATGCACATAATCCAACTGCTCCAGAATGTCGTCCTGCTCAAAGGTGCAGACCACGGTACGGGAGTCGTCATGGACGTCCACGCCGATCAGGCCGCCCAGGCCGGAACCGAGGTTGTCGTAGTTGTTGAAGAAGCCGTTCCAGGGATCGCTTCTCATCGCCATATGCGGATAGAAGGAAGCACCCTCGCCTTCCTTGATGGTGCGGAAGACTTTGTCCAGATCCGCGAAGGTGGTCACGCTGGACATATCCAGATTGTACTTGTCAACATACATCTTGTCGATGCCCCAGTACTGGGTCATGGACGAATCCTTGTAAGTAGGCACCGCATAGATCTGGCCCTTTACGCGGACAGCATCCCAGAGATCTTCGGGGATGAAGCTCCACAGCTCGGGAGAAGCGGAGGGCAGCAGGTCGGTGATGTCGGCCACAGCGCCCAGCGTCACGTACTTGTTGTAGTTGCCGCCGTCCACGAACATCAGGTCGAAATACTCGCCGGTGTTGACGATGGTGTTGAAGCGGTCGCCTGCTTCACCCCAGCCGGCTACGTTCACATCGATCCTGACGCCGATCTTCTCTTCGGTGTAATCGGAGATCGTGGAGATCATCTCATCCCAGTTGTCGGGTTCGGTGCCGCCGATGACCCACCAGATCAGGGTCGGGACTTCGCCGGAACCTGCGGACGCCTGTTCCGTGTCCGCCTTGGATTCTTCCGCAGGCGCTGCCTCGGAAGAAGGGCTGCTGGAACTGCTCGAACTGCTGCTGGAGCTGGAACCGCTGTTTCCACAGCCTGCCAGCAGGCCGGCCAGCATCGCAACCGTCAGGCAGAGAGCCAACAGCTTGCTTACGCGTTTCGTTTTCATACTAATCCTCCTTTATAGTGTATGATAGTTTTTTATATCAGCCGGTCGCCCGGATGATACCGTGAGGAATAAGGTGTGTCCGTTCCCCGGACGGGCAGATACAGCCACAGGGATCAGCCCTTGACCGCGCCGACCGTCAGGCCGCTGATGAAGTACCGCTGGAAGAACGGGTACGCGCAGGCGATGGGCAGAACGATCACGACCACGACCGCCATACGCGCGGACTCACGCGGCATGTTGGCGATCTGCTCCGCAGCCGCCGCGCCCAACTGGGCGGACATGCTGGCCAGCATCTGGATGTTGGTCAGGATCTCGTTCAGCAGAGCCTGCAGGGACAAAAGGTTGTTGCTGTCGATATACAGCATGGACTGATACCAGTCGTTCCAGTAGCCGAAAGCGAGGCGCAGGGCGATGGTCGCGACCACCGGCAGAGAGATCGGGATAACGATCTGGCCGAAGATGCGCAGCTGCGCCGCGCCGTCGATCTTGGCCGATTCGATCAGCTCGTCGGGCACCGTCGTCGTAAAGAAGGTCCGGCAGACGATGATATTGAAGGACGAGACCATCAGCGGCAGGATCAGGACCCAGATCTTGTCGCCCAGATGCAGGAACTGTCTGGTGACGAAATAGGAGGCCACCAGGCCGCCGCCGAACACCATCGGGATGAAGATCAGGATGGTGAGGAAGCCGTGGAGCTTGTAGGTGCGCCGGGAGAGCACATAGCCCATCACGGTGGTCAGCGAGGTGCCGAGGATCGTGCCGACGATGGTGACGAACAGGGACACGCACAGCGCCCGGATGATCATGGTGCCTCTTTCGACGATGAACGTATAGCCGTCGGCGGACCAGATCTTCGGAATGAAATGATAACCGAACTGCGTGATCGAATCCTCATGGGACAGGGAAATGCCGACGACCAGCAGCACCGGGATCACACAGGCCAGAGCCATGAGGGCGAAGATCACGTTCAGCAGGATATTGACCGGCTGGGAGACCCGGTTGAACCGGTCGAAGCCTTCCAGCGCGTGTACGCCTTTTAACTGGACTTCATCTTTGTTTTTCTTTTTTGCCATCTCTCACCCCTCCTAAATCATCGCGCTCTCTTCGTCGATTTTACGGACGATCGCGTTGGTCAACAGGATCATGGCGCAGCATAGGAACGACTGCAGCACGGATGCCGCGGAGGCCATGCCCGTCGTGGAAGATTTCAACTGTTTGTATGTAAAGACATCCCAGGTGGTGACCACGTTGTAGAGGGAGTTGGAATCTCTGGGCACCTGATAGAACAGACCGAAGTCGCTGGCGAAGATGCCGCCCACGCTCATGATGAACAGCATGATGATCACCTGCTTCATCAGTGGAAGCGTGACATAGATGATCTGCTGCCACATGGTCGCGCCGTCGATGCCGGCCGCTTCGTAGTAGGTCTTGTCGATGCCGGTCAGCGTGGCCAGATAGACGACCATGCCGTTGCCCAGGCCCTTCCACATGGACATGAATACCAAGAACGGAGGCCAGAAGCCCGGCCGCATGTACCACTGCACCCGATCGCCGCCGAAGCGGGCGATGATATTGTTGACTACGCCCTTGTCATAGCTTAAGAACGCCAGCACCAGCGCCGCCACGACGACCCAGGAAAGGAAGTAGGGCAGGAACATCATGGTCTGATAGATCTTCGCCATCCGCTTCGAATGCAGATGGTTGATGGCGATGGCCGCCGCCAGCGGGGCGACCGTGCCGATGATGACGAAGACGATACCGTATGCCAGCGTGTTGCGCACGATCATCAGCGTATCCCTGGAGGCGAAGAGAAACTTGAAATTGCCAAGCCCGGCCCATTCGCTGGTGATTAGACTGTTGATGAAGCCGCCGCTCACCTTGAACTTCTTAAATGCGATGATGATACCGAACATCGGCATATAGCAGAACAGCAGGTACCATATCGTGGTCGGCAGCGCGAGGATCGACAGCTCTGTGTCGTCACGTTTCCAGCCCCTTTTCTTTCCGTGTTTCTTTTTCTCTTTGGCCATACTCTTTGCCCTCCTCTGATTCCAACTGATTTATCGCACCATGAATATGGAATGATCGGATTTGAAAAAAACAAAACGGCTGGCGCTTTCCACAGCCGTTCTTCCCCGGACCGGCGGTCCCGCATATGAAAAAATTTCCAGAATATGCACTGCTTACATACAGTCTAATATCTATTATAAACATTCTCGGACTTTTTTCAAGTGATAATCACCACTTTTTTGAAAAAACATAAAAATTTTTTGTTGAACAATATTAATTTCCGGTTTATCCCGTCTTCCGACGTAGTACTATGAAAGTTCCGACGTTTCAGATCATCCCTCATACGTTTCGTATGGTTCCGATGT
>CANQVD010000076.1 GCA_947627215.1 uncultured Eisenbergiella sp.
ACAGGAGGATCCGATGAAAGAGGACGGAAAGCAGACAGGGCGTATGGTTTCCTTGAACAGGATATGGACGGTGACGGTGATCGCCGCCTACATCGCGATCCTTGTTCTGCTGCTTTGGATGGATTCCATCCTGGTACTGAACTACCGCAGGGAGAGAACGGCGGAGGAGCAGCAGAAGGTAAGCAGCTATGCCGATACGGTGAGCGAGCATCTTGGCAAGATCGACGAGCTTCTGTATGATATTTACGCGTACAGCGAGGATTTCAGGGGGCTGAACGGTGTTCAGAAAGAACTGGAGGAATTCAACAGCGTATACGAGATCGACCTGATCATGAGAAACCGTGCCGCGCTTTACGGCTGGATCGACGGATATATGCTCAGCTACCACGGAATGAACATGTGGCGCTATTATATCGGAAACCGCGCGGGTGATCTGGATTTCACGGATCAGATGAAGCAGTACGTGTCGGAGCGGATACACAGCGGAGAGAACTGGGACCGGTCGGTCGCCAGAATCGGGAACCGAACGTATTACTTTATCCTGTGCAGGCGGGAAAATGTCGCCTTGTGCGGCATCTATGATCTGAATCAGAGTGTGCAGTCCTATACCGGGGATACCGAGATTGGGAAGGACGTATTTTTCGCCGACGGAAGCCGGATCTACGGAGTGGCGGAGGGAGCGGACGGCAGTCTTGCGGCTGGAGCTGACAGCGGCCCGGCAGAGAAAGCGGCCGGCGATCCGACGGGAGAGGTACTGCCGGAGTCAGTCGGCGGCCTGTCCGGGGAACCGGACGCTGCGGCGGAGCAGGCTGGCGGTATCCCGGCCGCGCAGCTTCTCGCGCGGGTGAACGGCGCCAATGATAATTTCGAGGAGAAGATCGGCTCGGATGAATATTTCGGCAAGCGGATCGACGGAACGCAGCTGTGGGTCATATACAGAAAGCCGGTGACGGTTTTCACATTTATGAATGCCATCCATATGCTGCTGTTCCTGCTGACCTTCAGTACGGTCATCGTCGCGGTGTTCCTGTACCGATATATGAAGAAGAATATGATCCTGCCGCTGCGGAGCCTGGTGGGAACCATGAACGAGGTCAGCCGCGGGAACTGGGACAGTGTTCACAGCCACGGCTCCAGGCTGGAGGAGGTCCAGCGCGTGGACGAGGCGTTCTCCGTCATGGTCTCGGAGATCCGAAAGCAGAAGATACTCTCCTATGAGCAGACGATCGAGAAGCAGAACGCGCAGATGCAGTATCTGCAGCTCCAGCTGAAGCCCCATTTCTACTTAAACGGATTAAAGACCCTGAATATGCTGGCAATGGAAGGCAATATGGAGAAGGCGCAGGATCTGATCATGCACCTGTCCTTCCATCTGCGGTATCTCCTGCAGGTGAACCGGACGCTGGTTCCGCTGGCTTCGGAGATCGACTACACGAAGAACTACGGGAGTATCCAGTCGAAAATGTATGGACGGGACGCCGCGGTCAGCTGGGATATCCAGGAGGGCGTGGGAGATGTGCCGGTGCCGACCCTGTGCATCCAGACCTTCGTGGAAAACAGCTTCAAATACGCGATGCCGGACGGAGGGTGGACCGGTCTGGAAATCGCGGTTAAGATCCATAAGCTTGAGACAGAGGACGGAGATTTTGTCGACATCAGTGTGAGCGACAACGGCGTGGGATATCCGCCGCATATTCTGGAGGATATCAACGGCGCGCCCAAAGAGGAGAGTGTAAGCGTGGGGATCAATAACTTAAAACGCAGATGTATTTTCCTCTATGGCGACAGGTGTGAATACAATTTCTGTAACAGCGACGGAGCGGTGAGCGAGCTTGTGCTTCCGTGCAGCAGGGGGTAGAAGATGAGGCTTTTGCTGGTGGATGATCAGAGAGAGATAACGGAAAGCCTGAAAAGGAGCGTTGACTGGGCGTCGGCGGGCATCGACGAGGTGTGTACGGCTGTGAGCGCCAAAGAGGCTAAACTGGTCATGGTGAATACGGAGATCGATATTCTGCTGATGGATATCGAGATGCCGGGGGAAAGCGGTCTTGATCTTTTCCGGTGGACAAGAGAGCATTATCCCGATATCGTCGGTATCTTTCTGACGTCCCACGCGGATTTTGCCTACGCGCAGGAAGCGGTCAAGATGGGCGCTTTCGATTATATCCTGCAGCCGGCCCGCTATCAGGAGGTAGCTGCAGTGGCGGCTATGGCGGCCCGGCAATCCAGAGAAAATACCCGCAGGACGAAGGTAGCAAAGAGGGCGAAGCTGCTGGCGGATTCCAGCGATAACCTTCTGGAACTGCTGCTTCTTCGGTTTCGGGAAGGCCGGTATGAGGAAGCCGCCGCTTATTTTGATAAGCTGAAGGACAGCTGCCGGCTGCAGACGGATCAGCCGGTGTTTCGGATCATGCGGGTGCGGATCGTGAAATTTGAGCGTCCGGGGGCCTGGAGCGAAGACCTTCTGAAGATGGTCTTTCGGAATGTATTGGAAGAACTGTTTGAGAGAGAGGATTCCGTTGCCGTGGCCGCGGCGGGGGACGACTGGTACTGCGTCCTGCAGGCGTTTGAGGCCGGGCGGCCGGATGCGGCGAGATGGCGGGACGGGATCGAGAGATTTCATTCTTTTATTAACGGACACATGGACTTTCGGGTCGCTATTTATCCGGAGATGGCGGAGATCGGCGATTTCTCATTGGACGGGCTGTCTAGGGTATTCGCGGAGCCTCCCGCAGGCACGGACGCGGAGATCTTCTGGGGAGGCGCGGAAACCGGAGGAAATCATGCGCGGAGCAACGAAGATTATGTCCGCGCGGCGGAAAAGTACATCCGGGATCACATCAGCAGCAGTATCTCCAGAACAGAGGTTGCGGAGTATTTGAATCTGAATGAGGAATATTTTTCAAGGCTTTTTAAGAAATACAACAGCGAAACCTTTAAGGCGTATGAGATGAAAGAACGTATCCGGGAAGCGAAAAAACTCCTGCAATACTCCAATTTTTCCATCAATATCATCGCATCCAAGGTCGGCTATGACAATTTTTCGCATTTCTCCAAGGTGTTCAAGCAGGCAACGGGTTATACGCCGCAGGAATACCGGGGGATGAAGTCACAAAAGTGACAGACTGAGTGCATAAAAAGACAAACTCGGAGAAAGATGTTCTTTTTGAGGCCGTTTTTTGGTCACAAAAAGAACATTTTTCAGTTACAAAAATTATAGATGAAATCGGAATGGTTTTGTATACTTTTAACGATAAATGTAGTTGACCATGCACATGGTCTGCAGAAAGAAAACGGAGGTAAGTTATGAAGATCAGAAAATTTTTGGCGATTGCGCTGGCAGGCGCGATGACGCTTAGCCTGGCGGCCTGCGGCGGCTCGGGGAGCGCTGGAAGCGCGGGAAGTGGTTCCGGAAATGCGGGAGGCGGTTCTGAAAGCGCTGCCGGCGCCGGCGAGAGCACGGCGGAGGTTGAGAATGTCGTCGTTGCGATTCCTACATTCTTTGACGTCAAGGACGCACAGATGGTTGCAGACGCGATCAACGCGATCTCCGCGGAGAAATACGGCGTAACCGTCACCCTGGAGTTTATTGCTCTCGGAAACTGGGCGCAGCAGACGAATCTGCTCCTTACATCCGACGAGGTAGACGTGCTTGCATTTTATCAGACGCCTCTTACCACATTCATCAAGAATAATCAGGCGCTTCCGCTGGAAAATTATGTGGCGAACGCTTCGGATGAGTTTAAGGCCGTGTGGTCGGATGCAGAGCTTCAGGGAACCAGCATGAACGGACATATCTACTCGATCCCGAATCTGCGGAACTTCGGCAATATCCGCGGTCTGGACATCGATGAGAACATCGCGGCGGAGTTCGGTATCGAGAACGGACAGCATATGACCATGGACGAGGTGTCAGATTTCCTGTACGCGGCCCATGAGAAGTACCCGGATCGTTATGCCATCGTTCCGCAGGCAGGAAGTTCCATGGTGAGCGGCTGGACCTGGGATGGTCTGGGCGACGGCAAGTTCATCGGTGTGCTGGAGGACTGCGGCCAGGATCTTACGGTCAAGAACCTGTTCGATACCGATGATTTCAGGGATTTCTGTTCCTATACCAGAAAGTGGTACCAGGACGGCCTGACCATGGCAGACGCCCTCAGCAATACCGAGGACGGTAAGAATCTGATCCGGGCGGGGAAGGCCGTCTGCTGCCTGGAGAATTACGCGGTCGATACGGCGGAAGGATGTATCCGAACCATCATCATCGATCCGTGGGCTGTTTCCAATTCCTATGCGGAGTTGAGCTACGGAATCAATACCAACAGCTCCAAGCCGGATGCCGCGTGGAAGGCGCTGGAAATGTTCTACATCGATAAGGATATCTGTGAGCTGCTGACAAATGGTATCGAAGGAACCCATTATACGGTCAATGAGGACGGCACGACAACCTTCACGGAGAGCGACGGCTACCAGATGGCGGCGATCGCCTGGGTGCTGCCGTATTCTGGCTATGCCCATCCGATGGCGGCAAACGGACCGACTTATTTCGAGGATCTGATCGAATTCAATAATTCCTGTGCGAAGTCCAAGGGGTTGGGATTTGCGTTTGATTCCACCAGCGTGGCGAACCAGTACACGGCATGCTGCAACGTTATGGATAAATATTATACAGCGATCATGAGCGGCACTGTGGATCTGGAGAGCACGATTGAGCAGGCCAACGCAGAATTTGAGGCGGCAGGTCTGGCGGATATCATTGCTGCGAAGCAGGAACAGCTGGACGCGTTCCTGGCGGCTCAATAAAATTTTGTTGGCCCCGCCCGGGCAAGCCCTTCCGCAGATCACGCTGTGGGAAGAGCAGGTTCCGCCGCGGGGCTTTCTACAAGTTTAAACCGGCAATCGTGAGAGTGCTTCGGCTGCGGATTTTCCGCTATTTTGACGACAAGACAGAGAGTGTCGGTTATGGCGGATTATGCAGATTTTAACAAGAGGAGAGTGAGAATATGGCGAAAACGGCGGCAAAGCCCTCCAAAAAGAAGGGCATGAAGGGAACGTCGAGAACGTCTCTGGCGCTTGTTTCTATGATGATTCCCGGGATCATTTATCTGATCATCAACAACTACATACCTATGGCCGGCCTGGTGGTGGCCTTCAAGCAGTTCGATTACGCGAAGGGCATCTGGGGAAGCGGATGGGCCGGCTTTGGCAATTTTACTTACCTGTTCAAAACACGGGACGCCTTCAATATCGTCCGCAATACGCTGCTTTACAACATTGTGTTTATTATCCTGGGCAATATTGTGGCGATTACGGTGGCGATCATGCTCAATTTCCTGAAGGGCCAGACGAATAAGAAGGTCTATCAGACACTGATCCTGATCCCCTACCTGATCTCCATGGTCGTGGTTTCTTATATCGTATATGGTTTTCTGAGCATGGACAGCGGCTTTGTGAACAAAATGATCATGGCGTTCGGCGGAACTGCCATAAGTTGGTACACGCAGGCCAAATACTGGCCGGTGATCCTCACCATCGTGCATCTGTGGAGCGGGTTCGGCTATTCCAGCATCGTCTATTACGCGACGGTGATCGGTATCGATTCGTCCCTCTACGAGGCGGCCAGCATCGACGGCGCCAATGTCTGGAAACAGATCTGGCACATCACGCTTCCGGGCCTGCGGATCACGATCATCACGCTGGTACTGATGGCCATGGGCCGTATGTTCTATTCGGATTTCGGACTGTTCTATCAGGTGCCCATGCGCTCCGGCCTGCTTTCCAGCGCCACGGATACCATCGATGTGTTTGTGTATAAGGCCCTGACGCAGCTCAATGACGTGGGCAGATCGTCGGCCGCCGGCCTGCTTCAGTCGGTTCTGGGCTTTATCATGGTGCTTTCGGCTAACCTGATCGTAAGCAAGGTAGACTCGGACAGCGCGTTGTTTTAGGAGGTGAGCGAATCATGACTGCAAAACATAGAATCGGACAGGGAATCCTGAATTTTATCTTTGTGCTGCTCTGCGTGGCGGCGGTCGCCCCGTTTTTACTGCTTCTGTCGTCGTCGCTTACGGAGGAGGCAACGCTTCTTCGGGAAGGATATAATTTCTTCCCTTCGAAGTTCAGTCTTGAGTCTTACGCGTATTTGATGGGCAGCGCGTCGAAGATTACGAAGGGCTATGGGATCACGGTATTTGTAACTCTGGTTGGAACGGTGTGCGGCATGCTTATGACGTTTCTGTTCGCCTATCCTCTTTCCCGCAGGGAGCTGCCTCATCGGACGTTCTTTTCCTTTTTCGTGTTTTTCACGATGCTGTTCAACGGCGGACTGGTTCCGACCTATATGATGTGGACCCAGACGTTCCACATCCGCAATACTCTGTGGGCGCTGATCATACCGGGACTTCTGATGAACGGATTCAACATCATTATGATGCGGTCCTTTTTCAATTCCAGCATCCCAAACGAACTGATCGAGGCGGCCCGAATCGACGGGGCGGGAGAGTACCGGGTGCTTTTCCAGGTCGTGCTGCCGCTCTCCAAGCCGATGATCGCCACCATCGGCCTGATGATCGGTCTCCGCTACTGGAACGACTGGACGAACAGCCTGTACTATATCACCGATGAAAACCTGTACAGCATCCAGGCAATCCTGAATACGATCATCAGTAACGTCCAGTTCCTGTCAAGCGGCCAGGCAATCGGCTCTGCATACAGCGCGGCAAATCTGCCGAGCGTCGGCATCCGGATGGCGATTGCGGTGATCGGCATTATACCGATCCTCTGCATCTACCCGTTCTTCCAGAAATATTTCGTCAAGGGTATTGTTGTTGGCGGTGTGAAAGGATAAGTGAGGTATAGAGGTGGAAGAAAAGACATTTTCAATTGATTCCGTATTGATTGATTATCTGGAAAATCCATTGGGGCTTGACGATTCAAGCCCCACTATTTCATGGAAACTACGTGCCGGAAAGGACTGCCGGAATATCCGTCAGAAGGCGTACCGGATTCTTGTTGGAAGCCGGGAAGGCGCTTCGGATCTCTGGGACAGCGGTGTGCGTGAGTCGGACTGCTCCGCTGGAGTGGTCTATGAAGGTGAGGCGCTTAAGCCTAAGACCATGTATTATGTTGCAGTGACGGTCTGGGATGAGAGCGGGAATCAGGACATCAGTGGGAGCGCCCGGTTTGAGACCGGATTTCTGGATCCGTCTGTAAAAGCCTGGGGCGGCGCCGGATGGATCGGGGCGCCGGAAAAATACGTGAACGCCCGGACGCTGGGAGTTTTCGTACTTTCCTGTGATATTCGCTTTCCTTCCGGAAACGGAAAGGCGGGGATCGTTTTCGGTGCTGATGATGAAAGGCTTCTGGATTCCAGAAAGAACCGATACGAGATCGCAGGAGAGAACGCGATCCGGTATGTACTGAATGTGACGAAGATTCCGGCCGATCTGGAGATATACCGAATCGGTTATGCGCCGAAGGACACCCAGGAACGGCCTTTTGCGGTTATTCCCGTACTGGAATTCGGAACGGCGGAGAGAAGGCCCGTGATCACGCAGGAGAACAGAACGAAAGCCCATAATCTCCGGGTAGAGGTTGTAGGCGACTGTGCATACGCATATGTGGATGGGCTCCTGGTGGACGCCCTAGAGTTTACGCTTCCGACAGGCGAGACGATGCGGGCAGCGCGGCCGCTGAACCCGCTTGGCTTTAATGACGTGACCACTTTTCCGCGAATGTGTGGGATCGGATACTATGTGGAAGCCGGAAGCGAAGCAGAGTTCGGAGATCTCATAGCGAACCATTACAGAACGCCGGGGCGGGAGATCGCCAGAATCGCAGCTCCGGGAGTGATACGCGGGGGTGGCGTGGGGAAGGATCTGTCCGATATGAGACGGAATGTGTCTGGGATGTGTCAGGACTCGGCCGCCGCAGGTCAGAATGTGTCTGATATACGGCAGGATTCGGCCGATGCGGCTCAGAACGTGCCTGACATGCTTCAGAATTCGGCCGATGTAAGTCGGAATTTGTCTGATATGGGTCCGATTCCGGTTGTCGTGAAGCGCCTCCCGTCCGGCACACAGCTGACTTACGACGTAAGCTGTCACTCGATTCCGATGCTTCGAAGAGATTTTATGGTTTCTTATGAGAAAGAGATTGCGAAGGCTAGGCTCTATATCACTGCCCGCGGCTGTTACGACTGTCGGATCAACGGTTCTGCAGTCACGGATACCCGGCTGAATCCGGGATCCATGCAGTATGATAAACACATCCAGTATCAGACCTATGACGTCACCGGGCTTTTGAGAAAAGGCGAAAACGGGATCGGCATCACGCTTTCTTCCGGCTGGTGGTGCGATGCTCAGACCTTTGCGCTGCGAAACTATAACTATTTTGGCGATCAGGAATCCGTACTTGCGCGTCTTGAAATCACATACGGGGACGGAAGCACGGACGCGGTTGTCACGGATACGGATTCGTGGGAATATTACGGAGAAGGGCCTTACCGATACGCCGGTCTCTTTTACGGCGAGGAGCTGGACGGCAGGAAGTACAGCATATTCGAGAAATTCTCCAAACCGGGCTTCCGAATCAACGGAATGAAAAAGCCGGCCGAGATCGGAGTATGTGAGATCGAGGAATCTTTTACGCTCCGGCCCGGTTTTGGGCGCCCGTGGCCGAAAGTAGATCACAGCGGTGTGAAGCTGACTGGTGGGATCAATGCGCCTGTCCGTGAGATCTGTATGTTAAACGCGCAATCTGTATCGGAACCGAGGAAAGGGCTCTATATCTATGATCTGGGACAGGAGATGGCCGGCGTGCCGCGGATCCGGTTCCACGGAAAGGCGGGAGAAACCGCCGTGATACGCTATGGGGAAATGCTTTATCCGAAGCTTGAGGAGTACGGAAACCTGCACGGCCTGATGCTGACGGATAATTACCGGGATGCGGAGAGCATTGACAAATACACGCTGCGGGGGGACGAAGAAGGAGAGATCTTCTGTCCCAGGTTTACGTTCCACGGCTTTCGCTATATAGAGATCAGCGGGGTGGAGAACGCCCCTGCCCCGGCCGACGTCTGCGGCGTGCAGCTTTCCTCCGTGCCGGCGGTCACAGGGGAAATCGAGACTTCGCATAAGCTGCTGAACCGGTTCATCGAGAATGTGAGATGGTCGATGATGAGCAATTTTATCAGCATTCCCACCGATTGTCCCCAGAGAAATGAGCGGATGGGCTGGGCCGGAGATACCCATGTGTTCTGCAGAACGGCGACAATGGAAGCGGACACCAGACTGTTTTATCTCCGGTATCTGGAGGATTTCAGGGATCTGCAGGAGGAAAGCGGCCAGCTGCCCAATATCGCGCCGGTGGGCGGGGGCTTCGGCGGCATTACCTATGAGAGCGCGATGATCCTTATTGTATGGGAGCTGTACCAGCAGTACGGGGATCTCAGGATCGTCAGGGAATACTACGATTCCATGAAGAAATGGATGTCCTATATCAGAGGCCGCGGGATGCCGGGAGACTGCTTTGTCGGGCCGCTGGGAGACTGGCTTGCGCCGGAGGAGACGGACAATCATCTGATCTGGAACGCCTTTTACGGATATGACTGCAGGCTGATGCGGATCTTTGCGGAGCTTCTGGGGCAGGAGGAGGACAAAGCCCGCTTCCTGGAAATGGAAACGGAGGCGAAGGAGTACTGGAACAGCCATTTTGTGGATCCGGTTACCGGGAAAACGAAGGATCTTGGCGGCCGGATCGTCGATACCCAGTGTTCCTACGCGCTTCCTCTGGTTTATGGGATGTTCCCGGAGGAGTACAGGGACAAAGCGTATGAGAATCTGGCGCGGGAGACGGAGAAGCTGGGATGTACGATCGGAACCGGTTTTTTCGGGACCGGAGTCCTGAGCAGGGCCCTGACGGACGCGGGCCGCGTTGATCTGGCCTACCGGCTGCTTTTGCAGACGGATTTTCCGTCCTGGCTTTATCCGGTGACCCAGGGAGCCACGACCATTTGGGAACGCTGGGATTCCTATACGCTGGAAAAAGGCTTTGGCGGCAATAACAGTATGAACTCGTTCAATCACTACTCGCTGGGCTCTGTTCTGGCGTGGGTGTATGAAACGGTGCTGGGGATCCAGCGCGATGAGAACGCGCCGGGATATAAGCATTTCATCCTGCGCCCGCGGATCATCCGGGATTCCGGTCTGGACAGGGCCGGCGGTGGTTTCGAGACGGCCTATGGCCGGATCGGGAGCCGGTGGAGCTTATCGGACGGGACGCTGGAATATTCCTGCGTCATCCCGCCCAATACCTCGGCCCTGCTGGTTCTGCCGGGCCGGGAGCCGGAGGAGCTGGGCAGCGGGGAGTACCGGTATGTGGTGGAGAATGCGGTGTAGAAATACGCGCGGCTGTCTGAAAGGGGAGAACAGAATGAAGCGGATTTGCGAAAAAGAAATGCAGCAGTTTGAAAAGGAGCATATGGATGCGGTGAGGGCCATGTCTCCGGAATGTATGGTGCTGCTTAAAAATGAAAAGGTGCTGCCTTTGGGACGGCCGGGCAGGATCGCCCTGTACGGAAGCGGGGCCCGGCATACGGTCAAGGGAGGCGCCGGCTCCGGGGATGTGAATGTCCGGCATTTCGTGAATGTGGAGGAAGGACTGAAAAACGCAGGATTTGAGATCACGACCGGGGACTGGCTGGATGCCTACGACCGGGTTCTGGAGCAGGCGAAGAAGCGGTTTGCCGACGAGCTGACGGCGAGGGCCGCGGCCTCCGGAATGCCGCTGTTTCTGTTTCTGATGGGGAAGGTGGCGCCGGAGCCGGATTACGAGCTGCCGCTTGACGGAGAAGGAGATACGGCGGTCTATGTGCTGGCCCGCAATTCCGGCGAGGGGACGGACCGGACAGATACCGCCGGCGATATCCGGCTGACCGGGACGGAGATCCGGGATATCCGCATGCTGAACGAAAAATATGAAAGATTCGTTCTGGTTCTGAATGTGGGAGGCATGGTGGACTTAAGTCCGGTCCGGGATGTCCGTGCGGTGCTTCTGATGAGCCAGCTGGGAATTGCGTCAGGGGATGCGCTGGCGGATGTGCTTCTGGGAAAAACCTATCCTTCCGGCAAGCTGACAATGACGTGGGCGGCGCTCTGCGATTATCCGTCCGCGGAAGGGTTCGGCGATCCGGATGATACTCTTTACCGGGAGGGCATTTACACCGGCTACCGCTGGTTCGACCGGTCCGGGACGGAGCCGGTCTATCCCTTCGGCTATGGTCTGGGATATACCGCGTTTTCTGTTGAACCGGCCGGGTTTGCGAAAAGCGGCGGGAATATTGTGGTCAGAGCGGTTGTGAAGAATACGGGCCGGACAGCCGGAAAAGAGACGGTGCAGGCGTATTACTCGGCCCCTGAGGGCAGACTGGGCAAACCGTATCAGGAGCTGGCCGCCTTCGCAAAGACCAGGGAGCTGCTGCCCGGTGAGGAGCAGGAGCTGATCCTGTCCTTCGCGGCGGCGGATATGGCCTCCTTCGATGAGAAAAACGCTTTCTATGTGCTTGAAAAAGGAAGATATACGGTACGCGTGGGGAATTGTTCCAGAGACACGCATATCGCCGGGATTGCCGAGTTTGGCGAAGACATTGTGACGGAAAGGGTCCGGAGTATCTGCCGGGGAACCGTTGTGGAGGAAAAGGCGCCGGCGGGCGGCCCCATCGGTTACGCGGACGAAGCTGGGGAGGCGGAGCGGGCGTGCGTGATCGCGTTTGACGCGGCGGAGATCGCCTGCGCGGAACACAGATATACGGAGGATGATCGCCGGGCAGAAGACAGGCAGCGGGAAGACGATCGGAAAACCGGCGGACGGGAAACAGACTGCCGGGAAGCGGATTGCGGGGAAGAAAAGGGCCGGAATGCAGGCGGACAGGGCGGTATCTCGTGGAAGGACGTGCGGGAAGGCAGAAGAACGGTTAACGAATTCGTATCGTCGCTGAGCGACGAACAGCTGGCGTATCTGTGCATCGGGGCGTACCGGGACACGGGCGGAAGCGCCGGAGTGATCGGCGATTCCGGCATGCTGGTGGCGGGAGCCGCCGGCGAGACGACCCATTGGCTGGATGATCTGGGCATGGAAAGCCTGATCATGGCGGACGGACCGGCCGGTCTGCGCCTCAGCACATGCTATACGCTGGGAGAAGACGGAATGGCCAGATCCGCTGCGATGCCATTCTCGACGGGGCTGGAGGAATATCTGGAAATCCCCGGAATGGAATCCATGAAGGAAGCGATGAAAAAGCAGGTGAAGGACGCGAATGGACGGCTGTATTATCAGTACGCCGCCGCAATTCCCATCGGAACCGCCCTCGCTCAGTCCTGGAATGAAGAACTGTGCGTGGCGTGCGGGGATCTGATCGGAAGCGAGATGGAACTGTTCGGCGTCAATTTATGGCTTGCGCCGGGGCTCAATATTCAGCGTTCCCCGCTCTGCGGCAGGAACTTCGAGTATTATTCGGAAGATCCCGTGGTCAGCGGGCTTACAGCCGCGGCCATCACTGCGGGCGTACAGAAACACGCCGGATGCGGTACGACCATTAAGCATTATATGTGCAATAATCAGGAGACCAACCGCTACTTCTCGAACAGCGTCGTGAATGAAAGAGCCATACGGGAAATTTATCTGAAAGGCTTTGAGATCTGCGTGAAGAAGGCGCGGCCGCACGCGCTTATGACATCCTATAACCTGCTCAACGGCGAGCATACCTGCAGCAGCAGGCCGCTGCTTACGCAGGTCCTGCGGGATGAATGGGGCTTCGGCGGGATCGTTATGAGCGACTGGCGGGTGACTGCCGGTATGCGTAAGAACGACGGAAAATATTCCTGCGCCTCGGCGGCAGGCTGCGTAAAGGCCGGCAATGACATCGTAATGCCCGGAGGCGATGAGGACAAACAGGATATCCTGGCCGCGCTGAGCGATCCGGCGCATCCCTACGCGCTGACCAGGGCTGAGCTTTCTGCCTGCGCGGAGCGCGTCTGCGGTATAGTGAGGAAGCTGCGATTGTCCGATTGAAGGCGTTGATCAGGTAAGGAGCCGGTTTCGAAAAACGGATGAGGCGAAAAAATGTACGCATAGGGCGAAATAATGCTTGAAGTTCTCCCTGAACTGTGGTATCATAAGAATCTCAACTTCCGAAGTGAAATGGGCTCTAACCCAATAAATATGCGGGTTAGAGCCTGTCTGTCTGTATGGCTTAT
>CANQVD010000077.1 GCA_947627215.1 uncultured Eisenbergiella sp.
GTTGAACCGCCGTATGCCGAACGGCACGTACTGGTGGTGTGAGAGGGCGGAGAAAAATCCGCCCTACTCGATTTTGCCGCAATCCCGTACCGTTTCCTGAAAAAGGGTTTCGGCGCCGCGGCGATATTCTTTTGTCCGTCTGTGTTCTGCGGGACCGCTTCCGGCATAAAATGAAAGAAACACGGTATCGGTCCGTCCGGGTGTCCGGACGGGGACGGGAGCGATGTATCTGAACTGGAAAACGGAAAAAAAGGAGAGGACGGTCTGGACCGCGTTTTTTTTCGCGGGCTTTCTGGCGGGCATCGCGGCGGTCTGTCTGCTGCCGGATGTATTGGTGCGCGGGACGGGATTTCTGGACGTCGGAGCCCTTTCGCTGATTCGCTGTCTGGAGATCAATAAAAATGCCATGCTTTTGTATTCGCTGCGGCAGCGGCTGGGGACGGCCGTGCTCCTGATTCTTCTGGCGGCCGCGGGATTTGGCCGGGCGGGAAGCTGCCTGCTTTCGGTTTGGGCCGGCCTGTCCGCGGGCGGCGTGCTCACGGCGCTTTCCATGCGCTGCGGTATAAAAGGGCTCCTTCTGTTTCTGGGGGCGATCCTGCCGCAAGTGGGCTTGCTGATCCCGGGCTATCTGATGCTTTTGGACTGGTGTGTGAGGAAGCGGGAAAAGCGGAAGCTGCTGCTTTCGCTGGCGATTCTTATAACGGGCTGCATACTGGAAAGTTATGTAAACCCACTTTTCCTGAAAGCGGTGCTGTGCTTCCTCCCGTGAACGCGGGGCGGCGGGAGAGGGACAGAACGCCGTCCGGCGTGGGACGCTTGTTCAATCCGCCAAAAATTTGGCGGAAATACGGGAAATTTCCACATTGCTTTTCCGGAACGGATTGCTTATAATGAGTTTCGGAACAAAAGAGAAGGCTGTGTTCCCGCGCGGGGAAGGGCAAAGCGGAATGGAAGAGCGGATTTCGGCGTTTATTACATATTTACATAATGTAAAAAACACATCGCAGAATACGGAGCAGTCATACCGGCGGGATCTGCATAAGCTCTCCGTTTTTCTCTCCGCCCAGGGGATCTGGCGGGCGGAGGATATCACGGCCGTCTCTCTCAATGCCTATGTGCGGTATCTGGAGGAAAATCATTTCAAGGCGGCGACGATTTCCCGCAATATCGCTTCTATCCGCACTTTTTTCCATTACCTGCTGCGGGAGGGGATCGTTTCGGCGGACGTTTCCGAGCATCTGAAGCCGCCCAGGGTGGAGAAGCACATGCCGGATGTCCTCACGATGGAGGAAGTGGAGAAGCTTCTCTCACAGCCGGGCGAGGGAAATGTGAAGGAGATCCGGGATCGGGCCATGCTGGAGCTTTTGTATGCCACGGGAATTCGGGTGTCCGAGCTCATCGGCCTGAAGATCGCGGACGTGAATATGCAGATGGGCTATATCATCTGTCACGACCGGAATAAGGACCGGGCGGTTCCCTTTGGGGGCAAGGCGCGGGAAGCGCTCAGCGCGTATTTTTTTAAGGCGCGGGGGGCCATGGTGGACGATCCGGCGCAGGAGACGCTGTTCGTGAATTATTCCGGCGCGCCCATGAGCCGTCAGGGGTTCTGGAAGCTGATCAAGCATTACGCGAAGCTGGCCGGGATCGAGCGGGAGATCACGCCCCATACGCTGCGCCATTCCTTTGCGGCGCATCTGCTGGCGAACGGCGCGGATCTGCGCAGCGTACAGGAAATGCTTGGACATGCCGACATTTCCACCACTCAGATCTATACCGGGCTGGATCAGAATCGCCTCCGGGAAGTCTATGCGAACGCTCATCCGAGGGGATGAGGACGTGAAAGCCGACGGCAAAAGAAGCGCGGGAAGCGGCGGAAACGGCGTTTTCACGCTGAAAATCAAAGCGCTGTGCGAAGAATGTCCGCACAGCGTTTTTTTGACTGCGGGGCGGGACCTTCGCCCCGGGTTACGGGTTCAGCTCCGCCAGATCGTAAATGAGGCGTTCGGAGGCCTCCCAGCCCAGGCAGGGATCGGTGATGGACTGGCCGTAAACGCCGCCGCCCACCTTCTGACAGCCCTCTACGAGATAGCTTTCCACCATGACGCCCTTCACCAGGGCGCGGATGTCGGCGTTTAATTTGCGGCTGTGCATCACTTCCTTCACGATCCGAACCTGCTGCTCAAACTGCTTGTTGGAGTTGGAGTGGTTGGAATCGATGATGCAGGCCGGGTTTTTCAGGTCGCGTTCGTTGTACAGCGTGAGCAGCGTGTTCAGGTCCTCATAGTGGTAGTTGGGGAGGTTCCGGCCGTATTTGTTGGTGGCCCCCCGCAGGACGGTGTGCGCCAGCTCGTTGCCGTCGGTTTTCACTTCCCAGCCCCGGTAGGTGAAGGAATGGGGGTGCTGGGCGGCGTAGACGGAATTGAGCATGACGGAGAAGTCGCCGCTGGTGGGGTTTTTCATGCCGGCGGGCACGTCAAAGCCGCTGACGGTCAGCCGATGCTGCTGATCCTCCACCGAACGGGCCCCGATGGCCACATAGGAGAGGATGTCGGATACATAGCCCCAGTTATCGGGATAGAGCATTTCATCCGCCGCGGTCAGACCGGATTCTTCAAAGGCACGGATGTGCATTTTGCGCATGGCGATGATGCCCTTCACAAAGTCTTCGCCCTTTTCCGGATCGGGTTGATGGACGATCCCCTTATAACCGTCGCCGGTGGTGCGGGGCTTGTTGGTATAGATCCGGGGGATCAGGATCAGACGGTCGCTCACCTTGTCGTTGAGCCTGGCGAGCCGGCTGATATAGTCGCAGACGGAATCCTCATTGTCCGCGGAGCAGGGGCCGATGATGACCAGAAATTTATCGCTTTTCCCGGTGATGACGTCCCGGATCTCGGCGTCCCGGACCGCCTTCAGGCGCTCGAACTCCGCCGGGACCGGGTATTGCTGCCGGATGGCATCAGGCGTGGGAAGCTGGTTGATAAACGTAAAACCCATGGTTTCTTTTTCTCCTTCGTTCGCTTTTGGGCGTGCACGCCTATTATAGTATACCCGTTTCGGAAACGCAAGAACGATTTTGGCGTCCGGGACACAGCAGCAGTCCGAAAGCCTGTCCGGGAAGCGCCGCCGCCCTTCGCCCGGGCGCATTCCTTTTCCGGGTACGCTCGCGCTCGGAAGAAAAACGCAGCGGTTCCGGGCTCGTGAGAGACCTCGCCGGGAACCGGCGTTTTTCTACGGCCCGGGAAAATGGAATGCGCCCGGGCGAAGGGCGGCGGCGCTTCCCGGACAGGCTTTTGGACTGCTGCTGCGGAGCACGGCCCCTTCATGAGCCGGCGCTTCGCTTCAGATGTCCGGACAGGAAGAGGAAACAGCAGAGGGTGGAGAGAAGATGGGCCGTCACCATGCCGCACAAAAGCCCGGGCAGGCCGAAGCGGGGGACGGCGAAAAATACGAAGCAGATGCGCAGCAACTGGGCCGCGGTGTTGATGAGAAAGGTACAGCCGGTTTTTCCCAGCCCGTTCAGGATGGAAAACAGCGTCGTGTTCAGATACAGGAACGGGCACAGGAAGCTCAGGATGCGGATGAAATATCCGGCGGTTTCACTGTGAAAGAGGACGGAGCCGATGAAGGGCCCCGAAAGCAGGAAAAATCCCATGCAGGCGAGTCCCATCAGCGCACAGTACCGGACGCAGCGGAAGAGGGCGGAGCGGATGGCGCGGCGGTTCCCGGCGGCGTCCGCCTCCGCGATCAGGGGCATGAGCAGAACGGAGACGGAGTTGGTCAGCGCCGTAGGAAACAGGATGCAGGTCATCGCCATGCCGGTGAAGATGCCGTAGAGGGAGATGGCCTGTTTTTGCGTATAACCGAAAAGCTGGAGGCTGACGGGGATGCGGGCCGATTCCATAGCGCCCAGCAGGTGCAGGAAGACCCGGTTGGCGGAGAGCGGCGCGGCGAACAGCAGGATCTGCGGGACAACGGATCGGGAAGCGCCGCGGACAGGACCGAAGCTGCCATTGCGAGCGGGACCGCGGTCCGGGAAGCCGCCGATGCGGGAGGGGCCGCGTTCATGGCCGAAAAAGCCAGAGGCTTCGGCATGCGGCAGGGAGCGTCTGGCCTGGCTGGCGGACATCCTTTTGGCAAAATGCAGGAAGGTGACGGGAACGGCCGCCAGCATGGACGCGAACTCGCCGATGACCAGGCCGATCGCGGCCGCCGTAATGGAAAAGGTGACCTGATGGGTCTGCGCATAATTCCAGAACAGGAAGACGCTGCCCACCCGGAAGCACTGTTCAAACAACTGACAGAAGGCGGGCAGCCCCGCTTTTTTGATGCCGTAAAAATACCCATTGATGCAGGAATGGATGGCCGCGGCGGGGAAAGAGAGCGCCGCAATGCGCAGAAGGGGTGCACAGCGCGGCTCCGAGAGGAGCGCGGCGGCGATGAAGTCCGCGCGGCGGTAGACGAACAGAGCGCAGAGGATGGACAGACCGCCGGAAAAGGCGAGACCCGTCTTCAGGATGCGAAGCTGTCCCTCCGGGCGGTTCTGGGGCAGAGCGGCCACAAATTTGGAGACGGCGCTCTGGATGCCGGAGGTGCACAGGGCGAAGGTCAGTGCCAGCACCGGATTGATGAGCTCGTAGATGCCCATTCCCTCCGCCCCGAACATGCGGGAGAGGAAGATTCTGTAGAAAAAACCGATGCAGCGGCTGAGAAGCCCCGCAGCGGTCAGAATGAAGGTGCCTTTGATCAGCGCGTTTTTTTTCATGGAAAGCCTTCCCGGATGGCAAAGCGGTATAACTATCTGTATGCGGAGGCAGTGCGGTTATGCCTGTCCGGCCCTTCCGCAGGAAACGTCCCGCAGGGAAAGCGCTGCCGGGACCGGTGAACATTCCTTTTCCGGACACGCTCGCGCTCGAGAAAAACGCAGCGGTGCTAAACTCGGCTTCGCCCAGAGGGCTCGCCTTGTTAAGCACCGGCGTTTTTCTGACGGTCCGGGAAAATGGAATGTCCACCGGCCCCGGCGGCGCTTTCCCTGCGGGACGTTTCCTGCGGGAGGGCCGTCTGTTCGATACAAAACAGTTGCGCGCAGTTTTCTTTTGGGCTATACTTTTGATATATATGCAAATCAACTTATGGGAAAGGCGGAAATACGGATGAATACGGACAGATATATCAGCCCCCTGTCGGAGCGCTATGCCAGCCGGCAGATGCAGTATATTTTTTCACAGGATATGAAGTTTCGGACGTGGCGGCGGCTGTGGATCGCGCTGGCGGAGACGGAAAAGGAACTGGGTCTTCCCATCACCCAGGAGCAGATCGACGAGCTGAAGGCGCACGCGGAGGACATCAACTATGACGTGGCAAAGGCGCGGGAGAAGGAAGTGCGCCACGACGTCATGAGCCACGTGTACGCCTACGGGGTGCAGTGCCCGAAGGCGAAGGGCATTATCCATCTGGGGGCCACCTCCTGTTATGTGGGGGATAACACGGATATCATCATCATGGCGGAGGCGCTGCGGCTGGTGCGCAAAAAGCTGCTGAACGTGCTGGCGGAGCTCTCCGATTTCGCGCAGGCGCAGAAGGCCCAGCCCACGCTGGCGTTCACCCATTTCCAGCCTGCCCAGCCCACCACGGTGGGGAAGCGCGCCACGCTCTGGATGCAGGAGTTTTACATGGATTTCTGCGATCTGGAATATGTGCTGGGCTCTTTGAAGCTGCTGGGCTCCAAGGGGACCACGGGGACTCAGGCGTCCTTCCTGGAGCTGTTCGCGGGAGATCAGGAGAAGGTGGACCGGCTGGACCCGCTGATCGCGGAGAAAATGGGTTTTTCCGGCTGTTATCCGGTTTCCGGGCAGACCTATTCCCGCAAGGTGGACACCCGCGTGATGAACGTGCTGGCGGGGATCGCGGCCAGCGCGCACAAGATGTCCAACGATATCCGGCTGCTCCAGCATCTGAAGGAGGTGGAGGAGCCTTTTGAAAAGAATCAGATCGGGTCCTCGGCCATGGCCTATAAGAGGAACCCCATGCGTTCCGAGCGCATCGCGTCCCTGTCCCGCTATGTGATGGTGGATGCGCTGAATCCGGCCATCACGTCTGCGACGCAGTGGTTCGAACGGACGCTGGACGATTCGGCGAATAAGCGCCTTTCCATCGCGGAAGGGTTTCTGGCGGTGGACGGCATTCTGGATCTGTGCATGAACGTGGTGGACGGTCTGGTGGTCTATCCGAAGGTCATCGAAAAGCGGCTGCGCAGCGAGCTCCCCTTCATGGCGACGGAAAATATCATGATGGACGCCGTGAAGGCGGGCGGCGACCGGCAGGAGCTGCACGAGCGCATCCGGGAGCTTTCCATGGAGGCGGGGCGCAGGGTCAAGGAAGAGGGAAAGGACAACGAGCTTTTGTCCCTGATCGCCGCGGACGATATGTTCGGCCTCGATGAGGAGGCGCTGCAGGCTTCCCTGGAGCCTTCCCGGTATGTGGGCTGCTGCGTGCATCAGGTGGAACGTTTCCTGACAGAAGTGATCGCTCCCGTTCTGGAGGAAAATCGGGCGCTTCTTGGGGAAAAGGCACAGATCAGCGTATGAAAACGCGCGGCCCGGCGTGTGAAAGACGTTGGGGCTGCACCGGAAGGAATGCGACGGATCAGCGCATGAAAAGTGAAACGGATCACCTGGCAACAGGACGGGACGGTCAGCGGACGAAAAGCGGAACGGCGCCGGAGGAGAACAGAAAATGAGTGTAAAAAGGATCGGAGATATGACGGAAGCGGAAATGGCGGAGGAAATGCGCGCCTATCCGTACAGGCCCGACAGGGGATATGCTTTTATCAGCTATTCCCATATGGACCGGAACCGGGTCTATCCGGTCGTGCTGGAATGGATGCGGGCGGGGTACAACATCTATATCGACCTGGATTTTGAGCGCCACGGGAGCGAAAGGAACTGGGTGGCACAGATGCAGGACACGCTGGCGAGAAACGCCTGCCGACTGGCCGTCTGCTTCAGAAGCTTCAACTACCAGCGCAGCTATGCGGGGCTGCTGGAGCTTCTGACGATCAAGTCCGCCGATACGACTGACCGGCATGTGGAGCAGATCGGGGTGGATGCCGTCATGCTGGATCCGTCTTCTTCGGAGGATGGCGGGATCCCGGAGGAGCTGCTGCCCGCATATACGGACTCTTTTGAAAAAATGAGGCGTTCCATGGGCGCTGAGTTTGCGGGACAGAACACGAAGGAGCGGGACGCCCTGGAGGAAGGGCTGGGGGACTGGCTGGCGGGTATGTCTTCCGATACCCGAAGCCGTCTGGGGTATCCCCGGAGCAGCGCGGAAAGGATCATGAGAAGCATCGACAGAGCGTACAGAGATGGAATGACGGAGTTTTATCCTTATATTTCTAAGCTGGTCCGGAAATGGTTTATCAGTCAGGATCTGAACGGCAACGATATTTCCCCCGATGCGGATGTCAGCTTTCGCTTTGAGCAGATTGGAATCGCGCGGGTGAGGGAGCCTGTGGAGGTCACCGCGGACGCGCAGGGATCCGCGGATGCGGCACAGATGACGGAACCGGAACAGGAGGACCAAGGCGGCGCAGAAACTGCCCCGGAGATCATTCAGGGCAACGCTGATGTGGAACCAGAGATTATTCCGGACAATACTGATACGGAACCGGAGTCCATACCGGAGGATCCTGACATGGAGCCGGGGAGCAAGGCGGAGCAGTGCTGGCGCGATGCCGTGCAGGGCGACCCGGAGGCACAGAACAGGCTGGGCGGTTATTATGAATTCGCGGATCCGAAGAAAAATAACGGCGTGAAACGGGATCTGCGCAGAGCCGTCAGATGGTTTCGGGCGGCGGCGCAGCAGGGCCATGTCCGCGCCCAGTGCAATCTGGGTTATCTTCTCTGGCATGAGGAGGAGGTAAAGGACCGGAAGGAAGCGCTGGAATGGCTGGAGAAGGCCGCAGAAAAGGAGGATTCCAAGGCGCAGCTTTATCTGGGAAACTGCTATGAGGAAGGCGGAGAATTCCTGGAGAGGGATGTCGATCGGGCCGCTGCCCTGTACCGCATGGCCGCCGCACAGGGGCTTAGGCGTGCGCAGAGCCGTCTGGATGAGCTGGAACGGGCCCTGGCAGGAACGGACGAGACATAATTATAGATTATATCAAATATAATAATTATTGATTTTACTTATATGGATTTTATGCTATACTGGTAAGTGGCGCGAAACGGAAGGGACGGAACCGCGGAAAAGCATCCCGCATCGTTTTGTGCCACAAATACGTTGTGCCGCATCTGCGGCAGAGGAGGATTTGTCATGGTAAAAGCTGTAGTAGGGGCCAACTGGGGCGACGAGGGAAAAGGGAAGATCACCGATATGCTGGCCAGAGAGGCTGATATCGTCATCCGTTTTCAGGGCGGTGCCAACGCCGGTCATACGATCGTGAACGATTACGGAAAATTTGCGCTGCATACGCTGCCTTCCGGCGTGTTTTACGATCACGTGACGAACATCATCGGAAACGGCGTTGCGCTCAACATTCCGCTGCTCTTTAAAGAGATCCGGGAACTGACGGACCGGAACGTGCCGATGCCCCATATCCTGATCTCCGACCGGGCCCAGATCGTGATGCCCTATCACATCCTGCTGGATGCCTGTGAGGAAGCGCGGCTGGCCGGCAGATCCTTCGGCTCCACCAAGTCCGGCATTGCGCCGTTCTATTCGGATAAATTCGCGAAGATCGGGTTCCAGGTCAGCGAGCTCTTCGACGAGGAGATCCTGAAGGAAAAGGCGGAGCGCGTCTGCGTGCTGAAAAATGTGATGCTGGAGCATCTGTACCATCAGGAGCCCCTGAAGCCGGAGGCGCTTCTGGAGACACTGCATGAATACCGGGATATGATCGCTCCTTATGTGGCCAATGTGTCCGCGTTTCTGTATGAGGCGCTGAAGGCGGGGAAGAACATTCTGCTGGAGGGACAGTTGGGCACCATGAAGGACCCGGACCACGGCATCTATCCGATGGTGACTTCATCTTCCACGCTGGCGGCCTACGGGGCCATCGGCGCCGGGCTTCCGCCCTATGAGATCAAAAAGGTCATCGCCGTGACGAAGGCTTACTCCTCCGCGGTGGGCGCGGGCGCGTTCGTTTCCGAGATCTTCGGGGACGAGGCGGATGAGCTGCGCAGGCGCGGCGGAGACGGCGGCGAATACGGCGCCACCACGGGACGTCCCAGGAGAATGGGCTGGTACGACTGCGTGGCCTCTCATTACGGCTGCCGTCTGCAGGGCGCTACGGATGTGGCCCTGACGGTGCTGGATGTGCTGGGCTATCTGGATGAGATCCCGGTCTGTGTCGGCTATGAGATCGACGGAGAGGTGACGAAGGAGTTCCCGGTGACCGCGAAGCTGAACCGCGCGAAGCCCGTGTACGAGGTGCTGCCCGGTTGGAAGTGCGAGATCCGCGGCATCCGCAGATATGAGGAGCTGCCGGAGAACTGCCGGAAATATGTGGAGTTCATCGAGGCGCAGATCGGCTACCCGATCACGATGGTTTCCAACGGGCCAGGCAGAGACGACATCATTTACCGCGAGAGCAGCCTTTGAAAACGGAGCGTTTCCTGATGGCAGGTCGTTCCGGTACGGATATCCGGAGCGGACGGATCGGTTATGATTGTGAATCTGGAATATTATAAAGTGTTTTATCATGTGGTGAAGTGCGGCTCCGTGACCGGGGCCGCACAGGCGCTTTCCCTGTCCCAGCCTGCGGTGAGCCAGAGCGTGCGGCAGTTGGAAACGGTGCTGGGGGTCACGCTGCTGCGGCGCACGCCGCGGGGGATCGTGCCCACGGCGGAGGGACGTCTGCTCTTCGCCCATGTGGAAAAGGGATACGGACAGTTTGAGATCGGGGAAAAACGGCTCCTGCAGATGCGGAACCTGGAGCGGGGCGAGATCACCATCGGGGCGTCGGACATGACGCTGCGTTTTTTCCTGCTTCCCTTTCTGGAGCGGTTCCATGAAAAATATCCGGGCATCCGGATCAGTGTGACCAACGGTCCCACGCCCGCCACCATGGCACAGCTTCGGGAGGGCAGGATCGATTTCGGCGTGGTGTCCGGCCCGCTGGAGGCGGAACCGGATATCGACATGCGGCCGGTGCGGCGGATCCGGGACGTTTTCGTGGCCGGGCAGAAATTCGCTTCTTATACGGGGCAGTCTCAGCCGCTGAAGCTGCTGGAGCGGCTGCCGCTGATCATGCTGGATGCAAACACCAGCACCCGCCGGTATGTCCAGCGCTTTCTGGAAAGCCGCGCGGTATCGGTCAGCCCGGAATTCGAGCTCGCCACCAGCGATATGATCGTGCAGTTTTCCCTGCACGATCTGGGCGTGGGCTGTGTGGTGCGGGACTTCGCCGCGGAAAAGATAGCGTCCGGAGAGCTGGTGGAGATCGCTTTCGATACGCCGGTGCCGGAGCGGAATTTTCTGGTGGCATCGGACGAAAGAAGCCGGCATAGCTGCGCGGCGCAGCGGCTTCTGGATATGATCCTGGAGGAAGTATGATTAAGACGGTGATTTTTGATATCGGAAACGTGCTGACCGATTTCGGCTGGCAAAGCTTTTTCGCGGGATTGGGTTACGATGAGGAAATGAGCGCCAGACTGGCGCGTGCCACGGTGCAGAGCGACGACTGGAAGGAGTATGACAGGGGCTGTCTGTCGGACGGCGAGGTGCTGCAGCTCTTTCTGGAAAACGATCCGGAGCTGGGGGCCGATATCCGCAGATCCCAGGAAAACCTGCGGGGCATCCTGCTGCGCCGCGCTTACGCCGCGGACTGGATCAGGGAACTGAAGTCGCAGGGATATCAGGTGCTGGTGCTTTCCAATATCTCGGACAAGGTGATGCGGGAGTGCGCCGAAGCGCTGGATTTCATGGAGCTGGTGGACGGTGGGATCCTGTCGTACCGGGAGCGTCTTTTAAAGCCCATGCCGGAGATCTATGAGCTGCTGCTGGAACGGTATCACCTGGTTCCGGAGGAATGCGTGTTCCTGGACGATACGCGGGAGAACGCGGAGGCTGCGGAAAAGCTGGGCATTCATGCGATCTGGTTCCGGGACCGGCAGCAGGCGGAAGCGGAGCTTCGGGCGCTGGGCGTGGGACAGGACGGGGTGTCTGCCTCAAAAGCATGACGCACGTCCCGGCATCCGCATGGCTTAAAAAGTTCAGATCATTTTTCTTCAGTGTTTTCGCCGCTTTTATTCTGAGGATCAGGACCGCCGAGATCAAAGGACGCGATGGTATGGCGGTCTTTTATTTTGCCGTAAAGCCAGATGTAGATCCACAGAAGGATCGGCAGGGCGACGGTGGCGATCAGGCAGGAGGAAAACAGGCGCTGCCAGCCCGGGAAGCTGCCGAGGGCAGCGATCAGCGTCAGGAGATACATGCCGGCCAGAAGGACGACGCAGACCAGCGCCGCGATCTGTTTGGGGGATTTCTTTTTTTTCATGAGGGGCTCCTTTTCGTTTGGCGCGGGGAAACCGCCTGGCGCCGCGAAATGGGCGGAAGCGTTTCCCGTTGGTGTTATCCCTACTATAGCGTATCCCGGAGGCGTTTTCAAGAGTTTGGTTTTTCTCACAATATGGAGGAACAGAGACAGTTCACTATGGAAATTCGAAAGACAGAAATGCAGGATTTAGATGCGGTACGGGAAATCTATGCCTATGCCAGGGAGCAGATGCGTCTGAACGGCAATCCGGATCAGTGGGGGACCAACCGACCGTCCGAGGAGAAGATCAGAAAGGATATTCGGGACGGAAACAGCTATGTCATGCTTCACAAAGGCGAGATTTGCGGGGTGTTTTCCTTTATCATCGGACCGGACGAGACATACGAGGATATAGAAGGCAGGTGGCTGAACTGTGAAGAATATGGGACCATCCACCGGGCCGCATCCAACGGGAGGGCTCATGGAGTTTTCCGGCAGATCCTCGATTTCTGTCGGGAACTGGAGCCGAACATCCGGATCGATACCCATGAGGCAAACAGCGTTATGCGGCATATTCTGGAAGCGAACGGGTTTTCCGTGTGCGGCATCATCCATGTGGACGACGGAACGCCGCGTATCGCGTATCAGAAGGTATTTTCGCCGCGTGATCCCCTCTGAGCCTGCGGCTGCGGATCGGAGGAACGAATGGGCGCTGTTCCTTGCGGTGCTCCTGCGAAAGCCGGGCTTCATTTTTCTCAATTTCCGCTTGGAACCGGTCGATTGTTTTTGGCATTTGGCATGACATCCTTTTTGATTTGGTCAATTTCGCCCGGCATAAATCTGAAATTTACAGACCATACCAGATATTGCGTAAAGGAATAAGACAATTTTTATGTTGGAGGCTATTTTTCGAAGATGCAGACTGATATCGAAAATGGAATACTGCAGGATGAATTATTTTATGAGGGGGTGGCAGAGGGTGATACGGCCAAACTTTTAAAAGTTCCGATGAGTGATATTCATAATCATTCCACGAAAGGCTGCAGGCGAAGCTGGTTAGGTCAGCAACTAAATCTGGAATTCCCCAATTCTCCTGCAAGGTTCGGTGGACTTACCGGTATGCAGGAATGGTTTACTTCATCAATTAAGCCATATTGTACGGGGGAGAGAAGGAATCATCTTAAGATGGAAGGGGGCTTTTGAAGAAGCTGAGAGAAATAATATTGTAAGGTTAGCCATGAATTTTGGGGCGGCTGAGATTGAGCTGGTGGGCGGGATAGATGCGTTCAAAGCTATAATTGAAGGATTTCACCGGAAACATTGTCCCAATACTGTGTTTGAACCGGAAATAACATATATGTCTTCATGTAATATAGAAGAAGAGGCAGGCAGGATTGACCAATATGTTTCTTCCGGTTATTTCAGATCCATTGGTGTATGCGGCGGGGAAAATCTAAAGCCCTTTGAGGATTTTTTGCTATTATATTGCATCCTAAATACTGCATTCATATGGAATTGAAATGTTATCGAAATGTCCCGAAATGTTATTGTAATGTCCCGAAATGTTTAGTATAGTTATTCGAGAAGACAGCAGGAGGGCGAAAAATGCATATACGAGAAATATTTCCGGATGTAATAACGGAAGACCTTGATTATGAGTATAAGCAGATATTAAATCCGGACAATCCCGTCAAGTGGGCTAAAACCATAGTGGGTTATGCAAA
>CANQVD010000078.1 GCA_947627215.1 uncultured Eisenbergiella sp.
GGTTTGTCTTTCCCGGATATCACGGTGCTGGAGCAGTTGGCACAGCTCCTGGACGTGAGTCTGTTTGAACTGATGAACGGCGAGGCCAGGGATAAAGAAAAAGAAGGAGCCCGGGTGGACGCGGCGCTGGCGGATACGGTGCTGACGGAGACCGTGCGCCAGGCGAACCGGTCGGGAAAGAGCCTGAGAAGCCGGTTCCGTCTGCTCATCGGCATCCTCCTTTTGGGGTTTTCCTGCCTGCTGCTGGTCCTGGCCGCGAACCGGCGCGCCGTCAGCCGGACGCTGGACCGTTGGATGGAAAAGGCCGGACTGCCCTGGCATGGCTATGATTTTTCGGTTTCCTATGTCCCGCAGGCGCAGGATGGCTTAGAGGGTTTTTATCTCTACAGGACGGAGACCGGTGCGCCCCACAGGTATCTGTATCATGTGTGCGGCATCGGCGCGGACGGGAAGAAAAAAGAGTTGTTCGGGCTGGAGGAATATGGGATGGATCCGGATCGCTCTCCCATGCTGCGGGCGGATGAGGCATATATCTATATCCTGTTCGACGGCCTCGACGATGAAAACAGCGGCGGGCGCATATACGACGGGAAGGTACAGGCCGATATTCAGGGTTTTTGGCCTGTTTTGTACCGGTATGACAGATTGACCGGAGAGGTCAGCAGGATCAGGATGGAGGAAGCGGAGCATTTCCTGCTGATGGACGCTTTCACCTGGCGGGGAGAGTCCGTCTGGCTGGAAAGCTGCTTTCGGAGCGTCACCGGCGGACTGGATCTCGGGTTTTATCGGGAGGACGGTTCCTGCCTGTATGCCGCCGGAAATTTGCATTCCGCTGAGAGCCATTCCCTCGGGGCATTTGAAGCCTCCCTTTCCGGAGAAGGCGGCCTGAAAACCGCGGGCTGTCTTTGGAACGATTCCTTTTATACCTGCGGGCCGGAAGGCGTTTACCGCCTTGACCTGTCCGGAGGGGAGGAAACGCTCGTTTATCCTGTCGATCTGCAGAACTGCGTGCGGGCGGAGATCCGTCCGCTGTCGGCGGATGGGATGCCCATGTGGGGCCTGATCTGCTCCAGGGTTTCGGAGACCTCCGGCGCGGAGATCGTCTCCTGCCGGACGGAGCTTTCTCTGTTGGACGCCGACTGGACGCTGGCGGATCGGACGGAGCTTCCGGTGGAGCTGTCCTCCCTGGAGTGGGGCGGGCACAGCGCGGTGCTCTCCGGTACGGAAGACGGATCGATAAAAATGATATATTTTGATTTCGCGGATTTTTCCGGGAAGGATCTGACAGAGTCCGTCCCGCCTGCCCTGCGGAAGGCGCTGGCGGCGGAACTGACAGAGCGCCGGAGAAGCGATGCGTGGGAGCAGGCGGAGCATCAGTGGGTCTATCTGAAGAATAGCGGAACGTATGTGTTCACGGGAACAGAGTTTGTATATCCGGAATGAGAACGGGTTCGCTTGTAAAGGCAGCCGGACGGATACCGAAACAGCGATGCGATTCTGACGCCGAAGGGCGGGAGGGAGGAAAGCTGACATGAAGGATGTCATTATCATCGGAACGGGAGAACAGGCCAAAATCGTGGCGGATATCATTCTGTGCGCGGGAGACCGCCTGATCGGTTTTTTGGCGGGGGATCCCAAGATGCGGTCCTTTCTGGACAGGCCGGTGCTGGGAAAGGATACCGATCTGAACCGGTTCCGGGATTATTGGCTGTTTCTCGCCATCGGGAACGCGGATTCCAGAGAACGGCTCGCCGCTCTCGCGGACGGCGTGAAATGGTACACCGCGATCCACCCCGCCGCCGTGATCTCGCGGCTGAACACTTCTGTCGGGGAGGGCAGCGCGGTCATGGCCAATGCGGTGATCAATCCCTTCGCGCGGGTGGGCAGGCACTGTATCATCAATACCGGAGCCATCGTGGAGCATGACAATGTGATTGAGGACTTCGCGCACGTTTCCGTGGGGGCCAGGCTGGCGGGAGAGGTCCGGGTGGGCCGAAAGACCTGGATCGGCGTCGGGGCTACAGTGCGCAACGGGATTTGCATCTGTGAAAACTGTATGATCGGCGCGGGAGCCGTGGTGGTCGGGGATATCACGGAGCCCGGCACTTATGTGGGCGTGCCGGCGGGACCGATCGAAAAAAAGGCTTGACTTTTTGCGGAGCGTTTCATAAAATAGGCAATAGTGAAAGGCTGTGAAGGTGTTAGTAGCGCCATGTTTCTCCGCGCAGAGAGGAAGGGTCATCGGCTGAAAGCCCGTCCGGATCAGGACATGGAGGCGAATTTCCCACCGGAGCTGTCCGGCTGAACGCGAAAGAACCGTTAATAAGCCGGAACGTGAGGACGCGTTATGTCTCAAATGAAGTGCCCGCCTGTTTTTGTAGGCGGGAATCCGGGTGGTACCGCGGAATTGATTTCGTCCCTGGTTTTGTTTGAAACCGGGGATTTTTTTATGGGAAAGACCCCGGAATATCTGGAAAGGAGTCTGTGATGAAGGAAAGACTGGAAAAGATCAAAGAAGAAGTGCTCCGGCAGATCGAATCCTCCGAGAATCTGGAAAAGCTCAACGAGGTCAGAGTATTCGCGCTGGGGAAAAAGGGCGCGCTGACCGGCCTGCTGAAGGGCATGAAAGACGTGGCCCCGGAGGAGCGGCCGAAGGTCGGTCAGATGGTGAACGAGGTGCGCGCCGAGCTGGAAGGGCGTCTGGAGGAAAGAAAAGCCGAGCTGGAGGAGTTCCTGCGGGAAATGCGCTTAAAGAGCGAGGTCATTGACGTGACGCTGCCCGCGAAGAAGAATCAGGTGGGGCACCGGCATCCCAATACCATCGTGCAGCAGGAGGTGGAGCGCATTTTCGTGGGCATGGGCTACGAAGTGGTGGAAGGCCCCGAGGTGGAGCTGGATTACTACAATTTCGAGGCGCTCAACACCCCCAAGGGACATCCGGCCAGGGATGAGCAGGATACGTTTTATATCAGCGAGGATATCGTGCTGCGCACGCAGACCTCTCCCGTGCAGGTGCGCACCATGGAAAAGGGAAAGCTGCCCATCCGCATGATCGCGCCGGGCCGCGTGTACCGTTCGGACGAGGTGGATGCCACGCATTCTCCGGTATTCCATCAGATCGAGGGGCTGGTCATCGACAAGAACATCACTTTTTCGGATCTGAAGGGTACGCTGGCGGAGTTCGCCAGAGAGCTGTTCGGCCCGGACACAAAAGTGAAGTTCCGGCCGCATCATTTCCCGTTTACGGAGCCCAGCGCGGAGGTGGATGTGAGCTGCTTCAAGTGCGGCGGCAAGGGCTGCCGGTTCTGCAAGGGTTCCGGCTGGATCGAGATTCTGGGCTGCGGTATGGTGCATCCGAAGGTGCTGACCATGAGCGGAATCGATCCCAATGAATATTCCGGCTTTGCCTTCGGCGTGGGGCTGGAGCGCATCACGCTGCTGAAATATGAGATCGACGATATGCGCCTGCTCTATGAGAACGACGCGAGATTCTTAAAACAGTTCTGACAGAAAGGGAGAATACGATGAATACAGCTTTATCCTGGATCAAAGCATATGTTCCGGGCCTTTCCTGCACCGATCAGGAATACTGCGATGCCATGACCTTAAGCGGCACGAAGGTGGAGGGGTACGTAAGGACGGATAAAAACCTGGAAAAGATCGTCATCGGCCAGATCGAGGCGATCGAAAAGCATCCCGACGCGGACAAGCTGATCGTCTGCCAGGTCAACATCGGCAGCGAGACGATTCAGATTGTCACCGGCGCGCCCAACGTACAGGTGGGCGACAAGGTGCCCGTGGTGCTGGATGGCGGCAGGGTGGCCGGAGGGCATGACGGCGGTCCTCTGCCGGAAAACGGCATCGCGATCAAAGCCGGAAAGCTGCGCGGCGTTGTTTCCAACGGCATGATGTGCTCCATCGAGGAGCTTGGGAGCAGCCGGGACATGTATCCGGAAGCGCCGGAGATGGGAATTTATATTTTCCCCCGGGATGCCGCGGTGGGCGCGGACGCCGTAGAGGCGCTGGGCCTGCGGGATACGGTATTTGAATATGAGATCACCAATAACCGGGTGGACTGCTACAGCCTGCTGGGCGTCGCCAGGGAGGCGGCGGCCACCTTCCGCAGGCCCTTTGTTCCTCCGGCGGTCACCGTGCACGACAACGGCGAGGACGTGCACGATTATGTCAGCGTAGAGGTGAAGGATACGGATCTGTGCACCCGGTACTGTGCGAGGGTCTGCAAAAACATTAAGATCGCGCCCAGCCCCAGGTGGATGCAGAGACGGCTGGCGGCCGCCGGCATCCGTCCCATCAACAACCTGGTGGACATCACCAACTATGTGATGGCCGAATACGGGCAGCCCATGCACGCCTTTGATCTGGATAAGGTGGCGGGGCATAAGATCATCGTGCGCAGGGCCAAGGACGGCGATGTGTTCCAGACGCTGGACGGACAGCTCCGGAAGCTGGATTCCGAGGTGCTGATGATCTGCGACGGCGAGAAGGAGATCGGCATTGCAGGCATCATGGGCGGCGAGAACAGCAAGATCACCGACGACGTGACCACGGTGCTGTTCGAGGCGGCCACCTTCAACGGTCCCAATATCCGCAAATCCGCCAAACGCATCGGCATGCGCACCGACGCTTCCAGCTTCTTTGAAAAAGGGCTGGACCCGGTGAACGCCGAGGCGGCCATCAACCGTGCCTGCCAGCTCATCGAGGAGCTGGGCTGCGGCGAGGTGGTGGGCGGCATGGTGGATGTGTGCGAGTCCATCCGGCCGCTGCGGCATATCCCGTTTGAGCCGGAGCGGATCAACCGTTTCCTGGGCACCGAGATCCCAACGGCGGATATGCTGGCGACCTTTGAGCGGCTGGAGCTCAAATATGACAGCAGCACCAACGAGATCGAGATCCCCAGCTTCCGGCAGGATCTGGAAGGCTTCGCGGACATCGCGGAAGAGGTGGCCAGGTTCTACGGCTACGATAAGATCCCCACGACGCTGCCCTCCGGGGAGGCCACCACGGGCAAGCTCTCCTTCAAGGCCAGAATCGAGGACAAGGCCCGGGATATCGCGGAATACTGCGGCTTCTCCCAGAGCATGACGTTCTCCTTTGAGAGCCCCAAGGTGTTCGATAAGCTTCTGCTTCCGGCGGATGATCCGGCCAGACGGACGGTGACCATCACCAACCCGCTGGGCGAGGATTATTCCATCATGCGGACGCTGCCCATCAACGGCATTCTCACCAGTCTCGCGGCCAATTATAACCGCCGCAACAGGGATGTAAAGCTGTATGAGCTGAACAATATTTATCTGCCAAAGAGTCTGCCGCTGACCGAGCTGCCCGAGGAGCGCACGCAGTTCGTTCTGGGCTTTTACGGAGAGGGCGATTTCTTCACGATGAAGGGCGTGGTGGAGGAATTCCTGGAGCATGTGGGCATGACGCAGAAGGCGGTCTACGATCCGAAGGCGGGCCGGCCGTATCTGCATCCGGGCCGTCAGGCGGACATTTATTATGGGAAGAAAGCCATCGGGTATCTGGGCGAGCTGCATCCGAAGGTTGCGGACAATTATGATATCGGCACCAGGGTCTATGTGGCCGTGCTGGATATTCCGACCGTGGTGGAATTTGCCACCTTTGACCGGAAATACGATGGGATCGCGAAATATCCGGCCGTGACGAGAGATATCAGCATGGTGGTCCCGAAGGCGGTGCTGGCGGGACAGATCGAAGCGGTCCTTTCGCAGAGAGGCGGAAAGATCCTGGAAAGCTATGCGCTGTTCGATATCTATGAGGGCGCGCAGATCAGGGCGGGATTCAAGTCCATGGCCTATACCCTTACCTTCCGGGCGAAGGACAGGACGCTGGAGGAGAGCGATGTGGCGGCGGCCATGCGCAAGATCCTGAACGGGCTGGAAAATCTGGGTATTGAGCTGAGACAGTGAATGTGAGGAGCAAAGCGTACATTATGGAAAGACAGATCGCATGGAAAAGCTATGATGAAAAAAAGCTGGAGGCGGTGAACGCCCTGGCGAAGGACTATATTGATTTTATCAGCGCCGCGAAGACGGAGCGGGAGTGCGTGGACGAGATCGTGAACCGGGCGGAGGCCGCCGGATATCGGGAGCTTTCGGCTCTGATCCGGGAGGGCGCGAAGCTGTCCGCGGGCGATAAGGTGTATTCGGTCATGATGAACAAGTCCATCATTCTGTTCCGTCTGGGCACGAAGCCGATGACGGCGGGCATGAACATTCTGGGGGCGCACATCGATTCCCCCAGAATGGACATCAAACAGAATCCGGTATTTGAGGACGGCGGGCTGGCGTTTCTGGATACGCACTATTACGGCGGCGTGAAAAAATACCAGTGGGTGACGATCCCGCTGGCCCTGCATGGCGTGGTGGTGAAAAAGGACGGCACTACGGTGGAGATCAATATCGGGGAAAATGAGGACGATCCGGTCTTTTTCATTTCCGATCTGCTGATCCACCTGAGCGCGGAGCAGATGGAGAAGAAGGCCTCCAAGGTGATCGAAGGGGAGGCGCTGGATCTGATCGTGGGCAGCATCCCGCTGAACGGGGAAGAAAAGGAAGCGGTGAAGGCCGGCGTGCTGAAGCTTTTGAACGATGCCTACGGCATTGAGGAGGCGGATTTCCTCAGCGCGGAGCTGGAGGTGGTCCCTGCCGGAAGGGCGAGGGAAGCGGGCTTCGACCGGAGTATGGTCCTGGGCTACGGGCAGGATGACCGCGTGTGCGCCTATACGTCGCTGGCGGCGCTCCTGGAGGTCGGCCAGACCGAGCGCACCTCCTGCTGTGTCCTGGTGGACAAGGAGGAGATCGGCAGCGTGGGCGCCACGGGCATGCAGTCCCGCTTCTTTGAAAACGCGGTGGCGGAGGTGATGGAGCTGGCAGGAGAGGGCGGCTGGCTGAACATGCGCAGATGCCTGGCGGCCTCGGATATGCTTTCCTCCGACGTCAGCGCGGCCTTCGATCCGTCCTATCCTTCGGTCTTTGAAAAGAAAAACACGGCCTTTTTCGGCAAAGGCATGGTGTTCAACAAGTTCACCGGGGCCCGTGGAAAGAGCAGTTCCAACGATGCCAACGCGGAGTACATCGCGCATATCCGCAGTCTGCTGGATGACACGGATGTGACCTGGCAGACAGCGGAGCTGGGGAAGGTCGATGTGGGCGGCGGCGGCACCATCGCTTTCATCCTGGCCCAGTACGGCATGAACGTCATCGACTGCGGCGTGCCGGTGCTCTCCATGCACGCGCCCTGGGAGGCCACCAGCAAGGCGGATATCTATGAAACGAAATGCGGCTATGTCGCATTTTTGGAGAAGGCATGTCTGTGAAGCAAAGCGCACCCGGCGGTGAACCGGGGGCGCTTTTGGGTCTTAGGACTTCCGATTACGCCTTTGATCTGCCGAAGGAGCTGATCGCCCAGGATCCGCTGGCGGACAGAAGCTCGTCCCGCATGCTGGTGCTGCACCGGGATACTGGCGCGCTGGAGCATCGCAGGTTCACGGACATCGCGTCCTATCTGCGGCCCGGCGACTGCCTGGTCCTGAACGACACGAAGGTCATTCCGGCCCGGCTTCTGGGCGTCAAAAAGGATACCGGCGCGGCGGTGGAGATCCTTCTTCTGAAACGCCGGGAGGCGGACGTCTGGGAGACGCTGGTACGGCCCGGCAAAAAGCTGCGCCCCGGCGCGCGGGTCGTGTTCGGGGACGGACGGCTGGAGGCACAGATTCTGGAAGTGGAAGAGGACGGGAACCGGCTGGTGCGCTTTTTCTGGGAAGGTATCTGGGAAGAGGTGCTGGACAGCCTGGGAGAAATGCCGCTACCGCCCTATATCACCCATAAGCTGGAGGATAAGAACCGGTATCAGACCGTCTATGCCCGCTATGAGGGCTCGGCGGCCGCGCCCACGGCGGGCCTGCATTTCACGCAGGAGCTTCTGCAAAAACTGGAATCCATGGGCGTGGAGCTGGTCTATGTGACACTGCATGTGGGGCTGGGCACGTTCCGGCCCGTGAAGGTGGACAACGTGGCGGAGCATCACATGCACACGGAGGCCTATCAGGTGAACGAAAAGGCCGCGGCGCAGATCAGCCGCGCGAAGGCCGAAGGCCGCCGCGTCATCTGCGTGGGGACCACAAGCTGCCGTACCGTGGAGAGCGCGGCGGACGCGGAGGGCCACATCAGTGCCTGCAGTGGCAGCACGGACATTTTCATTTACCCCGGCTACCGTTTCAGGGTGATGGACGGACTGATCACGAATTTCCATCTGCCGGAATCCACGCTGGTGATGCTGGTTTCCGCGTTCGCGGGCCGGGAGCAGGTATTGAACGCCTATGCGGAGGCGGTGCGGCAGAAGTACAGATTTTTTTCCTTCGGCGACGCGATGTTTATCGCTTGACACCGAAATCGCACATTTGTAAACAAAGAAAAAAAGAGCGTAGATGCACTCGCCCTTATTCTGTACGGATACGAGACAGAAAAACGTAAAATACCAGCGCCATCTGACAGAAGCGCACTGGAAGTTCCGGCTGGATCATTCGTGAATTATATCCGCTGCGATACGATGGCTTATCGCAAAAAATTCAATACCAGAGCTGTGAAAAAACACTTTCTATTCCTGAATGGATGAATGAAGAGGCAGCTTCTTTGGGCCTGAATTTTTCACAGGTCCTGCAGGATGCTCTCCTCCAAAAATTTCACGCTTAATTTGTGTTTTGAATGTTTTTTCGAAAAAGGCCTCTGACCGGTGTTGACGCACTGACCAAAGGCTTTTATTGTGTTAAATCTAATAGTCGACCTGTGTGTGAAGCTCGTTAGCACTTCGGATGTGGTTGTAGAGTAAGGCTACCTGGACATGGGATCACCTCCGGCAAAAACTAATACCGTTAGTTGTTGTGTGCCGACGGGGACGGATTGCCAGTGGCGGGAGATGAATTATGGTATTGTGATCATTTTGATAAAAATGATATAATTGAATTGGCAGAGATGTTATTAACGAATTCACTGATCTGACCGTATAGATAGAAATATGGAAATGACATGAACGAATCCTCACAGGAGCACAAACAATGAACTACGAAATCCGTATCCCCACAGTGCGGGAAGAACGTCGGATCGACGATGAATTAATGGCCTATAATCTGCAAAAACTCCCTCCGACACAGAAGGAACCCTTCGTGAAGATCTGCCGCTGCGCAAAAGGCCCCCGCGGAGAACTGCTGGGCGGTGTGTTGGCCTGCAGCGTGCTCTGGAATGTCCTGCACGTTCAGACGGTCTGGGTGCGGGAGGACTGCAGGAGGACGGGGATCGCCTCGGCGCTCCTGCGGGAGGTGGAGGAAGAGGCGAAGGAGCAGGGGTGCGGCATCGCACAACTGGACACCTACGATTTTCAGGCGAAGGGCTTTTATGAGAAATGCGGCTATCGGGTGTTCGGCGAGCTGAACGGAGCGCCCGCGGGCCACAGCCATTATTATATGTATAAGATCCTGGAAAGCGGAGATTGAACGGGGACGGGATCGGGCAAGTACGAATGAGGATAGAAGAGGAACGCATAGAAGAAATCCTGAAAAAGTCCAAATTGCAAGAGAGGTTACAGTCCTATCGGTTTATCATGGAGCGGCTGCATCAGACCGATGTGTCTGCGGACAAAGAATTTCAGTCGGTATTCCGCAGCTTTTATCAAATGAGGCGTTTTTACAGCGATGCGTTTGCATCGCATTATTTCAGGCTGATGGAACAGATGAAGGATAGCCGGGATATGAGCTTTGTCATGGCATTTGAGAGGATAAAGCATATCCGGGGTACCTGTGAAATGTCTTTTTCCAGCAAAATGGCGCACACGATCGATCCGTGCCATCCGATATGGGACAGCGTCGTTGCCAGAAAGCATTTCGAAATGTCCGCACCCTGCGGCAGAAAGAACCGGGAAAATGCCTGCGTCCGGCGGTATGCCGCATACGAGGACAGATTTTATGCTTTCATGGCCTCCGAGGAAGGGATGCGGATCGTTCGTCTGTTTGACCGGCAGTTCCCAGGATCGGGCATCACGGATGTAAAGAAGATTGATTTTGTGCTTTGGCAGGACAGATAAACTGTGATGTCGGACCGTGCATGGGCACAGTTTGACACGCTTCTTACGTTGGATGCGGTCACAGAGGCATCGATAATAGCAAAGATACGAATATAAGTCTCTCGGCCGCCGGGGAGATAAAAACAGGAAGTGATATATCCTTGATTGTATTTCCCCTCAAAATGTGATAATATTTTCTGGGACTGCCAAGATGGTAGGCGGTTAGCCCTCTTCGGAGGGATGTGACCCTCCGATTACATAGTGAACCGAAAGGGAATCTGGGAAAGGAGGGCTGATGCTTATGGATATTTTAGGACTTATAGCAGTGCTGAGCTTCGGCTTGACATGCTTTGCCTTAGGATATGGCATAGGCAAAGATAATAACAAGACACAGAAATAGCCGCCCGACCCCGTCATAGGATCTTACGCAAAGTAAGTGATTATGTGACGGCAGTGGGAAGAGAACATCATGATGGATGTTCTTTTTTCATGCC
>CANQVD010000079.1 GCA_947627215.1 uncultured Eisenbergiella sp.
AAAAAAAGAACATCACTTAAGAATGTTCCTTTTTTATTAGCCGTCACATAATCACTTACTTTGCGTAAGATCCGTCTGCAAACTGAGCGGCTTTTCTGAAAGCGAATTTGTTTCAGGCTAACCGTCTATCGGTAGCTCCTGCTGGGCATCTGTTGGCGCAAATGCCCTTCTTTATGCTTAATATATCACAATCTCCAGAGTACCGCAAGCATTTTCGAGGATATCCACTCTGTTCAATAAAAGAATCGTCTTCGAAAAAGCGCCTTATATTATTGCCTGAATCTGCCGTCGTCGGCTTCGGTCATATCCGCAAGCATTTGCTTCAGCAATCGGTTTGCCGATATATAATCCTCCCGCTTGACTAATTTTTCCAGAGAGTTTTCATTATAAAGAACTCTTGAAAACCACAGGGAGTGATAGAGCGTGTAAGCGGTCCATGCTGCGTCAGCCTCTTCCCTGCTCAGCTTTCTGCGGGAAAGGTAGCCTTTCAGCAGGGCGGGAAAGAGCTGTTCCCGGCAGCCTGGCTCTGCGCCCTCAGGAAGCTCCATTTCGTATGCGGTCAGCAGCCCCTCCATGACCAGATCGGAAATCAGGACCTCATCACCGGCATTGTTATAATCGAATACGGTCAGCGCATCCTCTCCGTAAACGAGGTTGTTTATGGAAATATCGCCCTGGACTGCTGCTTTCGGCAGCCTGTCCCATACAGCGCGTAAGGCTTCAAGTTTTTCGTTTCTGAGTGCCTTGATCTGCTCAACAATGAAAGGATCAAGATGTTTGTCTTCACAGATTTCGCAAAATTGTTCATATGCATCAACGTCATTCCAATAGGCGGCGGAAAACAGTGTCCCGCATCCGATACGGCATTTGTTTTTGAGTGAAATGAGGTGCATACGCGCCATCAGCTCGCCGATCTTATATGAAATTTCCGCATCTATTTCCGTGATTTCCCTGCCGCACCAATCCTCTGCCGTGATATTGCAGGGCAGGCCGTGATATTCATATTCGTTGCAAAACCCTCCGTCGGCCATATAGCGCCGGGGCGTCAGAATACCGTTTTGCCGCATAAGCTCTGAAAATGCGCTCCGTTTTTCTGTTTTTGCGCGGTCCTTCCGTATATCATCATCTTCATGGCGAATTTTCAGTATGATCCGTTTTCCGCTTTCGAGAAGAACGGACAGAATGATCTTGACGTAATTGTTTCCATTTTCTCTGTCATTGCTGATGTACTCTGTCTGTTCGCTGAACGCCGGATCAAAGCCATACATTTTAAGTAATGCTTCAATATCCTTTTGCGGGAACATCTTCTTTTCTGCCATTGCAGTCTCCTTCAACGAGTTTTTTTATGAGAAATAAATTTTGCCGGCAAACGGGAAGCCAATCTATCCGAAGTGAAATGGTACGGCAATGTGAAGCACAAAAGCCATTACAGCGCCCGTCAGGATCATGATCGCGGTGTCCGTCATAGACGGACGCTTTATAATGGCACATCCGCACAAACTCAGGAGGATTTTCTTTCCCGCGTGCCGTATGTTATGCAAAAATCCAACATGAATATATCTCCTCCGCTGTCTGCGCGAACGCTGCTTTGCTGCTCTGATCCGCTTCCTAAGAATTATAACATAATATGGGCATGGCATGAAGGGCTGATCCTCTATTTTCCGGCAGAAACGGAAATTTCCGGATGGATCAGAGACCGTTAGCAATGAGAGGAAGAAATAGGCTGAATTTATCCTAGAATTGACATATACTATAATCATCAAAATGATGTGGAGGTATATGCAATGACAATAGATACAAATACAATGGTTTCTATTACAGAGGCAAACCAAAATTTTTCAAAAGTGGACAGGCTGGTGGATGAGCATGGAACAGCCGTTATCCTGAAGAACAATGTTCCCCGCTACCTTGTAATCGATTTCAGTAAAGCAGAGTCAGAGTGTGAAGTGGCGGATGAGGATGTATTAAACATATCAAAAAGATTGTTGGCAAAGAATAAGGAAGCCTACGAGGTACTGGCTCAATGATCAGACTGACGAAGAAGCAGATCCTGGGACTCCATTCTCAGTTGATCAAGGTCTACGGCTTTTCAAAAAAAATTTCCAAAACCGTTTCATTGCATGGACTCAGAAATGATAATAAAATAATCCTCGGAGGTGACCAGACCAATGGCAAACGAAGAAAAGAAGGATTTCAATGCGATGCTTCACGACAGTAAAGATATGCCGAAATTTCAGATCATCACCGATGAGACCAGCATTAAAAAGTACGGCGGGAACAGGATGTACTTTGCGCCCCCGATAGACTATGATGCCGTCATGAAAAAAGTGCCGTATGGGAAAGTGATCACTGTCGGTAAGATCCGTGAGCATTTCGCAAAGATCTCGGGCGCGGATTTTACGGAACCGATCACTGCCGGTATTTTTGTCTCCATAGCGGCCTGGGCCAGCTATCAGCGAAGCGGGGATGAGACGCCGTATTGGCGCACATTGAAAGCAAACGGCGAGCTGAATGAAAAATATCCGGGAGGCGTGAGCGCGCAAAAAGAAAAGCTGGAGTCAGAGGGGCATACGGTAATCCGGCGAGGGAGGAAAAACATCCGATACTTTGTAAAGGATTATGAAAACAGTCTCTTTGAATTGGAATGAATGGAAGGTCCGTCTGCAGGGTCGACGCAGGCTGCCTGTCATTCATGAAGAATGAACTCTTTGTTTTTTGGCGGAAACAGAATCTTCTGCAGCTGTCGTGCAGGGGCGGGCATAGCTCGCCCCTGCACTTATATGATTCCCGTTTTCTCGAATGAGGTCATAGGCCGGTTTTACGGCGGTTTATGAGAACCACCAGCCAAAAAGCGGCGACAGCGGTATCATAAAAACCGAAAAGATCATGGATGAGACGGAAATAAGAGTGGCCCGCTGGGCAGACGGAAATCGGTCATTCAGTTTCCTGTCGCTGACCAATTGAAGACTGTCGTCCAGAAGTCCCGCCAGCAGGCCGGAAAGCATCAGCACCGGCAGGCACGTCCCTCGCGCCGCTAAGGCGCAGAGCAGAACACCGCCCCCGGTGAAGGCCGCTGCCTTCGGATAGGACAGACGGTCCAGTCTGCCCGTCAGCAGTCCTGCCAGGCCGCCGCCCAGGCCCAGTGCGAACAGCGCAGGCCCCAGAAGCGCCGGAACCGTCACCGCCGCCTCTACCTTTTCCTGCAGGTAAAATCCCGTCAGCGTCGCACATGCCCCCACCAGAGCGTTGAGCATCATGATCCGAACGGCGACGCCGTCCGATCTGAGGAGCGTCCAGGCGCCCCGGACGGTCTCCGCCAGAGCGGAGGGCAGCGTCCGCAGTGTGATCCCGGGGGCGTCCCGCTCCGGTTCGGTTACGGTCAGCGCAGCCGCAAAACCGATGAGGGTGATTCCCGTATCCAACAGGTATGCCCTTCGCCAACCCAGGAGCACCGAAACCCCTGCCAGCAGCATGGCCCCGCCGCTGCTGAAGCGGTACACGCCGTTTTGCAGAGAGGAGAATTTCAGATAGTCTGTCCCCTGTCCCGCCTGAAGCATGGACTCGTAGGTAATGGCTTCCCGCGTGCCGGACTCCAGGTTGTACCCAAGGGCGGAAGCGGCCAGAGAAAGACATACACCGACGATCCCCTGAGAGGCTGCCATCAGCAGGGTGGAGAGCACGAACATCATATGGCTGGCCGTCAGGGTCCGCTTCCGTCCCAACACGTCCGCCAGAAGCCCTGAAGGCAGCTCACAGCACAGACTCACGACGTGGAACACCGCCTCTGCCAGGCCGATCTCCACCAGGGGGAATCCCCGCAGGGCCAGCAGCAGAACCCACACGCTTCCCGCCGGGCGGAAGCCTACCGACCATTCCAGGATCAGAAGAACCAGCTTTTGCCTGGAAATAGAAAATTGTTTATTATTTTTGAGCATAAAAAATGCGCCATCCTTTCTTTTTCATCGTGAGAATCAGAAAAGGATCGGCGCGACCGTTTGCCGTGACTCGCAGTCACCGAAAAAAGGGCGCACTGATCCCGTGGATGGCCATATTGCAGCCAAGACAACGCAGTATTAGGCCCTTCTGCATCCACCGCATCGCAGCACCCTCCTTTCACAGGATGGGAAAACAATAACATGGCGGACATGGAATGTCAAGATTTTTCGCCGCCATGAATCCCCGTTCAACGCGGGACTCCGCTTTTATGATCCTGCTTTTATTTATTGAAGGTCTTCACATCCCCGATCAATTTTATGCGCCCGTTATCAACAAGGATTGTGCCGGATCCAAGTGCGGTTGCGTATACGGTTTTTCCCCGTTCAGCGATCACGCGCCTGATCGCGTCATTTTGAATATCTGTGTCTTCATAATGCACTTCTACATAAAAATCTTTTAAGTATGGAAGCCCGTTATAATATCGAAATTCAGGATAATCATCATCGGGCGACAGATGATATTCTGCCAATTGGATCACTGCACCGGCGCTGTATCCCATAACAATACCGTTGTGATTCATTAAGGTATCATACAGATCAAATTCTTTGATCCGCTCCATCATTCTATCCGGCAGCCCGCCGGGAAAGTAAACGATATCCGCTTTTTCGATTTTCTCCGCGGCAGATTTTTTGGTATCTGCGAAGTAATGAACGAATGAAATGTTTCTTTCCGGTATCCCGTAAGATGCAAACCCACCTACAATACCGGCATAGTATCTGCCGTTCTTTTTGCTATACAGCAGATCCCAGTCCTCGACAGATTTCACTCGGTTATCCCGAAAAGAAAAAGCGACGACAGCGACCGAATGAGTTGGCCTGATATACTTTTTTAATTCATCATAGAGCCAGCCTTCGTCTATATCATATCCTTCCAGCAAAATATTGATCATGACCGATTTCCTTCTACTTTGGAATTGATCAGAACTGCCGCGCCCGTCATATATGCAGCGGAGAAGCGGCACGATTCATTTATATTCTGCAAATTCATATAACTGCATGTCATTATATCATACAGATCAATAAACTGCAAAAGGTGTTGATGAACACGCTCTGATGATCGCGGCTATAAAGCGATCGAATATACCGGATATTATATGAAGATACAAACACACCTCATCTTTTCACTATTGACAAACGTATTATACCATCGTATAATTTCTTATACGGCCGTATAAAAGAGGACCCTGGTAAATGGAAAAGATTTTATAAAAAGGTCAGGGAAAGCTGAAGCGGGAATCATGCAGATGATCCGGAGGAAACATGATAACGAATTTATTTTTAAATGTGATCGCTATTTCCATATCGACAAGTCCCATTATCATTTGCCTGCTCATTTTTGCACCTCTTTTAATGAAAAGGTATGCAATAAAGTGGAAATATCTTATGTGGACAGTGCTTGCCGTTCGCCTGATCATACCGTTTCATATAGACATTCCGTTTCCGCAGATGGTGATCGATGTTCCGGCAGAGATCACGGTTCCTATTGGCACGGATCATGAAAATGACGCTCCGGCAATGTCACCGACGGGGCAAAACCGGATAGAGGCCGATCGCGGAAAGGCTGCTGCAGCGCCGCCTCAAACTGCGCGAAAGCCTTTAAAGCTCACTATATTAGACATTGCTGCATATCTATGGCTGACGGGCTGCCTGCTTTTCCTGTCAGTACATATATTCAGCTTCCTGCATTATAAAGGACAAATTATCAAAAAAGGCAGGGCTGTGAAAGAAAGATATATTTTACAGCAGGTCCGTAAAATATCAGGGAAATTGCAGATTAAGTCCAATATCAGAATTTTGAGATATCAGGGCGCGGAAAGCCCGATGGTTATCGGTTTCCTGAAACCGATGTTGGTTTTGCCAGATTGTGATTACAGCGAGGAAGAACTGTTCTTTATTTTGAAACATGAACTGATCCATATAAAACGCCATGATATTTATGGGAAGCTGCTCTTCGTAACTGCAAATGCCGTGCACTGGTTTAATCCCCTGATATACATGATGCAAAGAGAAGCAGTTGTTGATATGGAGCTGTCCTGTGATGAAAGAGTGATCCGAAAAGCCTCTTATGCTGTCCGAAAGGCATATACGGAGGCTCTGCTTTCCGCTTTCAGCAAACGGCATAAAAAGGGAACGCTTTTAACGACACAGTTTTATGGAGGGAAGAAGATCATGAAAAAGCGGTTCAAAAATATACTGACCAGGTCGCCCAGGAAAAACGGCTTATTCGTTTGCATCCTGACAATCTGCGTCACCGCTGTTTTGGGAATGATGATCGGGTGCTCGGCAGCAAAAAATGATTCACCGGGAGAACCGATACAGACAGATCAGCAGACAACGAATCCGGGTATCGATGATACCCCTGACACACAGGCAGAGAATGACAGCGCGCAGGCAGGCATGGCAGATGCCGACGGTACAGAGATATCCGATGATGCGCAAAACGGAAATCTTGAGATCCCGACAGAACTGCCGTCAACAGCAGATGAAAATGACAACGGATCTGCACAAGTACCTCCGGCCAATGAAGTAAAATACATGGATATTGCGCATGTATTTCAGCCGTATGAACAGGCGGTGGAAATATCCCTGCAGCTGCCGGAGGATTGGGATTATACGATCTGGGATGTGGAGGAAGAATCCCCTGATTGGGGATATTCTGTTAAAATCAAGGGAAGGGATGATGCAGTTTTTCATATCAGGGGGCAGTTTGGTACGATGACCGCCGACAGTTATTTAAACGGACCGGAATCCTTTCAGACATCACAGGGGATGACAGGGCAGTATTCCTGGGACGAATACGTGCTGGATGACAAAACCCTCGCCATACAGGGAATCGCAATTTTTGATACGGAGCTTACAGGCTTTTATGGCGTCAGTTTTAATATGCCGAAGAGCGTTTACAGTGAAAACAAAAATATCATAGAAAAAGTGTTCCAAAGCATTGTTATCCTGAGTGGTGATCCTGCCGCTTAGACCGCGCCTTTGCGGCAGGCCGGAATGTATTCGCAGGATTTGGATTTACTTTTTTTTCTTCCCGTTATTGTGTCTGATCAATGCGATGAGCAGTTCGATAATCCCTGCGCATAACCATATTATGCCCATCGCAGTATTTTCGGCCCAAAACCATAACGGCGATAAAAGGATCCACATGATCCCCAGGATCATAATTCCCTTGCTGTTCATCATTCCCCCCATAAAACTGCAGATTTATTCCGTTTCAAAAATATGTGCTTTATGATCCCGGCCGCATCCGATATCAGCCTGCCAGTATTTTCGATCGTGATGATTTCATTGTGGATGATCTGTTCCGTATCCTGCGGTGCAAACTCAAAGTCAAAAAGCTGTTTTATTCTGTCGCCCAATATGCTGTCGTCAAACACATCTGCGATCGGGCAGGACTTTCCTTCCTGCAGAATGCGAAGCAGATTTTGCTTTTTGGAATACTCACGGAACAGATAATAATTCACGCGATAGCTTTCCGCCCTGAATTGTTTCATTTTATCGTCAAATTTTTCTTTTGACAGTGAGGTATAAAAAGGCGCATATATTTGTCGGCAGGAACAGACGTCTGTAAGGATGTGAACGATATATCCCAGCAAAAAATCCCTATTATATTTATCGTAATTGAGCATATAAAACTTTTTAATGCTATCCGTCCAAGCATTCAATTCGCTTTCTTTCGTCACCCGTCCCCAAACCATTCCCTCTGCAAACAAATGGCTTTTTTCTTTCAGGGTACGGGTATAGCCTGGACTCGCATGCACCGCATCCGGTGCGATGGCCCCGACAAGATAGGTCGGGTGATTGACGGGAGTTTTTATATATTCCAAAGCCTTTTCCGCAGCCAGGATATGTGTCATGGTATATGCCATTTTTCTTCTCCGGTTTTCTTAAGATATTAGTACGAGCATACCATAAAATTGCGGAGAGTGAAAGAGGATGATTGATTTGCACCGCGGCAGATTCCCGTCCCGAGTTGCCAGTAGGGCCAAGGCTCGCTGGCACGGCCCCCTCGGAGAGCGCAAGGCTGCCGACAGGCAGTACCGCCGTGCTGGTGAGTAAAAATGATGCATATGTAATTGCAAAACGTGAGATAATATGATACAATTCCATTGCAAAACGTGAGAAATACTGCCGTAAGTGCATTGCAAAACGTGAATCAGAGAAAGACGGAATGTGAATCAAAGAAAGGCGAAATACGTTCATGTACAGAAAATATATCCGTTTTCTGGCAGATTGGAAAGAAAACAGATCGAAAAAGGCGCTTTTGGTGACAGGCGCCCGTCAGATCGGCAAAACCTACTTAGTGCGGGAATTCGGCAAAACCTACGAAAATTTTGTGGAAATCAATTTTATCACGGAACCAGAGGCCGTGGAGATTTTTTCGGGCAATCTGAATGCGGATACCATTGTCATGAATCTGACGGCGTATATCGGCCGCGCTCTGCCCCCGGGGAAAACGCTTGTTTTTCTGGACGAGATCCAGGAGTGTCCGCAGGCGAGAACCGCTATTAAATTTCTCGTGGAGGACGGGCGGTTTGACTACATTGAGTCCGGCTCTTTGTTGGGCGTTTACTATAAGCATGTCCAGTCCTATCCGGTCGGCTATGAATCCATTCTTCAGATGTATCCTATGGATTTTGAAGAATTCTGCATTGCCAATGGGGTGCAGGAGAATGTACTTTCATATTTAAAGGACTGTTTTGAAAAAAAGCAGCCGGTAACCTCATCCATACATCGCACGATGATGGAATTGTTTCGATATTATGTGATCGTAGGAGGGATGCCGGAAGCGGTTCGAATCTTTATTGATTCTCATGATATGGGACAGGTCGCGGCCGTTCAGAAGGACATTCTGAGACTGTATCGACAGGATATCGGCAGGTACGCCCTGGAAGGAAAAACGAAGATCACAGACATTTTTGATCGGATCCCTTCTCAGTTGGATGACAAAAACCGCCGTTTCCAGATGGCGTCCATCAAGACCACTGCCAGGCTCCGGGATTATGAGGATGCTTTTGTATGGCTGCGGGACGCAGGCGTTGCTTTGCCCTGCTACAATTTACGGGAGCCTAAAGCGCCCCTGAAGATCAACGAGCAGGCGAGGCTTTTCAAATTGTTCCAGAATGACAGCGGGTTATTGTGTGCGGCGGGGCTGGAGAACGTTCAATTTCCCATCCTTCAGGGGGATCTGTCGGTGAATATGGGCAGTATTCTGGAAAACGTGTTTGCGGTCCAATTGGTCTCGAACGGCTTCGAACTTCGTTATCTGAATAAGCGAAACGTCGGCGAGCTGGATTTTGTCATACAAAAGGGGACACGGATCATACCGCTGGAGATCAAATCCGGAAAGGATTATCACCTCCATGCCGCGCTGGATCATGCATTGAATGTACAGGAGTGGGCACTTGCAGAGGGAATTGTATTCGGCGCATGCAATGTTGAAACCGAAGGAAAGGTGCATTATCTTCCGTGGTATATGATCATGTTTTTGGTACAGGAGCGGCTGCCGGCGCATTTCACGGCGGCGCCCGACTTATCGGCGCTCGCGGCATTCGGCGCCGGAGAAGGCGGGGACGCCGCCCCATGTGTCGAATAACCGGATAATTTTCCCATATGTGCCGCATCACGACTTCTCATGCGTTTTGATCCCGGTGCATTCGCTTGGGACTTCAAACTTCACAAACAAGATTTTTTTTTCAGTTTGTATTTACCTGCGCAGCAAAAATCTCGCCGGATAATGCTAAATATTCATCATAAGTGACTTCAGTTCCATTTAAGTAATATCTTTCTGGGCCCTCTACATTATCTTCATCAATAAGTTCTTCATTGAAATTCATTTCTTCAACTAAATTATCTGCTCCTTCAAATAATTCCATATGGTATGACTCATATCCTTGATGCATTCTGTTGCTATACAAAATCCATACAGCTCCCTTGAAATAGGTATAAGAAAGAGTAAATCCATCCCCTTCTCCTGCGGCAAATCCATATACCTGACCATCCCGTGCGTCAAGATATATCCCTCCGTAAGGCCCATTCAGAATCAGTTCGTTTTCTCCATCGTTGTCAAGATCGATTTTCTCTCCGACAGAATAAGCATCCCATTCTTCAGAATCCATATTTAA
>CANQVD010000080.1 GCA_947627215.1 uncultured Eisenbergiella sp.
AAAGAGCTTCTATTATCATTTCAAAGACAAATACGATCTGGTCAACTGGATCTTTGATACGGAGTTTATCTCGTTCGCCAGGGAGAGCGCCAAATATTTGTCCTCAGACGATCGCTGGGAACTGATCGAGCGCGCCTGCGAACACTTTTATGCGGACAAAACATTTTACCGCAAGGCATTGATGATAACAGGGCAGAACTCTTTGTCCGACCATCTTCGGGAATATCTCTTTCCCCTGATCAAAATACGGATCATGCAATTGCTCAGCGACGACATTGCCGACGAATTTAGCGTCAATTTTTTCACGGATGCGGTGCTCTGCGTGATCGAGCGATGGCTGTCTGACAAACAATGTATGCCGCCGGAAGAGTTTGTCACAAAGATCAAGCAGATTATTCAGGGCGGCGCGGCGGCGATCTATCGGGAAATGAATTCCGCGGAAACCAGAGCGGAGGCGCTTGCCCCGGAACATAACAGTCATTGAATAAACGACCGGATTTGCTCTCCGTCCTGATATCCTTTTTCATAGAGTTTATGAAGTGTCGCAAAGATTTATACTGCCAGGCGTCCTTTCTTCGGGCACGCACTCACAAAAATATCCTTTAAGTCATTTTGGAAAAGATTGTGCTGACTGCTTTTTACCGGGCCGCTCCCATCGCACAGGTTTCCGTCCTTATCAAAAAAGACACAGCATGCGTCACCGGAAATGATCTGATCTACTGTGCTGATGTCTCCCCACAGATCCCAAAGCATGGTGTGATACCTTTGTTCCTTGCGAACCTGCTGTACTGTCTGATAGACAAGCCGCCAAACGGGCCCCGAACAGCCCCGCTCCGGCAGCAGTACCGTAAAGGCGGGAGAAAATTGCTGTACGCTGTAAAACAGGTCTCCGTTTACAATGGATTCCAAATCTTTTTGACCGTATGAGACCCACGCGGAATACAGCAGACCCAGATCGCGGAGCTGAGAGCATAAATCCCCGGCATCTTCATCGTATTGGATGACCAGCATAAGGTTATAAGATTCGCCTGCCTCATCCAGAAATTCAGAAGTCAGTCCCTCCGGTTCGCAGAACAGGCAAAAGGCGCTGTCCGGATGTGCTTTTACAAGCGGCAAAACACATTTCGGCTGACTGCCGCAGAAAAATCCCCAGAAATAAATGCCGAGTTTCTCGCCGGAACGGATCGCCGCCTGATACTTTGGTTCTTTCTCCGCAAAATGGTCCGTACTGACCTGGATCGGCACAGTCCATGGAATGTTGCACCCCAGGTTTTTCTCATTTTCGCGGATGCGCTGCGCCCCAACGGTACATCCGTTATATCCCAGATTCATGCCGAAGGTGTAAAGCCGTTCAGCATCCGAATAGGTCACCACATCCCGCACCAACTGATAGTAAGCGCTGTTTTCGTTTTGAAGCATGGTCTGGGCCATAGCAAAAAAATCTCTTTGAAATCTTCCGTCCGAGAACTGCAGCGCCATATCCACAAGATTCCGGATCCCGCGATCCGGGTTTTCCTTCATTTCTTTCAGGGTCCTTTTTACGATGGACCCCACCAAAAATCTGGACATACTTTTTTCCATTTCCAACAATCCCTCCAAAGTGCAAGCCGTATGTGCGTTTCTTACATGGAATCATACGCGCGCTTCCGGGCTCTCACAAGGGACAAACAGCCCGCCGCGTCCAAAAAAGTAACAAAGTCTGCGTCACGTCCTAAATTTGGACGCGCGTTTCCTTCTGTCCAATGACTTCCTCGTTTTCTCCCTTTATACTTTGCTTAAAACAAAGGAAGGCAGCACATCAACGATCGCATTTGAAAATCCCGACGAGCGGGGATCGTGCCAAAACCAAACACTTATGAACAGAAAGGAATCAAAAACATGAATACCTCTTTGAAAACCACAATGCAGAATTTTGCAGTCAACCAGGCCCTGAAATACATTGAAGGCAGCCCGGAGGAAAATATACCAAAACTGATGGCGCTGGTAGACAAATATACGCCTGCCGACTGGTACAGCGGACAGCGGGCTGCCATCCGCAAGGTCATTGAAGAAAAGAACAACTGGTATCAGCTTATCCTGAAGATCTATGACCTTGATCCAGGCGTCCGTCAGGCTTTCTTCCAGAACTTCCTGTTCAATTCCGCGCTGAAGGGCAGCGTGACACAGAATGAAATAAAAGAAAAAGAGGGCTGCAATGTGCCCTGGGCAATCCTGCTCGATCCCACTTCCGCCTGCAACCTTCACTGCACGGGATGCTGGGCGGCGGAGTACGGCAACCGCCTGAACTTAAGCCTTGAAACCATCGACTCCATTATCCGGCAGGGCAAACAGCTCGGCATTTATATGTACATTTATACCGGCGGAGAGCCTCTGGTACGAAAAAAGGATCTCATCAAAATCTGCGAAATGCACTCGGACTGTGAGTTCCTCTCCTTCACCAACGGCACCCTGATCGACGAGGATTTCTGTCAGGAAATGCTCCGGGTCCGGAATTTTGTCCCGGCGATCTCCCTGGAGGGTTTCGAGGATGCCAACGACGGCCGGCGCGGGCAGGGCATCTATCAGAAGGTGCAGAACGCCATGTCCCTTCTGAGACAGCATAGACTGCCCTTTGGTATCTCCACCTGCTATACCAGCAAAAACGTGGACGATGTGAGCAGTGAGAAATACTTTGATCTGATGATCGACAGCGGCGCTCTGTTTGTCTGGTTCTTCCACTATATGCCGGTAGGCAACGACGCGGCGCCGGAGCTGCTGCCCACGCCTGCGCAGAGAGAAAAAATGTACCGGCGCATCCGCGAATACCGAAACACCAAGCCGATTTTCAGCATGGACTTCCAGAACGACGCCGAGTATGTGGGCGGTTGTATTGCCGGCGGCAGGAATTATCTTCATATTAACGCGAAGGGCGACGTGGAACCCTGCGTGTTCATCCACTACTCCAACGCCAATATCCATGACGTCTCCCTGCTGGATGCCTTAAAGAGCCCGCTGTTCATGGCTTACCATGACGGACAGCCGTTCAATGACAATATGCTGCGGCCCTGCCCCATGCTGGAGAATCCGGAATGCCTGCGGAAGATGGTCAAGGATACGGGCGCTGTCAACACCGACTACCAGAGCCCGGAAAGCGTCGATCACCTCTGCGACAAGACAACGCCCTACGCCGAAAACTGGAAACCGATGGCCGACACGCTTTGGCATGGCTGTGACGGCTGCACAGGCTGCGCCAAAGGAAGTGAGGCGTGATGCCGTATCGGATATTCACGGATGCCACCGCCGATCTGACGCCGGAGCTGCTCTGCTGCTCTATTGGGGCAGAAATCGTTAAAGCGGATTATATTGGAAATCTGGATGTACTCTATAAAGAGGCTGCTGCCAGAATACACGCAGACAAAGAGACATAAGGGGGAATGTCAAAATGATCAGAACGGTTGTGTACACATTTCTCGGCTATTTGTCCGGAAGCGTCCTGTATGCTTATGTTTTCGGGAAGATGTTCGGAAAAATTTCGCTGTACCAAAACAGTACGGATCAAAACCCGGGAACCGTAAACGCATATAAATACGGCGGCTTCTGGTGCGGAACACTGACTTTGCTCTGTGATCTGACAAAAGGGTTTCTTCCCGTGTTTTTCTATACGCATTTCTTTCAGGTGCAGCCAACATGGGGAGTATCTTCGGTGCTTGCGGCACCGGTAGTCGGCCATATTTTTCCCGTGTTTCACCGATTCCGCGGGGGCAAGGGAATTGCAACAACCTTCGGCTGCCTGCTGGGGCTCATCCCGTATCTTCATCCGGTGCTGTCATTTGCGGCGATATTTGTGATTTTGTCCGTGGGACTGCGGATTACCCCGAACTTCTACCGCACGCTGGTCGCCTACCCGGTGACAGCCGCCACCATGATCCTGACCGGCGTTGTCCCTGTGGTATGGGTGAGTTTCCTGATCGTCACAGCGGCAGTATGTCTGCGGCTGTATCAGAGCAAAGAAGAAAAAGAACCGATTGGAGTGAAGCTGTTATGGATGCGCTGATTCTTTCCTGCGGAACGGGCGGCGGCCACAACAGCGCGTGCAAAGCCATTGAACAGGAGCTGTCTTTCAGAGATCACAGCGTAAAAATTCTAAATCCCTACCTTCTGGAAGGTCCGAAAACAGCCGAAAAGGTCAATAACGCATACAATCGTCTCGTGCAGATGGCACCGTCCGCCTTCGGCATGGTGTACCGTATCGGGAACGCTTATCGAAAACTGCCGGTCCATTCTCCGGTCTATCAGATCAACGGGATCATGGCGCCGCTGCTGGAAGCATTTCTCCGTGAAAATCACTTCGATGCGATCGTAGCGACACACCTTTTTCCGGCGGAGATCCTCACAAATATGAAACGCCACGGGACTCCTGTTCCTGCCACCTATTTCATTGCAACCGATTATACCTGCATCCCGTTTACAGAAGAAACCGACTGTGATTATTATGTGATCCCGGCAAAGGAACTGACCGGGGAGTTTGTGTCCAGGGGTATTCCCAAAGAACGGATCGTACCGCTCGGGATACCCGTTGGCAGGCAATTTCAGGAACAAATGAGCCGGGATGAGGCCAGAACACGCCTGGGGCTTGATCTGCAGGCAAACTATATATTGGTCGCGGGAGGAAGCATTGGCGCAGGACAGATCGATCACGTCGTTTCACTGCTCCTGGAGCATTACAGCGACGCGGTTCGGGTCATCGTGATCTGCGGAAACAACCATACTCTGTATCGGCATCTGCGGCAGGCATATCCGGGACGCTGCATTCTCCTGGAATACACCGTACGGATGGCGGAATATATGCGGGCCTGCGACCTTTTTATTTCAAAGCCGGGCGGTCTGTCCTCTACGGAAGCAGCGGTCGTAGGGGTCCCGTTGATTCACATTACCCCGATTCCGGGATGTGAGACCCGCAACATGACGTTCTTTGAAGAACACGGAATGTGTTATGCCGTGAGAACACCCAAAAATCAGTTGATCGCCGCCTGCGATAAGCTGCTTGATCCCATCCGACAGCAGGAAATGAAGAAAAACCAGCATAAGGTTATTTCTGCGGACGCTGCCGCAGCGATTTGCCGTCTGATAGAACAAACCCAACCATGCAGCACAATGATACTTCCGTATCGTCACATCGGCCAACGCGGTGGCTGTGAGGCATGAAGAGAGCCCCGAAGCGATCCGCTTCGGGGCTGCGATTTCTAATGCCGGCGATGGGACTTGAACCCATACTATGTCACCATAAACAGATTTTGAGTCTGCCGCGTCTGCCATTCCGCCACGCCGGCCTGCGCCCGCCGCTTCTGCGGCGGGCAGTTTTTATCATATCATATCCGCCTGTGAAATGCAAGATTTTTTTCCGTCAGCGGACGCCCCGTCCAGCTTCCCGTAAAAATCAAAGCAATCAAAGGTCGCAAAATAATCCTTCGGCCTCTCTGCCCTGCGGATCAGCTTCACGCCCCCGTCCTCCTGCAACAGAAGCTCCGCGCTGCGCAGCTTTCCGTTGTAATTGTAGCCCATCGAATAGCCGTGCGCGCCGGTATCGTGAATAAAAAGATAATCCCCTTTTTCGATCTGCGGCAACGCCCTGTCAACGGCGAATTTATCGTTGTTCTCGCAGAGGGAACCCGTCACATCGTAGACGTGATCGCAGGGCCTGTCCTCTTTTCCCAGCACCGTGATATGATGATAGGCGCCGTACATGGCCGGACGCATCAGGTTCACCGCACAGGCGTCCACGCCGATATATTCCTTATAAGTGTGCTTCTCATGGATCGCCTTCGTGACCAGTGCCCCGTAAGGCCCCATCATGAAGCGGCCCATTTCCGTATAGATCGCCACATCGCCCATACCGGCCGCCGTCAACACCTCGTCATAGACCCGGTGCACGCCCTCTCCGATGGCGAGGATATCGTTGGGCTCCTGGTCCGGACGGTACGGGATGCCCACGCCGCCGGACAGATTGACGAACGCCACCTTTGCGCCGGTCTCCTTCTGCAGACGCACCGCCAGTTCAAAGAGCTGCTTCGCCAGTTGCGGATAGTAGTCGTTGGTCACCGTGTTGCTGGCCAGAAATGCGTGAATGCCGAAACGCTTCACGCCCTTCTTCTTCAGGATACGGAACGCCTCAAAGATCTGCGCCTCCGTCATCCCGTATTTCGCGTCCCCGGGGTTGTCCATGATGCCGTTGCTCAGGGTGAACACGCCGCCCGGATTGAAGCGGCAGCTCATGGTCTCCGGCAGCTTTCCCAGAATCCTTTCCACGAAATCGATGTGCGTGATATCGTCCAGATTAATAATGCCGCCGAGCCGACCCGCCAGGGCATATTCCTCCGCGGGCGTATCGTTGGAGGAAAACATGATCTCCTCTCCTCCCATGCCCAGCGCGCGGCAGAGCATCAGCTCCGTCAGGGAAGAACAGTCCGCGCCGCAGCCGTATTCCCGCAGAATGCGAATCAGAAACGGGTTCGGCGTGGCCTTCACCGCAAAATATTCCCGGAAGCCGGGATTCCACGCAAAGGCCTGCTTCACCTTCGCCGCGTTCTCCCGGATTCCCTTTTCGTCATACAGATAAAACGGCGTCGGAAATTCTGCCGCGATCCTCTCGACCTGCTCTTTTGTCACAAACGCTTTCTTTTCCATTTTCTCTCCTGTCCGTCCCGGCCGATCCGGCGTCAACCGCTTTTCCTTACAAAAATAGTACATTCCGGCAGCATTGTCAATAGCCAGTTTGCGGACCGGGCGGCCCGCGTTACGCGCTTTCCCGGCCGCCTTCTAGTGTATATTTTCGATCTGCCAGTCGATGGGCTCTATCCCATGGCTCTGCAGGAACGCGTTGGTCTGGCTGAAATGCCGGCACCCGAAAAAACCCCTGTATGCGGAGAGCGGACTGGGATGCGGCGCTTTCAAAATCAGGTGTTTAGGGTTGGTGAGCATGGACGCCTTCATCTGTGCCGGCCTGCCCCAGAGCAGAAAAACGATGGGCCGATCCTGCGCGTTCACCGCTTCGATCACCGCATCCGTGAACTGCTCCCAGCCCCTCCCCTGGTGGGAATTGGCCTGATGGGCCCGGACCGTCAGCACCGTATTCAGAAGCAGCACGCCCTGTCTGGCCCATTTTTCCAGATATCCGTTGTCGGGGATATAGCACCCCAGATCGTCGTGCAGCTCCTGATAAATATTCACCAGCGACGGCGGGATCTCCTGTCCCGGCTGCACCGAAAAGCACAGCCCGTGCGCCTGATGCTCGTTGTGATAGGGATCCTGTCCCAGAATCACCGCCTTCACATCCTTCAGCGGCGTGAAGTGAAACGCGTTGAAAATATCATCCGCGGGCGGATAGATCACCCGGGTGGCGTATTCCTCCTTCACGAACCGGAATAGCTGCGCGTAATAGGGCTTCCGAAATTCCCCCTTCAGGGCGGGAAGCCAGTCATTGCTGATCATGGCCATGCTCTTTTCTCCTCTTTCGTGCTCTCATGCGCGGATCGGTGTCCCGCGGCGGATCAGAGCCGCACCGGCACACCTCTGCCCCGCAGATACCGCTTTACCTCTTTGATCTCCAGCTCTTTATAGTGGAACAGGGAGGCCGCCAGCGCCGCATCCGCCAGCCCGTCCGTCAGCGCATCGTAAAAATGCTCCACGCTTCCGGCGCCCCCGGAAGCGATCACCGGAATGGACACGGCCTCGGCGACCGCCCTGGTCAACGCCAGATCATAGCCCGCCTTCGTGCCGTCGCAGTCCATGCTGGTCAGCAGGATCTCTCCCGCCCCCAGCCGCTGTGCCCTGACGGCCCATTCCACAGCATCGATCCCCACGTCGATCCGGCCGCCGTTTTTATAAACGTTCCAGCCGCTGCCGTCCGCGCGCCTCTTGGCGTCGATGGCCACCACCACGCACTGGCTGCCGAACTTGTCCGCTGCGTCGCTGATGAGCCGCGGCGTGTTGATGGCGGCGGAATTGACCGAGATCTTGTCCGCGCCCTCCCGCAGCAGCGCCCGGAAATCCTCCACCGTCCGGATCCCGCCGCCTACCGTAAATGGGATAAACACCCTTTCGGCCACCCGGCGCACCATATCGACCACCGTGTTCCTCGCATCGGCTGACGCCGTGATGTCCAGAAAGACCAGCTCGTCCGCCCCCGCTCTGTCATAAGCGCCGGCGATCTCCACCGGATCTCCCGCATCCCGCAGGTTCACAAAATTGACGCCCTTCACCACCCGACCGGCATGAACATCCAGACAGGGAATGATTCTCCTGGTATGCATTCAAACGCCCTCCCTGACCAGATCCACGAAATTCTGCAGAATGCGAAGACCGGCCTTTGAGCTTTTCTCCGGATGGAACTGACAGGCGAAGAGATTTCCCTTTTCCACCGAAGCGTCAATGGTCACGCCGTATTCCGTACGGGCTGTCACGATATCCTCTTCCGCCTTCAGATAATAGGAATGCACGAAATAGACATACGTCTCTCCGGACAGTCCCGCGAACAGCCTTCCTTCCTTTGGAAAGATGAGAGAATTCCAGCCGATGTGCGGGATCTTGAACGGTCTGCCGGATTCCTCCCGCCCATCCGGGATCCGAAGGATTTTTCCCTTTAATATGCCCAGGCCTTCTGCGCCGGGGCTTTCCTCGCTGGATTCAAATAAAAGCTGCAGCCCCAGACAGATCCCGAGAAACGGCCTGTTTTCCCCGGCGATCCTGCGGATGCTCTCCGTCAGCCCATACTCCCGCAGCCGGCTCATGGCGTCCCCAAACGCGCCCACCCCGGGCAGAATCACACCGTCCGCCGTCTGCAAAAGCGCGGGATCCCTGGTGATCACCGGATGTTCTCCCAGCATTTCCAGCGCTTTTTCCACGCTTCTGATATTGCCCGCATCGTAGTCAATGATTGCGATCATCGCTGCTCCCGTCCGTCTCCGAAGGCAAATCCGCCGTTTCCTGCGCCGCGGAAGAACTTTCGGTCCCCTGCTCCAGAAGAAACTCCACCGGATCCTGCGCCACGGAGAGCCCCTTTCCCTTCAACTCCTCTGTCATCTGATACAGCCTGGAATGCACCCGGATCAGACGCGCCTTCTGATTGAAAAAAACCACCTTTTCAAACGGAAAGCGAATGATCTGCGGAAACTGCATGCCCACGCCCAGCTCCAGCACGAGGAGCTGTCTGTTCAGCGTCCCCTGCAGCCATCCGGTATACCGTTTCCAGTCCGCCAGATACCCTTCTTCTTTATAATCCGGAGATTCGATCCGATTGAACCACAGCGGTTTCGTACACTCTGCGCATACCGGGAAGTCGACGGCCTCCAGATCTCCTCCGCAGACATCGATACTCTCCAGCAGCGCCTCCGTCACATTCACATCCGTCACCAGAGGTTCCTGATCCGTCACGCATTCCCTGCCGCACTGCATCGCGCGAAAGCCGCCGCAGGGCGTCACGATCCTCCCGGCATCCAGACCGGAACGATAGATCAGATCATCCATGCACAGCGACACCAGAAAATAATTTTTCCCCTCAAGCAGCTCCGCAAGCCTGTCATAGGCAGACAGCAGCCTGCCGTCCGGATGCCGTCTGGTATAATGGAACCGAAGATACTGCACGAGCTGGGCCTCGTTTTCTTCCCCTCCGGCCTGCTCGAGCAGCGGCCTGTAAAAGGGATCCGTTTCCATCGCGCCGTACCGCATGGCAAATTCGTCCCCGATCCCGATCAGCACCATCTGCGCTTTTTCGATTTGTTCGCTCAACCGGTCCGTCATTCGCACTTCCCCGCGTTTCATTCTTTATTCCGAAAACAGTTTAGCACATTTCCCGCGGCGATACAACCGGAAACGGCAGACAGCGCGGGATATCCCTGCATCAAAAAAAGGCCTTATCCTTCCGAATAAGAACCCTTTCTCGCCTATACCTTCAAAACTGAACATTCAACGCCATCTCTTCCTTCCATCCTCTCCAAACGACCTCACAGGATAAGCCCTCGACCGATTAGTTCGCGTCAGCTCCATGCATCTCTGCACTT
>CANQVD010000081.1 GCA_947627215.1 uncultured Eisenbergiella sp.
ATTTTACCACTTTTCCCACGTTTCGTTAAGCAAGTTACGATGCAAGCATCGGGGAATGTACCCTCCTATGATTCAAACCGACATTTTGCGGACTTTATCAAACAAATCCTCAAAGGAATAGAATCTGCGAGGGCATAGAACCTTTCGCAGAAAATTCTTCTCCCCAAGGTTGATTTCCTTCCCATATTATTTTTGCCAAAGCATACCCTTCCAATTTTATTGTATTATGGAATGATTATTTATAAGTCCGTAACCACTTTGTGTTCCCTGTCGATCAGAAACATCTTTTGCCGGTTGATCTCGCACTGTTCCAAAAATCTCTTATTCTCTGCGATCAGCCATTCCGGGTTGCAGTCGTCGTCTCCCCGGTTCTCAATGACATTTGCATACATTCGGATACAGTCAAAATGGCTGCGAATATACCGCCGTAAAATCTATATTTTCAGCCTGTATAAATTTGGAAGGCCGACATTTTTCGGGCATTCCAAAGCGGTACTTTTCCGGTACTTTGCTTGCATTTCCCTCCCCATTATGTTATACTCCAAATCGCTGCAGTCCGCATTCCTGCGGGCTTTTCAGCAGACCAACCCGTCAGTTCGAGACCTTCCTGACGTAAAACAAAACTAAAGGAGAAAAACAAATGAATCACAGCAAAGTTCTGTATCTCGTCCACGCGGCCATGATCGCCGCTCTTTATGTCGTGCTCACGATGCTGGCCAACGCGCTGGGCATCGCCAGCGGGAACATCCAGGTCCGCTTCTCGGAGGCCCTCACCGTTCTTCCCTTTTTCACATCGGCTGCCATTCCCGGGCTGTTTATCGGCTGTCTTCTGGGAAATATCGTCATCGGCTCCGCGCTGCCCGACATCATTTTCGGGCCTCTTCCGACGCTGATCGGCGCCATCGGCACCTGGTATCTGGGCAGAGCATACCGCAGACAGAATGCGTCAGCTTCGGCATCTTCCGTCTCAATATCCGCTGCCGAAACCTCCCCGGCCCCGACATCTGCTGCCGAAGCCTCCGGCGGCATGCCCTCCCCTGCTGCCCCTGTAAAAACGAACAGGGGAAAGCTTTATAAATGGCTCTCCCCCGTTCCTCCTATTCTCGCCAACGCGGTGATCATTCCCCCGGTGCTGAAATATGCCTACGGCATCGTGCCGGTGTGGTTTTCCGTCATCACCGTGAGCATCGGAGAGATCATTTCCTGCGGCATTTTCGGGCTGATCCTTCTGTTCGCGCTGGAAAAGCGCGGACATGAAATTTATTTCTAAAAAACCGGACTGCTGAATCGGTGAAATGTCTTCTGGCAAAAGACGGCTTCGCAATCGATTTATTTCCAGTACGTCATAAACCGGTTCCCATTTTCCGCGAACCATTCCCGCGCGTCATTCAGGCCCATTTTGGCCACGGTTCCCGCCGTCGGATCCATGAGGACTACGTTCTGTTCGTTAAATCCCGTGATCAGCACGGCGCTGCCGTCCTGCAGCACCGCCAGCACCGGAATTTCCCGGTCCGGATAATAAAGCACCATATCCAGAGAGGCCCCGCGCAGATCCAGGATCCGGTATCCCTCCAGATTGTCCTCCAGAATGGCGGCGACATCTTTGCCGGACTCCAGCATGCCGGCGCTGCTGCGCATCAGCCCTTCAAACCGGAACATGGCATCCAGGCAGACCGACAGACTGGTTTCCCCCTCTTCCACCGTATCCTCCGTGATCGCCATGATCTGATTGGCGGTGTGAAGCCGGTCCCGTTTGAACACATAGCTCCCGTCCTCCGCGGCCACAGTCCCCATATTTTCATAGGCGAGCTGCACCGCGGCCGAGGGCGAGGACAGTATCGCCTGCACGCCCGTCCTGCCGTAAACGCAATACCGGTCGGGCCGCTCCTCCTGCCGGAGCGCAACATCCCGGCTGCCCTCGAAAAGAACCTCCTTCGGCGTCAGAAGCTGCACGTTTTTCGCATCCACCTCGCTGCGCAGCGCGATCTGCACCACGGTCTGCAGGTTTTCTGTCACCGCGGTTTCCACCGTGTTCCGGCTGCCCGTCACCTCTTCGCTGTAAAGAATCTGATCCGGATTCGCTTCCTCGAAGCCTTCCTCCGTTTTCCGCACCCGCTGCAGAACGATCTGATTGCCCAGAACCTCACAGTCAGTCACGTACAGATCCTTCTCCCGGTATACCTTCAGGATCTTTCCCTCGAAATCACAGATGACGACACGTTCCATGGGGAATACCGTATGTCCCAGAAAATCCTCCTGCACCAGCGCCTCCGGCGCAAGGCCATAGATCAGATCCTGTCCCATGAAGCCCAGCGGGCGGATGCGGTATCCCGTCCCGGCGCTGATCCGGGAGGTTTCTCCGCTGTCCAGGTTCATCAAAAGCAGCGTCCTTTCGTCGGCCGCCCGTCCGCCCTCCTGCCAGGCCAGCATGCTGCCGTCCTCCGCCGCCCGGTAACCGGTTTCCCCCGGCGCGCGGTCTATCACATCGCTGCTCTGATTCTCCAGGCTCACATGGAAAATGCTGCCATCCAGCATCAGATACAGATCGTTGGTCATATTGACATAGGAAAAGCTGTCGATCTCCGCCTGCAGGATCTCCGGAGATCGGTAATAAGGAATGAACGCCATTTCCTCCACCACGTTCATTCCGCTGTTGTAATAGCACACCTGAACGCCGCAGGCGCCCTCATGCCGCCCCCGGCTCATATACCCGGAGACCAGAAAGACCACGTTTCCCGCCTCATCCACCTGCAGAATCCGATAGCCGTGCCCTCTGTAGAGGGTCCTGGAATCGGCTTCCTCCCCATCCCGAAAGGAGAAAAGCCGGGCCAGCCGGTTGTTTGTGGCATTATAGCTGTAAAGGGAGCCGGCGTTCACAAAGGAAAACGCCGTCCCGCCGTCGTTTTCCAGGATCTGTATATCCGGATCCACGATCCCCAGACTGAGCTTTTCACCGGTAAAGCCTGCCGCGGATTCCTCCAGAAGCTGTTCCATCGTCCGCTCATAGTCCAGCAGATACATATTCTCGCCCGTATAGCGCACCCGGTAATACTCCTCCGTCTGCGCATAGACGTTCTTCCCGTTCACCGGATAACGGACAAGATAATCCAGCACTACGGAAGCGGTCTGCGGGCCGGTCTCCCGGACGCAGATCTCCGGCTCCGTCACCCGTTCGGCTTTCAGATCGCCCCAGGTCACCTGTCTCGCGCTGCTGTGTATGTTCACCTTCGCCAGCGTGGTGTTGTCGCCGTCCGCATTGGGCTCCAGCTTCCGGATGAAGCCCTCCTCTACCAGCCGATCGTAGTCGAAGGTCGCCTCCGAAAACCGGGTGACAAAATCCAGCTTTTCCGCCAGATGATCCTCCGCCTGGCAGACTCTCGCATAATATCGGGCCTGTCTGCCGTCGGCCAGGGTCAGCAGAAAAATCAGGCTGTATTCCTTTCCCTCCTCGATCAGATCCTTCAGCCGGAAGGAAAGCCCGATCTCGGAATCAGAGACCTCAAATTCCTCCACCTCAGTATTTTCAATGAGCCTGCTGCCGTCGATGCTGCGCACCTCATAGGCGATCCCGGCAATCTCCTGCCCGCAGGTGTGAATGACGGCGTTCACCTGCCTCTGCCCGTCGATGGGCGTGATCCCCCAGCGCATGCCGGCGGTCTCCATCGGCGTACAGTAGCCGTACATCCGGTTGATCTCCCATTCCCCCGAACGGAACGCGACCACCGGCAGGCTCGCGCCGCTCATCTGCGCCGTCATGTCCGTATTTCCATGATTCATAAAAAATCCGATCACCACCAGCGAAAGGATAAAAACCGCCATGAACGTGATGATCTTCGCGATTGCCTTTTTCAATTCCCTTCTCCCCGTTCCTCATCCAGAAGCCGCTGCAGCGTGATCCGCGCATGCAGCGTCCCGGAAAGGAGCTGACTGCTTTTCATCCCCGAATCGGCTCCGCTGTTCTTCTCCCGCGGGTCCTCTCCGGCGTTTTCCCTGCGCACCGCCCGCAGCAGAATGTTTTTCGGCGTGTGCTCCATATCGATGAATTCCAGCACCTGAGTATCGTACCCGTTTTCCTCCAGCAGATCGGCACGCAGCGCATCGGTAAAAAGAGCCGACAGCCGCTCCCGGATCAGCCCGTAGCGCAGCGCGCCCTCCAGAGGCCCGCACGCGATCTGCCCGTTCATCTCATGCTGGCAGCATGGCACGGACAGGATCACCTTCGCCTGCCACTTCATCGCCTTATAGAGCGCGTAATCGGTAGCCGTATCGCAGGCGTGGAGCGTCACCACCATATCCGCCCGGTCCGTCCCCGTATAGTCCGCGATGTCCCCGCACAGAAACCGCAGTCCCTCATAACCGTATCTTCGCGCCAGCCGGCTGCAGTTTTCGATCACATCCTCCTTCAGATCCAGTCCCGTCACCTGCAGGGAGAGCCCCTTCAGCTCATGCAGAAAATAGTACATGGCAAACGTCAGATAGGATTTCCCGCAGCCGAAATCGATGATGCGCACGGGCCTGTCCTTCGGAAGTATGGGCCAGACGTCCTCAATAAATTCCAGGAAGCGGTTGATCTGCCGGAATTTATCATACCGGCTGTTCACGGTTTTTCCCTCCGCGGTCTGAACGCCCAGATCCACCAGGAACGGCACCGGACGCCCTTCCTGCAGAATGTATTTTTTTGCGCGGTTATGGGACAGATCCGCTTTCATCTCCCCACTCTTTTCACGAAGCTTCCGCCGGACCGTCACCTTTCCCTTTTTGCTCACCAGCACGGTGGCCTCCAGCCGGTTCGTTTCCACCTGCATCTGCCCGAATCGCTCCGCCAGATCCGCCGCCAGCGTTTCCGCCGCCTCCTGTGCGGTCAGATTGTCATGAAAAATCTGCTTTCCCACATAGCTGCTGACCTGGAACAGGAGCTCACCCTTCACCATCACGGGCCGCACCTTTTTCTTCTGTCCCGCGTCTTCCTTCTTTTTCGCACCGCTCAAAACGATCCGATAGAGGCCGCCGTCCAGGCACTCCTCCAACAGCTTTCTGATTTCTTCCATACCGTGTCATTTCCTCAAAAAATATCGCCGTTCCGCGGGCCTTCAGAACAGGCCCTGCAGAAACGCAAAAGAACCGGAAGCTTCCGGCACTTCCGGTTCTATTCTATAGCGTTCGGGATGGTTGCACAACTAAAATTTTAAGAAACCGTTCCCTTTCGTCTGTCTGCGGCGATAGATCTCATTGTACATCAGCACCTGCACCAGCTCCGTGATCTCCGGCAGTTTTTCTGCCGGGATCTCCCGCCCTTCCTCTTTCTCCTCCCGACATATGACCGCCATCATGTTCTGCGCCATCCTGCATACGGCCAGCCGGTCCGGAAACTCATCATAGATCAGACTGCCGTCGTGATCGAAACGGTCCAGCAGGCGGCAGATTTTTTTGTGGTAACGGCTGGCCTCCTTCGGATACATCTCCTGTAAATATTCCAGGTCCCGCATGGCCGTATCCTCTTCCTCATAAAACAGGGGCAAAGGATAGGTCATGTAGAACGGAAGTACTCGGGTCATCTGTTTCATATTGCTCCCAAAGCGGATTCGTTACCTTATATTATGCAGAATCTGCCTGGAAAGTTTATCCGCTTCTCTGGCGTCCTCACGGCCGGGCCCAGACGGACCGTATCTGGTCTTTTCATACAAAAGCACCAGCTTTTTCCATGCCTGGGCGCTGCGGCCGTCCGCCGTCAGACCGTCCGCCGCAGCTTCGCCGTCCCGGTCCGCGGCGGTCCCGCCGTACGCCAGAAGGCCGTCCTGCGCCAGCTCTCTGGCCGTCCTGCCTGCCCATCCTTCCGTCTTTCCCTTCAGCGCCGTGCGCTGTACCGTCCGCCGAAAGCTCCTGCGCACCCGCTCCCCGGGAGACCCTCCGATAGGGGGAAGACGCCTTTCCCTCCGCTCCTTCCTGTCATCGATCCGCTCCTGCTCTTCCGTGACGCCCAGCTCCAGTTCCTCATGCCGCGCGGTCTTTTCCCTGCCGTAAAATCCCCGGACGATGAAACGCACAAACGCCGCGATGAGCAAAAGCAGTCCCGCCAGCACGCCCAGCAGCACCGCCGCGATCACGATCTGTTCCAGGATCTGCATCCAGAGCGGCGGCACGGCTCCCTCGGCCAGAAACGGCATGGTCTCTCCGCCCGTCACTGCCGCAGCCGGATCCTCCGCGACCTGCGGCTCCTCCTCCCCGGCAAATAACGAGAGGATCGTGAAAATCGCGCGCAGCACAAAAACGATCGCCGATCTGGCAAACGAAGTCAGCAGACCGATGAGAGGCGTTCTGGTGCACAGAATCAGCAGCGCCACGGAGAGAAAGGTGTAGCCGCCTGCCACCGTAAACCCCATGCCGAAAATGCTCCGCCTGGGTATAATCCCCGAAGACTGTCGGTTCAGCCGAAGATACGACAGATAATTCAGAAAATAGCTCCGAACGAACCAGGCCGGCATCCAGGCGAAGGTGAGCCAGATGTTGGCTTCACAGCCCCAGGAGAACTTCAGATAACTGCAGAGCAGAAAGCTGCCTCCCGCCACGGTGCCCGCCACCACGGGATGCACCACGCCCTCCGCGTTCTTCTGCGTGGTCACCCGTATCTTTACGGACAGAAACGCATAAACCACACCCACCGCCGGACAGATGATCTCCCAGAGAAGTCCCAGGTGCCAGAGCTGCACCAGCTTAAACATGCCGAAGATCACAGCGGCGTGAGCTGCCAGAAACAGGATCAGGCTCCTGTCCAGCCATCTCCTCGCGGCATAGAAGGCCAGCGGAAAGACCATCGGCAGAAAGAACAGCGCCGCAGACGGATCCTCCGGCCCGAAAAAGCCGTAGGGCATCAGCTCCAGGCACACGACCAGCAGAAAGTTCATATAGATTTCCAGCAGATCTACGATCAGCTCCAGCCTTTTTTCCATATCACAGGCCTCCCGCCGTTTCCGGCTCCAAACGCGCTTTTTCCGCCATACTTCCGTCAGTTCTGAACCGCGATCCCGCGTCGGCTCTCTGTTCCGATTGCGTTTTTCGCACGGCACTTTCTTCAGCTCCCGGACATCGAAAGCTTTTCCGTAAAGGGCTCCAGCGCAGGGCGTATCTTTCCTTCATCCTGCCGTGCGACAGGGTAAATCCAGACGAAATCCGCCTTTTTCTCCGCGCATTTGCAGAGCAGCTCCTGGAAATCCTCCTGCGCGTCCGAAGAAATGAAGATGGTGAACACCGCGCCCGCGTTCCCGTCCTCCTCCAGCACGCGCTCCTCCAGATTCCGCACGAACTTCGGCGCGCCCTTTTCCAGATCGATCCGGGCCAGTCCCCTGTTGATGCTCTCCATATGGCCGATGCCGCTGGAGGCGTCCAGCCACACCAGCTCCCCGGTGAGGATATCCGGCCCGTTGGTATACAGCGCGGTCCGGATCCCCTGTGACAAAAACTGCGCACACGCCCCCGCCGCCATGCTGATGGACGCTTCCAGGATTTCCATCTGCCGCAGGATCGCGCCGTCCTCCAGGTTCAGGAACAGCCGCACGGCCTTCAGGGCCGTATAATTTTTCATGTTGACCTTCAGCTCATCTGTGCGGGCCGTGGCCTTCCAGTTGATGTCCCGCATGCTGTCCCGGGGCGAATATTCCCGGATGCCCCGATACTCGAACGGATCCTCCATCAGATGCCGCTTCGTCAGCACCTCTCCGGTGATGCGCTGCAGCGCCTGCAAAAAGGACTGCTCCCGCCAGGGTCTTGGATATACGTAAAGCTGGGCATCGCTCTCCAGCTCTTTGGGCAGCTCCGCCGAAAGGAACAGATTGCCCGCCACCACATCCAGCGCGTTGATGGCATAAAAGCCTCTCTTTTTGCAGACGAAGGGCAGGCGGCGCACATGGCGCATGTAAGGGCGGACGGAAAGCACATCGTTGCGGTAAAACTGATCCGTCACGCTGCTGCCGCCGTCCATCTCCGCGAAAGCGAGCTGCCGGGACACGGCGAACTTCACCTTCAGCGCAGGCAGGGGCAGGAGCTTTCGGTTTTCCACCGTCTCAAGCAGCGCGCAGGTATCCCCCTCCATGGCGCTCTGCTCCGAAAAGGAAAGACCCACCGTCAGATTTTTATCCCAGAATCTCCGGTACAGCCGTTCCTGCACCAGAAGCAGGAATACGGCGCCCAAAACGATCCATACGACGATCATTCGTTTACCCTTTCCCCGAAATCCTCCGTGGGCACAGCCACGCCCGCGCAGATTTCCTCCACCAGCTTCACGCTGTCCCGGTAACGGTTCTGCCCGTAGGAAAGCACCATCCGATGCGCAAGCACCGCAGCCGCCACCGCTTTCACATCGTCCGGCACCACATGATCCCGATCCTGCAGATAGGCCCAGGCCTTGGCCGCCCGCATCAGAGCCAGCGTGGCGCGGGGACTCACCCCCATCACAGTCCTGTCGCTGCCGCGGGTGGCGGCGGCCAGATCCACCATGTATCCCTTCACCGCCGGATGCACATAGACCTGCCCGGCCTCCCGCTTCATCCGCAGGATATCCTCCTTCGATACCACAGGCCTCAGTTCCGTCAGCGGATCGGCGTATTGGTACGTCTCCAGAATCCGGATTTCTTCCTCCCGCTTCGGAAATCCCATGGAAAGCTTCATCAGAAAACGGTCCATCTGTGCCTCCGGTAACGGAAAAGTGCCGGCCGTCTCCACCGGATTTTCCGTGGCGATGACGAAAAACGGCGCATCCAGCCGCTCCGTCTCCCCGTCGATGGTCACCTGCCGCTCCTCCATACACTCCAGCAGGCCCGCCTGAGTGCGGGGCGTAGCCCGGTTGATCTCGTCCCCCAGCAGGATGTTCGTGAACACGGGGCCCTTTTTCAGTTCAAACGCATTGCTCTGCCGGTTGTAAACGTGCAGGCCCGTGATATCCGCCGGAAGCATGTCCGGCGTGAACTGAATGCGCCCGAAATCCAGCCCCAGGCTCACGGCCAGCGCCCTGGCCAGCCTGGTCTTGCCCGTGCCCGGCACATCCTCCAGCAGCACATGGCCGTCGGCCAGCATCGCCGCCAGCACCAGCTTCGTCACATCCTCCTTGCCGATGATGACCTTCTTCGTGTTCTCCAGAATCGCGCCGATCTTTTCATTCATGACGCAGATACCTCCTATGGTTCGTTATCGCTGTTCCGCATTCAAAAGGCTTCCTCCTCCAGGGCCGCCTTCACATCCTCCAGGATCGTCCGGTCCGCCGGAAGCCAGTCCACGCTCTCCAGATCTTCCTTCACAAGCCACCGGGCCGCCTCATGCTCCTTCAGCACCGGCTGTCCCGCCCGGATCCGGCAGAGAAAACAGTCCATGGAAAGATGGAACTTAGGATAATCGTATTCGATCGTGCCGATCTGCTTCCCCACCTTGATCTCAACCGCCAGCTCTTCCATGATCTCCCGCGCCAGCGCCTTTTGCGGCGTCTCGCCGGGCTCTACCTTCCCGCCGGGGAATTCCCAGCCGCCCCTGAACTCGCCGTATCCGCGCTGGGTGGCGAAGATCCTGTTCGCATTGAAGATGACGGCGGCGACAACTTTGACTGTTTTCATGATGGGCTCCTGCTCTTATACTTTTCCAAGAAATATCTCACAGCAGCTCCTCCGCCTTATAAACCGCGTACCCTTCATAATAATAGCTGTAATCAATTCCTTTCATATAAACCTCTCTGCTGTCGATCTCATCC
>CANQVD010000082.1 GCA_947627215.1 uncultured Eisenbergiella sp.
TTCGCTATGCGGATTGCAAAGCAGCGGCACAGATGATGCTCGCATCAACTGATTTATGGAACCTTTTCGATCCGCTGTGCGGATCGAAAAGTAGCGGCCGCTGATGGAACCTTTGCAATCCGACAAGCGGATTGCAAAGTAGCGGCACAGATGATGCAAGCATCATCTGTGCCTTCATTATAATCCAGTGAGGCGGGATGTTCAATTATTTTTCAGAAAAATGCCGCAGCGTAAAAAGCCGCTGCTCGTAAAACACAGACCTACCTGACAGATAAAGATGCGATACGTATTCTTTTGTTCGGCAAGTACACTGGTGATAATCCTCGCAGAGCGCACGATACAAGGCCCGGAAACTATGTATAAAATACGCCCCTTCGTCCCTAAAGATTTTTCAGTCCGTTCAATCAGATTAACTGATCTTTGCTTTAATGATATGACCTTGCAATTCCAGTTCCTTGCCCGAATCGGTAGTTAATCGTTCTGGCTGCTGTTCAATGATTTCGTAATCATCTTCAAACTTATACAGCAGCTTAATGCTTGCTTCATTTCGGATATCCGCTTCATAGAAAAATTCATATTTGCAAATGGGTCAGGCCACTGGAATTTTGTTATTTCTTCATTGAAACCGTTAAAATAATCTTGCAAGTGTTTCATATCAAACGGCACAAGAATCAGTCTTTCAGTTTTTAACATACCCGGCCCCTCCATAGCTTATGTATTTGCCGTCTTCATATATCGAATAGTGGTTCAAACTGTACCATTTAGCGACATGTCCAGCAATGCTGCAATCTGATCCCTACGCCCATAGATCACCGCCGTAATCCACACGACTTTCTTTTCTTCGTCGACCAGATAATAAACAAGGAAATTCTTAACGGGCATTTTGCGGATTCCCTTTGTGTGCCACGGTTCATCCTCTGTAAGTCAAATCCCCTCACGGATTTTGGCAAAGGCTTCGTCCACGGACAGTCCCTCGCCGGATTTTGCCTGATCATATCCTTTTTCCATCATTGTGTTAAACTGCTCGTCAGTCAGACTGTCCCTTGTAGGCAATTTGGGTACAGTGAGAGAATACGGAACACCGCCCGTCATAATGATCTGTCTGTACAAGGTATCGATCAGGACTGAAACGGGCAGTCCGATCCGTTCCAGAATCGCCTCCGCCTGCTGTTTGATTTCCGGCTGAACACGAGCTGTTACATTTGCGCTTTTCTTTGCCACGATAAACACCTGCCTTTCTTTTTTGATGATGCCATATTGTATGGCTGATTGCAATACATTATTCAGTTTGCGTTTCCACAGCGATAAAAAGAAATGTGCGAACCGCCCATATCTGTCCCAATGCACCGGGATCAAAACGCATGAAAAAGTCGTGATGCGGCACATATGGGAAGATTATCCGGAGCGGTGTGAAGATATCCGCCATACGATAGGGAATAAAGAGATATACTCATTACTATGAGAACCTGCGTATATCTCCTACTCTGACAAAAGAGCCTTCACTTCTCCTGCTGTGATATCATATGGCAATCCCCACAAATCCTTACACAGATTTTCATCATATACAAATTCACTGCCTGCGGCTTCGTATATTCGAACTTCAGTAAATGGTATTACTCCTTCCGGTCCAATGCCTGTGCAATAGAGTATTCCTATCATCACATCATCCCTTGCATCGCCATTTACATCTGTAAACATAATAAATGATATCCCGCCATATGACAGATCGATCATGCCTCTTTGCCGAATATTATCTTCTCTGACATAAGTATCATTTTCCAATATGTTCACATAAGGGAATCGATAAACTACCCTGTCATCCGAAATCAAATAAAACGAAACGTCGGAATATGGATTCTTCACCCCTTCTGAATTTGCCATAGGCAGGCAGGATACAAACAAAACCTCTCCCCAGTCATTTAGTGAAATATCAAATGACTGTTCTGATATCATATACTGATTTATCCTATCTATTGAGTCCCTGTTATCGTTTATATATTCCTTATCTGATCCAATATACTCTGTATTCTCAGGTTCATGAATATCGGTCTCAGGAATCCGAACATCCTCATATTGTACATCTTCTATTTTTGTCATCTCCTGCTCTTGATTCATATCCGTAATTTCACGATTCGGGTTCTGACATCCTGTGAACCAAAGAACAGATAATATTACTAATAAACTATATTTTTTATTCACGAATCATTATACTCCTTTCAGCGACTGCAGCATCTCCTTTCCAGATCTTCACGGCTTATGCTGTTCAGTTCTTTTGAAATGCCTCCAATTTTCGAGTCATCGCTCTGCTGCGTCATGCTGAAATGATAGCATACCAAGGAAACCGCTTCAAGATGACCGCCTATTTTGGGGAGAGATTTTTCTCGTTTTTTCTAATTTCCACCCGTTTGTTCTAATTTAGTCTTTTTCTCCATGATATAATAACACATATAGCACAATGATTGAGGGTGACAGCATGGACTTTATAGAACACGCGCAAATCCTGATCCAGGCGCTGACGGGACTTAACGTGACCATCTGGGATGGATGCGGATCGGCTCTTACGGAATTCGAGGAGCATTTTTGCTTTTCCCCGGAGATTCAGCGCCTCTACACCCGAGCGGGACTTGAGCAGTTTTTTGAGCGGAAAGGTCGTGAATCCATCTACGTCATATCTGAGCCTCTGGACACCAACTGCATCCTTCTCCATATCAACGGAATATTCGACGGAATATGGATAATTCTGGGCCCATATGTGACGGACAACTGGAAAAGCGGGACCTCCGCCGCGCTTCTGGCAAGATGCGGGCTTCGGGAATCGGACCGGCTGCCGTATAAAATTTACCGTTGCGGGCTGCCGGTGATAGAGACGGCGGAGGTCGTCCGGACGGCCGTGCTCCTTCTTGCGAACACTGTGGGCAATATCCCGCCCCGGGAGTTGGAAATCATCGACCTGGGGGACCGGGAGCCTGATCATTTGCATATCCGCATCTCCTCCGAGCGTGAAGACGCCGCCACCGTGACCCGCCGCTACACACTGGAAAATAAGCTGATCGATGCAATCAGGGATGGCCACACCCAGGAAGCGATCATTCATCTCGACGGGATCATGAAGCTGAATCCCGGGCTCTCCTTCATGACCCCCAACATGAAGGATCAAATCGCCGGCGCGGCCATCCTGCGGACTCTGGGCCGACGCGCCGCCGTGCAGGCTGGGCTCATTCCCGTCCTCATCGACTCCATCAGCCAGGAATACGCTCAGAGAATGCATAAGGCGGTGGAGGAGGCGGAGCTGAGGGATCTTATGGAACGATTCATTGCGTCCATGTGTCTGGCTGTTCGGGAATGCAAGCGCAACGAGTGGTCCCCCACCGTCCGAAAGGCGGTTCAATACATCCAGGTCCATCTCAGCGAGTCCATCTCCATCGACACTCTGTGCAGATTCTGCGGTGTATCCCGAAAGCAGTTCGTCCATACATTCGCGCAGGAGACCGGGAAAACCGTCAAGCAGTACGTAATGGCTGCCAGGTGTGAACGGGCGGCCGAATTGCTGTCAAACAGCCGCCTCATGGTGCAGGACATATCCGCCTACGTGGGATATGAGGACAATAACTATTTCGCGAAGGTGTTCAAGGGCATCTACGGAGTAACGCCCCAGGAATACAGAAAAGCAAATACAATTTTTTAAAAGATTCCCGATCTTTCTATTTGCCGCCCGTTTTTTCTACCGGGCGGTTTGCTTTTTGTGGTAATATACAAAAAAATCTAAAAAAAGGGGGATACTATGGACAATTTCTCTGTTCTTGGCACAGATCCGGCACTGTCCGCACAAAAAAGCGCGGAAGAGAGCCAGGGCTACGGCCTGACGGCAGACGAGAAATCATGGCTTTCGGATGTGTACGCGAAGCTCACTGTCAAGATGCGGGCGCAGGCGGAGCGTATCGGAACCATGATACCCTACTCCACAGGGGAGGATGACAGATACCATGACCTATCCAAACCCGGAGGACTCTATTTCTGGACCAACGGCTTCTGGCCCGGAATGCTGTGGCAGATGTATAACGCTACAGGTGAGGAGCTCTACCGCACTGCCGCAGAGGGCGTCGAGGAGCGCATGAAGGAGGTCCTGACGGGATTCGAGGGTCTGGATCACGACATCGGATTCCTGTTCCTCCCCATGTCCGTGGCAAACTACCGCAAGACCGGCAGCGAGGAGGCAAAGAACCGCGGTCTCCATGCGGCGAATCTCCTGGCGGGGCGGTATAACCCGGTGGGCCGGTACATCCGGGCCTGGAACAACGCCCCATGGACGGGGAATGAGGTAAGCGGCTGGATGATCATCGACTGCATCATGAACATTCCGCTCCTCTATTGGGCAGCCGACGAGTGTAATGACCCGCGTTTCCGACACATCGCCCTCGCCCACGCAAAAACAGCCCAGAAGTACATCGTTCGGCCCGACGGAAGCTGCAACCACATCCTCATCTTCAACTCCGAGACAGGCGAGTATCTGAATAACCCCGGCGGCCAGGGCTACGGCTCCGGCTCGAGCTGGAGCCGCGGGCAGAGCTGGGCGGTGTACGGTTTCTCGCTGAGCTACAGGCACACCGGCGACGAGAGCTTCCTGGCCACCGCCAAGCAGTGCGCCCACTACTGCATCTCAAATCTGGCCGTCAACGGCTGGCTTCCTCTGGTGGACTACCGCTCACCTGCCGAACCCGTGAAGTACGACTCCACCGCCGGCATGATCACCGCCGCGGGGCTCCTGGAGCTGGCGAACCATGTGGGCGAGTACGAGAAGCCCCTCTACGTCCGGGCGGCTCTGAACATCCTCCGGGCCTGCGAGGCGAGGTTCTGCGACTGGGATCCGGAGCATGACTCCATCGTGGGCGGCGGCACATTCTTCTATCACGACCCCACCGGAAAGGACACTGACGTCCCCATCATCTATGGCGATTACTATTTTATCGAGGCCATCATGAAGCTCATGGACAAGGAGCTTTTCATCTGGTAATATCCCACGAAAAACATAACAAGAAAGGAGCTCAAACGTATGGAAAACCAAATCACCTACAACCGGGCGAAGATATGGCAGATTGGGGGCTTTGCGCTTAACAACGCGGCCACCAACCTGTATCTCTTCACAATGAACTTCATTGTCTACTATTTGAACGGTCCTCTGGGCATCGCCTCTATGATAGCCTCGGTGTTCATGACCGTGATGCGCGTGTGGGACGCCGCCACGGACCCGTTCCTGGGCTATGTCGTTGACCGCACCACCACACGTTTCGGAAAAAACCGTCCCTTCATGCTCCTGGGCAATCTGACCATGGCCCTTTCCCTTTTCCTGATGGTCTTCGTCAGCCACAACCTGCCCAAGGCCCTGCAATTCATCGGCTTTGTGGTGTTCTACCTCCTCTATGTGGTTGGCTACACCTTCCAGTGCATCGTCACAAAATCCGGTCAGTCGTGCCTGACCAACGACCCCAAACAGCGTCCGCTTTTCACGGTGTTTGACGGGGCGTATGTGACCATCGTCTTCAGCCTCCTCCCCACGCTCTTCACAGGGACGCTGATGAAAAAACACGGCGGCTTCAGCGTGGCCTACTTCCAAAATGTGTGGTTCATCGTGGCTCCGATCTCCATCCTGCTGACTCTCATCGCCATTTTCTGCATCTCCAGCAAGGACAGACCGGAGAACTACGGTACCGGTGTCCAGCAGAGAGTTGGCTTTAAGGACTACTGGGATGTGCTCAAAAACAACCGGGCCATCCAGATGCTGGTCGTCTCCGCTTCTACCGACAAGCTGGCCATCCAAACCCAGGGCAACGCCACCGTGGGCGTCATCATTTACGGTATCATCTGCGGCAACTACGCGCTAAACGGAGCCCTGAACGCCTACACCAGCATCCCCACCTTCCTATTCATTCTCTTTGGCGCTGGCTGGATTGCCACAAGGCTGGGCCAGAAGAAGGCCATGATGTTCGGGACCTATGGCTCCCTGATCTGCTGTGTGCTTCTGGGTCTCCTCTTCTATGTGGCGGATCCCACCACCCTGGGCTTCCCCGGATATGACGGGTTTACCGGATGGACCTTCTTCACAATAGCCTTCCTTATTCTCTGGATTGGTTTCAAGGGCTTCTCCGGCGTCTCCGGCAACATCGTTCTCCCCATGATCGCCGACTGTACCGACTATGAGGTCTACCGCTCCGGCAAGTATGTCCCCGGTCTCATGGGCACCCTGTTCAGCTTTGTGGACAAGGTTATCTCTTCTCTGGCCACCACTGTTGTGGGCATCATGTGCGCCGCCATCGGCTTCACGGCGGCTCTCCCCACCGTGGATACGCCTCTGACTCCGGCGCTTAAATTTGTTGGCGTCTTCGGCCTTGTGGGTCTGACCATCATCGGCCTTGTGGCCAATGTGATCGCCATGCATTTCTATCCCCTTACCGGTGAGAAGATGAAGGAGATTCAGGCGGAAGTCGCCGACATAAAGGCAAAGGCCGCCAAAGAGGCGTGACCGATTCCTGCGTTCAATGACCCGGAGGTGAAAGTAAGTGACAAGCAAGGAAACAGATTTTGACCCCAAGCGCATGATCGAGCTGGAGGAGGAGCTGATCGCTCTGAAGGCCCAGCAGGGCATCGAGGAGCATCCCTCCTGGTGGCAGCGCCTTGGGGACCGGTATGCCGAGTACACCGTCAAAAGCAAGGTCCCGGTCAACCGGAAGAAATACATACGTCTCGCCCTCACCTGCGGGTGGCTTTGCGGAGCACATCGTTTTTACGCGAAAAAGCCCATCATCGGCACCCTCTACCTTATCTTCTTCTGGACAGGTATATCCTTCGCCATGACGCTCATTGACCTGATGATCGCACTGCCCATGGCGCCGGATGAAAACGGGAATATAATCATTTAGCGTTTAGTTCTCCTGCCCCGGCGGCTCTCCAGCCTTTCTGAAGCCGCCGGGGATCTGTTTTACAGGAAAAGAACGAATATCCAAAACTAATGAATGATTTTTATACCACAGATATTCGCAAAAAAGGACTTCCCACCTTGCGGGTGAGGAGTATTTTAGCTATTCGGTCTTCATCTTTCTCCATAACGGCACAAACAGGAGGATGCCAACCAGCATAGCGCCGCAGTCCGCGATAGGGGTGGCCCAGGCGATGGCGTCAACGCCCCTCCAGGCGTTCAGGAGGAACATAAATGGCACGTCCAGCCCACCCTTTCGGAGCATGGAGAGGATGAGGGGCTTTACCTTCTGGCCCACGGACTGGAAAATGGAGATGATGACGGTCGTGACGGCGGTGAAGGGGCCGGTGATGCAGATAATGCGCTGGAACATACTGCCGTACCGCACGGTCTCCGCATCATTGATGAACGCCCGGACAAGGGGATTTGCGCAGGTGAAGAGCAGGACTGCCCCGACTGTCGTAACGGCAAGGCTCAGTATAAGCGTCACCTTAATGGCGGAGCGCATACGACGCGTGTTTTTCGCGGAGTAATTATATCCGATCAGGGGGATAACGCCCTGGGAAAGGCCGTTGGCAATGGCAAAAGCCAGCATGTCGATCTTCTTGGCGATGCCGATGCCGCCGACGGCGGCGTTGGAGTAGCTGACAAGCAGCTTATTGAGGGTGATGTTAGAGAAGATCCCCATGACGTTCATGATCGAGCTGGGGAGCCCCACGAGCAGCACTTCTTTGGGTATGCCGTCCGAGACGGAATAATATTTCGGGTTCAGGGTCAGGTGGAATTTTCCGCGCTTTACCCGGATCAGTACGATAAAGTACAGCATCGCGATCAGATTGGAGAGCATGGTCGCTATGGCCGCGCCCGCGATCTCCAGATGAAAGCCAAAGATGAAGACGGGGTCCAGGACGATGTTGAGCCCACCGCCAAGCGCCACGCCGAAGCTGGCCTGACCGGAGTATCCCTCCGCCCGGACGAGGTGCGCCAGGGCGGCGTTGAGCACCGTCGGGACCGCGCCCACAGTCAGCGTCCAAAAGAGGTAGCTCACACAGAAATCATAGGTGTATTCGTCCGCTCCCACCAGAGGAAGGATCGTGCTGTGGAGGGCAAATATCCCAACTCCGTATAGAAACGCCACGGCGGCGGAGGTCCAGATGCAGAAGGCCGAAGTTTTCCGCGCCTTGTCCGTGTCGCCCAGGCCCAGGCTCCGTGAGATGAGGCTGGCGCCCCCGATGCCGAAGAGGTTGGCAAGCCCCGTGGTCACCAGGAATACCGGCAGGCAAAGAGACGCGGCGGCCACCTGATCAGGATCGCCTACCTGACCGATGAAGAAGGTGTCCGCCATGTTGTAAATGACCGTGATGATCTGGCTGATCACCGTAGGGACCACCAGCTCGATCACGGCCCGGATGACCGGCGTTGTTTCAAAAAGCTCTGTCTTGTCTGTTTTCGTTTTCATGCCCGCGCCTCTTTTTCCGAATTTTCCAACAGCAGAATAAATCCACGAACCGCCATGCGGTAGCTTTCCTCAACGTCCACCGGGAATTGCCGGAAGCAGCCGGCCTCCTCCTGAGAGATAAAGCCGTGCATGATGCTGCGAAAGACCCTCTGCAGGTGCATCATCTGCTCCCTGGTCAAATGATAACCGGCCATCGCCGTCATGATGGGATCCACGATGTCAAAGCCGGCAGTGTGGATCGCTTCATTTCTCACCATAGGCAGAGATAAAATGACCTTATAGATCTCCGGGCGCTCCTTGCCAAAACGGTAATAAGCGTCAGCCAGCGATTTAACGGCCTCCGCCCGTTCCTTCCCGGCAATGGCGGCCATCTGCGCCTTCTTGAGCTCCGAAATAGCGTAATAGCCGATCTCGGTGTGGAGCTCGTCCGAGCTTTTGATGTGATTATACAGCGACGCCGCTTTTATATGGAGCCTGCCTGCCAGCTCCCGCAGTGAAAAGCTGTGCAGCCCCTCATCCTCAATAAGCTCAATGGCGGCCTCAATAATGTCCGCACGGGTCAAACCTTGTCGAGCCATAGTTCCCTCCTTGCCAGACTAACGGCGTTAGTATTATTGTGCGCTAACGCCGTTAGTTTGTCAAGAGAAAAACTTCAAGTTTTAAAAAGGGGGCTATGAAATGCGAGATGCGCTCAAACTATTGAAAATCTAGTCCGCCGGAAGTATAATGTGACGGATTCAAAAAGCTAAGCGGTTTTGATGAACCTGCTAACGAAAGGAAACCTATCATCATGAAGAAAAGAGCAACTATATTTTTTGTGACTTGTCTTATGTTTTCCCTTGTGGCATGTTCGCCCAACGTGAACAGCGAACAGCCATCACAGACGCAGACATTCGCCCAGACACAAGAACCAATTTTACCAGAAAACGACGAAACAGAAAAAGAAATGTCTGCCACGGAAGGACAAATCGAAGAAGTCCCTTCGGAGAATTCGTCTACTGAAATCCCGTCCGCAAAAGCAGACGAAAACAAAGATCCGGAAATGACAGCAGATGAACTATTAGATTTATTTGTCAGCGGTTCGATCAACGCCGTTGATCCTACGGATTCGACATCGACATTTTATATCACTGACTTAAATATGGATTCTGAAGAATGGGATGCTTATTCTGTCGGAGAGAAAATCGATCTTGACAACGATGGAGAAAACGA
>CANQVD010000083.1 GCA_947627215.1 uncultured Eisenbergiella sp.
ATGCAACTCAATCATACCTTGAGGTTCATTTTTATTCAATTGGCATTATTTCTGAATTACAGGAATGCTCCTTTTTCACGAATATCTCCATTATCCGACTTTTCCGGGCGAATTGCAATCCGTGCGCGGCATTTTCAGCGAAATGGCCCCGGCACATCCGCTTGTGTTTTCCGCAAAAGCAGGTATAATAGAATTGTTGGTGTAAAAATTATTTTCCCTTAAGAGGAACCGGGAAGTATGGAGCACATCGGAAAAGGAGCTTATGGAAAATGCCATTGGTAAGCATTATCGTACCTGTCTATAATGCGGAAAAAACGATCGAAAGGTGCGTACACAGCATCCTGAATCAGGAATACAGAGATTTTGAGCTGATCCTGCTGGACGACGGCAGCACGGACACCTCCGGGGCGATCTGTGACGCCTGCGCCGAAAGGGATAAACGCATCCGGGTGCTGCACAAGGAAAATACCGGCGTATCCGATACCCGCAACCGCGGGATCGCCATGGCGAAGGGCGCGTATCTGCAGTTTGCGGATGCGGACGACTGGATCACGCCGGAGGCGACGCGGTTTTTTGTCCAGGCGGCCACGGAAAACGGCTGCGATCTGGTCATCGCCGATTTTTACCGGGTGATCGGGGAACGGGTCTCCCAGAAGGGCAGCATTGAAGAAGAAGGGATCCTGCAGCGCACGGATTTCGCCGTGAAAATGATGCAGAAGCCGGCGGATTTTTATTACGGCGTTCTGTGGAACAAGCTCTATAAACGCTCCATCATCAAAAAACACCGGCTCCGCATGGACAACGCCGTCAGTTGGTGCGAGGATTTCATGTTCAATCTGGAATATGTCCGGCACGCCCGGACGATCTACGCCCTGAAAATCCCTGTATACTATTATGTGAAAACCAAGGGCTCTCTGGTATCCCAGGGCCTGAGCATGAAAAAAACGCTCCAGATGAAGCGCACCGTTTTCTCCTGCTACAACGATTTTTACAAGGACGTTTTCGACGATACGGATTACGAAAAAAGAAAGGGACAGGTGTATCGGTTCCTGTTTGACGCCGCCAGCGACGGAAGCGTCTCTCCCCTGAACATCCCGGGGACCTACCGACTGGGAAACGAACGGACACGGGTGAGCGAAGGCGTCCAGGAGGGAGAGGGCGTCTTCTTCGACAGTTACCGGGAAAGAAAGCTGCTGGAAAGACTGCTCGATATCGTGGCCCTGCGCAACGACCTGAAAACCGTCGATGTAAAGCTTCTGTATTTCCTGAGCCAGCCGCACGAAAACTGTACCTATAAGGAAGTGGCGGAAATCCTGAACACCTCCAAAAGGGGCCTTTCCTCCTCAATTCAGCGGCTGCTCGCGAAGGAAATGATCTCCGTATCGGAAAAAGACCGGCCAAAGGTTAAAAACGGGACAAAGGATAAGTCGAAGGAGGACAAGCCGAAAACGAACGAAAAGGAATACGCGGTGACGCAGGAAGCGGAAAACGTGATGTCCGAGCTGCTGTTCATGCTGTGCGATCTGGAACAGATCCAGTACGAGGGTTTTTCTCCGGAGGAACGTGTGCTGTTTGAAAAGCTGAACGAAAAGAGACGGCACAATATCCAGACTGCGCTGCGGGGGTGATTTCCCTGCGGCCCCGGCGGCCGTTTCCGAAATTCTCAAAATAAAAACAGGGGCCGGGAGCCTTTTCAGCGCCCCGGCCCTGACCGTTATCACGGAAGACCTTCACTTTCCGGATTCATCCCGCATATCCGTCATTTTTTCATCAGGCCCGCGCCGCTGTGCCACGCCTGACCGATCTTTTCCCCTACGGCATAATAACCATTGCGCATCTGGTCAAAGAGAAACGCATTCAGCCTGCCCGCGTCGATCCTGCCCTTTTCGTCCAGCACTTTCTCGTCCGCCAGCACGTTTACGATCCTGCCGAGCACCCGCAGGCCGTAAGGCTCCTCTTCCATTTTCTCCACGGTACATTCCAGCGTGAGCGGATATTCCTCGATGACCGGCGCGTCCACACGGCCGCTCTTCACCGCATGCAGTCCGGTGCGCTCGAATTTGTCCGCCATTTTATTCGCCGACGCGATGCCGAAGAAATCCGACGCCTCCATCGTGTCCGTCCCCGGGACGGCGAGGGTGAACGCTCCCCGCGCCCTGAGATTGGCGACGGTCTTGTGATCCGCCTCCAGATTCAGCGCCACCATGTCCTCGGCGCAGATCCCGCCCCAGGCCATCATCATCACATCCACGGTATTGTCTTCATTGTACGTGCCGATCATGTACGTCGGCATCGGAAACAGATACGGCTTCACCCCAAAATCCTTTTTCATGGCAGTCAGCTCCTTTTCACTCATTCGCCCGTCCGGCCCATTCACACCCGTGCCGGGCCCGTCCGCCCGGGCTGCTATCATTATAGCCGGTGCGGCCGGAAAAAGCAAGTAACCGAAACCGTTTATGACGGTGATAGGCCATCGCACGTCTCCTGTGGTTTTGGGGACTGATATGTCGAAATCTCTCTATTTTATGAAGTTTTGGACTTTCGATTCCAAAGCTGTTGACTTTGATCCGGTTTCGGGTAAAAATCAGGTAAGAAGCTAAGGAAGGAAAACTTATTTGACACAGGAGAAACCGACATGCCAAAAGTCATTCTGATCTGCGGCAAGCTATGCTGCGGAAAAAGCACATACGCCGAACGGCTGCGCCTGGAGCAGCGCGCTCTCCTGCTGTCCGTGGACGAGATCATGCTCGCCGTGTTCGGCCCCTACGCCGGGGAAAAGCACAACGAATATACAGAAAAAATCCAGGCCTACCTGCTGGAAAAGTCCGTCGAGATCATACGGACCGGCTGCAGCGTGATCCTGGATTGGGGCTTTTGGACGAAGGCCAAACGGACTGCCGCGAAAGCCTTCTTCCAAGACAGGAATATCACATGCGAACTGCATTACATCGCCGTCAGCGATCCCGTCTGGCAGGCGCGGATCGCCCAGAGGAACCGGCAGGTGCTGGACGGGCAGACCGACGCCTATTTTGTCGATGAGCGGCTGATGGAAAAATTTCAAAATCTGTTTGAGCCCCCTGCCGAGGACGAGATCGATGTCCGGGTGGGGTGAGGGGGCTTCGGCATAAAACAGCGGATTTCGTGTGAAATGGCAGGTATTTGCACTTGAATGCAGAAACTTTGTTTTTTCGACGAATTATGCAGAACGGATTAGGAGCAGAGCGACAATGAAATCTGATAAGCACCTGCTGGGAGACGGGGCAGACAATCCCTGTCATACCTATTGAAATCTCCATCATTTAATGTTAGAATGATGGAGATAAATCCCGGATGAAGGAGATTTTTATGAAAACGTTTGACTATGTAAAAGCTCCGGAACGCCTTTTGACACCGGAAATCGTTCAAATGACAGGAAGCATCCATGAACATAAAGGCCGGCAGGAATTGTTTTTGGAAGCTAATGCAGATGAGTTAAAACCCCTCCTCGAAGCTGCGCTGATCCAAAGCACCGGCGCTTCCAATCGGATTGAGGGGATTTTCACCAGTGATAAACGTCTGGAAGAGCTGGTTCGTCAAAAAGCGGAGCCACGCAGCCGTTCCGAGCAGGAAATCGCCGGATACCGGGAAGTACTCGCGACAATCCACGAAAGCTACGAATATATTGCCGTGCGCCCAAATGTAATTTTGCAGCTTCACAGGGATTTATATTCTTACTCACAGAGTTCGGTCGGAGGGAGTTATAAAAGTTCTGACAATATCATAGCAGAAACGGATGCGGAGGGAAATCAAAAGACAAGGTTCATCCCCGTTCCAGCGTTCCAGACACCTGAAGCCATAGAAGAACTGTGTACAAAATTCATGGACGCATGGAACGCTGACAGGATTGATAAGCTCATTCTTATTCCCATGTTCATCCTCGATTTTTTATGTATCCATCCGTTTAACGACGGGAACGGACGCATGAGCCGACTGCTCACGCTGCTTCTGTTTTATAAAGCAGGTTATATCGTAGGAAAATATATCAGTGTGGAAATGCTGATTGAAAAAACAAAAGAAACCTATTATGAGGCATTACAGGAAAGCTCTGACGGCTGGCATGACGGTGCTAACAGCTACGCGCCGTTCGTAAAGTATTATCTGGGTATTATACTCAAAGCGTACAACGAATTTGAAAACCGGGTAGAACACCTGAAATACCGCCGCCTTTCCAAGCCGGAACGGATTCAGGCAATCTTTGAACAGAAAATCGGCAAAGTCACAAAAAAAGGAATCATGGAACTATGCCCGGACATAAGCAAGGTCACAGTAGAACGCACTTTAACAGCTCTCGTAAAAAGCGGTTATATCGCCAAAGTCGGGGCTGGTCCTTCTACTGGGTATGTTCGTATTTGAGAGCTTATCCTTCAATTTCAACCGCTTTTTTGTCATATAGTTTATCCTCTAAGTCATCAGCCACCAGTTGAACTGGTGGCTGATGACTTAGAACATTTTTCTTTGGTTTTATTTTGCTCCTCCGGGCTGATCATTTATCTTATAATGCCCGTATATAATGAAAAGATAAAAAAATATGATCCGTCTTATCAGGCTCCAGCAACGAATATGCAGCAAGATGGTGGCTGTTATGTAGCAACTGCTGTCTATGGCTCCTATGATTGCCCTCAGGTTCGGACTTTGCGACATTTTCGTGACTACACTCTTGCCGAAACTTGGTATAGCAGAGCATTTATCCGCATCTATTATGCAATTAGCCCTACCTTAGTTAAGTGGTTCGGACATACAGAGTGGCTCAAGATAATGTGAAAAGACAGGCTCGACCGCATTGTTGCCAATCTGAATGCCAAAGGCGTTGAGAATACGCCCTATGAAGACAAAACTTGGTAATAAAGGGCGTCTAAATTGTAAAATGCATAAAAATATAGTATAATAAAGGCGGCGTAGGTTGCCTTTATTTACTGTTGCAAAGAGGTTTATGTATGGATAAAATATTAGAATTACTTGAAAAATACCGTTGCCACCTGAGACGAGGTACGCAGAGTATGGCAGATTTTCTTGATAGCAATTTTCAAGATTATATCAATGATATACGACAGTCTATTGCCGTTGAAGATAATCTCCTTGTTGGAAGCGAAATGTGCCAAATGATTGCCAATTGTATTGATGAAATCAGTACAAATGCTTCCTCTATTGTGGATGTCTTAAGATTATATGGCAACGGAAAAATTGTAGAGGCATCCATTAAGGCTTTCAATATTTTTGATATTTTAAAGCCACAACTTATGCAACGCTATTCTGGATCGCATCATATGGATGTGTATTATCGAATAAGAGATATTGGGAGCAATCTTTTTCCTCTTGAAAGAAAGGAATTATTTCACATACCATATAACAAGAATTACTTGGTAGGCACTGAACGTTATAGCATGCCTGGTTACCCGTGTCTGTATTTAGCGTCACAAGCAGAACTTGCATGGCATGAATGTGGAAAGCCTAAAAAGTTTGCCATTGCGAAATTCAGTATTCCACAGGAGGAAGAAAATTATCTTAAGTTCATTGATTTTTCTGAAAAACTAATGCCGCTAAAACATAGTTTTTTCTGTTGGTTTCACAATGAGAATGACAAGGAAAGTGTGATGAGTGTTTGAATAATCTGCTGAATGGAAAAGAGTTGTCATCTGATCCCTTTTTGTGGGGAATGGAAAGCATCTCTGATGAATATCAACCGATCTAATGATTCTGGAAAAATCCCTATGGAACAAAGGGCGCACTTCTATACGGGACAAACCCCGTATCGTGCGCTCTGTGCGGCTGAACCGCCCTGACACCTGAATGTCCGGGCGATTTTACGTCGCTACGCTCCGACAAGGGACTGCTCCCCTTGCGCCGCTTCAAAAGTGGGATTCGGAAATTCTCGGCTTGATCGCTGCGATTTATAAAGAAGCCGGAAAGCAGGAGCTGTATCTGAAGCAGCGTCCGGAAGAACTAAAGAAGCTGGCCGAAATCGCAAAGGTGCAAAGCACTGAGGCCTCCAACGCAATTGAAGGGATCGTTACGACCAATACGCGCATCTGGCAGTTGGTCGAGGAGAAAACGACGCCAAAGAACTGTGATGAACAGGAGATCGCCGGATACCGCGATGTCCTTAATCTGATCCATGAGAGTTTCGACGTAATCCCGATCACGCGGAATTACATTCTTCAGCTTCATAAAATCCTGTACAGCCACATGAAGAACCCAATGGCAGGCAGAACAAAAACGTGCAAAATCATATCAGCGCAACTCATCCGGACGGTCATACGGAAATCCTGTTTACGCCGCTGCCACCCTACGAGACGCTGGAAGCGCTGGACAAAATCTGCGAGGAATACAACCGTGTTGCCGGAAACATGGAAGCAGAACCGCTTATCGCGATTCCTGTTTTCATTCACGACTTTCTTTGCATTCACCCCTTCAACGACGGGAACGGCAGAATGAGTCGACTGTTGACTACTCTGCTTTTATACAGAAGCAGCTTCTATGTCGGAAAATATATTTCGCTGGAAACAAAGATCGCGAAGAATAAAGATCTATATTATAACATGCTCGGTCAGGCGCAGATCGGCTGGCACGAAGGCACGGAAGATGCGGTTCCGTTCATCAAATATCTGCTCGGAACGATCCTAGCTGCCTATAAGGACTTTGAGGATCGATTTGCCTAAATAGAAACAAAACTTCCCGCGCTTGAAATGGTAAGGCGCGCTGCTACGAATAAAATCGGACGTTTCACAAAGCAGGACATTCGAGAACTGTGTCCCTCTCTCAGCGTTAGTTCCATAGAGGGTGCGCTGCGAAAACTTGTGGCTTCCGGTGAACTGAAACGAGAGGGTTTGGGGAAGAATACCTGCTATTATAGGGTAAACTGATTCCCACAGCCATTCTGTCATTCCCTTAAAATCAATGAGTAATTAAGGGAATAAACGTATTGATAAGGTTAAGCGTCTGTCAGAAATGATAGGTGCTTTTCTTTTTCCATATTCTGAAAGGACGGTGATAGGTATAAACTTTAGTTCGCGTTTTGCCATCTTTTCCATTTCTCATTTGTGCAACGGGCGTTGCACTTTTTATTTCTCATCTATTTTTTCATTATGATGATATTTTATCAACAGTATTAGAATCTATGTCTTTTTAACCCTCTTTGAAATCAAGCAATTTACCTGTATCAGCTTTAATTCTAAACAAATATAACAAGGCATACCAAAACATTGCGCTGGCAGAGACGGAGCTTGCCATTGACCGGGACGATTTGGAGCAGGAGGGCTGCATCGGCCTTTTGAACGCAATCGAATCTTTTGACACAAACAGGGGAAGTAAATTTCTCACCTATGCCGCCCCGTCTATCCGCAACGCCATGATGGATTTGATACGGGTGAGTTTCTCCCAATTTGAACAGCAATAGCTGATGATAAAAACGGTCTGGGCTTTCGTTTTGTCCGGCTGGACGAGATACTATCTGACGAAGAACGGTTACAGCGCATCGAGGCGATTGCCGACCCGCTCGCCAAATCCCCGGAGCGGATCGTTACAGAACAGGAAACATATCAGGAACTATATAACGCGCTGGACAAGCTCTCTCCGAGGGAGCAAACCTATCTGCTCTACCGCTATGGATTTACGGACGGCATGGAGCATCCGCTGATCGGGACAGCCCTGCATTTCCATTTGAGTGAGAGCCGGGCAAAGCGGACGAAGAAACGGCGATGGACAATCTCTGGCTGGAACTGCCGTGGTGGTTCTGAGCGAATTGCTGCGACAGGACGAGTGCTTTGATATACCTTTTGTTCCCTCCAGCAACGGTGAAAAATCCTCCGTTCCGCTTCGGATTTCTCCTCGTCACCTACACGCGGACAGGCGGATTTCGCTCATGCTTCATTCAGTTTTTGCGTGTCATTCCCGCAAAATCTGCCCGTCCTGCTGTCACTGAAAAGTGCCTGTGCAGCCTCAAGCACAGCCCCTTTCCAGCGCCAGCGGGAGCAAAAGGTATAACACACTAGACTATGCGGGCAAAGTCGTGTGCCAAAACGGGCGCTGCTCCCTTTGGATTCCCCTTCCAAGTGGAACGCTGTTCCCCTCTGGACACCCCATGCCAACAGGGATGCTGCTCGCCCCTATCGGATGACCCAGAGCAATGAAATCTATTCCTCTTTGAACGCATTTTGATTTCGTTTCAAGAGCAAAATACTATATTATTTGATTGCTTTCTATTTTTCAATTATTGAACGCAAAAGTTCAGGCCAACGTGTAAAAACTTCGCGTCCGACAATCACTTCATCAACAACGCCAGCATTCATTGCATCTATCAGACGGCAAAGATATGACTTTCCTTGAATCCACCATGTTCTGTATGCATCAACAAATAGCACATGATAAACTTTTCTGCCAGTTCTTTCATACAGTTCTTTGAATTCAAAGCCATCTAATTGAGTTTCATAAACACCATCAGCCACCCGGCTGCCAAAAGTTGTGGCATAATAATATTCTTTAATTTCCCAAACCAGCTTAGGGTTTTCAATGCTTGGATAAGCACCATCAAAGCGGCGGGATGAAGCTCCTATTATTCTACCGTTATCATCCCAAATATAAGCTAGACCATGAGGATCATCATCGAAACCTAACGAATGACTATTACCTGTGATTTCTCTTATAGTTTTTTCCGCAATAATGTTTATAATTGCTGTGAAAAAAGCAGTTTGTTTCATTTCCCCTTTTTGCTTATTCAGGGGGAGCTTACAATAGTAATTCTCAATCCGGTGTAGTGCTTCCCAATTTTGAAATTCTTTACCGGCAGTCTGCGCATCCATAAGCATTTTTTAAACAAATCCATTTAGCAAATCAGCTCGCATTTTAGAATATTGAGCAGCGTTTACAATATTTTCTTCTGATGCATTTATTCCTCGGGTTTCACACAAATCTCTAATTGTACTATTTGAATATTTTTTGACAAGTCCTTCACCTCGTTCCGTATAGCCAAGGTTTTCGGAAACGAATTTTACAAACGACCAAAAAGAAGCATCCATACCTTTAAATCTAGTAAATGCCTGCATTTCTTTCTACCTCCTGAAAAAGCACTGAAACGTGCATATCTAGCGCTGTTGCCATTTTTACTATGTTTTCAAGAGAAACATTTCGTTTCCCTAACTCTACATCGCTAATATATGTACGATGCAAATCGCACATATCCGCAAATTTCTCCTGCGATATGTCTTTTGAAAGTCTGAGTTTACGGA
>CANQVD010000084.1 GCA_947627215.1 uncultured Eisenbergiella sp.
TCCCGATGAACGATCTGGATTACATTCTGGACTTCGCGGCCACGCTGGGGCAGCGGATGCTGGGCTGCGGCGCCAATCTGGAGCGCGTCAACGACACCATGAACCGCATCTGCTTAAGCTACCGGCTGACGGACATCAGCATCTTTTCGCTGAGCTCCACCATCATCCTCAGCGCGCAGACCGCGGACAACCAGGCGGCGACGCGCCACGTCATGGTCCCGCCCGCCAACAACGATATGAAACGGATCAGCCGTTTCAATCAGCTCTCCAGACAGGTGTGCAGCGAGACGCCGCCGCCCGCCGGTCTGGACGCCATGCTGAAACAGGCGGACAGCGAGGTCAAAGACTACGCCGCCGTCACCGTGATCCTGGGATACCTCATCGCCATGTCCAGCATCTGCATGCTCAACGGCGGCAGCCTGCGGGACGTGCTCTCGGCGGATCTGACCACAGTGGTTCTGTTCTGGATCATCCGGCTTCTGAATAAGCCCGGCCTGAACCGCATCCTGACGGACGCGCTGTGCATGTGGATCGTGGGTTCGCTGGACATCCTGCTGGTGCGGATCGGGCTCGGCCAGCACCTGGCCACCATCATCATCACCAACAGCATGATGATGATCCCCGGCATTCCGCTGGTGAACGCCGTCCGGAATATCCTGTGCGGCAATGAAATGAACGGGATCCTGGAGATCCTGAAGATCGTGCTGGACGCCACCGCCATCGTGCTGGGACTGGGCATCAGCATCTATATGTTCGGAGGTGGGATCTCATGGTAGAAACGGTCAAGCTCATTCTGCTTTCCTTTATCGCTTCCACAGGTCTGGCTATCGTATTCGGCATCGAGAAAAAATATGTGCTCCGGGCAGGCGTGAGCGGCGCGCTGACGCGCTGCGTCTATCTACTGCTGATGCAGTTCACGCAGGAACGGCTGATCTACATTCTGCTGTCCACCATGGTCACCGCGCTTTACGCCGAGATCATGGCCGCCAGGGAGAAGATGCCGTCCACCGTTTTCCTCTATCCGGCCATCATCCCGCTGCTGCCCGGCAGCCTGCTCTACAACACGCTGGTGAACTTCATGCAGCGGAACACGGAGGCCATGTACGCCAACGCGCGCGACTGCATCCTCACGCTGATCGGCATGAGCGTCGGCTTCGTCCTGGTGTCCACCTTCGTCTATTATAAACGGATTTATTTTCTGGGAAAGGAATTCGTCGGCAGCCTGATCAGGCGGCCGGCGCGCCGGCGCTGACGCACACGCACCGACCGCCCGAGGCGCAGACGTGCGTCCCGGAAAACGGCCTGCCCTTCTCCCGAAATCAAAAGATCAAACCATAACAGGAGGCTTCATCTATGAAATGCTTTACGTTCCAACCCGAACACACCGACGGCTGTACCGTCACCGCCTGGCTGCAGGAGGAACCGGCCGAAGGACACGTCCCCCGCGCGCTTCCCGCCGTGCTCATCTGCCCCGGCGGCGCGTATGAATTCGTCTCCGCCCGGGAAGCGGAGCCCGTGGCGAAGCCCTACTTTGCGGCCGGATACCACGTATTCATCCTGGACTACGCCGTAGGGAAAAACGCCAGGGATTTCCGGCCGCTTCTGCAGCTTTCGGCCGCCATGCTCCATCTGCGGGCCCACGCGGAAGAATGGAAGCTGGATGCCGGAAGGATCGCTGTCTGCGGCTTTTCCGCCGGCGGACATCTGGCCGCGTCCCTGGGCACGCTTTATAAGGAAGAAAAATTCCTCGCCGCTGCCGAAAAGCTCTGGGGCCCTGACTTCCAATGCGGCAGCATCCGGCCCGATGCCATGATCCTGGGCTATCCGGTGATCCTCGCGGGCGAATACGCACATACGGACTCGATTCAGAACGTCAGCGGCGCAAAAAAGGGCAGCCCGGAATATACCTGGTTCGGTCTGGACGCCCATGTGGACGCCGAAACGCCGCCCACCTATCTGTGGCATACCGCCGCGGACGGGGGCGTACCTGTGGAAAACAGCCTGCGCTTTGCCGCCGCTCTTTCCGCCGCAAAGGTTCCCTTTGAGCTGCACGTTTTCCCGGAGGGAGAGCACGGCATGTCCGTCTGTACGGAGGAAGTGGGCTCCGCCGACGCGTACAACGCCCGCTGGATGGAATGGAGCATCCGGTGGCTGGAAAAGGTCTTCCGTTTCCGGAAATAGCTGATACATCCCGCTTCCGGAAGCAGGCCAGCGCGTTCCGCTTCCATGAACTGGATAATGCACTGCGTTTTCGGAAGCAGGACAATGCGTTCAGCTTCCGGAAGCGGGATAATACACCTGTATGCTGTCCGCCTGCTGCCCGGCGCGGCCCAACTGACCGAGCCCCGTGACGCCCTCTCTGAGGCCGTCGAGCGCGGGGTCGGCATAGACGGAAAACCAGCGTTCCATGCGCCGCTTAAGCTCCAGCGCTTTCGCCCCGCAGGCGGGCTGTCCGTACAGATTGTTTTCCTCCGCCGGATCGTTCAGGAGATCGTAGAGCTCATTTTTTCCGTAAGGATAACGGTGCACATATTTCCATTCCTCCGTACGGATCATCCGGACGGGTCCGTATTCGTCGAACACCACCACGGCATTTTCTCCGCGCTCCTGCGCCGCGCCCGTCAGCAGCCCCGCGAAGCTTCTCCCGGGCAGGGATGCCCGTTCCCCGCCGTCCTTCCATTCGATCCCCGCAAGCTCCAACACCGTCGGAAACAGATCGTAAGCGCTCACCAGCCCGCTGCAGACGCTCCCCTTCCGGATATGTCCCTCCCAGAAGGCCAGAAAAGGCACCTTCACGGCCGTATCGTACATGTTCATGGGAAATGTCCCGTTTCCTTTTCCCCAGATGCCGTGATGCCCCATGCTCATGCCGTTGTCCGACGTGAATATCACCAGCGTATCCTCCAGCAGGGAAAGCGCCTCCAGCCGATCCAGAATCCGGCCAATCTGCTCATCCATGGCGCTGACAGCGGCGAAATAGCCGGTGAGATTTGTGCGCCTGGCGGACGTCCCGTACACCGGTCCGGTGGTCATATCCGGATGGTCCGGCACATCGGGAATGCTCCCGAACGGACAGTCCCTGTAATAGTCGATCCACTTCGCCGGATGCTGCTCCGCCTCCCAGGGCGAATGGGGCGCCGTATAGTGAACGCCCAGATAAAAAGGCCCGTCCTTCATTTCCTCCAGATACGAAAGCGCCTTATCGGTGATCAGCTCCGTCACATACTTCCCGTGTTCCACCGTGATATCTCCGTTCTCCACCATGTCCGCATGATAATAGCAGGCGCCGCCCTTCCCGATGGTATACCACCCGGAAAAGCCGCACTGCGGGGAAACGCTGTCGCCCAGATGCCATTTTCCGGACAGCGCACAAGTATAGCCGTTCTCCGCCAGAAGCTGCGTATAGGTCGTCTGCCCCTCCAGATAACGGATCGGCTTTTTCTCATCCGCATAACCGCCATAGGGATTTTCCCTGCCCTGGGCCGCGAAACGCGCCGCGTCCAGATTGCCGGAGCGCAGCCAGTCATGCACGCCGTGCGCGGAAGGAATCCGCCCGGTGAGCAGAGAAGCCCTGGCAGGAGAGCAGACCGGGGAAACGCAGAAAAAATTTTCAAACCGCATTCCGGAGGCCGCGATCCGGTCCAGATTCGGCGTATACAGCTCCTTCGTTCCGGCACAGCGCATGGCCCACGCGCCCTGGTCGTCCGACAGGATGAAGACGATATTGGGTCCTTTGCTCATACTGCTCCCTCCGTTTCGCCTGCCCGCCGTTCCTCCACGGTCACATTTTTCATCAGAAGATTTTTGACCGCGTCCTCCGAAAATCCGTTCCGCTTCGCGGTCAGGTGCAGATTTTCAAAGGTGAAATCCGCCAGATGATACTGTGCTTCCGCCTTTTTCACATGGAAAAACGTCCCGCACTCGCACCGGCAGTCCGCCATGCGGATATGATCCGCCCGCGAAACGGGCATGTCCGTCCGTCCTTTCAGATCGAAAAACTGTGTCCAGGGATTGATATTGATGAAGTTTTCGATCCTGCCCTCCACCTGCTCCACCGTGATGTATTCGTAGTGCTGGGGCGTATCCGGCCGCATTTTCAGCCAGAGAAGATTGTTCCCCTCCCGCACCCGGATCCGGCGGACCAGAATGTTCCGGTTATGTACGGACTCAGAGCCGCAGGTGAGACAGCCGTGGCAGAAGCCGTACACGCAGTCCTCCACCAGAATGCGCTCATTGGCCCCATTTTCCGCCGCCGTATCCGCCCAGGGCCCTTTGCCGCCCTTCAGCACCACCGCGTCGTCGTTCACCTCCATGCGGCAGCCCTTTACCAGCACGTCGCTGCAGGCATCGATATCGAGGGCGTCCGTGCTGGGCGCCTTTACAGGCGCGGCGGGAGAAAAAATATCGCAGTTCAGATACTTCACATGATCGCATTGATAAAGATGATTCGTCCAGAAATGGGCGTTGATCAGATGGAGCTGCGCTACCAGCACGTTTTTGCTGTTGGAAATAAAAACGAGCCTCGGCCGCTGCTCGTCCTTATTGGTGCAGGCCGGATTCCAGGCCCGGCGGAGCCAGAACGCCCGCCAGGATTTCAGCCCGTTGCCGTCGATGGTTCCCGGCCCGCACATGGTGAAACCGTCCACCCCGTCGGCATTGATCAGCGCCGCGAAATACAGACAGCTCTCCCCCTCGATCCGGGTCATCCTCAGCTCGTAGTCCTGAATGTCCGGGCTTCCCTTCAGCACGCCGCCCTCCGACACATAGAGGTGGACGCCCTGCCGGAAAAACAGAGATCCCGTCAGATAGGTGCCCCGCGGCACCACGATCACGCCGCCGCCATTCTCATGTGCCGTATCGATCAGGCGCTGGATCTGCGCCGTATACAGCTTCCCGTCATCAAAAATCCCGTACTCCGTCAGCACATACTGCCTGCCCAGCTCTGACAGCTCCGGCACGGAGGTATCAAAAAACCAACTGTCGATAGGCGTGCCGTCCGGAAACGTCTGCCCCTCGCTGCACTCCCTGTCCGTTTTGCTCATATGCCGCACTCCTCTCATCACATTTTCGTCCATCCGTATCACCTTCCATCGGGAAAGAATGCCTGCCGCTCCTCATTCACCAGGCGACCGGTTCTGCCGATATTGGTATTATAGCATCCAAATGTGAAATAAAAAAGTGTATTGCGCTCACAGACTGTATTCCCGATACAGCCGGGATCTTTCGCCCGCATCCCGCGCCGCAAATGCGGCTTCGTCTATCCTGCCGTCCGACAGCAGGCGGGTTATCAGGCGGCCGAGGCGTTCTTCGCCGCGTTCTCTGCCGTCAAGTTCCCCTTCTTTTCTTCCCTCGGCTTTTCCTTCTGCTCTTCCTTCCGCTTTTCCTTCCTCCCGGCTCCTCTGTATTAAGATCTCAAACGCCCTGCACATATCCCTTTTCTCCTCCTTCTCTTTCCTCTTTTCACTTCGGCCTCCGCCTCCCGGGCTGTCCGGAACCTCCAGCCCTTTCAGATCCAGCATCACGCAGAGCATATCGTAGGTATCCTCATCCATCTCCCGGAACCGCGCCTCGTTGTCCCGAAGGTATGCCCGCATCGCTTCCGGATCGTCCTTCCTTTTCAGCATCCCCACCAGCTCCCGCAGGCCCGTCTGAAATCGCTCCTCCTCCTGCTCCACCAGATTCACCACGTGGATCCGGTAGTTCTCCAGATACGCCCGCAGCTCTCCATCCATCCCGTCCAGGCTGAACATCTCCCGCATGCTCTCCGCCGCCCTCCATTTTCCGTCTCCGTGATAGACCACCAGCGTGATCACCGGAATCAGACGATCCTCCGCACGGAATCCGGACAGGTATTCCGCGCCGGGCTTCAGGTCTCGGGCCTGCATATGTTTCTTCTGAATGCGCCGCACCTGTTTGCGGAACTCCTCCACGTCATACTCCGCGCAGCGCAGCGGCATCCCATGATTCATTTCATCCTGATTCTCCACCGCCAGGAGCACGGGACACCCCTCCCGGCAGAGAAGCTTCGCCGCATCCCGTTCTCGCTGAACCCTCCGCTTTTTCCCGTAGCGGCTGGTCAGCGGCTCGTGATATGTCCGCTGTACATCCGCCAGGTCTTCGGAGCATATGGCCTGCCTGCCGCCGTACACGACCGCGTTGTAAAGATCTGCCAGCACCTCCTCCTTCCCGACATAATAGGAAAACGTATCATTTTTCTCTCCCACAGGATCCTCCTTTTTCATCAATGAGAGAAAAACTGTCCAGGCTTTTTACGCGCCGCGCACAGAAACGGATCCTTCATTTTAAAAAGGTGTGATAATCGCCCGAACACGGGCACGATCACAGAAAGCGGCTTCGGACCTGCCGCCAAAAGAACCGGTCAGCCATCTGCTTCCGGTAAAAAGTCTGGTAACAGCTTCTCTAATGTCTGTTATCCATTGAGATGAGTCAAGTGTAGCACAAAAAAACGGAAAAAGCAAGCAAACCGCAGCGGATCGTTCCGGAACCGGCGCAGATTTCCCCTGTTTTGCGCCGATTACATAAAGAGAGCGCCCCACACGGGAGCGCCCTCCTTCCTCATACAAATTCTTTTCCGAAAAACCGGAGCTTATCTGGCGTTCTTTTTACGTCTCCGAAGCAGCTCTTCCACCGCCAGCGCAGCCAGGCCCATAATTCCGAACAGGCTCGCAATCGGCGCTTCGTCTCCGGTATGAACACCCAGCACGCCTCTTCTCTCTCCGAGGACTCCGGCCTCCACGCCTTCTTCCTCTTCTTCCTCGGGCAGTCTGATCACACCCAGCACACCTGCGTCAGGCATGGCCGCCACAGGAGCGATCGGAACCGTCGTGCCTTCGGGAGCCGGGGTTTCGGGATCCGTCCCAGGATTAGTAGGACCGGGATCAGGGGTTCCGGGGTCAGGGTTCGTAGGATCAGGGTTTACAGGATCGGGCGTATCAGGTCCCGGTATTACTCCGAAGTGTGCATAGAAGGTTTCTCCATCATTCCAAACATCCGGCTCTCCCTCCATTGCCACCGTTGCAGGTTCATCTTCTTTTCCGTTCTTTGCCTGCATTCCTTTTTCCGGACTAAAAGCAGGATCACGCGATACAACTATACCATCTGCATTTGTCCAATACAGGAACTGATTACCCGCTGCAGGCGTCGCCAAAGATCCGACCGCCTGTTCTGCCGTTTCCAGTATTTTTTCCTCGGAAGGGTCTACCCCACCCATATTGCTGGAATCATCTGCTACTGCATAATAGATTGTAACATACTTCTCAATCGGGATTTCTTTCTCAGGATTCGTGTCGTCTCCATCGCCGTCCACAGTCGCAATATTCACAAGCTTTTCTCCGCTCTCGATATTTGCCTGCGTTACCGTGTAAGTCGCTTTCACAACTACTGTCGCTCCGGGTGCCATCTCTGCGATTACCGCTTTGCCGTCTATGATATCATAGCCAGTCCCGACCACAATCGCGGCCCCAGGCATCTCGCTCACAGTCACGTTCTTCTGCGTCGTGTTTCCGGTATTCTCTACTACGATGTCAAACTCCGCCGTCTCGCCTGCCTTGAACGCTCCATCTTTTCCGCTTCCGCTGTTCGTCAGAGTCTTCTCGGAAGTCAGTGCTGACACTTTCGTTTCTGTCCCTGCCGTCGCTGTATCGCTCGCGGTAAGCACATCACCGCCGGCAGGATTCTTCGCAGTCGCCGTCGCCGTATTCTCCACACTCCCGGCATCCACATCCTCCTGCGTTACCGTGTATGTTACCTCATGCTCATCGGCTGCTCCGGGCGCAAGGCTCTCCACCGTCCACCTGTCACCGGTTTTGTCATCGACGACCTCGATCCCCTTAAGCGTCACGTTTCCGCTATTCTTCACCGTGATCTTATAACTGATCTTATCGCCTACTCCATAGCCGCCCTCTGGGGCCTCTCCGGTCACTTTTTTCTCTACACTCAAACCAGGCACTTTCGGCTCTGTCTCTACCGTCTCTGTATCGCTCGCGGTAAGCGCATCACCGCCGGCAGGATTCTCCGCAGTCGCCGTCGCCGTATTCTCCACACTCCCGGCATCCACATCTTCCTGCGTTACCGTGTATGTTACCTCATGCTCATCGGCTGCTCCGGGCGCAAGGCTCTCCACCGTCCACCTGTCACCGGTTTTGTCATCGACGACCTCGATCCCCTTAAGCGTCACGTTTCCGCTGTTCTTCACCGTGATCTTATAACTGATCTTATCGCCTACTCCATAGCCGCCCTCTGGGGCCTCTCCGGTCACTTCTTTCTTTACACTCAAACCAGGCACTTTCAGCTCTGTCTCTACCGTCTCTGTATCGCTCGCGGTAAGCACATCACCGCCGGCAGGATTCTTCGCAGTCGCCGTCGCCGTATTCTCCACACTCCCGGCATCCACATCCTCCTGCGTTACCGTGTATGTTACCTCATGCTCATCGGCTGCTCCGGGCGCAAGGCTCTCCACCGTCCACCTGTCACCGGTTTTGTCATCGACGACCTCGATCCCCTTAAGCGTCACGTTTCCGCT
>CANQVD010000085.1 GCA_947627215.1 uncultured Eisenbergiella sp.
CAGGACGGCGGCGACCTGGAAGACCATGGTGCGCAGGAAGGAGATGACGGCCGACGTCACGCCGTCGCCCAACGCCGTGAAGAAGCCGGAACCGTAGATGGCATAGCCCATGAAGAGGAAGGACACGGCAAACCAGCGAAAACCGGAGACGGTGAGGTCCATCAGCGCCCTGTCATAGCCCACAAAGAGCCGGGAGAGGGGAACGGCCAGCAGCTCCCCGGCCGGGACCATGGAAACGGAGAACGCGCCGATGAGGAGTACGCTCCGGCGTAGAAGCCCCTTCAGCTCGTTAAAATCTTGCGCCCCGTAGTGGAAGCCCACCACCGGCGCGGTGCCGATGGAATAGCCGATGAAGGCGGCGGAGAAGATCATGCTCACGTACATCATCACCCCGTAGGCCGCCACGCCGTCCTCTCCGGCGTATTTCATGAGCTGGACGTTGTAGAGCATCCCCACCAGGCTCATGGAGATGTTGCTCATAAACTCCGAGGAGCCGTTGACCGTGGCGCGGAGGATGGCATTGCCGTCGAAGGAGGTTTTGCCCAGCCGCAGGAGGCTGGAATTTTTGCGAAAGAAGTAGAGAAGCGGCACGCCGCCGCCCACCACCTGGCTCATGCCGGTGGCCGCCGCCGCGCCGATGAGCTTGTATTCCCGCGGCAGAAGCCCCACCAATAAGGCGTCCATCACCATGTTGGTGACGCCGGAGGAGACGGTCACCGCAAGGCCGAGCTGCGGCTTTTCGGCGGTGACAAAGAAGCTCTGGAAGAGAAATTGCAGGACCTGAAAGGGGAGGGCCAGGAGGATGACACGGGCATATACAACGCTGTTCTCCAGAAGCTCCCCCTCGGCCCCCAAAAAGCGGGCGATGGGGCGGATGAAGGTGATCCCCAGCGCCGCGAACAGAACGCCCAGGGTCAAAGTCACGTAGACAAAGAGGGAGAAAAGCCTGTTTGCCCGGTCAAAATCCCCCTCCCCGAAGGACTTGGACACGATGGCCGTGCCGCCGGCGCCGAACATGAAGCCCACGGTGGAGAGGATCATCAAAAAGGGCATGATGAAGTTCACAGCTGTGAAGGGCGCCTTGCCGGCGAGGTTGGACACGAAAAACCCGTCCACAACGCCATAGATGGAGGTGAAGATCATCATGACAATGGACGGCAGGGTGAAACGGAGAAGCCGCCCGTAGGTAAAGTGGTCGGAGAGCTTCACTCTGCTCATAGCGTTTTCACCTGCTCCCGGAAGGAAGTGAGGTACTTTTGCGTCAGGCGGATGTGCTCGTCAATCTCCCGGTCCTCCCATGTCCCCAGCGCCCGAAGCTCGGCCTGACAGAGCCGATCAACCGTCCGCTCTACCAGTTCGCGCCCGGCTTCCGTGAGGCATACCGCCTTACTGCGGCCCTCCCGCCGCTCTAAGTAGACGATCCCTTCCGCCTCCAGCTTCCGAAGGGCTGAGTTCACCGTCTGGCGGCTGATGCCGGACTCTTTATAGATGAGGCTCAAAAGACACCCGTCCCCATTGTCGTGGATGGCGTACAAGATCCGCGTGGCGCAATCCGACAGCCCCAGCTTCACCGACGCCTGATGGTAGAGCGCGTCCAGCTCAGCGGTGAGGTAGTTGAGGGTGTGGATGCGCTTTGTAATCTCCTCTGACCGCATAAAAAATCCCCTTGACTATGTATGAAATCGTACATGAGTATAGTACGGGATCATGCGTAAGTCAAGGGGAAATTTTGCCGCGAACGAGAAAATGATCTCACTGCCAAGACACCTGGATCTTCCGCTGATTGACGGCGCAGTCGCGCAGATAGAGGTTGATGAGCGTCTCAATTCTATATTCGTCTCTCATAGGAATACCTCATTTTCGCCCTTTTCGGAGTCCCATTCAAGTTTTATTGCGTCGCGAATTCACTATACAGAATATAGGAATATGCGATTGATCAGAGCCGCAATTTCATTTGGGCTTTTTGCGGAATCCGTTATGAGCCAGCGCCGCAGGATGTGATACATTCCGTGGTTGATAAATTCGGAAAGGTATTCCCTGTCTTCGCTGCCTATAAGCGATTCTCCGTTAAAAAACTGTTCGGGTTTCAGAAGGGAAAACTCAGCGCTGCCAAACATTTTTTCAATGTCCTCATCCGAATTGTTTCGGAAGAGGACTTTTTCCAACTCAATGTGCGCGTACAAAACCTCGCATAGCGTCAACAGGCGCTCCTGCGGCGTGAGGTTTCCGCCTTTTGGAATGGATTCAGAGATTTCCGCGATGAGATCCTGTTCGATTTCTATCAGCACATCTCTTGGACTGCCATAGTATTCATAAAACGTGGAACGGTTGATCTCCGCCCCCATACACAGTTCCTTAACGCTGACCTGTTGGATTTTTTTGCTTTTCAGAATTTCAAGCAGACTCTCCTTTATCAGCCTTTTTGTCAGCATGACTCTTTGATTCACTATTTTCACCTCCGCAAAACAACAAATTTGAGAATGTGTTGTTTTCCCGTCATTTACCAACAACTGTCGGTTGACTTTCCTACATTTGTTGGATAACATGATTATATCATGATGGGGAGTTTTATGCAAGTGCCCTGTCAAAAAGCAAAAAAGGAGGTATTTTAATCTTTCTCAAACAAAACTCTAAAGATTCTCAAATACTTATGGGCTATCAGGCATCCAGCAAGTGAAAAATCGCTTGAAAACTTTTTTGGAGGTACATACGAATGGCAGTTACAGAAATCAAAAATCCTACCCCTATTGAGAAGGACATCGAAAAGGCGATCATGGACCGGCTCTTCAACGGCTTCAACAACTGGAACGGCGGCTACGACGGGTGGCTGGAGTGGTGCAACACCCTCTACGAGCCCGATGCCCACTACAACGTCTACGGGAAGCGCCTGACGCTGGCTGAGTACAAAGGTATGATGGGTCAGCTCTTCCAGCACTTCACCATGGAGCTTGGCCAGTTTGAGAACATGATCATCCGGGACAACTGGTGCGCCATCCGCTACACGGTGAAAATCAAGAATATCCACACGGGGGAGGAAATTCTTCAAAACACCATGGAGTTCGTTCAATTCAAGGAAAACCCCGGCGATGTGGGCGTGCGCGTCGTGGAGGGATGGGCTCTTTCCGACAGCCCGCTTTCCGCATCCTGACCTTACTGGAAAGGCAGTCCTGCCGATTAGATACGGCAGGACTGCCTTGCGATTTTTGAAAGGAGGGGCATTATGCAGACGGGAAACAATCATTCATTCCGGCGATGGAGCTTTCTTGTATTTGGGGCAATCGCCTTTCTGTGGGCGCTGTTTAACTTTTCCGCAGTAGGTTCGATCCTGGACACGGTCATGTTGATTTTCCGCCCGTTTATCATAGGCGGCATACTTGCGCTGATTCTGAATATACCGTCGAATTATTTTGAGCGGAGTTTTTTGAAAAACAAAAAGCTGCATAATAAGCCGTCGCTTGTACGGGCATTGTCGCTTGTCCTTTCCCTGATCATGATCCTCGCCGCAGCCGCGTTGATCATCCTGATCGTTGTCCCGCAGGTCGTCAACGTCGTGAAAATGCTGATCGCGAATATCCCGTATTATCAGGAACAGCTGAACGAACTGGTTGAGAAACCGGAAAACTCCGGGCAGATCGATTTAAGCGGTATCCAAGACAGTCTAAATCTGGAGGAAACCAAGGACGCTCTCATGGAGCGGCTGCCAGGGCTTGTGAATACCATCCTGGAGAGCGCATACGGTATCGTCGGCATTGTGACAGATATTTTTCTTGCTTTGGTATTTTCATTCTATTTGATCGCCGGAAAGTCGAAGCTAAAGGAGCGGTCAAAGAGATTCGCTCGTATCTTCCTCCCAAAGCACGCGGAAACCATCATCCACGCGGGAAAGTTAGGTGTTACGCAGTTTCAGAATTTTGTGTCGGCTCAATTCATTGAGGCAATCATACTCGGCGCTTTATGCGCATTGGGCCTGTTCGTGCTGCGGATCCCTTACGCGGCGGCTATCGGTGTCCTTGTGGGCGTGACGGCGCTGATCCCCGTTGTAGGCGCATTTGTCGGAATTTTGATAGGAGCCATGCTGATCGCCGCGGCATCTCCCTCGAAAGTGATCCTGTTCGTCGTGTTTCTTTTGATTTTGCAACAGATGGAAGGAAACCTGATTTATCCGAGGGTGGTTGGAAACAAGGTGGGTCTGCCCGGTATGTGGGTTTTGGTCGCCATCATAGTTGGCGGAGGACTTTGCGGTGTTGCGGGTATGCTGCTGGGTGTTCCGATAGGGTCAGTCATCTATATTCTTATCAATGAACGAATGGAGATCAACGCCGGCTCCGTGATCAAAAAAGCACAGGCAGCATCTGCAGCAAAGCAGATGGTCGGTCAGAAAAAGCAGGAGAAGTGAAAATGAATAGGCAAATAAATAAATCCGAAAAAGTAAGACGCTCCGAGGGAATTATTCTGCAAATCGTGTTTGCCGTTTTGAGCATTGTGATTGGTGGAACGCTGACATTTGTGCAGAATGTGGATACACAGATTCTGTGCGTCATATTCTGCGTGATGCTGATGCTTTCAGGTATCGGTTATGCCGTGGCCTTTTTCCTCTCAGGCGGTCATAGACGGCTCTATGACCATCGCCTTTCACTTGGGATTTTGCTCTTTATTCTCGGATGCTGCGGAATCTTCAAAGCAGGAGCGTTAGCCGATTCCTTCCCGATATTTGCGGGAGCCGTTACGTTGATGCTTGGGACGATGCTATTGCAAAACACTGTACAGTTGACGGTTGTGGGAAGCCGCGCAAAGTTCCTGGCCCTTGTATTTTCCGTACTGGTGCTGATCGCGTCGGTCATCTCGCTCACCGAGTTTGCACCGGTTATGAACATCGTTGAAATATTCCCGCAGCTGTCGCTTATGATTTCGGGGATTTTCGATCTTGTCTCGTTTATTATTACGGCGATCATACTCCGCAAAGCACAGCTGCAGGAGGAAAAGAAAAAAGCTGAAGCAGAAAACAAAAATGCTGATACTTTAGGAGATGAAACAGAAGCTAAACCGAAAGAATCTGAAGATTCACAGCCGTGAAGACGCGCACGGTTCCGCTCTGGATTGGTATACAGAAAAATGAGGGTTCCGCATTATGAAGAAGTTATATTTGATCACGGGAGCGACGGGACATATCGGAACTGTTCTCGTTTCAGCTCTTAAGAAGAAAAACGCCCTGATACGGGTCCTTGTTCTTCCGCAGGAAAAGCAGTACGCGCCAAAAGGTGTTCAGGTGTGCGAAGGCGACGTTACAGATGCTGCCTCGCTGAAACCGTTCTTTGACATTTCCGACTATGAAGATACCACTCTGATCCACTGCGCTGCTTTGATTACAGTTTCCTCAAAGGAGGATCCTCAGGTCTGGAACGTAAACGTGAACGGGACGGAAAATATCATGCGTTTGTCCACGGCGGCTGGCGTCCGACGTGTTATCCATGTAAGCTCCGTCCATGCCATTCCTGAAAGGCCAATCGGCGAGACGATCACGGAAGCTCATTCGTTTTCTCCCGATCTCGTACACGGACAATACGCGAAGTCCAAGGCCGCGGCGTCTCAAATCGTATTGGAGTATGCCCGTAAAGGGCTGAATGTCAGTATAGTACACCCTTCCGGCATTATCGGACCCGGTGACACGCGCCAAAGAAACCACATGATCCGCACAGTCCGTGCAATGGCAAGCGGGAAGATCCCCTTCGCGATCAAGGGCGGATATGACTTTGTTGATTCAAGAGACGTTGTTCAAGGAATCCTCGGCTGCGAAGCAAAAGGAAAAAGCGGAGAGTGCTATATTTTGAGCGGCCAGTATATCTCCGTTTTGGAGTTACTGAATAGCATCCGCAGGATTGTCCATAAAAAGCCCGTAAAGGTCGAGATTCCCTACGGCCTTATGCGGGTGATCGCATCTGTTGCTGAACGGTTCTGCTTATTCTTTGGGCAAAAAGCACCACTCATTACGCCATATTCCATATATACCCTCCACACCAACGGGCATTTTTCCTGCGGTAAGGCAATGAATACGTTTGATTACCGACCGAGACCAATTGAAGAAACGATCCGTGAATCGTTGTAAGCTCTGAGTAGAACGTTTTAATGAACGCTGTCCGCCCCCAAAAAAGAAAGGAGTATATATCATGAAGAAGTTTCTGCTTTCCATCGCCTCCATTGTGATCGTCGGCACCGTGGGTCTGGTTGCGTTGATGCGTCACAAGAGAAACCAAAATACGGAGGTGGAGCTGGAGACCTGAGCCCATAATTGGTTGGGCAGAGGAGTAGATCGCAAAGCCGTCACCCGTCCGGCCAGAGCCCGGGCGGGTCGATTTTTTCAGATTTTTTGAAAAAAGCCGAAACGCAAACATAACTTTAACATTTGGGTGTTACATTAGAGAAAACGGATCCACGGAGGTGCGCGGTTTGTTCAAGATATTGGTGCTGGAGGACGACAGGAACCTGAACCGCACAAGGTGTCCGACACCGGCTGCGGAATCCCGCCGGAGACAGGAAAGCACATCTTTAAGAAATTCTATCAGGGCGACACCTCCCTCGCCGCCCAGGGCAACGGCTTAGGACTCGCCCTGGTCAAGCGGGTCGTCGACATCGTGGACGGCGACATCGCCGTGGAGAGCGAGGTGGGGAAAGGGAGCACCTTTACCGTAAACTTAAGGAGGTCGGCCAATGGAGATAATCAAAAAAATCCTTAAAACGCTGTTTTGCCTGCCTCTCTGGCCCACCCTGGCGCTGGCGGCCAGCGGCTACGGGCTGGTGCTGTCCGTGGCGGCCTTCCACATCCAGAATCCCGTGGTGGTCTACGCCGCCTATCTGGCCTCCGCCTATGCCTTGGTGATCACCGCCACAGGGCTACCCCATCTGTCCCGGGCCTGGCAGCGGGGGAGGGCGTGGTTCGCCAGGATCGCCCTGGCCAGGAAGGTACGCTCCTCGCCCACAGGACAGAAGTACCTGACGGATGTTCACTTCCGAAATATAATCTCTCTCTACATAGGTCTGACCATCAACCTGGCCTACATTGTGCTGAAGCTGGCCTCCGGAATATATTACCGGTCCGCTTGGTTCATCGCCCTGGCGGTGTACTATATCCTGCTGGCGGTGATGCGCCTGTCCCTGCTGCGGACCCATGCGGCACGGGGGGAGGCGGCGGAGCTCCGGGTCTACCGGCGGTGCGGGTATGTGTTGCTGTTGATGAACCAGGCCCTGATGGGGATCGTGGTCTTTATGGTCCACGAAAACAGAGGTTTCCGTTACCCCGGCTTGCTCATCTATGCCATGGCGGCCTACTCCTTTTACGCCGTGATCACCGCCTCCGTCAATGTGGGCAGGACACGACGGCATCAGAGCCCACTGCTGTCGGCCACGAAGGCTGTGAATCTGGTGGCGGCCCTGGTGTCCATCCTGTCCCTGACCACGGCCATGCTGGCCCAGTTCGGCGGAGAGGACGACATGACCTTCCGTAAGACCATGACCGGTTTGGTGGGGGTGGGATCTGCATCTTTGTGATCCTCCTGGCCGCCTACATGATCTGGCGGGGCAATATAAATCTGAAAAGAACTGAAAAGAAGTCATAAACCGTTACTATACATATTACGCTTGCTTTATTTGAATGAAAACAACATATCAAATTCAAGAAATGGTAGTCAAAATGATGGAATGCTTCGATACGATGAGAAACCGCAAATTCGTGTCCACTAGGTGTTTTCCGCGAATCACCGCATAAATAATGATCATTTGACTTGAAAAGATGAAAATCTCCCCCTTGGCGTATGTATGGGATCGTACGGATCCATTCATACGACGGGGGGAGATCTTATTCTTCTTCGGGCTTGGTGGGAAGAGCGTCAGGGTTTAGAGTGGCTATGAGCTTGTTGAAATTTCTTGAGAAATACTTGCCCTTGAGATACGCCGGAAGGGAGAAGCCGCAAAGGAGAAGGACAGGCCAGTAAGGCATATCCGAGAGAATGAGGACTTGAAAGGTTATGCAGACCGCCTCAAGTATAAGCAATGAGGGCAAATACCTCACAGTGAATAAAATTGCGTTTTTCAATAATACGCGGCGAGGATTCTCAAAGCGCATCTGTAGCGCGAATACCCAGTCGCAAAATAGGATCAGCACGGCGGCAATCGCTCCCAGAACAATGTAAATCCATGTGACCGGTTCGCCGCCCCATGCGCCTAAGCGGTTCATCAGTATAAGATAACCTACAAATCCTCCATATACAAGGGCGACAAGCCAGATTGGCGTTACGGCACGAAA
>CANQVD010000086.1 GCA_947627215.1 uncultured Eisenbergiella sp.
AGGAGGAGGTAGTGGTTATGGCGAAGAGCAAGACGAAATCGCCGCAGGTCAAAGTGAACGTGACCTGGAAGAACGCCATGAAGCGCGACTGGCAGTTATACCTGATGCTGCTGATTCCGCTGGCGCTGGTGTTCATTTTCAGCTACGCGGCCTATCCGGGCATGCGGATGATCTTCATGGATTACAAGCCGGCCAAGGGATACGCCGGCAGCGAATGGGTCGGGTTCAAGATCTTTGAAAAGGTGTTCAAGGACAGAGATTTCAAGCGCGCGCTGAGCAGCTCCATCGTGTTCAACCTGCTGGATCTGCTGGTAGGCTTCCCGATGCCCATCATCCTGGCGCTGATCCTGAACGAGCTGCGTTATCAGAGATTCAAGAAGGTGACGCAGACGATCCTGTATCTGCCCCACTTCCTTTCCTGGGCCATCATCGGAAGCGTGGCCTATACCATGTTCCGTCCCAGCACCGGCCTCGTGAACATCGTGCTGATGAACATGGGCGTGATCCAGGAGGGCATTCCGTTCCTGACGGAGAAATGGCACTGGGCCGTGACATACCTGCTCATTGGCGTATGGCAGGGCATGGGCTGGGGCACCATCATCTACCTGGCGGCCATCACCAGCATCAGCGGCGAGCTCTATGAGGCGGCCATGATTGACGGCGCCAACCGCTGGCAGCGGATGTGGAACATCACGCTTCCCGGCATTCGCGGCACCGTGGTCACCCTGCTGATCATGAACCTTGGCCGTGTGATGGGCAGCAACTTCGAACGTCTGCAGGTGTTCGGCAACTCCATGGTCAAGGATTTCCAGTATCAGTTGGCCATCTACATATACGAAAAGGGTCTTTCAAGCGGCAACTACAGTATGGCGACCCTGGTGGGCGTGTTCCAGTCCCTGGTGGGTCTGATCCTGGTGCTTTTGTCCGATAAGGTCGCCAAGCAGTTGGGCGAAGACGGCCTGTTATAAGGAGGTGTGGATCATGGCAAAAAAGCAGAATGAAAATATTCCCCGCGATGCTGAAGTCACCTCTGACGGCAGCAGAGCCATAAACAAGTTCCGTGTCAGCGACGCGGTCATGATGATCGTGCTGGTCATCATCTGCGCCACCTGCGTGCTTCCGTTCCTTCATCTGGCGGCCAAGTCCATTTCCGGCAACAGCGCCGTCATGGCGAAGCGGGTGTTTTTCTGGCCGCAGGATATCAACTTTGACGCCTATGTCTCCATCTTCAAGGACGGCAGTCTGGTGTACTCCTTCTTCTACAGCGTGGGCGTGACCCTGCTGTTCACGGTGCTGGGCATGATCGCCTGTACCTGCGCGGCATATCCGCTTTCCAAGAAGAGGCTGAAGGGACGGACGGTGTTCACCTTCCTGCTGATGTTCCCCATGTATTTCGGGGCCGGCCTGATTCCGTCCTATCTGCTTTTGAACAAGCTGCATCTGCTGGATACGGTCTGGGTGCTGATCCTGCCCCTGATCTATTCGCCTTACAATATGCTGATCATGAAGACCTACTTCCAGTCCAGCATTCCGGACAGCCTGGAGGAATCGGCCTTCCTGGACGGCGCCACCAACTTCCAGATCCTGACGAAGATCGTGATGCCGCTTTCCAAGCCGATCCTGGCGACGCTGTCCCTGTTCTACGCGGTGGGCCGGTGGAACGCCTATTCCGACAACGTGTACTATATCCGGAAATCCGAGACGCTGAAGATGGTGCAGTATAAGCTGTATCAGATGGTGTCCTCCGCTTCCGAAGCCCAGACTACCTCTCTTTCCGAGGCGGCGGCGGTGACCAGCACTCCCGAGGTGCTGCAGGCGGCGGCCATCATGTTCGTCACCATTCCGATCATCTGCATCTATCCGTTCCTGCAGAAGTATTTCGTGAAGGGCGTCATGATCGGTGCGGTGAAGGGCTGATCCCGTTCCGGTTGGTACGTATGACAGCGACGGCAGGGGATGTCCCCTGCGGCGGAGGGTCCGCGGCGCGGGCTTTTCGCCATCTCTTAAGGTAGTAGCCGGGAAACCCGGATGCTATAAAATATTTAAAGGAGGAAAACAAATTATGAAGAAGAAAACTCTTCAGAAGCTTCTCGCCCTGGCGCTGACCGGCGTTATGGCGATGAGCATGCTGGCCTGCGGCAGCAGCGGTTCTTCGTCCGCTCCTGCTGAGGAATCAGCGCCCGCAGAAGAAGCTGCTCCTGCGGAAACCCAGGCTGCTGAGGAAGCGGCTCCCGCAGAAGAGGCTGCCGGCGAAACCGCGGCTGTGGCCGGGATCGACGGCTGGGAACCTTTTGCCGAGAACGTCACCATTTCCATCCCTGTCTATGACAGAGGCGCTGAGGGCGTTCCCACTGTTACCGACAACTACTGGACCAAGTGGATCCAGGAGAACTTCGGCGATAAGTACAACATCACCGTTGAGTTCGCGGCGATCCCCCGTTCCGACGTTATGACCACCTACACCCTGCTGGCTTCTTCCGAAGATCTGCCCACCATCCTGATGGAGTACGACTATGACAAGCTGGCACAGTGGGCGTCTGACGGCTATCTGGCGGAGCTGGATGTGGATCTGTTCAAGCAGATCGCTCCCACCTACTATGCGAGAATGGAAGAGAACGATCAGCTCACCTACATCCCGCTGAACGGCACCAACTACTTTGCGCTGGCCCTTCGTCCTTACTACAACACCGGTTACACCTATGTGAACTGGGTGCGTATGGACTGGCTGAAGGAAGTGGGCTATGACCACATTCCTGCGACCCGTGCGGAATATCTGGATGCGATGCAGAAGATCATGGATGCCGGTATCGCGGAGCATCCCGGCGGCGGCAGCATGATCCTGTCCGGCCAGGGCGCTGACCAGAACTACGGCTACAGGGATATCCCTCAGAACGAGGAAGAGTGGGCGATGTACGGCGATTACAATATCCCGTCCCTTGGCTGGGAGCCCAACCGTAAGCTGTTAAAGAACGCCAACGAGGAGTACAACCTGGGCATCACCGATCCCGAGTACTACACCATCGATACTGAGACCGCGAAGGCCAACTTCATCAATGGCAAGAGCTATAAGTACGGCGGATACATTTCCGCTTCCATGGACTGGCTGGAGAGCTTCTACGCTGAGAATCCCGATGCGGAGCTGGCGGTGGAAGTGCAGTCCCTGGAGCCCGATACCGAGCAGGGCACCTATCCCGCTTATCGTTCCGATAACCCGTTCGGCATGATGGTCGGCTTCTCCTCTCAGGCTACCGAGGATCAGATCAAGGCGGCCATGATGTATATGGAGTGGATGACCCAGGAAGACGTGCTCTTCACCATGCAGTGGGGTATCGAAGGCGAGACCTTCAACTACGATGAGAACGGCACGCCCGTATCCGTCGCTTATGAAGATCAGCCCACCGAGTACAAGCAGGGCTACAACAACAACAAGGACTACTGGTGTGTGACCATCGAGGCGAGGAACGCCGGCACCATCGAGGAGACCATCGCGATGGCTTCCCCTCAGGGTCTGCCTGTGGACTTTACCGACGATCTGATCCAGAACTACAACAACAAGGTGCAGGCTGCGGCCAACGGCTGGGCCATTGCCGACTGTATGTTCGGTCAGGCGATCGAGTCCTCCGCTGAGTATCAGACCACGCTGCAGTCTCTGTATGTGGAGCTGCGCGACAAGCTGGTGACCTGCAAGCCCGAGGAGTTCGATGCGCTGTATGAGGATTATGCACAGCAGTATGCGGATGCCGGTTATGCCGAGATCACCGAGGAGAGAAAAGAAGTCTACGAAGCCGGTCTGACCACCAAGCTTCCCGAATGAGTTTCTTTCCGGACCGTGAAGCGGTCTGAAAATGCATAGCGATGCGAATGCCCCCGGCCTTTGGCCGGGGGTGTTTTTCTCCCGGCGCAGCGGATGCGGGCGAAGACGCCTGCCGGCAGGAAAACGCGTCTGACGGCGGATGCGGCCGGCGGGAAACGAAAGGAAGAAATGCGGAATGAAAAAATATGATATCAGCGAGTTCGGCGCCCGAGACGGCGGTCCGGTCTGTACGGCTGCCATCCAGCGGGCCATCGACCTGTGCGAAAAGGGAGGGACGATCTATGTCCCCTCCGGCACCTTTGTGACGGGAGCGCTGTTTTTAAAAAGTGATATGACCCTGTATCTGGAAAAGGGAGCGAGGCTGTTGGGCAGTGATGATCTGGCGGATTTCCCGCTGATGGGTTATCCCTTCGAAGGCTATGACCAGATCTGCTATGCCAGCCTGCTGAACACGGACGGCGCACCGCATCACGATATTGCCATCGAGGGATCGGGCGTCATCGATGCCAACGGCGTGGCGCTTTTCCGGAAGGAAATGGAAGAAAAGCGGGGAAAGAGAGGCCGGGCGGTGTGCATCCGCAATACGAAGCGTCTGACGGTCCGGGGCGTGACGGTCAGACAGTCGCCGTCCTGGGGCCTGCACCTGATCTACTGCAGCGACGTGTGCATCGACGGGATCGAGGTTCATACGAAGTATGATGAGAACGGAAACCGCTATGATCCGATTTTCAACGGAGACGGCGTCGACCTGGATTCCTGTCAGCGGGTGCGGGTGACGGATTCCCTCATCGCCAGCCAGGACGACTGCATCGCCGTCAAGTCGGGCCGGGACGCGGCAGGACGCAGGGCGGGGATCCCCTCGAAGGATATTGTAATCGAAAACTGTACGCTGAAATACGGCTTCGGCGTGGCCATGGGCAGTGAGATGTCGGGAGGCGTGGAGAACGTGACGGTGCGAAACTGCGCATTTGAAAATACCCACAGCATCGCCAGCATCAAGGCCGTGCGGGGGCGCGGGGCCTATATTCGGAACATCCTCTATGAAAACTGCACGCTGGTCAACCGCGGCATGGGACTTGCGGACACCAAATGGTTCCGGGGCGCGATCTATGCGGACGCCTTTTACGGCATCGGGGAGTTTGACCCCGATCGGAAGGAACCCGTGGATGAAACCACGCCCGTGGCGGAGAATATCACGCTGAAGAACATCACACTGGATACCGATGCCGGAAACGCCATATACCTGTGCGGTCTGCCGGAGATGCCCTACCGCAATTTCCGCCTGGAAAATGTGAAGGCTCACGGAAAATACGGCATGAAGACAAAGAACATGGAAAACCTGGATCTGATCAATGTGGAAGTGACAGCGGAGGAACCGTAAGAACGGCGGAAGAGGAGCCCTAAAAGCGTCGGCGGAGGTTTCAAAACCTCCGCCGACTCAGATTGGAGTTATGATAGGCCGGATCCTGCGTCACGTCCTGCCGGAACCAGTCCGGCGGCACAAAGCGCTCCGCCTCCTCCACGCTGGGAAATTCCACCTCCGCGATGACCAACGGCGCGAAGGGCGGCGCGAACACGTCCAGCTCGATGGTGTAGGGCGCAAGGGGGATCAGATAGCGCTTTTTGGAGATCACGTTGCCGTCCGCCTTGGGCAGCAGATGCTCATAGGAGGGACGGTTTAAGGGCAGGTTGTATTCCTCCCGCGCCATCAGGCCGCTGCCCTTATAGGTCATATAATAACGGTCGTCCTCCCGGCGGATGCGCACCACGGGATCGGTGTTCAGATAGGCCTGCTCGATGATATGAAAGGGATATCCCTCCAGACCGTCGGGCAGCTTTTTAACGGTGAATTTGCGTTCGATTTCCATGGGAAGCCTCCTTTTTACAGCTTTATTCTGCCGCCGCGCGCCGGAAAAGTCAAGCCCAACCGAAAGGCGCCGTCCCCCGCTCTGCCGTTTTCCCCCGCCGAACCCCGGCCGCCTCGCGGACAGAACCGCCTCCCCGGCCGGACCGCCTGCGCGCACATTCCGTTTCCGGACACGCTCCCGCTCGGAAGAAAAACGCAGCGGTACATAACGCCGCAAAGGACGCGGCGTAAGTACCGGCGTTTTTCTACGGTCCGGGAAACCGGAATGTGCACGCAGGCGGTCCGGCCGGGGAGGCGGTTCTGTCCGCGGGGCGGCCGTGGTTCGGCGGGGGAAAATGGCAGGGCGGGGACGGACTTTTCGGTTGGGCAGGCTGCTTTCCGCGGGCGGATGACGGCGCAGAATCTTTAGAAAGAATTCATATTTTTGTCCTTTATTGGGCGCGGATTATCTGGTATGATAAAGATAAATAAACGGACGCCGTGTGGACGGCCGCGCAGGGGAAGGCCTTTCGGAAGGGATGCGGGGCGGACGGGAAACCGGTACGGCGGAAAGGAGACAGTATGGCGAGCATAGCGGTTTTTTTCGCGGAAGGATTTGAGGAGATAGAGGCGCTGACGGTGGTGGACTTATGCCGCAGGGCGCAGATAGAGACGGTGATGGTGTCCATTGACGGCAGACGGGTGGTGACGGGCTCCCACGGCATTGAAGTGGGGATGAACGCGGGACTCGACGAGATCGACTGTTCGCGGTTCGATATGCTGGTGCTGCCGGGCGGCGGGCCGGGCACGAAGCGGCTGGAGGCCTGCGGGGAGCTCCTGGCGGAGTTCGACCGGTTCTATGCGCAGGGAAAATGGGTGGCGGCGATCTGCGCGGCGCCTTCCATTTTCGGGCACAGAGGTTATCTGAAGGGCAGAAGGGCCACCAGCTATCCGACCTTTGAATCCCAACTGGAGGGCGCTGTGGTGACGGGAGCGGCGGCCGAGGTGGACAGCAACGTGATCACGGGCCGGGGCATGGGCTGCTCGATTCCCTTCGGCCTGGCGATTGTAGAACAGCTTATTTCCAAAGAAGCCGCGGATGCGTTGGCGGATAAGATCGTGTATGAAAGGCGTTAAAGGAAAGGCGGCAGAGAGGGAAGGCGATGAATATTTTATTTTTCCTCACCCCGAAGAGCGAGGTGGCCTATGTACAGGAGGATGATACGCTCAGGCAGGCTCTGGAAAAGATGGAGCATCACGGGTATGCGGCGGTTCCGCTGCTTTCTGTGGACGGGAAATATATTGGGACGATCACGGACGGTGACATGCTCTGGGGGCTGAAAAAGCGGAATTTTCCGGGGATCCGTCAGATGGAGGAGATCCCGGTCATGAAGATCCGCCGCAACCACGATAACCGGCCGGTACATATCAATGAGGACATGGAACAGCTTCTGGAAAAGGTGACCGTGCAGAATTTCGTTCCGGTGGTGGATGACGGGAAGGTGTTCATCGGCATCGTGACCCGGCGCGACGTGATCCGCTACCTGACCGGCCAGCAGAAGAAATGACGGCAAAACGCCCGGCCCGAAGGAAGCGGGAGGGGCGGCATACCGCATCGGATTTATTTTCACGCAAAAACGCCGCACCGGCCGATGCCGGTGCGGTGCGTTTTTCGGTCGGGTTCCGCCGTTATGACGGGTCCCTGCCGTACAGGGAGAAAAGGACGTTAGTTGTTCATTTCCTCTTCCTGCTTCTTGATCATTCTGCGGACCATTTCGCCGCCGATGGAACCGGCTTCCTTGGAAGTAAGGTCGCCGTTATAGCCTTCCTTTAAGTTCACACCCAGCTCGGAAGCGACTTCGGTTTTGAACTTGTCCAGAGCGGCCTTCGCCTCTGGAACTTCCATTCTATTAGATCTGTTAGAAGAACTTGCCATTTTCATTCACCTCCATAACCTTTTGTTTTTGATGACGGCCTGCGGATCGCAGCCGTGGGATAAGCGTGCGCCAAACGCTTACCCCACTTTTCGGCTCTGCAGACGCCTCCTGTCGGTTCGCGTTGGGTCGTGTCTTATCTTGGTCTTAGTATGTTCGCGGGGGACGGAATTATAATGGTAGTTTCTGGGAGTGCGGTCCGCGCTCCGCGTCCGGGATTGTTACGTATATTTTCAGTACATTTTCAGTATTTCAATATCATGAATAAAAATGCTGGTATTTTCCGGGCAGATATGCTATAATCCCGTTTTCGACACTTGGGTGATTAGAAAGAGCCGAAATTCCTTGTAAAATAAGGAAAATTCGACTCTTATCAAT
>CANQVD010000087.1 GCA_947627215.1 uncultured Eisenbergiella sp.
GTCCGTTATTCTGAAAACGGGGCCGCCGCACATGATGCGTAACGACCCCGTTTTTGCTGTAAATGTCCGTCTGCCGGTCACGTCATGCCGGATTCTCCCCGGCAGTGTGCCGTTCCGGCAGCGTATGCCGCTTTACTGCGCCTGCTTCTCCGCCGCGAAGGCCGCCGCCTGGCTCTCCATCTCCGCCAGCACGTCGCGGATGCCCGCAGCCTCCAGCGCCGCCTTCAGGGCTTCGATGGTGCCGTCCACGTCGTCCACCAGACCGTTGTTCAGAGGGCCCCAGTAGTTGCCCAGCGCTGCCTCTACCGCAGCGTACTGCGTGCTGACCTTGGTGGCGTCAAAGTTGAAGCCGTCCAGGACATGCTCGGGCTTGATGTTGTTGTTCCAGGCCTCCTGCAGCTCGTCCATCCGATCGTCCAGCGGAGTCCTGTTCTCGATATACTCCGTTCTCTGGATCTCGCAGTTGGTCCAGCCCCAGTTGCAGTTGTTGGATACGCCGTAGTTGGTCTCGTCCAGCACCTTGTACTGGTCGTCGCCTACCGCCTCCCAGTGCTTGCCTTCGATGCCCAGCATCGCCAGGTCCTGCACCTCGGGATTGGTATAGAACTCGTTGAGCACCATCATGGCGCGCTCTTTGTTCTTGCTGTTGATGTTGATGGCAACACCGTTGTTGATGTAGGAATTCACCTTCTTGGGGAATGCCGCCACCGGATCCATGATGGTCGCGTTCCATTCCGGATGCTCCGCATTGGCCTGCTTCGCGAAGTTGCCGCAGCTACCCAGATTCCAGATCATGCCGGCGGTCCTGCCGCTCAGGAAACCAGTCTGCCGCTCATCGCTGGAGTTGAGCACGTCGCGGGACCATGCGCCCGCATCCGCCAGTTCCTTCACCTGATGGCAGTAATCCGCGTAGCCGTCCCAATCCAGAACGTACTGCAGCTTCAGATCGGTAGGATCCTGGGTGTGGAAGAGCACCAGCTCACCGGCCTGCGGTGCGCCGCCCGTGGTGGAATAGCCCTTCGCCTGGAAATACTGATACCAGGGGCCGCCCTGGCTGGCGTACATGCCGTCCGCCGCACAGGCCTTATAGAATGCGACCAGGTCGTCCCAGGAAGCGATATCCTCAAAGCCGTACTTATCCATCAGATCGCCGCGGACTGCGATCACGTCCTGGCCGAACTCGTTCTGATAGTTGGGGACCATATAGATCGTTCCGTCGATCTTCGCCTGATCCCATGCCATTTCCGGAACCACTTCCCAGATGCCGGGCGCGTAGGTCTGGATGAATTCCTCGGACAGCGGATAGAAGCCGCCCAGCGCCACGGTCTGCTCATAATGGCACCAGCTTGACGCCGTGAAGATCAGATCGAAATCCTCGCCGGAGGAAAACAGCAGGGAATACTTGGTGTCATGCTCGCCCCAGGAAAGGAACTGTACGCTGATGGAGCAGTTCAGCTTCTCCTCCAGGATCTCGTTGATCTTGCCGTACACCTCGTCGAAATCGGGCGTCCGGTCGCCGATCAGGTACATCACCAGATCCACATGCTCGGATGTGTCGGGCGTACCCACTTCCGCGGCGTCACCGCTCTGCTCGGCGGAATCCGCCGGCGCCGCAGCCTCTCCCGAAGCCGTGCCGGAAGAGCTTCCACTGGAGGAGCTGCCGGAAGATCCGCAGCCGGCCAGCAGGCTCATCACCATCATCGCGCCCAGCAGCAGTGCCAGCGCTTTTTTCCATGTCTTTCTCATAAATGCCTCCTTTTCTTATTTGGGTTTATATTGATGCCGTCCTGGGGACGGCCCATCCCCCGTGAACTGACTGCCTCCGTCTTCCGGAGGCTCATCCCGCACGTCAGAAGCTCTGTTCTCCTTCCGCGCGGTCAAAACCCGGTCCGCCGCATCGGCCTCAGCCCTTCACCGCGCCGATGGTGATGCCCTGCACGAAATACTTCTGTACCATCGGGAAGGCCAGAATGATCGGCCCCGTCACCACGATGGTCAGCGCCATCTTCAGCGTCTGCGTCGGCATCGACAGCGCGCTCACCACCGCGGAGCTCACCGCGTTGGTGGAGATCAGCTTCTTGTACGCCTCGATGTTGTTCACCTGCTGGTACAGGAAGTACTGCAGGGGGTACATCTTCTCATTGTTGATATAGAGCATCGCGTTGTACCAGTCGTTCCAGTAGGCCAGCGCGATGAACAGACCCACCGTAGCCAGCGCCGGCTGGATCAGGGGCAGCACCACCTGAAACAGCGTCCGGATCTCGCCGCAGCCGTCGATCTTCGCCGCGTCCACCAGGGAATCCGGGATCGACGTGATATAGCTCTTCATCACCAGCAGGTTGTACACGGAAAACACCAGCGGCAGCAGCAGCGCCAGATAGTTGTTGCGCAGCCCCAGCGTCTGGGTATACAGCACGTAGGTGGGCACCAGGCCGCCGGAAAACAGCGTGGTGAAGTAGAAGAAGAATGAAAACGCGTTCCGCCATTCAAAATCCTTCCTCGCCAGCACATAGGCCGTCATCGTCTGCACCAGCAGGCCGATGGCCGTGCCGATGACCGTCAGACCGATGGTCGTCGCATAGGCCCGGAACACCACGATGGGCTCCTTGAACACCGTCTTATATGCCTCTATGGAAAAATCCTGAGGGAGCAGGGAGAAGCCGTTGTTCGTGATCGCTTCCTCCGAAGAAAACGAGCCGGACAAAACCATCAGGAAGGGGATCAGACACAACAGTGCCAGCAGACCCGTGAACGCGTAGGCAATGATGTTCAGCGCGATCACATCTTTTCCTTTTTTCACTTTGCCGAGATGATCATTGTTTGCCATGTCCTTCTCCTTTCCTTAAAACAGCGCGTAATCCCTGTCATACAGGCTCACCAGCTTGTTGACGATGGTCACGGTGATCAGGCAGAGCACGGACTGGAACAGACCGATGGCCGCCGACATGCCGAAGTCGTTGCTGGAGATCAGCGCCCGCATGGCCAGCGTGTCGATAACGTCCGTATAGTTGTACAGAAGGCCGTTGTTTCCGACCAGGTTGTAGAACATGTCGAAGTTGCCCTTGAAGATGCCGCCCACGCTCATCAGAAGCAGGATCACCATCGTCGGCATGATCATCGGGATCGTCACCCGGAAGATCCGCTGGAACACGTTGGCGCCGTCGATGGAGGCCGCCTCATAGATGGAGGTATCGATGCCCATGATGGCCGCCAGGTACATGACCGAGCCGTAGCCCACGCCCTTCCAGATATTGAAAAACAGGAGGATAAACGGCCATGCCTGCGGCGTGGTATAAAACGCGATCTTCTCTCCGCCCAGGGCGGTGATCAGCCGGTTCAGGAAACCATAATCGGAGCTGAAAATGTTGAAGGCCATGACGCCCACGATGACCCAGGAAATAAAGTAAGGCAGGAACATCATGGACTGCGAGATCTTGCGGAACCGCTTTCCGTGGATCTCCGTCAGGAACACCGCCACCGCCACCTGGGTGATGGTGCCCACCGCGATGAACAACAGGTTGTACAGAACGGTGTTGCGCGTCACCAGACCGGCCTGACCGGACAGGAAAAAGAACCGGAAGTTCTCAAGCCCGTTCCAGGGGCTGCCCCAGATGCCGCCGGCGTAATTGTACTTTTTGAACGCCATCACCACGCCGGTCATGGGGTAATACGCGAAAACCAGCGTATAGATCACGGCCGGGGCCAGCATCAGCAGATAGACGCGATACTTGTGCAACTTTTTCAGAAAACCTTTGAAACCGCTTTTCTTCATAGCCGCCTCCCTCTCATGTTGCGCAATTTTGTTGCGCATATTTTGTTATGTTTGCCATTAATTAATTATAGTTTTTCTGCGTTTTTCTGTCAATCCGCACTATATCTAAGATATTTCCCGCGCAAAAGTGCAAATTTCCCAATTTTGCAGCGCAAAATGCGCAACATTCGAAGGAATGTTGCGCATCAGGATCGTTATGCCAAAATATCCGTTCTAAAAGCCTCACACATAGAACCGCTCGCCCGTCTCCAGGCAGAAGCACGCCAGCCTGCCGTCCGCAAAACCGCAGCCGCAGTCGATGGCGATATGATTGTTGGCCTGGTAGATTCGATCAGGAAAAGGATTGTCGGGTATAAACCGGGTGGGAGTATGCCCGGAAACCACAAATCTGTCCGGCCAGTACCGCCGCGAGTAATCCGGCCTTCCTTCGATGAAATCCGCCGGGGAATAATCCTCCAGAGGCTTTTCCGGAGAAAAATTTTCCAGTCCCGCATGAACCAGAAGGTAATCGCGCCCTCCGGCGCGGACCTCTTCATAAAGCGTGAACTCCCCGAGATATTCCAGCACCTCACTGCGCTCCCCGGAAGAAAGGGCCGTAAAAGCCTTCAGCGTGGGAACCCCTCCGTTGATGAGCCATTCGTTCAGGGCCCCCATCTCCGCTTCTCCCAGCGCAGACAGCGATTCCTCCGTGATCTCCCGCATCAGGAAACGGAGACAGACCGCCATCATGAACTCATGGTTGCCAAGGATGGGATACACGTTGGGGCGGTTCATCATGTCCCGCAGGATCTGGATTCCGTCCGGTCCCCGGTCAACAACATCCCCCAGGACATAGAGAATGTCCCGAGGGCGGAAGTCTATGGTCCGCAGCATCTGACAATACTTATCGAAGCAGCCGTGTGGGTCGCTGAGAGCGTAGATCATGGAGCCTCCTTCTTTCTGAAAGATTCGTTCCGTTTCCCTGTCACCCTTATTTTACCATCCTGCTCGTTCCCGTGACAATTGCCTCCGCTGATTTTTCGATGAAAATGACCGTTAAACTTTCATTCCCCAGCACCCCGCCGCAGGAACGGATGACGGCGATATCGCAAGGGAAATTGGCGCTGCGGCCCGTTCCTCGCTATCACGGAATCGCTGCCAGTGAAACCGGTAAATTTGCTTTCAGCATCTCCTGCTTGACAAAATCAGCAAATCCTCTATAATGAAAATGAAAAGGGCGCTGCCGATAAGCAGTCAGCCCAACAAAGTCAAATTTCTATGGAACAGAAACCGTCACTTGTGGGGCAAGCGGCGGTTTCTGCTATTTACTCTGACCGTGGCCGTCCAAAACAGGACATGAAACGTCAATGTAATTGGCATGGCCTCACCCCCCCCTTTCGGGTGTACGTGACCAACCGCCTACCGTTATGGCAGCGCTCTTCCCCTTGCGGGGTATTTTTTATTCTATTGGATATCCCGATTTTTGTCAATTCAGGAACAGCCGGATCACTTTATCGTAGACCGGCCGGTACGGCTGATAACGCATGGGCAGATCCAGCCAGAGCTTTTTGTCCACGATGCTCTTGTGATGGGAAAAGGTCATAAAGCCCGCTTTGCCGTGGTAAGCGCCCATGCCGCTCTCCCCGAAGCCGCCGAAGCCCATTTCGCTGGTGGCCAAATGGATGACGGTGTCGTTGATACAGCCGCCGCCGAAGCCGCAGCGCGACAGGACAGTTTTCGCGCTGGCCTTATTCCTCGTGAACAGATAAAGGGCCAGCGGATGCGCCATGGAATTGATCTTTGCCATGGCCTCCTCCAGACTGTCATAGGTCAGCACAGGGAGCAGGGGGCCGAAGATCTCCTCCTGCATCACCGGATCGTCAAACGTCACATCCCGCAGCACCGTGGGCGCGATCCGCAGGGTTTCTTTCTCCTTTTTTCCGCCATATGCCGTCTTTTTTTCGTCCAGCAGACCGCACAGCCTGTCGAAATGTTTTTCATTGATGATCTTGCCGTAGTCCGGATTGGCCAGCGGATCGTCCCCGAACTGCTTTCGGATCTGTTTCCCGATCTCCGAGATCAGCTTTTCTTCCACTTTTCTGTCACAGTAAATATAGTCCGGCGCCACGCAGGTCTGTCCGCAGTTCAGAAACTTGCCGAACACGATGCGCCTCGCGGCCAGCTTCAGATCGGCGGTTTCGTCCACGATGCAGGGGCTTTTCCCGCCCAGCTCCAGCGTCACGGGCGTCAGACGCTCCGCCGCATGGCGCATCACTTCTTTGCCCACAGCCTGACTGCCGGTGAAAAAGATATAGTCAAAATGCTCCTGCAGCAGGCAGGTGTTTTCCGCCCGGCCTCCCGTCACCGCCGCCGCATACCGCTCCGAAAAGCACTCCGTAAGGATCTGCGCCACGATCCGGCTTGTCGCGGGGGAATAGGCGCTGGGCTTGACCACGGCGGTGTTGCCCGCTGCCAACGCGTCAACCAGCGGCTCCATGGTCAGCAGGAACGGGTAGTTCCAGGGGCTCATGATCAGCACGACACCGTAGGGCGAGGGCTTTATGAAACTGCGGGATGCGAACTGCGCCAGCGGCGTATGCACCGTCCTCTCCCGCGCGAACCGGCGGATATGCGAGAGCATGTAGGAGATCTCGCTCAGGGTCAGCCCCACCTCGCACATATACCCTTCGCTCCTGCTTTTGCCCAGATCCGTCCGCAGTGCCGCCAGGATCCCGTCCTCCTTCGCCCGGATGCAGTCCCGCAGCCGCTTCAGGGCGCCGATCCTGCCCTCCGGGTCCAGGGTCGCCCCCGTCAGAAAATACTGCCGCTGTCCGTCCACCAGATTTTTGATCTTTTCCGCGTCCATACTATATTATTCCTCCGCTTCCATAATTATATTATTTCTCTGTTTCCATCACCAGTTCATAAAACACTTCCAGCTCCTTCGCATCCATCAGCACCGGCACCGGGTACAGGGGATTCCCCTCGCGGTCCGCCAGACGGGCCAGTCTCGGGATATCCTCTTTCCGGATCTGCGGGATCGTATCCCCGATCCCGAACCGCTTCTTCATAGCCTGCACCGCCTCGATGAAACGGAATGCGGCCGCGTCGTCCGGCGTGTCCCCGTCCGCCAGCCCGGCCGCCTCCGCCAGACGGTGCAGTTTTTTATGGATGCACGGCCCATAAGCTTCCAGCACCGTGGGCAGCAGCACCGCATTCGCCAGCCCGTGGGGCACGTTGTACGCGCCGCCCAGCGAATGGGCCACCGCGTGGACATAGCCCACATAGGATTTGGTAAAGGCACAGCCCGCATAAAACGCGGCCTTCAGCATGTTCCGCCGGGCCTTCAGATCCTGCCCGTTCCGCCAGGCGGTATCCAGATTTTCGAAGATCAGCTTCACCGCCCGCAGAGCGGCCTTTCGGGTATCTCGCGTGGTGGATCTGCCAATATAAGCCTCCACCGCATGGGTCAGGGCGTCCAGACCCGTGGTGGCAGTGACAAAGGGAGGCAGACTCAGCGTGACCTTCGGATCCAGCACCGCGTACCGCGGGATCAGCGGAAAATCGTTGATGGGATATTTATGCCTCGTCCCGCTGTCCACGATCACCGCGGCCAGCGTGGTCTCGCTGCCCGTTCCCGCCGTGGTGGGCACCGCGAACAAAAGCGGCAGGGGCAAAAGCACCTTCAGAATGCCCGCCATATCTCCCGGTTTTTTATGGGGTCTGACCGCGCAGGCCCCCACCGCCTTGGCGCAGTCCATGCTGGAGCCGCCGCCGAAGCCGATGAGCACGTCGCAGCCGTGCTCCCGGTACAGCGCCAGCGCCTCCGCCACATTGTCCGTGGTGGGGTTCGCCACCGTTTTATCGTAAATATAACAGGGAATGCCCGCCCCGGCAAGCGCTTCCTCCAGCTCCTTCGTCAGGCCCAGCCCGCGGACGGTCGCGTCCGTCACCAACAGCACCGGCCCCTTTTTCTGCTGCAGAATGATCTCCGGTATCGCGCGCACGCTGTCCAGGATCTGCGGCCTGCGGTACGGCAGCACCGGGATCGCCAGCCGAAGAGCCGTCTGAAAGGTGCGGCAATATGCTTTTCTGATCGGATTCATAAATCAGTTCCTCCTGAAAAATATGATACGGCGGCACGG
>CANQVD010000088.1 GCA_947627215.1 uncultured Eisenbergiella sp.
AGCCTTTCGAAAAACGGCTGTTGGATGTCTCACGCAGTTAGGTCCCCTCTGGTTTTTGCAGTTTGCGGAAACTCAAGCGGCAGCCCCGAAACGCATGAAAAAATGAGCCACAACCGGATCATTTTTCTGTGGCTCTGATTAGGTACGCTTTTTTTGCCGGTGACGCATCCCAGGGGCCGTATTCTCCCGGCGAAAAGACAGCAGCTATACCGAAATGAAGGACAAAATTATTGTTTCGGGATATAGCGCAAAAACGCGGCGGCAAACAGGCCGAAAAACGAGCTGCCGGCGTACCGCTTTGAAACGGAGCGGCAATGAGCCCGTTTGACATAGAAGGAGGCTGTTTTATGCAACATAAAATGAAACAATGGTTTGCAGTTCTTCTGGCCCTGATGATGACCTTTATAACCCTGCCGGCGACGGCACTGGCGGAGAGCGTCACACCGACGGAGGGAACAAAAGCCGAGCAGGTGCAGGCCCTGATCGACGGGCTGCCCGAGGCGGAGGAAATCACAGCCGAGACGCGGAACGATGTGCAGGCGCAGATCGACGCCATAGCAGAGGCCATGCTTAATCTCACAGAAGAGGAAACCGCGGCCCTGGACACCGCCCGCTATGACGCGGCGGCTGCGGCCCTGCAGGCACTGGATGATCCGACCGGAGATAACGGCATGGAGGTTAATGCGGACCCCGATCCGGAACCCGGCACACTGGAGCAGGTGCAGGCCATGATCGATGAACTGCCCGAAGCGGAGGAAATCACCGCCGACAACCGGGCAGACGTGCAGGCGCAGATCGACGCCATAGCCGAGGCCATGTTGGAGCTGACAGAAGAGGAAGCGGCGACGCTGGACGCCGCCCGCTATGACGCGGCAGTGGCGGCCCTGCAGGCACTGGATGATCCGGCTGGGGATAACGGCATGGAGGTCAATGCGGACCCCGACCCGGAACCCGGCACACTGGAACAGGTGCAGGCCATGATCGATGAACTGCCCGAAGCGGAGGAAATCACGGCCGAGAACCGGGCAGACGTGCAGGCGCAGATCGACGCCATCGACGCGGCCATGCTGGAGCTGACCGGGGACGAGGCGGCGGCGCTGGACGCTGCCCGCTATGACGCGGCGACTGCGGCCCTGCTTGCGCTGGACGCGCCTTCCGCGCTGGAACAGGTGCAGGCCCTCATCGACGCCCTGCCGGACGCGGATACCATCACCGCCGACAACCGCGCCGACGTGGAGGCGCAGCTCGACGCCATCGACGAGGCGAAGCAAGACCTGACCGACGGGGAGCTGGATGCTCTGGACGTCACCCGCTACCTGGCGGCTGTGGAGGCGATTCTGGCGCTGGACGACATGGCTGGGGCGGATGTGCCGAAGACGATAGCGTTAGAAAGAGACATCGAATATGTGGATCAGAATGGCGGCACACAGAGGTGCGGCTCCGCCACGACGGTTGAGAGCGGCACTACCGTATGGAATGAAACTTGGTATGTAGTCAGCGAGAATGTTACCATCAGTGACCGCATTACGGTAACCGGAAACGTCTACCTGATTTTGAAGGATGGGGTCACCCTCACGGCGAGCCAGGGAATCACAGTGGGTGAGGATGCCACTCTGACCATCTATGGCCAGAAGGAAGGCACCGGCAAGCTGACCGCAACAGGCGGCAGCGAGTGGCAGTCTGGTATCGGCAGCGGTGGACAGTATGACAAATGCGGCGCCATCAAAATCAACGGAGGCACCATAGAAGCCACCGGCGGAGGATGGGGCGCGGGCATCGGTGGGATGGGTGCAAACGTCGAAATCAACGGCGGCAAAGTCACGGCCACCGGCGATCTCAACGCCGCGGGCATCGGCGGCGTCAGCGACAGCGAAGGAGCCGTCACCATTACCATCAACGGTGGTACCATAGAAGCTCACGGCGGCAGCGGCGGGGATGGCGCTGGAATTGGCGCCGGCGCCAGCAGCAGTTGCAAGGTCACCATCACCGGAGGTACCATAGAAGCTTACGGTGGCGAAGGTGGTAACGAGGATCGCTATGGTGGCCCTGGAATCGGCGCCCAAGACGGTGATGACAGTACGGTCGTTATTTCCGGCGGTTCTGTCAAAGCGGTCGGTGGAAAAATCAAAGCAGGGATCAGAGGTGATTTTTCCACTGGTTCTGGTTCTGGTTCTGGCGGAGAGGCCGTGATTGTCTGCAATAATAGTGGTATAGAGGATACATCAGAAAATGGGAATGACTTGAGCTGCTTAATTTACAACAGTTCCACGGGAGAAATGAGCGTGTATGGGAACCAGACCCTTACACAGGATCTTTCAAAACAATTCTCGCCTGCAACGCTGAGTATCGAGGAAAATGCAACCCTGACCGTAGATGACGGCGTAAACGTAACACTTACAGGGGAAAGCACAATCGCGAAAAACGGAACACTTATCGACAACGGCAGCATCACAAACGAGGGGATCATCGCCAACCACGGCGCCATTAATGGTGATGGTAATGGGACGATTGATAACAAGGGGAACATCAAAAACTATGAAAAAGAAGATGGAAGTACCATTGAGAATGTGACAATCACCGGAAATCCGATTTGCACGTACTGTAAGCTTACCGCTGATAACTTGAATTTTTCAGCAAGTACGGGCTACACCCCGCCAGAGATACCTATCTCGATTTCTAACAACGGAGAGGATCTTGCTACCATTGAGAAAGTGGAATCTTCTTTTGATGGTAATTTTGAGATGATTGGGGCCCAAAATAAAACTGTGGAGGCAACTAAAACCGACACGTCCTGGATAATAAAGCCGGCGGCGGATTTGCCAGTCGGCTCGTACTCTGGAACAATTACAATCACCTACAACGGCATGGAAGAAACATCTACAGCAGTAACAGTAACTTTCACGGTCTCCCAGAAGGAAATACCCACCCCGACCGATAATCCGCCGGACACGCCGGCAGACAATCCGCCGGACACCCTGACAGACAATCCGTCGGACACGCCGACAGGCAATCCGCCGGACATTCCGACAGACAATCCGCCGGATACGCCGACAAGCAACCACCTCAATGATATCCCGAAGACAGGGGATGAAAGCAATCTGGCACTTTGGTTCTCGCTGATGATCTTATCGCTGCTCGGTATCACGGTGACTGTACTGACCCCGATCATAGGGAAGAAAAAGATTGTCAGCACAAATGGCAGGCATGTGAGAAAATAAGTCAAACAGAGGCGGCGGGCTGAAATTTCGGTCCGCTGCTTTTCTATATGGGCAACTGTCTTTAGCTGAGTCGTATGTTTCCGCTTCCTTCTTTTTTGTTCTCCGCCTCCGCGCGCTCCTGAAATTTTCTGCTCCAGTAAACGACCGCTTTTTCCTCGATAGTGCGGCTATTGCCTTTTTCGTGCTTTTCAGCAGGCTTTTGGAAACGATGCAGCCGTTCCCGTTGTCTTTTACATGGAACTTGAACTCTCTCCAGCTTGAAAAGCCGGAGGTCTTATGATAGTATGGACATATGGAAATTATGAAAAAAGCAAGCAGGTTGGGATATGAAAGGAAAAAATGAGTGACTTAAAGAAGAAAATCAATTATACGGTAGTTTGTGTTAATGAATTTGCCAATAAATTTCATATAGCTTCAAGGGAGGCATTTATCTATCTTTATGATTATAAAGGGATTGAGTTTATAAAGGAATACTACGATATAGAGCATACGCTGAGCCTTGATGATGCGATTGAGGATTTGACTATGATTTGCAGAAATAATGGAGGTGGCTATTGATGCTGTTATATCATGGAAGTAATACAGATATAAAAGAAATCAATCTCGCTATGTGCAGACCGTATAAAGATTTTGGACAGGGCTTTTATCTTACTGTTATGAAAGAACAGGCCGAGAAGATGGCTAGTCGTGTCGCACGTATTTATGGAGGTTTGCCGGTTTTAAATGTATATGAGCTTGACGACTCCTTTCTGCAGACGGAAGGACTGAATATCAAGAATTTTGGGACAGAAACCTCGGAAGAATGGGCAAGGTTTGTAAGAAACAACAGAAGTAAGAAGTTTGCTGCTTTTTCTGATCCGGAATGTAATTTTGATAATAAGTATGACATTGTTATAGGTCCAGTTGCAAATGATGACATGGCCCTTTTATTCAGGCAATATGAGAATGGTGTTATTACTTTTGATAATATGCTTAGCGGCATGGTTTATAAGAAAACTACCAATCAGTATTCCTTTCATACGCAGAAAGCGATCCGTTTATTAAGAAAGGTGAGTGATTAGTCTATGGATAAAAGGCAACAGATGATTGAATATATGGTACAGGATATTGTAGAAATGCTTACGGAATCTCAGGGAATAGAATTTGATTCTGCCATGCTTATCATATACAAATCGGAGGTTTATGAGAAATTATTGGATACAGAAACCGGACTATACCGTGAAAGTCCTGCATATGTATATGGACTGTTGCAGGATGAGCTTAACTTTGGTCGCATAGTGCAAGCTGAGGTGTAAATAAATGGATTTCATGAAAATGTTGCTGATCGCTTTGGACTAAGCAGTATTGCAAAAATGTTTTTGATAGATTTTTAATGGAATTGAATCGCAGTCATTAAGAAAAGCAGAGTTGCATTTCACGATGCATAACTCTGCTTTTGTTTTACAGTGTTTCAATGGTCGTGAAAAATTCGATTAACCGTCTTAAAGGACAATGGATATCTTCACATTTGAGTGAATGATAAAAATATTCCTTTGAAAACCCCCTATCCGATTTGATTTTAAGGCACTAAATAAGTGCGATCATGATTGCAGACATTTTGAAAGGAGGAGAACCCCTCTTGGATCAGGACAAAATCATCCCCTATGTAGAACCGATCTTTCGTTTCTGCCGCAGCAGACTGGGCAATCGCTATGATGCGGAGGATTTAGCGAGCGAAATACTTATGTATGTTCTTGACGGTATGCATAAATACGAAATAAAGTCGCTTGACGCATGGGTCTGGCGAATCGCGCATAATCGCTATGCGAGATTTGTTGAGAAGCAAAAGAAAGAGCGTATGGTTTTATCGGAAGAGTATGCTGATCTGAATCCGGTGTATGACGACTACACAAGGATTGAGGAGGAAAACACGGAGCGCAGTTTTGAAACGGTTTTCCGATATCTGCATACGCTTTCCGAAATGTACCGGGATATTTTTGTCGATTACTACATCGGAGAAATGTCTGTCAAAGCGCTTGCCGAAAAATATGCGCTCACGGAAACGACTGTCAAATGGCGCCTGAACGCAGGGCGTCAAAAAATCAAAGAAAGGATAGGAACGGAACAAATGGAAAAAATTTACAGGAGAATCAACTGGAATACCGTTACCTGCAGCGGCGCTATGGACCCGGACCGCTACCTGCACACGCAGCTTGCCCGCGCGATCTGCAAAGCGGCATACGAAACGCCGCAGACCCTGGAGGAAATCAGCGTTCGTACCGGGATCCCCGTCATGTATATTGAGGATGAGATTCCCCGTTTGGAATATGGGGATGCCGTATGCAAAATCGGGAATAAGTATGCGGCGAATTTTATTGTCTTTCGGCTGGAAGACAGAAAAACGGTGGAGAGCGCTTCGGAACAGATGGTAAAAGGGATTGCGGATTGTTTTGAGCGATTGTTCGGGAATGCGGCGGACGCCGTAAACCATTTGGACTTCTATGGGCACGATTTCGGCCTGAAGCGCCTGGGACATTTTACTGTGCCTTATGTTTTAAGGAAAAAGATCGGAACACTGAAAAGAGATCGGCTGCAACTGCAAAACGGTGCGTTCCCACCCCGCAAAGACGGCGGATACGGTTGGTTTAACGTAGAAGAAACCGTTGACAAGAGTGAATCTCCCGCGAAATATAATACGGGCTGCAACGTGGCGGGGGCCGATGGCGGAAGCAAAGGCAGAATTCCCGGATATATCTATTATTATTGGATTGCCGGATATTTTGACAGTGAAATTTATCATAACGGGGGAACGCGCTGGCTGTGCGCGAAGGATATTTTCCCGGAGCAGCCTGACGGCATTGTAAAAACCGCGTTATTATCTGATGAAGAAGCCGCGGGCCTGATCCAAAAGGGTCTTATTGTGAAGGATGGATCCCAATATCGGTTGAATTTCGCCTGCTTTACCGAAGAAGAATTTGCCGAATTCATTTCCCTGTTTTCCATAGAGGATGAAGAGCTTGAAAATGCGCTGTCGGAATGGATCGTTTCGGTACGAAACAGCTTTTCAAAATTTGTACCAAAACGGTTGGAATCCCAGATTAACCAATGGGTTTCCTTGTATCTGTTTGAAATCGTCGGTTATGTAACGGAGGAGCTGATGCAAAGAGGCGTTTTGAAAAAGCCGTCGCCGGATCGGCCTTTAACGGATGGCGTATTTTATGTTTCGGGCAAATATATAAATCCCTGACGTACAAAGATGTTAGGGCAAAGGGCAGGGCCATGAAAAATTTTAAGGCGATCCTGGATATTTTACGGGAAAATATTTCTTTCAAACTGGGCGTAATGATAGCAGTGACGCTGTTTACCTGTTTTGTCCCTGGCCTGTGGATACTGGGCGTCCAAAGGCTGGTGGACGCTTACGGGGATTGGCAGCATGCGGGAGGAAATCTTCGGGAAAACGCAGGGATGCTGGCTGCTCCCCTGCTTCTGCTTGCCGTATTGTTCCTGGCAAAGAAGCTGGATCAGATGTTTAAAATAC
>CANQVD010000089.1 GCA_947627215.1 uncultured Eisenbergiella sp.
ACATCGGAACCATACGAAACGTATGAGGGATGATCTGAAACGTCGGAACTTTCATAGTACTACGTCGGAAGACGGGAATGGAATTGGTAAAATATAACCAAATTTAAGCGTACACGTTTCACCTTTTCCTGAAAAATCACCACAAAATCGAAATAATCTCCCGTTGCCTATGTGTGTTTTTCCTGCTAGAGTAAATAATAGGCAAAGAGCTTTTGCTCAGGCCGTTCTTTGACCGGGGCTTCCCCGGTTTAAGGAATCAATGTTCCACTGCGGATGGCGGGATATCAGACCGCGGCACCGTCCCGCGGCGGGGGATTGATATCCGCGGACATCGGGCGTGTGGTTTTGCCGGGCGGCCGCGGGAAATAGAGGGGAAAGTGTAAAAAGAAAGGAGAGGCAACAATGAAAAAAGTACGAAAACTGTGGGCATGTATGCTTACTGTGACGGTGCTGGCGATGATGCTCGCCGGCTGCGGACAGAATTCTTCCACATCCGATTCTGCCGTTTCTGAAGCGCCGGCTCAGGAGGAAACCGCGGCGGCGGAAGAAGCCCCTGAAGCGGAAGCGCCTGCGGCGGAAACGACCGCTGCGCAGGAGGGGACTTCCGGAGAGACCACCTATGCTTACCAGGCCAACAAGGAGCCGGTAACGCTGTCGATCTATATTTCCGATCCGGGAACCGTCTGGGAGGACTGGGGGGAAAATCCTGTTTCCCAGCGCGTGACGGAAGCGACGGGAATCACGTTTGAATGTGTCGCGCCGGTGACGGATGATGACACGAAGCTGTCCATGCTCATTTCTTCCGATGACCTGCCGGATGTCGTGACGGACTATTACAACAATTCCAGTTGGGACACGATGATTAAGGAAGGACAGCTTTGCGATCTGGAAGAACTGGCCAGAGAATATGCGCCGGAGCTTCTCAATCTGGTGGACCAGGAGGCCTGGGACGCCTGCAGAGCGGCGGACGGCCATGTCTATTATCTGACAAGCTGCTTTTACACCACAAAGAATCTGGAGCTGTTTAAAAAATACAACGGCATCGTGCAGAGCAATCAGCCCTGTCTGGTGGTCCGCCAGGATTACTATGAGGAGCTGGGCAGCCCCGACATCACGAACGCACAGGAATTCATGGAGTTCTGTGAGAAGCTTCAGGAGGCGCATCCCGATCATCTGCCCTTCTATACGGGCAGCCTGACCACCACCGGTCCCAGCTACCTGGCCTATCTGTTCGGCGTCGGTTCCTATTATGTGGACGAGAATCTGAACGTGTCCAGGGCATACCGCAATCCTGCCTATCTGGATATGTACATCTGGTTCAATGAGATGGTGAACAAGGGGCTGGTGAACGAGGACAGCTTCGTGGACGAAGACGCGGATAAGGACGCAAAGATCGCCCAGGGTCTTCCGTCTTCCTTCCTGTATAATGTAGCCTATACCGGCGCCGTGCCCGGCGACAATCCGGACACGACCTACTATCCGATGAAGCCCTGGGATACTTACGAGCAGGTGCGTGCCAATGCCGGTTATATCCGCTTCGGCATCTCCCAGAAGTGTAAGGATAAAGCGGCGGCCACCCGTTGGCTGGAGTTCGGCAACTCTCCCGAAGGCGCTGAGATCATGTGCCTGGGCATTGAGGGCAGCCCGGATGAAGAGTGGAGCGGCGACCTGATCAACGGACCTCATTTCTATTATGAGCCCGACGGCGACAAGGGCACCATGTACGAAGGCTTTGTGAACGCGAGACTGGCCGACTGGGTCGGGACCAGAGCGATCACCGGCATTGAGGAATATGCGAACTATGTTACCGTGGATAACTGGCTGATCGCGCAGGGCCGCGTGATATCCAGCGATGCCATGAATCAGGTGAACGAATGGTTCAATCCGTATGTGCGGTTTGACAACGGCCTGTCCTTTAACCTGGCGGCCGGCAGCGATGAGCTGGTCATCAACCAGACGATCACCAATCTGATCAAAGAGTACCATGTGAAATGGGCCTTTGCCTCCGGAGAAGAAGAGGTGCGCAGTCTGTTCGACGAATTCCTGAAGAAATGTGAGGATGCCGGCGAAGAGAAGCTGAACGCATACCTGACCGAGACATATGCGAAGCAGGGCGGAAAGACGCCTACGCCCCTGCATTGAAGCTTCGGATAATAGCAGGGCCGTCTTGAAAGGACGGCCCTGTTCATTTTCTGCTTCACGGCGTCCGGCGGAAGCTTCGAAGAATGTGATGGTATGGTCTTGTGTTTCAAACTGACAGGAGGAGAGGAGTTTGAAAAAAGAGAAGAAAACTGTCCCCAAAAAAGAGCGGTTTTTATCGCTGCCGCCAGAAAAAAAATGGAATTTCATCAAAAAGCAGCTCCCGTATCAGCTTCTGGTATGGCCGGCCATGATTTACCTGTTCATATTTGCCTATATTCCCATCGCGGGTCTCGTGATCGCGTTTCAGGATTATTCGCTGTCCACCTCCTATTTCAACAATCCGTGGGTGGGACTCAAGCACTTTCAGGCATTCCTGCATGACAGCATGTTCTGGCTGTCCTTCCGGAACACCGTTCAGCTCAGCCTGATCAGGATGTTTTTTGTATTTCCGATGCCGATCCTTCTGGCGCTGGTGATCAATGAGATCCCCAGCCTGAAATTCAAAAAACTGGTGCAGACCTGCAGCTATTTCCCGCACTTCATGGCTTTCGTCGTCGTCGCTGCCCTCTGGAAGGACATCCTCGGCAATACCGGCATGCTCAATAATCTTCTGATGGATCTGGGCCTGATCGCGGAACCCATCAAGTTCTGGACGGATCCGAAGAAGTTTAAGGCGCTGGCGACCATCGTGACCGTCTGGAAAGGGGTGGGCTGGAGTGCGATCATCTATTTTGCCGCCATCACCGGCATCAACAGTGAGCTCTATGAGGCCGCGAAGGTGGACGGCGCCGGCAGGCTGGCGCAAATCTGGTATATCACGATCCCGGGGATCATGAATACCATCATCGTCATGTTCCTGCTGAATATCGGCGGGCTGGTTTCCGGAAATCTGGATATTTCGGTACTGCTGGGAAATGCTTTTACGCAGTCCGAATCCTACATCATCGAATATTATGTGCTGGATATGGGCCTTGGCACCATGCGATATTCCTTCGCCACCGCGGTCGGCATGTTCCAATCGGTCATTTCGGTCAGTCTGGTCCTTCTGGCGAACCATATGTCCAACAAATATAATGAAGTGGGACTGTTCTGACGGAGGGAGAGACGCGGATATCTTCAAACCGCTGGCTGACAGTAAGTCCCCCGGTTTTCGGCCGCATGCGGCGGCAGAATGAGAGAAAATATGAGAAAAAAACCAAACGGAATCCGTCTGACGGCGGAAGACAGAGTCGTGAATACGATCTCGGTCCTGATCGCTCTGTTTGTTCTGCTCGTCACGGTGTATCCGATCTATTATTGCATCATTTACGCTTTTTCCGACGGCAATGCCTCCATGGTGCACCAGATTTATTTCGCGCCGGTCATGTTCACGCTGGATAATTTCAAGGCGGTGGTCGAAGATGCCATGCTGGTGAACAGTTTCATGATCAGTGTCGCCCGCACCGTTCTGGCCGTCATCACCGGCGTCGCCTTTACCGCCTATACGGCCTACGGCCTCACCAGGCGCGAGCTCGTGGGCCGCAGGGTCTATTCCCTGATCGCCATGTTCACGATGTATTTCGGCGGCGGTGTGATCCCGACCTATCTGCTCTATCGGGATATCGGACTGATCAATCATTTTTCGGTTTATATCCTGCCGGGCATGCTGAGCGTGTACAATATGCTGTTGGTCATGGCCTTTTTCCGGGATATTCCGGATTCTCTGATCGAGTCCGCCAAGCTGGACGGCGCCAGCGAATTCACGATCCTCTGCCGGATCGTCGTTCCGCTGTCCACGCCGATTTTGGCGACTATTGCCCTGTTTGTGGGTGTGGGAGCGTGGAATGACTGGTATACGGCGGCATACTTCATCAATGATCAGAAGCTGATGCCCATGTCCACCATCCTGATGCGTCTGGTGAGTGCGGCGGAGGCTTCCAAGAAGGCACAGGAGGCCGCCGTGGCGGCCGGCGTCAATGCCGGACAGACCGGTCCGACGTCCGCTTCGATCCGGTATGCCACCATGCTGGTATCCATTTTCCCGGTCATGTGCGTTTATCCTTTTGTACAGAAATATTTTGTAAAGGGGATCATGATCGGCGCGATCAAGGCATGAGCTCCGCGTGGCCCGTGCAGAATGATTCAGAGAGGTTTCGTATGAAAAATTTCAGCGTTTCGGAGATGTTTGCGGATCATCTGGTTCTGTGTCATGACCGGGAAAACCCCGTATGGGGCAATGCGCCCGCCGGCGCGGAGGTTCGGGTACGGCTTCTTTGCGGGAGCGCTGTCCCGCGCTTCGGGGGGAGCAAAGGAGAGGAAAACAGGGGGGAGGATTTTCCCCGGGCGGAGGATGCGCCCGCCGCGAAGGAATGCGGCGTTCTGGCACAGGCCGGCGCTGCGGCGGATGAAAACGGATGCTGGTGCATTGCCCTGCCCACGCCAGGCCCCGGGAAGGGATACGAGCTGGAGGTCTGCTGCGGCGGGCAGCGCGTCCTTTTCCGGGATGTGGCCGTGGGAGAGGTCTGGCTGGCCGGCGGTCAGTCCAATATGGAAATGCCGGTCATGTGCATCGAAGGGGGACGGGAGCTGGCCTGTGCCGACTGTTTTCCCGACGTGCGCCTGCGGACGATCCCCCGCGTCTGTCAGGATGTGCCTCAGCACGGCTGGCACTTCCAGCCGATTCGGAAAGGGGACAGCGGCTGGCTTTTGCCCAGCCGGGATCATGTGGCCCGTTTTTCCGCCATCGGCTATCAGTTCGCGGCGCTGCTGTCCCGCACGCTGGGAATGACGGTGGGCATCATCGACTGCAGTTGGGGAGGCACCAGGATCCAGTCCTGGCTGCCGGAGGCATCCATAAACGCACATGAAGATACCCGCGGGGATGCCGCGGACTTTGAGCGGCTGCGGGCTTCTTTGGGGGAAGATCCCGGAGAGAGCTTCCGCCGTTATCAGGCTTCCCTGGAAAAGCTGATCGCCGATACGCCGGACATGGTGGAGCGTTCCCTGGAAAATATGATGTACTATACAAAGCTGGAGAGGGTCATCGATTATCCGGCGGAAGGCGCGCTGGGCGATCCCAACCGGCCGGGCTGTCTGTATACCCATATGGTGGCGCGCACCGCGCCCTATGGGATCCGGGGGGTTCTGTGGTATCAGGGAGAGAGTAACGCGCTCGTCGGCGAGGCGGACCGTTATGCCGTGCTTTTCGGGCGGCTTCTGGAAAGCTGGCGTACGGCCTGGCACTGTGAGCTTCCCTTTCTCACCTGTCAGCTTTCCGTTTTTGATCCCTTCCGCTGGGGGGACGGCTATGACTGGGTAACGCTGCGCGCCCGGCAGGCGTTCTGCGCGGATACGATGCCCGGCGTTTCGATGGCGGTCCTGGCGGATGTGGGGGAGGAAAAGGACATCCATCCCCATCGGAAGATCCCCGTGGGCAGACGGCTTTATCAGCTCGCCCTGCGGGATGTCTACGGTCTGCCCGCGGGAGACGTTTTCCCGCCCAGGCCGGTCTCCTGTGCGAAAAGGGGGGATTCTCTGCAGGTGTCCTTTGACGCGCCCATCGAGCTGCGGTCCGGAGACGTTCCTTATGCGGTTCTTTCCGGGACGCCGGTTCCCTGTCAGACCTGTCAGACGGACGATTGCACGCTGGCGGTCCGCGCCGGGGACGCCGACGGCGTCTGGTATGGGCAGTCTGAATGGTTTAACGCCTCTCTTTTCGGAAAAAACGGAGAGCCGGTTGCCCCGTTCCGGATAGAGGCAGGATGAGGCAGAGGAATTTCTGCCTACGGGGGCGGCCGGAGCCGCCTGTCGGCGGCAGGAGGGCCGTTTTTCCTGAAAATGTGGGAAAGACGGCCTTTTTTGGCGTTGTCTGTTCCGAATAAATCCCTTTTTAAATATTGCAAAAAAACGGTGTGGTGTTATAACCCATGTTTTACAGTTTTAATGTCAAAAGATCCCTGCACTGCCCATAAATATGGACTTTGCAGGGATCTTCTCTATG
>CANQVD010000090.1 GCA_947627215.1 uncultured Eisenbergiella sp.
AAGGTTGCAGATATTCATTCGTCGTTTGCGCGTACCGGCGACGATCTGAAACGGGTGGAGGCACGGCTCCGGGAGGTACAACCTCTTATCAAAAATATCTCTAACTACCAGAGGCTAAAGCCCGTTGCCGATGCACTTGCCAAGGCAAAAGACAAAGCTGCTTTCCGTGAAAAGCATCAGGCGGAGCTTGTGATCTACGAGGCGGCTCGGTCTACACTCAAAGCCATGCAGGGAGACAAGAAGCTCCCCAGCTTGAAGTCACTCCAAGCAGAACTGCAAAGCCTACAAGACGAACAGCAGCGGCTTTATGATGAACGAGCCAAGCTGAAAAAACAGGCGAAGCAGATCGACACCATCAAAGCCAACGTCGATATTTTCCTCTCCCTCGACCATGAGGACGAGAAAGAAAAGCAGCGCGATACCCAGCGGTCATAAGTCAAGAAGCTCACCATTTTCCCGAAAGGAATGGTGGGCTTTTTTCTTTGCGCGAGATGCCGATGTAATGATTCGAGATGTCGATGTTTTTCTTCTTGTCTTTGGCGTAACCCATTGTCTTTGGCGTAACCCATTGAAAACGTGACGGAAATCGTGTATAATGATAGAATCCGTTATTGTTCGCAGAAATGGAGGGACGATTATCCTGCTTTTCTGGTAGACAAGGTAAAAGACGAACTTCAGAAGGTCATCGACCTGTTGGAGAGCGGCGAAACCGACATTGAAGTAGTGCAGGAGACGCTGGACGAGGCGGTCTGCGGCATCAATGATCTCCAGGAGGAGTTTGACGAGAACGACAGTGAGATTGAAACGGTGGCACGGGATTGTATTGGAGTCACTGTGGCCTACATTCTGGAGTGGTTCGGCATTCCGATTGATATTGAGGAGGCCATCCGAGAAAGGGACTGGTGAAAACAATGTCCATTGAAAATATGTTTGGCGACCTGGATACAACACCCCTGCCCGCCGCATCCGCATCACCGTCACGCCAGAGGAGCATGACGCCATGAACAAGGCACTGGCGGATTTTGCCCAGAATCCGCTGGAATATGACCTCAGTGAGATGATGGACAACGAGGAGATCCAGGAGATGGCTCGGGATGTGGAGGCGCTGCGGAAGGAGCTGTACGAGGCCGCTGGCCGCAACCGGGACTACCATGTGAAAGCGGAGGATGTAAAATCTCTGCTCCCTGACTGGAAGGGTGCCGATGGCTGCATTGCCACCAACCGTATCACGGTGGAGGGCTACAAGGTTGGCTACTGTTACCGGGAGAAGCCGGACGGCGACTGGGACAGCGGCTGGCGCTTCACCGCCGGTGATGAGAGTGAGGAGTACATGGACGATCCCAACAATGCCGGGATTTACAAGCTGAACACAATCTGCAACGACGATCCCGACATCATCCCTCTGCTGAACACCCCCACCCCCTACGCCTTTGAGCGGGATGAGAACGGCGTGTTTCAGCAGATCAAAGACTGGAAACCAGATGAGGACGAGGAGGACCCGGATATGGATATTTTGAAGCAGTGCCAGAAGTGGCATGAGGAGGACAAACACCAGAAAATCGTTGACGCACTGGAGGCAATCTCTGCCGAGGAGCGTACCCCGGAAATGGATATGGAGCTGGCCCGCGCCTACAACAATCTGGCGGACTCCAGCGAGCCGGAGGGAAGGAAGCTGCTTCACCAGGCACTGGAACTGATGCAGTCCCATGAGGAGGAACTGGGAGATAACACCGATATGACCCACCCTCTCATTCTGGCGAAAATTCCGGTCAAGAACCCCTGGGAGATCTTTGCCTACCTGCCCTTCGGAAACTGGAACGACTGCCCCGATACGCCGGAGCTGATGGCAGCGGCCAAATACTGGTTCGAGCAGCACGGCGCAGTGCCTGCCGCCATGAGCCACGATGAGCTGGAGTTCCTGCTCCCGGCCCCTGTCCACAAGGAGAAGGCCATGGATGCAGCGGTGGAACTGTATGGCTTCTGCCCGGATGTGATCGACCAGGGGCCGGAGGACGCCACTGTGGGCGCTCTGGCGGATGTGCTGCGGCAGTCCACTGTCTGGTATCTCTGGTGGGATTGATGTGGGAGGTGCCCTGGCAAGCAATGCAAACCAAAACACTGACCATCCAACTGAATGATGAACAACTTCCCATCCTTCCAGTGGAACCGGAAGCCCACCTCTCCTTTACCACTCATGCCGATGGAAACAAATTGGAGCTAACGGGAAACCGGGCGGGGCTGCTCCTATTGGCGAAAGCCGCACTGGGTATGGCGGAAACCGTTCGTGAGGATGGATTCCATATCCATTTGGATGACCTTTATGACATCAACTCCGAGGGAAAAAGCATCCTGATCCGAAAGGAGGAACTGTCACAGCCATGATTATTAAAACCTTCCTCAACCCCGCCACAAACAAACTTACGATAAGAAAATGGAGGGGGCACAATGAACTTTAACGAAGCAATGCAAATGCTTGGAACCAAGTTGCAAGGAAAGTACGAGCATTTAGGATTCAAGTATAAAAAATCCGACAAAACACTTGCGAGGCACAGTAAAAATTTCACCTATATGATTGTGTTTTCCTCATTTGGCGGGAACACAAAGGATAGCATAAGCATAGAGGTTTGCTATATAATCAACACCCGTCCATACGACCCTTATGGTTATGCCAAACCAGACATCAACACACAACCACTGTTTTACAGTTTAAGAGACAATGAAATATATCTTGATATAGGAAATGAAGAAAAGATTTACAATGCCTTTGAGATTGTTTGTCAGTGGATGGATAAAATACTGATTCCCAAAATGAATGAGCTTTGTGCTACCGAGTAATGTGGAAATGATGGCGGAGAAAGAGCGTGGACACCTATGAACAAAGAATCATTGACTGAAAAACTCCTGGACTTGGTTGAGGGACGGGAAACACCTGAAACCTGGCGGAACTGGTGGGACGAACATGAGACGGAGTTGGAAGCCCTGCTGAGTCGTGGTGAATTCCTGAAACTGAAGCCCTGCCGACATGGTTTTCAGTGGGTTCCGGTGTTTGGCAGCCAAAAGGGAGCCATCGCCATTCTGGAAAAGAGCGGCACAGCATTTGAGGCCAGCAATCTCTACCAGGAGCGGTATCTGGCCGAGCTGGACGCTTTCTGCAAGGAACAGGAGCGGGTGCAGCGGGAAAAGCAAAAGGAATTCAAGGCCAACAACCCGGAGTTGTTTGGCCGATACCCCAAGTTCTCCAAGGCGTTGGCAAAGGTGCTGGACCCCTCTGACGAGATCAAGCCCGCCGCCACGGAGGAGCAGATCGCAGGCCGAGAAAGAACGCTGGACTTCACGCTCCCGTCCCAGGTGAGGGAGTTTTTCCTGCTGACCGCAGGCGTCAATGTATCCACAGGTGTAATCGTTGAACTCTCTGGAATATTTAATCTGACCATTCATGGCGAGCGGTATTGTGTGCTGGGCGAGTTCTGGAAAGAAGCGGACGGCGACCAGCTCCTGCTCCGCCCCGGAGAGGAAACCATCTGGTACTACGCCCATGAGCAGGACAAGGTAAAGCGCCTCTGCGATGATATGACAGAACTGCTGGAGAAGAAATTGGCGAGGTATCTCAATGAACGCTGAAAATACCCTGGAACGGCTTTGACCAAGCAAAAAAGGAGGCATCACTATGGGACTTGACATCTACGCCGGAACACTGACCCGGTACTATTCTCACAACTGGAAAACTGTTGTTCAGCAGTGGGCGGAGGAAAATGGATGGGGCTTTCAAAAAATCACGCCGGATGGAGAAGCTGCTGATAACGAGGAAGAAATGTCCCCAGCTGAGGTCCAGGCGGCGGTGGAGAACTGGCGGGATCAAATCTTGAGCGCCATTTCTCAGCCGGGCCAGCTTCCCTATGCTCCCTGGCCGGAGGATAATGAGAAGCCCTATTACACTGACAAGCCGGATTGGGATGCCTTCGGCGCTATGCTGCTGGTGGCCGCCTGCCATACATACAATGAGCCGGTGCCTTCCACTGTGGAGAAGGACTGGAACTTCGGGGAGCATCCTCTGGTCGCCCGTCTTGCATCGGACGAGGAGCGGGTGTGGTCTCTGTTCCGTGGGGCAACTTGGTGGCTGCCTCTGGCGGATGCCTTCTTCTTTCAGGCACCTCTGCCCACTGATAACACCGCCGCCATCAGCACGGTGGGCGGACTGCGGAAGGAGCTGGAGAAGCTGAACCAGCTGGCGTGGCAGGCCGATGAGGACACCATTCTTGATTGGGCAGACACTGAGGGATACCCGATAGAGGGAACCATAGACCCGGATGGGCAGTACAGCAAGTTGGACATCTCGGAACACACCCGGTATGACACCCAATCCCTGGCCAAGTTTGCCTTCTCCATGTTCTGGCGTGCCATGCAGTTTGCCGAGGAACAGCGGGTGCCCATCCTGCTTGACTATTAAAGAGGATACATCAGGAGGTGGAAATCGTGGAGCAAAAGCGCCCGGCAGATATATTTCAGGAGCTTCTGGACTACCTGTGGAACGGCCTGGGCCTGGAGGAAAAGGGCTGGAAGCGTCTGAAAAAGGGCGACTTCAAAAAGAAAATGAAAAACGGGCTAACCTATCAGATCTGGTTTGACCGGAGGCGCTACAACTACATAGACTACGAAATCGGTCATGGAAATGTGGAGGTGCGCTTCACCTGTATCATAAAGCAGGGAGATGACAGGCTCTACTCTTTCAAAATAGAACCGACAACAGGCGGTTCATTCTTTCGGATGCTGACAGAGGATCTGCGGTTGAACACCGCGCTGCTGGATACTTTTATCCCTCTGGTCAAAGCCAACTACCTCGACTTCATCGACCGCTTCGAGGCAGACACCGTGGAAGCATTACAGCCGGTCTGCGCCCCCTTCACCGAGGCGGAGGACTACAGTTGGTGCATCTATGTGCGGGAACCGATGGTGGAACGGTACGGAACACCAGAGCAGTTGGCGGAGTACCGCCGTCAGGCAGAATTGCGCGGGACGACGGAGTGCAAGGCGAAGACCCATACCGGAAAGTTGCTGTTCTACCAGTCCCATGCCAAGGATGTGGATCATGCCTGGGCCTCAAGCCGCACCAAAGAGGAACTGGACCAGGTGGTGGAACCCTTTGTGCAGGCCAAGCGGCAGACAGGACAGTGGACGCAGGAGGATGAGGCGGGCTATCAGCTCTACCGGCAGGAGACAGACCCGGAGAAGCGCACTTTTCGCGTCTGGTATCTCATTGCCAACCCCCGCGGCCTGCCGAAAGAGTTTGTCCAGAAAGAACTGGAGTTCCGGTGGAAGCTGTTCCCAGAAAAGAAGGAGGAAACCAAATGAACAAGGACATCACCACCACACCAGCAGAGACATCAACAACTGAGACCGCTAACCCGCCTCAAAACAGCGAAACAACCGAGCAATCAGCTCTACCATCGAAATCCGATGAAAGCACAGGCGGCACGGAAACAACAGCGGAAAGCACCGCCCCTCCTTCTCCGACAGAAGACCCGGGACCGGCAGATACCCCGTCCCCTGAGATACCAAATAATTCGAGCTTTGAGGTCCACTATATAGATGTAGGTCAGGCAGACGCCGCCCTCGTCCTTTGCGACGGTCAGGCCATGCTCATAGACGGCGGTAATGCGGAAGACTCCAAGGCATCCCCGTCACGATAACAAATGACGGCAAGGGATTTATGACGGAAAAGGACTTTTTCAAAAAAGTGATAGCTTCAAACTGCGTCACTGTGTTGTGTGTGGCATCCACAGACAAAGCGGATAAGCGCCGAGTGGTGGTGAACTACATATTGGGATTGAACATGATGGTACTCAATTTCCCGTCTGCCAACGGCAAACCAAATGAGACAGAAAAACGACTGTTCAAAGCACTGGCATCATAGACATATAGAAATAAAAAAGAGCCTCAGCCGACACCCGTGAGGGCATCGACTGAGGCTCTTGCTATAAAGGATGATGGTTTCTTTCTCATAGGGGGTCAGCTTCACGGTGTCACCTCCTGTCAAATTCCAGCTTGAAGCGCGGGGGCTTGTCGCCGGGATCGTCCAGCACGACAGCCGCATCATACG
>CANQVD010000091.1 GCA_947627215.1 uncultured Eisenbergiella sp.
GCCCAGGCCGCCAGGTCAGCCCCAGTCTTAGTAGACGGGTCTGAAAAGATGGAGACGTCTATCTCGGTGGCATAGCTGCCGCTGACAGAGTAACTGCCGTCGTAGGTCACGTCGCCTTGGTCGCCTGCGATCATGGTGTAGATATGGTCGATGTTGGCCCGGTCATCGTCCGTCAGTTCCCGTCCCAGGAGCGCGGCCACATTTTCATAGGCCGTCCCCACAGGCAGCGGAACGGTGCGGGTATAGCTTTCTTCCTCTGTGACCGGATCACCGTTCTCGTCTGTGATCGGATTCCCGTCCTCGTCCTCCTGCTCCACCTCGCGCACCGCATCTTCGGTGGTGAAGAAGCAGTCCACGAAATGCCCGGCGGCCCGCGCCGATGGCGCGTCCTCGCCAAAGCAGAGGGCAAGAAAAACAGCCTTGACCCGGATGGGGTCAAGGCTGTTGCCGTCCTCCGCCTGCTCGTTCGCGGCGGTGACGGCGGAATCCAGAAGGGAGAAAGCCCGGCGCATCTCAGCGATGTGATCCCGAAGTTCGTCCGGCGCTTTTTCGGAGAGCTCTGTCCCGTAGAAGCAGGCTTCCACCGTGCTGACATTGTGCTGGGCTTCGCCCGAGGCCAGGGAAGAGATCACTGCTATGAGCAGAATGAACGGGGCGAAGATCGCCACCAGCACCCAGCCCACACCCTTTCTGCCGTCCTCGCTGCCCAGGACGAGAGCGGCCAGCTTCAGGAGAGCGGCGTTCATCGGCCACCAGCCTTTCCGAACAGCTCGGACTTGTAGTCTGGCGCGTTCACTTCCAGTAGGTATCGTTCATTTCCGCATTTGTACAGGCACAGGCCCTGCTTGGGATAGCGGATCAGTTCATACTCCGCGTCCTCCAATTGCAGCATATCTATATAGCCCTGCCGGGAGATCGTTCCGGCGTTGAACAGGAATTGGTGGGGCGGGATGGCAAACAAGGGCTTTGTCATTTCCCGGATGCCTGGCTGATCGAAGTCCTCCAGATTCTGCGAGGCCATGATCAGCGCCGATTCCTTCTTTCTAACGCGCTTGAGGCTGTTGCGTATGTACTCGATGGCGATGGGGTTGTCCAGCCAGATATACAGCTCGTCAAGGGCCGCCACCGTATTTCCCTCGGCCAACAGCTTGTTGGACATATACGAGAGGATATTGAACAGGATAGCGGCCCGTACATTCTTTGCGGCGTTGGTGAGTCCTCCTACGCCGAACACCAGGAAGCGGCTGGAGGAGATATTGGTGCGCCCGTTGAAGAATTGGGAGTCGGAGCCGACGCACATGGAGTGGAGGCCAAGCAGCACCTCCTGGAGCAGCTGCTTGGTGTAGAGCTGGCTGGGATGAGTATCGTATGCCTCATATTCCCGGTGGATGAGCGCGTACAGATCCGAGAGGATAGGCACCTGCTCCGGGGGCAGATGATTGAAGTCCGTATCCTCCGTAATGTTCCATTCGGCGTAGAGCCGGGCCAGAAGGATCTCAATGGTGTCAATATGGGCGTCTGTGAAATCCTTATACGCACGGAAGAAATCCTTTAGGAAGGAGATGTGCTGGGCAAGGACGGAACTTTTGCGGAAAGTCTCGGGGGCTGCCCGGTCCAGCTGCTCCACGGGGTCATCATTATTGACCCAGCATTTTGGCTCCAGCACATTGATCCGGTATTCTCCCGTCATCAGGTCAATGAAGTAACCGCCCATCGCCTCGCAGAGATCCTTCTGTTCATGCTCTACGTCCAGGGAGATGAGGGACTTGCCGGACTCCAGCAGATTGAGGATCAGCAGCTTCATGAGATAGGATTTGCCTTGGCCGGTGTTGCCCAAAATGAGGATATTGCCGGAGGTCTTGTCCGGGTCCCGCTGGTCGAAGTCTACCAGGATGTTGGTCCCGAACCGGTCCTTGCCAATGTAAAAGCCATGGGCGTCTGTTTTGCCGGAGTAGTTGAAGGGATAGAGATTGGCCACCGAACTGGCCGGGAGTACACGTTCGAACCGAGAGCCAAAGACATTGGTCCCGCCCGGCTTGACGCAGTGGAAGCCCTGCTGCTGGTTGAGCATCAGCTTATCCACGTTCAGCTTGCTCCTGATCAGCCCCGCCATGACATCGTTCTGGAGCTTCTTCAGATCCGCCTCGCTCTCCGCGCTCAGTTCGATGAAAGCGGCGCAGCGCACCAGAGGTTCGCCGTTTTTTCGCATGGCGTTGCTGATGCTGCTGATGTCCGCCAGATTGCTGGCCGCCAGGGTCGCCTGCCGGAGATTGTTGGGATTGTAGGTATGCATCCTGTTTTTGTTCTCCGCGTTATGGAAGGTCCGTTCTTCCTCCATGATGGACAGGCGGGAGGCGTAGATGTGCAGGGATACGCCGTTCTTCTCTCCCAGGTGGCGGAGGAGCGCCTGTTCTTCCGTCTGGATAGGATATTCCCGCAAGGCCCATACGCAGCGGTAGGTGCTGCCGCAGATATAATACTCGGAGAAGAAACGGAGGATAGAGGGAGCGACCATGTCCAGGAAGTCCTTTCGCAGCTCTTTCGGCTTGCGGCGGCGGCCCCGTTTCTTCTTTTGCCGGGAGTCCGGTTTGTCCTCCGGCGGAGGCCCCAGCCAATAGCTCCCGTCGTGATCCTGGAGGATATCGCTGGTGACGTTCTGTTCATAGTACACACTGAGGATACGCTTCAGATCCTCACGGCTGGCCCTCCGCACCTTAAAGCCGTAGTCATTGATCTGCTGCTCCACATCGGCCAGATGTTGGGAGGGATCTTCTTCGATCTCTCCCCGCAGCCGGGTGACCAGATAGAATTCCCGCGCTGTGGACAGCTGGTTTTGCATCTCGTCCAGGTGGTAGCAGTCCCGCTGGAGCAGATCCCGCACAGCAACGAGCGGCTCCTGCTCCACGCGCTCATGGTAGAAGTTCTTGTTTCTCTGAAAAGAGGCCCAGGAATTGAGGGCCAGCATCTCCACATCGCCCAGGGTGCGGAGGATGTTCATCAAGGCCCGGACCCGTTCGGTGATGCTGCTCTCCGGCAGTACGCCGATGTTGGTGGGCTTGATGATATAGAACACCAGAGTGCCGGTGTCCGTAACCAGCCCATAGTCGGCCACGCTTTGGATGCCCATCATCTGGCGGGTGGAATTCTGCTTTTTATTCTTCATATCTTGGCCTCCATTCGTAGGTCTGTGGTTTCAGGAAGAAGAAGGCGGAGGCATAGCGGATGAAATCCAGGATGCACACGCCGTCGAAACGGATGCTGAGAAAGGCATAGACTGCCGCCGCGATCAGAGGGAGCATGAGGCCGGTCCGAATGAGGGCAAAGACGGCGATGATGAGCGTGATGCCGATGATGGCCAGATCCCGTAGCTCCCACAGCCACAACATGGGCTTTGCGGCCATGTTCTCAGGGTAATAATACATTTGTTTTTTCACCTCCAGGATTCGTTGGTTCCGTTACCCGGTCACAGTAAACCAGGTATCTGTATTTGCCGCCCGATGCATACGGATGGCAGGTCAGCAGGGTGATCATATCTTTTCCCGGCTGAATGAGGATGGACTCAATGTCATCCGGGGAGATGATCTTGATCTCGCGTACTTTGTAGGTCAGCGTCCCCCACAGATTGGTGATGGTCACTTCATCGCCTGTTTCCAGCAGCTCGATCTGTTTGAAGTAGTCATAGCCCTGCCAGCCTCGGTGTCCGGCGATGACGGAATTAGTGTTATTCCCTCCGATGGGAATGCTGGTCTGGCTCAGAACTGCCGCGCCATTCGCCATGTTTTCATAGGAGGCTCCCAGGTACAGGGGCATCTCCAGTTCCATTTTGGGAATGGAAATTACACCGAAGGTCTGGTCGGGCAGTCCGTAGTCAGTTAAATCGAAGATGCTTTCCTCATATGAGTCCGGGCCGGTGAGGTCTCCTTGCTTTACCTCATATAACCAATCATTGTGGATCTGAAAGTCCTGGAGCAGATCCAGGTATGGAACCTCATCCGGCTCCTGCTGGGCTGCGTTCAGGGCAGCCGTATAAAAGTCCTGGGTCTCCCTGCGGATCTCTTTTGCTTTTTCTGCCCTATACACCAAGGGGCGCATGGCGGTATAGACGCTGGCAACAGCCAGCAGGATCAACGGAAAAAGCAGAGTCAGCTTGACCCTGCCCAGCAGCTTAGTTCTTTTCATGCCGGCCTCCGTTAGACTTCCGGGATGCGGGCCGCCTGTCTGCCTGGGCTTTCTTTTCCTGCTCCATCTCCGCTTTGGCCTGCCTCATCATGTTTATATACCAGCGCAGAGCGCGACCGAAGATAAGCAGTCCGGCGATCCCCAGCACACCGTAAGCGAGGCCGTGGAGATACTCAGAGGTCCAAGTGGATCTTCGTTCCTCACCATTCTGCTCGGCCCGCGCTACCGTCCTCTCAGCCATGGGGACGCTGACTCGCTCACCACGCACCAAGAGCCTATGTGTGTTTACTCCGTAGGGGGTGCAAGTGACCAGGGTGCAGCTGTCCCGTACCGGGTCAATAGCCAGCTCCGAAGTGTCCTCCGGCAGCACCTTGTTGATGTCCAGCACCATATAGGCCAGAGTCTCGTCCAGGATATGTAGATAAAAAATATCTCCGATCTCAACTTGGTCAAGATCGGAGAAATACTTTTTCCCGGCCATGCCGGAGTGAGCGGAGATCACCGAGTGACAGCCCAGGCCGCCCACAGGCAGAGAGGAGCCCAAGAGATGCCCTGCTCCCTGGGCCAAGGTATCCTCGTCTGTGCCGTGGTAGATGGGCAGCACCACACCCAGATCTGGTAATTCTACGGTTCCCATGACACCATCGCCTTGGATATTCAAGAGTTCATCGTAGCTCTCGGCAGCCTTTTCCAATGCCTCTTTGGAAAAGGCATCGTCTGTGACAGCCAAAAGCGTGGCGTTGTAGTCCTGGGCGGCTTTCCGGGCCTCGTCCAACGCTGTGCTGTCCAGCTGCTCCACTGCCTCCGCATACTGAGCTTGGATCATGCTCTGATGTCTCTCGTTGTAGCGATTGCTGACCAGAGGGTAGACGGTGATGCCCAGGGCAAGGAGCGCGGCTGCGATACATAGATAGATCTTCTTTCTTCTGTCCATATTCCTTCCTCAATGCGGAACGGGGAGGCCGGAGCCTCCCCGTCATACTGTCCTAATTTACTTACTCTCAGAGGGCTTTTTCTTCCGGCAGAGGAGCCAGATGCCGCCCAGGGCCAGAGAAAGGCCGACGATGCCGACCGTCGGGAACATCCAGTTGCCGTAGGAGCCGGTTTGGGGCAGATCAAAGCCCCGGCTGTTGACCACGGTGAAGGGAACGTATGCGTTGGAGGATTCCCCATCCGCTGTCAGCTTGGCCTGCTTGCCGTCCACGGTACCGGAGGCGGTCAGAGGATGATGCTCCAGATGCTTTTGCGGCATATTGTGGAACAGATCCGGCTCCACATCCGCATACCTGGGATCGTTCTGCAAGATGCCCAGCACATCGCCGGAATACACGTCGCAGAGACCGTCCTTTTCCGCGGTGCTGATCACGATCTTGATGGCGTGTTTGAGCAGGGTGTAAGCGTTGTCGGTCTGCACCTCGGTCATGGTATAGGTGTCATCCTCCACGCCCTTGATGGTGAGCTTCCCGTCCTTGGTGGGTTTGAAATGGGTGGCATCCTTTTC
>CANQVD010000092.1 GCA_947627215.1 uncultured Eisenbergiella sp.
CGGCGGGATCGGGCCCCAGGCGCGCCCCGGCGCACAGGAATGCCTCCCGCAGCTTTTTCTCTTTCATAAAAAACCTCCTTTTCTGTCGGCCTTGCCGCAGCGGACCGCTCCCCGGTTTCACAGCGCGTCCTCCCCCAACAACTCCCGCAGCTTCCGGCACCCCTGCCGCACCCGCGATTTCACCGTGGCGGCTGGGACTCCGGTCATTTTCCCGATCTCCCGGTATTTGCAGCCATAATAATAGTGCAGCACAAGAGCCTCCCGCTGGAACTCCGGCAGCAGGAGCAGCGCGTTTTCCAACAAAAGCCGGGTTTCTGTGCGGCCGCTGAAAACGTCAGCCGTTCCTGCATAAGCCGCATTCCTTCTTTCGCCCGGCGCCGGAAACCCGCCGTCCGCTCCAAACGGCTCTCCCGCCTCCGCATCCGGCAACGCCGTTTCGTTCCGACGCTTCCTCTCCCGCCAGTGATCCCGACAGACGTTCCTGGCCACGGTCAGCAGATAAGCGCGCGGCGAATCCTTGCAGTGCTCCGCATACTGGATAAAACGGAGAAAGGTCTCCTGCGCCAGGTCATAGGCGGCCTGCGGATCGCCGGTCTGGAAACGGCAGAACCGGTACACATCGTCATAATGGCGGCTGACAATCTCTTCCAGATATTCCGTTCTCCCCTGCCTGACCAGACGCATCAGGCGTTCGTCCTTCTTCATGTCGCAAGATCCTTTTCTTCGGACAGCCGCCGCGGCACACCGGCACGCGCCATTTTGTTTCCGCCTTCATAACAGATAACCGTTTTCGCGCAGAAAAGGTTTTCTTTTTTCCAAAATTTTTTCATAAAGCAAGAAAAGCGGCGCAGCCAAGGCCGCGCCGCAGACAGGACTGTTTCCTGTGCTTTTTATCCTTCCAGTTCAATGGCCGTCCTCCGGCTTTTTATCCCTCCAGTTCGATGGCCGCCTTCCGGCTGTTGATCCTCCGGATCACTTCCATGTCGAACTTCGGCTTTCTGCCGTATGTATACAGGCCATTCAGCTCCTGCTCCACATCATAGAGCTGCGTATAGCAGAAACCGAACATGCGGGGATTGTCCAGCAGCACATCCGTCAGCCGCCGGTAGCGCTCCAGATACTCCGCTTCCGTCTCCGGCCCACTGCCGTATCCCCAGCCGTTTTCCGCGGTTCCTTCCGCGTCCCATTTGATGCCGCCGTATTCGCTGACGAAAACCGGCACGCCCTCCGGCATGGTCTGGCGCTCATGGTGCTCGTCCCAGGCCCTGCCGCCTTTGGCGAAATCCGCGTAATGCGCGGCGAAGACCTCCGGATCCTGGGCGTAGTCGTGCAGATCGTAGATATCCGTCAGCACATGATAATTTCCGCTGGTGTCGATGCAGGGCCGAGTGCTGTCATACCGCTTCGTCATCAGATAGACGATCCGCAGCAGGTCGTCGTCCTGTTTTCTGCCCTCATAATCCCAGGTCTCGTTGAACGGACACCAGCCCACGATGGCCGGATGGTTGAAATCCCGCTCCACTTCCTCCATCCACTCCGGCAGGAAACGCTTCAGCCCGTCCGGACGGCTGACATCCAGCCCCCAGTTTCCCTGTTCGCCCCAGACCAGATAGCCCAGCCTGTCGCAGTGATACAGGAAACGCTCCTCGAACACCTTCTGGTGCAGTCTGGCGCCGTTGAACCCGGCGGCCAGGGACAGCCGAATATCCCGCTCCAGCGCCGCGTCGGAGGGCGCCGTATAGATGCCGTCGGGATAAAAGCCCTGATCCAGCACCAGCCGCTGGAAGACGGGCTTCCCGTTCAGCATCACCTTCTGTCCGTCGATGCAGACCTCCCGCATGCCGAAATAGCTGTGCACGAAATCCTCCCCGAAGGAAAGCTCCAGATCGTACAGCCGCCCCGCTCCTGCCTCCCAGAGATGCAGTTCGGAAAGCGGGAGGGTCAGGACCGCGTTTCCCGCCGCTGCTTCCGCCTCCGCGCTCCCACAGAGCCTGCCCTCATAGAAGGCCCGTGCCCGCAGGACGCCTCTGCCCGCCAGCCTGGCCTGCACCGTCAGCGTCCCCGCCGTGATATTGGGATAATACCGCGCCCCGACAATATGCTCCTTCGGCACGAACTCCAGCCAGACCGTCTGCCAGATGCCCGTGGTGCGCGTATAGTCGCAGCCGTGGGACGCATAGAGACTGCTCTGCTTGCCCTTGCACTGTTTCCCGCTCCGGGTATCGTCCCGGGCATAAACGGTGATCCGGTTCTCCCCTTCCACCGCATAGGGCGTGATATCCAGAGCGAAGGAAACATAGCCGCCCGTATGCCCTCCGGCCTCTTTTCCGTTGACCCACACCCGACAGGCGTAATCCACGGCCCCGAAATGCAAAAACACCTTTCCCCGCAGCCGCGCCGCATCCAGCGTCACCCTGCGCAGATACCAGACGGCCGGTATGAAATCCCGATAGCCGATGCCGCTCAGTTCGCTCTCCGGACAGAACGGGACGAGAATTTTCCGGTCCAGCTCCTTTCGCTCATAAAAACGCCTGTCCGCGCCGCTGTCGGAAAAATCAAAGGCGAAGTCCCATTCCCCGTTCAGATTCAGCCAGCTTTCCCGGCGAAACTGCGGCTTCGGATGCTCCGCCCGCGGCACAGCGGACGCCGCGCTCCATGTCTCTTTCATTTCATTCATACAGATCCCCCTTCCGAAAAATAGTTTTTATACCAGAAAAAATTCCGCCGCCAGCACGATCCCGCAACACAGGACGGCCACCCGAAACAGGTCCGCGCCCAGCCAGGCCGCTATGACACCGGCGCACAGCGCCAGAAGGCCCGCCGCTGGACTCTGGGTGGCATGCAGGATCGCGGGAAACGTCATGACAGCCAGCGTCACATAAGGAACATAATATAAGAAGGAACGGATAAACCGGTTCCGGATTTGTCTGCGGATCAGCGTCAGGGGCAGCGCCCGGATGGCGAAGGACACGCCCGCCATGATCAGGATGTAAAAATAGGGATTGTGCATCACGTCTCCTCCTCCGGATTTCTGGGAAACAAAGCGGCAGCGCCTCCCGCCAGCAGCACCGTCAGAAGGATCGTCCGGGTCCCTTCGGACAGCCCCGAGATCACCGGCAGCTTCGACGCGGCGAAACTGGCCGCAAAGCACAACGCCACCAGAACCGCCACCACCTTATCCTTTCTGCCCGGCGGAATGATGATCGCCAGGAACATGCCGTACAGCGCCACGCTGAAAGCGCTGACCAACCGCGCCGGGAGCAGACTGCCCGCCAGCGTCCCCAGCGCCGTTCCGAACGCCCAGCAGGGCGCCGCCGTCAGAATGGCCCCGTAGGTGTAAAACGGATTCAGGAAACCGTGCCTCGCGATGGCGATGCCGAACAGCTCGTCCGTGATATCAAAGGCCATGAACAGCCGGTGCCATATGGAAATCCCGGGCCGCATCCGCTGGCTCATGGCGCAGCTCATCAGCAGATATCTGGCATTGGCGATCAACGTCACCACCGCGATCTCCAGATAGGCCGCCTGCGCGCCGATGGAGGTAAAACCGGCATATTCCCCCGCGGACGCATTGCACAGCAGGCTCGCCAGAAAAGCCTGAAACGGCGTCAGCCCCACATTCCGGGCGACGATCCCCAGCGAAAAGGATACCGCCAGATACCCCAGCCCGATGGGAATCCCGTCCCGCATTCCCTTTCCGAACGCCTGCCGGTCCGTTTCCGCCGCGCCGCTCTCCCACGCGTCAGCCGCATTGTCGCATTTCAAACTCATCGTATCCGTAAACTCCGCACGCTTTTCATCCATCAGGACGGCTTTCCCATCTTTTGCGGGGCTTCCCCGTATTTCACGGAGCTTCGCCGTCTTTATGGGAAGTATATCATGAGAGGGCATGACGGACAAGCGCTTTTTCATGCTTCTGCAGGCGCAAAAAAGGGACCGTACCGACGGCCCCTTCTTCTGTCCGAAAGATCTATTCGCTTTATGCCATACCCTCCAGGATCTTTTCCACGCTCACCAGCTTGACGCACAGCACGAAAAGCTCCGTAGCCTGTATCAGCTCCTCGATGGGCGGATAGGACGGCGCAATGCGGATATTGGAATCGTGCGGGTCCTTTCCGTAGGGATAGGTGGCGCCCGCGCCGGTCATGACCACGCCGGCCGCCTTCGCCTTCGCTACGATGGCCTTCGCACAGCCCTCCATGGCATCGAAGGAAATAAAATAGCCGCCGTGAGGCCTGGTCCAGGTGCCGATCTCCAGGCCGCCCAGCTCTTTTTCCAGCATATCCAGCACCGCCTCGAACTTGGGCCGCATGATCTGGGCATGCTTCTTCATCTGCTTCTGGATCCCGTCGATGCTCTTGAAATAACGGACATGACGGAGCTGATTCACCTTGTCGTGACCGATGGTCTGGATCTTCAGCTGTTTGCGCAGGTCATCCAGGTTCGCCTTGGAAGCGGAAAGCGCCGCCACGCCGGACCCCGGGAAGGAGATCTTGCTGGTGGAGCTGAATTTATACACCATGTCCGGATTCCCGGCCACCTCGCACTCGTGCAGAAGCTCCAGGATCACGTCCTGGGGTTCGTCGTAAAGGTGATGCACATTGTAGGCGTTGTCCCAATAAATGCGGAAATCCTTCGCCGCGGGCTTCAGCCGCGCGAAACGGCGCACCGTCTCGTCAGAATAGGTGTAGCCCTGCGGATTGGAATACTTGGGCACGCACCAGATGCCCTTTACGGCCTCATCCTCGCTCACCAACTTCTCCACCATGTCCATATCGGGGCCGTCCGGCGTCATGGGAACATTGATCATCTCGATCCCGAAAAACTCCGTGATGGCAAAATGCCTGTCATAGCCGGGCACCGGACAAAGGAACTTCACCTTATCCAGCCTGCACCAGGGCGTCATGCCCATCACGCCGTGGGTATAGGAATGGCAAACCACATCGAACATCACGTTCAGGCTGGAGTTGCCGTAGATGATGATATTGTCGGCCGGGACCTCGATCAGCTCTCCCAGCAGCCGCTTGGCCTCCGGAATGCCGTCCATCACGCCGTAGTTGCGGCAGTCGATGCCGTCCTCGCACTTCAGATCCGTAAAATTGTCCAGCACGCACATCATGCCCATGGAAAGATCCAACTGCTCCGCGCTGGGCTTGCCGCGGGACATATCCAGCTTCAGTCCCTTTTTGCAGAACGCCTCGTACGCCTCCGTCAGTTCGTCCCGGATCTGTAACAGTTCTTCCTTGCTTCTGTCCTTATAAGCCGTCATGTTTCTTCTCTCCGTTCTTCCTTTCTGTTCCACAGCAGCCTGCGGCCCGGACACGTTCCATCCGTTCCCGCCGCCGCACGCCCGCCGGAGCCCTTTCCCCGACCATAGCCCTGGAAAAAGAAAAGCGACAGATTGTTCATCAGCCGCTTCGCTCCCCTGTGAGAGCCGGGAAAGGGACTCGAACCCTCGACCTACTGATTACGAATCAGTTGCGCTACCGACTGCGCTATCCCGGCAAAACCTCA
>CANQVD010000093.1 GCA_947627215.1 uncultured Eisenbergiella sp.
CCATAGACATTCATCTGTGTTACTTTGGGTTACCCGCTCCTGCCAGAGTTACCGGCTCTGGTAGGAGCATTTTCTTTATACTGCTATGTTTACCAGTGCGCCCAGGCTCTCTTTGTAGCCGTATCCGCCGATAATCCTCATCAATGAAACCCTGACTTTCACTCCCATATCAAGGACCCGGCTCAACTCTCTGGCAAGCCCTTTCGGCACATATCCGATTACTGTTCTTCTGGAGATCGGGAGAATGTGAACAACAATCCTGATAGCGTTGCGGTCAAATCTGTTCTCCGGCTCCCTTTCCAGCGTGACGGTCAAATCTTCCGGCTTAAACTGCCTGAGGAAATCTAACCGCTCCTGCCTGTTCTCAAATGTTGTGCCTGCTGCCCTGATCGTCATTGTCAGCTTTACCCGGCTCCACGCCTTTTTGAAAGCCTCTGACAGGGAATAGCCAGCCTTTTTCAGTTCGTTAGCCATAGCACACACGGCTTTTCTAACTTTGGTGATCTGCTTCATTTTGTGTACCTCCTTTATTTGATGGTTCTATTATAGCATTAGTCCCCTAATAAATCTATTGACAGAATAGACAAATATAGTCCCCTAATTTTGGTTATTTTACATATAGTCCCCTATTGATAAATGTGCTATAATAAAACCATAATGGAGGAGGTGTTTCTTTATTGCGCCGCCCCATTGGAAACAACCGCAGAAAGAGGGTGCAAAGCTATGGCATATAACGAAAAGCAAAAAGAATACACAATGAATTACATGAAAGAGAAACTGGACGAAATCAAATTCAGAGTCCCCAAAGGGAAAAAGGCTCTTATCCGCGAACACGCCGAAAAGCAGGGGGAAAAGCTCACTCCGTTCATTATCAGGGCAATAGATGAAACTATGGAGCGGGACAACCAGAAAAGCGAATAGGGCAGCAGGCGGCCTCTTATCAGATCACGCCCCGACCGGCTCCCAATCTTTGAGGAAACCTGATAGAGGTAGACCCGGGGGCAAGTGTTCATTTTGTGGCCTTTTTGTTCTCTTTGCCGTGTCCTGCTGTCGATCTGCTCAAAATAGAGCGGGCTGGCTTTTGCTCATTTTGGGGCGAAAGCGCTTTCCGGCTTTGCACTGGCGGCCAGATTTTCGGCGGTGAACCCGTACCCGAAAGTACGCTTTGAAATACCACCGTACCCAAAGGTACGCTTGTTATCCGTCTATCGGATCACTCCCACTGTTCCGGCGGAACATGACCGTGTAGGTTTATCGGGAAATTCGCGGAAACTACTTGCGCCGCGCTTTCAGATGTGCTATATTGAGAATTGAAAAGGGAAGCCAGAGGCACGGCTTACCCCAAATAATCGCTTAATTTACATCAGCCGTCATTATTCGCAGTAATGGCGGCTACTTTCTTTTCCCCTTGAAAATCTGATAACACAGACCAACAAGGGACACAATGAATATTCCAGTCTGAACAAAGTCAGAATATGTAATTATCATTGGCAAGCCCTCCTTTCTTTCGTCTGGAGGGTTAGCCCCTCCGATAAACAGAGGGTAAGCCGCCCGGCTCTGGTTTCCCATGTCTCGATTATAGCATACCGTTTCCCGATTGTATAGGGCCTTTTTAGCCCCGATTTCCCGTTTTTACCTCCCGCCCTATAATTTATACCCCAAGCACATTACAAGCCGAAATTACCCCTTTTCACTTCGAGTGTTATCTTTGTCCAGAATATTTCTGCGCATTGCCTCCGCCATTTGCTGGCGCTGCTCGTCCGTCAGTTCCCTCGGCGGAGTAATCCTCACCCACGCCACCGGCACATGGGCGCAAATACTCCCGTCCTTATTCTCCGCCAATATCTGACATTCTTCAGGACGCTCTGCCGCCAGTTTCTTGATTCTGGATATGTACCGCCCCTGTGAAAATGAAACCGTTGCCCGTTCTTCTCCCCGGATAAATTCAATCGTATTCTCCACGTTTCCCGATATATCCGGCAGCGCTATCTCCTGCACCGTAACGCCGATAGCGTCCGCGATCCGCTCAATGGCATCCGTAGAAGCAAAACCATTTTCCAGAATCCAGAGTAGGGATTTCTCGAACAGCCCTGTTCTCTGGCAAATTATCTCAGCCGTCAGGCCGTCGCGCTCCATAATCTTTGTAACCGCCTTTCCGTTGACTCTCATGTGCTTTCCTTTCTTGGATTTTTCCCTAAAATTTCGGCAAAAAATACTAAATAATACTAAAAACACTAAGTAATATTAAGTTATAGATCCTGCTGCCCGTCATATCCTCTTTTTTTGTTGCCACAAATTGCCACTTGTTACGCGCCCATCCCAGACACCCCCGTCAAAATTCATCATTTTGAATCAAAATGAATCATTAAAGCGGTATTCGCAGGGCGCGGCGGGCAGCAGGCGCCTCCCTATATCGGAAAAATGTCAAGTTTTGTAAGGTTCTATAATCGCCATATAACAGGTTTTAACAAGTTGCGGCAAAATCCATAGCCGATCTTTCCCGGCTCCGTATATGAGGAAATACAAGGCTCCCGCGCGCGCTACCGTGTCACATAATCCTGCTGCCCGCGGCCACCTCTCGCCGCTTTGCCGTCAATCGGGGACCGGCCGGGAGCATCGCCAGCCGTCACATTCCCCTAACTCTGGCAGAGGGACGGAAAGTTTATGCTGCGGCGCATATATGGCCGTAAGGTTCTGAAGCTGCTCCCAGAGGCTTTCAATATCATCAGCATACAGTTTTAATGCTGAGATATGCTTTCCGGCCTCCCCGTGTCCATAGTTTTCAAGCGTCAGAAGCCCGATGATCTGCCTGTCATGCGTCTCCCACCGCACCGCCACGGAGACGATTCTGAGGCCCGTCTTTGCCGTTTCGCGTCTTGCGCTCAATATCCTCTCTTTCACCGTTCCACGCCCTTCCTGCGCCTCTGCAGGCGTTATAAGCCCATCAATTCCGCCGGTCACCAGAAGCCTGTGAAATATGCCAAGACACCGCCGCTGATAAGCATAGAAATCATCAGACTTGATCGGTTGATACCGACGCTTGCTCACTCGGTAAAACCCTCTCCCGATTATAAATGATTCCGTCAGTGCCGCAGGATATGCGAAATTTGATTGCTCCGCCACTGCCTCAATAACGTGACGCGGGATAATTCCGGCCTTGCACATTCTTTTGATTTCCTTGGCCTGCTTACAATCAATCCCGAAATCTTCCAGCCGCTTATCCCTCAACCGCATTGCGCCGCTCCGCCTTTCGTGCTATAATCGCTATGCGGCCCGCCTGCTGCCTGACGTCTCCCCGGATACTGGCAGCAGGCTTTTATCTCTCGGCTTTTTGATACAGCTTCAGCCAATCCGTCAGCGGCATGGTGACCAGCCACGGCTCCCGGTTTTTCCGGTGGAATACCACCGACGCCTCTCCCGGTCTTGCGTCCCTCTGCGCCTGCTGCACGGCTTCGCCAATATTCAGCCTTTCTGCCCGCTTACACTCGATATGTACCCCCGGCAGGCCGATCACATCAGCGGAGCCGTCCGCGCCGTTGTACTGCTGCCCCCGGCGCGTATCGAATCCATTTTCCCGAAGAATCCCGGCCAGTTCGCGCTCTCCGCGTTTGCCCTTTTCCCGCTGCATATTTCCCATGCTGGCCTCCTACTCCGCCGGAGCATAAAACACTTTCTGCCCCGTCCGATATGCCAGATCCATCTCATATAAAACGCCTTTCGCGCGGGCCATATCCGGATATGTTCCAACGCAAACCGGCTCTTTGTGGTACTGATTCGCAACGAATAGCGCCACGCCGCCTTTCCAATCCAAACTTACAAATGCTTCCCCGAAATCCAAATACTTTTCAGAATCCTGCGTTCTGATCTTCAATCTCCACGCACCGCCTTTCCAAATCTCCCAGAATTGCCAGCGCCAGGTCTTTGGCAAGCTGGCCCGGGTACTTATCCATGATCGCGGATGTATCTTTCACCGCCTTATCCCAATATGCCTCATCGTCTCGGAGGCCGACCGGCAGCAGGCTTTTATATGTCGTCCAAATATCCGCGAATAGGTTAAATTCCAGCCTTATGTCCGAATTTCTTACCACACCATGCCCTCTCAGTCCTCATCAAACGGAGTTTTTATCCGCGCCGGTTTGAATCCCGGCACAGGTTCATCCAGTTCCTTGAAATCCATAGATTCCCCGATAAACTCCAGAAGGATCCTCGCCTGCCGTCCTTGTCGGTTCTTCGCAACTTTCAATCCTCGCCGGCTGCCATCGTTCTCGTCCGCATTCCAGAGCAGGATCACAATGCTGGCATCCTGTTCAACGTCGCCGGATTCCCGCAGTTCCGACATACTGGGTTCTTTGCTCTCCCGCCCCTCAGATACCCGGTTAAGCTGGGACAGCACCACAACGGGGCAGGCCAACTCCATAGCAAGGCCTTTAATTGCTTTCGATATGTAGCCGACCTCGCTGGCCCGGCTCGATGACTGCCGGTCTGGAAGTATCAGCTGCAGGTAATCAATAACGATGCAATCCGCGCCCATGTTCCGGCACTCGTTCCGAATCTCTGAAACCGTCCGCGCGCCCGATGAAATCCAGATATCCAGCTTCCGCAATTCGTCATTGGCATTTTCAAAGCGCTGCTTTTCATCGTTCAGGAAGTTCTTCCCCAGCCGCAGCCGCTCCATCCTGATTCCAGACAGACGGGAGGCCATGCGTTCATAAATCTGCGCCTCTCTCATCTCCAGGTTATAAAGGATCACCCGCCGCCCCGCGCGGCCCATGTTCATCACCAGCTGCGTGGCAAAGGCGGATTTCCCGACCGCCGGTCTGGCTCCTATCACGATCACATCGCCGCCCTCAAGACCGCCCAGGCATTCATCCAGTTTTGGGAATCCTGTTTTCAACCGGCTTTTCTCCCGGTCAACAAAGTATCTGCCGGACACATCATCGACGATCTGCCGCAGGCTCCGCGCCTTTATACGCCCCCTGCCCTTTAGTGCGTCAAGGTCATTCACCAGCTGACCGATCTGTTTATCCACCGCTGCGGGCTGGAATTGTACGGAGTTCACGATCTGCCGCGCCATTCAGACTTTGTACGCGTCGATTATAGCCGCCGAATACCTTCCGGCCGCTGCGCTGGTTATCGTGGAATCTCCGCATTCCCGCAGCCTGCCCATGAGTTCTTCCTTTGGCACGTCGGACATATTTTCGGCAATCGTAACAATATTCGCTGTGTAGCCAAATTCTGCAGCCCTGAGGTATTCGAGGAACACACGCCCCAGCAGGCTGTCTGTGAACATATCCGGCCGGAGATCGCCGCAGTCCTTTATTGCACTTGGCTCCATCATCAAAGCGCCTATAAGTGAAACTTCCGCGTTGGCTGTCACTCTTCCGCCTCCTTCGGCAGATAAT
>CANQVD010000094.1 GCA_947627215.1 uncultured Eisenbergiella sp.
CACCTTTCGAAAAACGGCTGTTGGATGTCTCACGCAGTTAAGTCCCCTCTGGTTTTTGCAGTTTGCGGAAACTCAAGGCACTTCCCGGCTGTTCGGCATGGCCGTTGTCCGACCGCCCGGTATGGCCGTCATATTCATGAAAAGAGAGCGCCCCACGCAGGAACGCTCTCCCTATTGCATAATTCTTTCCCGAAAAAACTCATCCGGTACGTTCAGCTTCGTCCGTTTCCGGTCAGCCCAAAACGAACTTCGCCAAAAGCCCCAGGATCAGCAGGTGTCCCGGATAAAAAGCGTAACACACATACTGGAGCGCGCGGCTGTGCGGCCCCTGCTTCCTGTTGTACAGCCATATGGGGATCAGTGCCAGCACGGCAAGCGCCTGTTCTGTCGGTTTCCAGTCCACGGCCGCCAGATTGTAAAGCGGAAGCGGGAACATATAATTGCCTATCGTGAGCCACCCGCTCTGCGGCTGGACTTCCGGCGCATACACCGCCAGAACAGCGGTAAACCACCGAACCGCATCGCGGCATCCGTATATGCCGAGATTGAAAAAGAGCAGGCCCGCCAGTTGCCCGATCCACCCGAAACGCATATTGCGGAAAAAGTAAAACAGCAGTACCATCAGGACGCCCTCGCCGTAATAGTCCACCTGCGCCGCATAGCCGATCAGGCAGCCCAACACAATACAGGCGGCAGATGTCAGCACAAAAACGGCCCGGCCCTTTTCGCGCGATTTCTCTATCAGCTCCAGCATGAGCAGCGCGATACAGAATGTGAACATCACATTTTGATGATCCGGAAACGAAATCGAACCGTAAAATGCCAGATTGAACGGGATCTCAGAGATCAGCGCGAACAGAAAAACGCGGCCCCAGTATTTTTTAAAATTATGGGTATAGGCGAACCCTTCCGCGATCTGAAACGCGAAAATGGGGAAGGCGAGCCGCCCTATGTAGGTCATCCAGTGAAAACTTTCGTTGCTCTGCAGAAATACATTCCATATGTGATCGCTCAGCATCAGCACCATGGCGATCAGCTTCAGCCCCAGCGCGTTCAGGCATTTTAAGGAACCTGTCTCTTGTTTCTCCATTTGAATATCCTCCCTGATAGCGATCTGTTTGCCCGTTTATCTTCTTTCCGTTTAAAATGATACCCCCGCTGCAGAGAGATTGTCAACGCCCGGAACGGCCGGCCGAAGATTTTTGATCTTCTGATCCTCCTCGATACGGATCTCGCTGCTTTTTGTCTTTTGCTTCTTCTGCTTTTTGTTTTATGCTTCTGATGTTTTTTGTCTTTGATCCCGCTGTTTTTTCCGTATTTTGCATGGACTTTTTGCAGGACAGCCATTACAATAAAAGGACAGAACGTCCGGCGGCGGCGCGCCCCGGCAGACAAAGGAGTACAGCATGAATCTGGGCAGACAATGGAATTCCCGACTGAAGATCTGGGACGAAGCATTTGAAGAAAACATTTACCGGCCCCTCGGCACTCTGGACATGGAAGGGTTCACCACCATGGATTTCCTGAGCCTGGACGCCGCGAAAAAAGGGGACTTCCGCCCCTTCCCCGCCGGCACAAAATGGGGAAAGAAATGGGAATACGGATGGTTCCACACCGCGGTCCGCATCCCGGAGGAGGCGGCAGGGCAGCGGGTCCTGCTCCATCTGGGCGTGGCGGAGGAGATGCTCGTGTATGTGGACGGACAGGAAGCCGGTTCCATCGATAAGGCACACGCCTTTGTAGAGGTGACCGCGCAGGCCGAAGCCGGGCGCGTCCACGAGATCTATGCGGAGGGCTACGCGGGCCACGGCATCCGCCGGGAGGACGGCGGTTTTTCTCCCCGGGGAGCTGTTCCCGTGCCGGAGCCGCCCGAGGCGCAGGTGACCGCAGCGGAGAGCCATTTCGGCGTCTGGAACGAGGCCATGTTCCAGGCCTACGCAGATTTCCATACGCTCTATGATCTGCTCCTGACGCTTCCCGATTCCAGCCTCCGGGGCATGGAGATCGCGCAGGCGCTGAAGGAGTTCACCTACATTGCGGACTTCGAGCTGGAGGAACCGGCCCGGACAGAAAGCGTCGTCCGCGCGGCGGCCCTGCTGCAGCCGCTTTTGCAGAAGAAAAATGGGGACACCGTCCCGGCCTATACGGTCTTCGGCCAGTCCCATCTGGATCTGGCCTGGCTGTGGTCATCCGACGAGACGAAGCGCAAGTGCGCCCGCACCTATTCCAATCAACTGAAGCTGATGGAGCGTTACCCGGAATACCGTTTTCTCCTGTGCTGTCCCACGGTGCTGGAAAATCTGAAAAAATATTATCCGGATCTCTACCGGCGCGTAAAAGAAAAATACGCCGAGGGCGCTTTTCTCCCGGAGGGCGCGCTCTGGGTGGAATGCGATTCCAACCTGCCCGGCGGCGAAAGCCTGATCCGGCAGTTCGTGAAAGGAAAACGCTGGTTCCAACAGGAATTCGACACGGACAGCAGGCTGGCCTGGCTGCCGGACACCTTCGGATTTTCCGGCGCGCTGCCGCAGATCATGGCGGGCTGTCGGGTGCCCTATTTCGCCACGCAGAAGCTGCTGCGCAGCGATCCGGAATGCGAACCCTTTCCTTATAATAATTTCTGGTGGGAGGGCATCGACGGGACCCGCGTCCTGTCCCATATCTATTTTGAAAACAATTCGCGCTTCACGCCTTCCCAGCTCTGCTCCCGCTGGGAGGACAGACGGAATCAGAAGGAGCACATCGACGGCATGCTGTTCCCCTTCGGATACGGGGACGGCGGCGGCGCCACGGAGATCATGCTGGAAACCTACCGGCGGTGCCGGGATCTGGAGGGACTTCCCCGCTGTACCATGGAAAGCCCTGTCCGCTATTTTGAGCGCCTCGCCGAAAAGGACATCCCGGAGGTTTCCTACGGGGAGCTGTATCTGGCCTGGCACCGGGGCACCTATACCGCCGTCGCCGGGATCAAGGGAAGAGTGCGCCGCGCGGAGAGCGCGCTGCGGGAAGCGGAATTCCTGGCAGGGCTGCTGCGGCTGGAGGGGAAATCGGAAGACATCTGTCCGGCGCTGCTGCAGAACTACTGCGGGAACCCTGCTGCCCGCCAGGCGATCGCCGTTACCGCCCTGCTGGCCTCTCTCTGGGACGACCTGCTGGAGCAGGAATTTCACGATGTGCTGGCCGGCTCCTCCATTCAGCGGGTAAACGAGGAAGCCATGGCGAAGCTGGACGAGATGATCCGCCGGAGCCTGGCACTCTCCCGGACGCTGCTGGAGCGGCTGGCGGGCGGTCCCGCGGTCTTCAATTCGCTGAGCTGGGAGCGCCGCTGGCAGGGGCTTTCGCTGCCATCCTGCGGATATGTGATGACCGAAACGGCGAAGGGCGCGGAAAATGCGACAGCAGAAGCGGACGGCGGCGAACAATTCGGCGCATGGCGCACCGCGGCCGGCCCGGATTCTCTGACCGTGAGCAATGCATATTATACCGCCGTTCTGGATCACTGCGGCCGCATCCTCAGCCTGACGGATGCACAGACCGGCTTTGAATATGCCGCCGCGCCTTTAAACGAACTCCGGATGTACCAGGATGTCAACATTTACTATGACGCCTGGGAGATCGGCCGCATGTATGAAAACATCCCGGTTCCGCTGGAATCGGAACCGGTCTTTTCCTGGGAAGAAGCGGACGGCTCTCTCACGGCGTATGTGGAACGCCGGGAACCGCATTTCACATGGAAACAGCGAATTTTCTTTTCAGCACAGCTCCCCGAGATCCGTTTTGAAACGGAGGCGGACTGGCACGAAAGGCACCGCATCCTGAAAGCGGACTTCCCCACCGGCATATTCACAAGGGAAGTACTGGAGGAAATTCAGTTCGGCTATATCCGGCGGCCCACCCACCGTTCCCGCCGATACGAACAGGATTTATACGAAACCTGCCACCACCGCTACGCGGCGCTGACCGACGGCGCCAACGGCATCGCCCTGATCAACGACAGCAAATACGGCCTTTCCGCGAAGGACAGCCGGATGTCGCTGACCCTGCTGCGGGCCCCCGCGGTTCCCGACATGACGGCGGATCAGGGGCATCACCGGTTCACCTATGTGCTCTATCCGTTCCGCGGCCCGTTCCAGTACAGCGGCGTGGTGCAAAAGGGCTATGAATACAACACGGCGGTGACATCAACAGAAAGTCTCGGACCGGACAGCGGCCCCGCCGTCTCCAAAGATGCATCGGGTTCTGACGGCTTCTCCGTATACCCGGCCGCTTCCCACAGCTATTTCTCCGTCGAAGGCTCCGCGCTGATCCTGGAAACCTGCAAGCCCGCGCTGGACGTAAGAGACGGTGTGGTCCTGCGGCTCTACGAACCCATGGGCATGGCCGGAAGCAGCCTGCTTTCGCTGCCGCCGCAGGTGAAAAGGGTCTGGCAGTGCAACATGCTGGAAGAAAAACAGGCCGCGGTCCCGCTGGAAGGCGAAAAGGCGGCGCTGCGGTTTCATGCGTTTGAAATCCTGACGCTTTTATTGGAAACAGAAACAAAGGAATTGTAGGTTTGTCAATCATGTGTTACACTGTCCCGCCCTGTAATCCTTCAGTGCCTGAGCAGGAGACCGCCAGCCCA
>CANQVD010000095.1 GCA_947627215.1 uncultured Eisenbergiella sp.
TGGAACCTGTAACAGGACCGCAGGGCGTTTGCTATACCCCGTATATCCCTGCTGCCCCGGCCGGCGGCTGGTTTGTGACCTCTGCCTGCAAAAATCCCGGTCTTGCGGTAAAAGTGGGAGATTATTTTTATAATCAGGAGATATCCATCATATCGAGATATGGCGAACCGGGAGTCAACTGGACGGATGATCCGGAGCTTGTGAAAGATCCCGCTTATTCCAACAGCCTGATTGACAGCGGACTCTGGACAGGAGAACGCTATATTGTGGAGCTCGATCCGGCGTGGGAGAGGCTGAATAATAAGCTGTGGGGGAATATCAATCCGATATACCGGACGTCGGAGTTTTTTGCAGGCGTGCTGATGCCGTCGGATGGCGAATCGGAAACACCGGACGGAACAGTTAATCCCCGGGACAGTGCCTATTGGAATTATATGTATTATTCGGACAAGGTCCCCAGGGAGCGCTACATCAGCAAATTCGGCTATACGCTGGAGGAGAATGACCAGGCGGCGCTGATTACCGATGAGCTTTATGCCTATGTCGAAAGGAGCGCGGCGCAGTTTATCACCGGAGCACGCGTTCTGGATGACGCCGGCTGGGAGGCTTACAAAGCAGATCTGGAACGACTGGGACTATCAGAAGTCCTGGAGATATCCCAGACGGCCTGGGACAGGAACCATCCATAGGAAAAGGGCAGGGCGGCGCGCGGAGCGCCGCTTTTTTTTCTTAAAAAAGCGACGACATATAAAAAGTACAGAAAATAACCGGAAAATGGGTTGGGTTTCTCAAAATGGGAGTGCTGTGATCCGCGTTTTCGGATCGATTTGGGAGTGATTGAGGACAATGACCGTATACATATTTTTCTCTGAGGACTAGTATAGCATCAGGAATTGCGCAATCCACACAAATGAAGGAGGGAATGAAAGGAAAGAGAGATGAAGAAGAAAGGAAAAGAAAATGGCAGCCGGACGCCCGGGGGACGGTCGTACACCCTGCGGCTGATACGGAGAAACTGGCTTCTGTATCTGTTTATCCTGCCGGCATTACTGCACAGACTACTGTTTTCTTACGCGCCGATGTTTGGAATTCAGATTGCGTTCAGGGATTACAAGCCGCGCAGAGGTTTCTTTGGAAGCGAATGGGTCGGCCTGAAATGGTTTCAGCAATTCATCAGTATGCCGCGGTTCGGGATGATTCTTAAAAATACGCTGACGCTCAGCCTGTATTCGCTGTGTACCTTCCCGCTTCCGATCATTCTGGCTCTGATGCTGAATAGTATCCGCAACGGCAGATGGAAAAAATTTGTGCAGACAGTCACATATCTGCCCCATTTCATTTCAACAGTCATCGTATGCAGTATGCTTGCGATGTTCCTCTCGCCGACAAGCGGCATTATCAACACGCTGCTGGGATATCTGGGTGGCTCAGGTTCGACCTATTTTATGGGAAAAGCGTCATATTTCCCCCACGTCTATGTCTGGTCGGGTGTCTGGCAGGAACTCGGATGGGGTTCCATCATTTATCTGGCGGCTCTTTCCGGAGTGGATCCTAGCCTGCATGACGCAGCCTCGGTGGACGGCGCGAGCAGACTGCAGAGGATCCTCCATATAGACATTCCCCATATTATGCCGACGGTGGCGATCATGCTGATCCTGCGATTCGGTAGTGTTATGAGCGTGGGATATGAGAAGGTTCTTCTGCTCCAGAATGACCTGAACATGCCAGCATCCGAGATCATTTCTACTTATGTGTATAAGTTGGGACTGACTCAGCAGAGATACAGCTTTGCGTCTGCAGTCGGGCTGTTCAATAATGTGATTAATTTTATCCTGCTGATATTGGTAAATAAGATTGCCGGCAAGCTGTCGGACTCCAGCCTGTGGTAGAAGAGAGGGGGAAGGTCAAATGAGAATCCGTAAGATCAGACAGATGTCATGGGATAATTTACTGTTTGGGATTATTGTTAATGCATTGCTGGGCTTTCTGGTGCTGGTTGCGCTTTATCCGGTCTTTTTTGTTGTTGTCGCATCCTTCTCGGATCCGGACGCAGTAAACAGCGGTAAGTTGCTTCTGCATCCGGAGGGTTTCAATACCAAAGGATATCAAAGAGTGTTTTCTGACAGCAGAGTATGGATCGGCTATGCGAACACGGTGTTTTACACGGTATTCGGGACGTTGTACGGCGTGATGCTGACGATCATGGCCGGGTACGCCTTTTCCCGCAGGGATCTTCCGGGCCGGGGACCGTTAATGAAAATATTTATTTTCACGATGTATTTTGGCGGCGGTTTGATACCGACCTATGTAGTGATGAACAATTTGGGGCTGGTGAATACGCGTCTGCTGATGGTGATGATGGGCTCCTGCAGCGTGTATAATATGATCGTTGCGCGTTCCTTCATGGCGAGTAATATTCCCGGCGAACTGCTGGACGCAGCTACTGTGGACGGATGTGGAAACGGGCGCTTCTTCGTCATGATCGTACTGCCGCTTTCCAAGGCGATCATTGCGGTTATGGTGCTTTATGTCGCCGTGGGTCATTGGAACAGCTATTTTGACGCGATGATCTATCTAAATGATCGGAATAAGTATCCGCTTCAGGTGTTTCTACGTGAAATTCTGAATATTGCCACGAGTATAGCGGAGGGGCAGGATGACAGTACGGCTAGGGAAATGCTACAGATTTCCACTATTATGCGCTATTCGCTGATCGTCATTGCGATGCTTCCGATCACATGTGTGTATCCTTTCATCCAGAAATACTTTATGAAAGGAGTTATGATCGGTTCGGTAAAGGGTTGATCGGCGGATATCAGAAGGGAAAAGAAAGGGGGACAGAGGGGGACGACCATCCGGAAGGCAGAAGACAAGCAGTAAGGAAGTATTTCAAAAACAAAATGAAAAGCAAGAAATGATTGAAAAGGAGGTTCATTTTATGAAGAAACAATTAGCAGTGGGAATGGCGGCAGTGATGCTGCTTGCGACGATGACAGGCTGCAGCGGCGGGAAGAAAGCCGCCAATGCTACCGGCGAGACGACAGTGAAAGAAAGCACCGAAGCAACACAGGCTTCGGAGGACGCTGCTTTGGAGAGCACCGCGGCAGAGAACACGCCGGCACAGGAGCCGGCGGAAGAAAGCGGGGTTCCTCTGGATGCGTTTGCGGGAACTACGCTCACGATCGCGGCGAAAAAGAGTTCGTTGGATTATTCCAGCGACCAAAATGAAAAACTGATTTTTCAGAAGGCGGAGGAGGCCACGGGTATCCATATCGATTGGATCGAGGTGGATGAGGCTGTCGCAGATGAAAAGGTCAGCGTGATGCTGGCCTCGGATATGCCTGACGCCTTTCTGTCGTTAGTGAGTGAGGGTATAATCGCACAAAATATCGATTCCTTTTATGACCTGAGCGAGGACGGACTTTTGGAAACTTATGCGCCGAATGTAGTCGCAGACATTGAAGCATCCTTTAGCAACGGATTGGGGGCCCTCACCTGGGAGGACGGCTCGATCAGGAGCCTGGCGATCGGTAATTCCGTAAATCCGATCAATGATACCGACGGAATGATGATCATCAACAAGGCCTGGCTGGACCAGCTTAATATGGAGGTTCCCACGACCATGGATGAGCTGCATGAGGTGCTCTGCGCGTTCCGCGATAACGATATGAACGGAAACGGCGACCCAACTGATGAGATCCCCATGACATTTGCGGACAAGCGCTGGGGCAGAGGATTTTGGAATGCGGCGAATTTCTTCGGTATTGCTGGGCATGAGAGTGGCTATACTGCATTGTACAAGATGGTGAAGGACGGCAAGGTGGTTCCAACCGCTGATACGGAACAATGGCGTACGTGGCTGGAATGGGGACATCAGTGGCTCAGTGAAGGTCTACTGGATATGGAGATCTTCTCTCAGAACGCGGAAACGTACAACTCGAAGGTACAGAGAGGGCTTGCAGGCGTATATCCGTCCCTTTCCGCATATGCGGAGCAACCGGATCATGGAGGCGATTTCGTCCCGTTGGGAATGATACCGGGAATGGAGGGAGTTGAGCCGGTCAAGAGCGGACGGGCAGACCGCAGCGCCGCAAGCCGGTTCGGACTGGCAGTTTCCGCAGACTGTGAGAATGTGGAAGCGCTCCTGCATTGGTGGAATTATATTTCCAGTTCCACGGAAATGAAGTATATTGCCTATTTTGGCGAGGAGGACGGACTGTTCTGGGGTGAGAGCGACGGGAAGTTCTATCGTTCCGATAATTA
>CANQVD010000096.1 GCA_947627215.1 uncultured Eisenbergiella sp.
TTTCGCTCGCGGACGGTTTCCCAATGCTTCGCATTGTACGCATCCGTGCATCCGTCTGCCTGTGAGCAAGCTCACCGTAGTCGCCTGCGCGTCTGCTGCAGCGCTTCGCGCTGCGGAAACCTGTTTTTCGAATTTTCAGGGTTGCATTACTGTTTATTTGTCAAGGTGCGGTTGCTGCTTGCCGCCGCAACAGTCTTATACTAGCACACCGTCTTGGCACTGTCAAGCAATTTTTTAAAAATTTCTTCCGGTCCGGAAGAGTCCATCGCTGTTTTCGCGGTGGGTTTTCATTATAGCATCTGCCTCCGGCAATTGTCAACCACTTTCTCGGAAAAAGCCGGTGACGAAACGGTAAAAAAAAGAAACCTAAACTGCAGGATTCTCTTTTTCATTGACAGAGCTAACGGAGAAAGAGGGATTTGAACCCTCGCGCCGCTTTCGCGACCTACACCCTTAGCAGGGGCGCCTCTTCGGCCTCTTGAGTATTTCTCCACATGATTCTGAATCGAGCCTCTGCCAATTATGCAATTTTACGCCGCTTCCGGACGTATTATTTATTATAGCTTCTGCCGCCCGTCCTGTCAACCACTTTTTCGGGATTTTCAGCGCCCGCGCCCGACAAGGGGCGACGCCGACCGGCGCAGTTCGACAGGACCGCGTTTTCCGGCCGCAAGGGCTCTGTGAAAACGGCCGTCAGGAATGCGCCGCAATGGCCTCTTCAATGCGCCGCTTCACCTCCGCCGCGATCTCCACCGTCTTCATGCCCCTGTATTCCTCATAGGGAATGGGCTTCAGATAAATCACCTTAACCGTAACTTTTTCGATCGTGTTCCTATCGAACGGGATAAAGGCGTTCATCAGCGCCACCGGCACGATGGGGCATTCGGCCTTATAGGCGCTCTTGAAGCTGCCGCCCTTGAAGGTCTGGGGCACATTCCCCTGGCGGCTGCGCGTTCCCTCCGCGAAGATCAGGAAATTCTTCCCTTTTCGCACGTCCTCCGCCACCCGGTTGATGACGCCGATGGACTGCCGGATGTCCTCTCTGTCGATGGCATAGGAGCCCGTGATCCGAAACATCTGCTTCAGGAGCGGGATATCGCTGACTTCCTTTTTATTGACCACCGCAAAAAAGCGGGGACAGCTCTCGATCAGGGCGAGCACGTCGAACAGCCCCTGATGGTTGGGGTAAAAAATAAAGCTTTCTTCCTTCGGAATGTTTTCCGTCTGATAAGCCTCGATCTTCACACGGCCGCCCCGGTTGGCGTGCACCGTGATCTTCTGCAGCAGGGCCCAGCGCTCCTCCTGGCTGTATTTTTCCGGATTCTTCGCGTAATGGCACATCTGCCACCACCAGTACGGCACAAATATCAGGTTATATAAAACCATGAGAACGATCCGCTTCATTTCCGATATTCCTCCGCCGCCGTTTCATAAAGGTCCGTCCCTTCGGCATCCATGCAAACGATGACCGGAAGGTCCTCCACCGTCAGCTTCCGGATGGCCTCGGTCCCCAGGTCCTCATACGCGATCACCTCCGCCGACGTGACCGCCTTCGACAGCAGGGCGCCGGCGCCGCCCACCGCGGCGAAATAAACGGCCCGGTTTCGCATCACCGCTTCTCTGACGGCTGGACTGCGGCGTCCCTTTCCGATCATGCCCGCCAGCCCCAGATCCAGCAGCGCCGGCGTATATTTATCCATGCGGCTGGCCGTTGTGGGCCCCGCGGAGCCGATGGGCCTTCCCTCCCTCGCCGGGGACGGCCCCATATAGTAGATGACGCTGCCCCTGATGTCAAACGGAAGGGGCTTCCCGCGCTCCAGCGCTTCCTGCATCCGCTTATGCGCGGCATCCCGCGCGGTGTAGATCGTCCCGGTCAGGCAGACATAATCCCCCGCTTTCAGGGAAAGGGCATCCTCCCGGGAAAGCGGCACTCTGATCCTTTTTTCCATGCGCTCATTCTCCATTCGATATCTTGTATCGCCTTCTGTTTTGAAACACTATATATATAGAAGAAACTCGTTACAAAAACCCGTTCCTCCCGTGAAAATCCTTTGCCCGGTCAAAGCATCGCGGAAATATGCCGGTTCACATGACAGCAGATATTGACCGCAACGGGCAGCCCCGCGATATGGGTCGGATAGGTCTCAACGTTCACGGCCAGCGCAGTGGTGGTCCCGCCGAGGCCGCCCGGTCCAATCCCGGTTCCGTTGATGCGGGAAAGCAGCTCCTCTTCCAGCTCCTTCACCCACGGAATCTGCGAGTGCTCGCCCGCCGGACGGGTCAGCGCATGCTTCGCCATCAGCGCGCACTTCTCAAACGTGCCGCCGATCCCGACGCCCACCACCATGGGCGGACAGGCGTTGGGGCCCGCGTCCTCCACCGCCGCGACGACGGCATTTTTCACCCCTTCGATCCCGTCCGCCGGCTTCAGCATGAACACGCGGCTCATATTTTCGCTTCCGAAGCCCTTGGGCGCCACCGTGATCTTCACCTGATCTCCCGGCACCAGACGGCAATGGATCACGCCGGGCGTATTGTCCCCGGTATTTTTCCGCAGAATCGGATCGTCCACCACCGATTTGCGCAGATAGCCCTCTCCATAGCCCCTCCGGATCCCTTCATTCACCGCATCCTCCAGGCTGCCGCCCTCGAAATGCACCTCCTGCCCGATCTCCAGAAATACCACGGCCATCCCGGTATCCTGACAGATCGGGATCCGGTCGGACGCCGCGATCTCAAGGTTCTGCGAAAGCTGTCCCAGGATCCGCCGGCCCAGAGGGGACCGCTCCGTCCGCTCCGCTTCCTCAAAAACCCGGCGCATATCCGGCGACAGCTCGTAATTTACCTGAATACACATCTCCTTTATCGCATCGGTGATATGGGATACCTGTACCGTTCTCATTTTCCTGCTCCTCCAAAATGGCCGCGTTTTCTCCCCGCCGCACCCCGAAAGGGCCGCCGCCTTTCCCGCCAAAACGCCCTTCAACGCTTCCATTTTACCGCGGGAGCCCTTTTTCTTCCACTGTTTTTTCTGTTTTTTGTGAAAAAGCATGACTTTTCTGCCGAAAAGAACTATACTGGAAAGGATCACAGAAGAGAGGACATCATGAAAGCATTCTTCCTTTGGCTCATACTGGCGGCGGCCGTCTACCTGTTCCTGATCCGGCCCCGCTTTCGGAAAGCGGACGCTTCCGCCTTTTTAAATGTCTGCTTTGCGCACCGGGGGCTCCATGACCAGGCGGCCGGCATTCCGGAAAATTCCCTGCCGGCCTTTCGCCGGGCAGTGGAAGCCGGCTACGGCATCGAGCTGGACGTCCGGCTCTCCGGAGACGGCGTTCCGGTGGTTTTTCACGACGCGAATCTGAGCCGCATGTGCGCCATCGACCTTGGCGCCGGCACGCTGCCCTGCCGGACGCTGCAGGAATATCCGCTGGCGGGCACGCAGGAACATATTCCCACCTTCGCGGAGGTTCTGCGGCTCGTGAACGGCCGGGTCCCGCTGCTCGTGGAGATCAAAATGGAGCATATGGACCGGCGGGTTCCGGAGCGGATCGACGCGCTTCTTAAGGACTATCCGGGAGACTACTGCGTGGAATCCTTTCATCCGATGGCGCTCTGGTGGTACCGCAGGCACCGGCCCGATGTGTTCCGGGGCCAGCTTTCCACGCATTTCAACGCGGAAAACCGGTCGCTGAGCCCATTTCAGTTTCTTCTCGGGAAAATGGTGCTGAACGCGTTCAGCCGCCCGGATTTCATTTCCTACAACTGGCGGTTTGGCAGGGACGTTTCCCTCTTTCTCTGCCGCCGGGTTTTCGGCGCGCATACCGCCGGATGGGTCATCCGCACCCCGCAGGAGCTGAAAGCCTGCCGGCGCGCTTTTCAGATGTACATATTCGAGGGTTTTCTCCCGTAAAAAAACGACAGCCGCCGCGTTTTTTCAGCGCGGCACCAAAAGACCCCCGGGGGTCACGCGCCTCCGGGGGTTTTTTAATTCCGTCAGACGTTATACTCTTTCGACCGTGCCTTCCCAGGTATCCACATGCTTGGGCGCGATGGCCTTCTGGTCGTACCAGTGCTTCGTGACGGTCTTCGCCCTGGTGTAGAAGCGGACGCCGTCTTTGCCCAGAACGTGCAGATCGCCGAAGAAGGAATCCTTGTTCCCGGAGAACGGGAAGTACGCCGTGGGAACCGGAATGCCCACGTT
>CANQVD010000097.1 GCA_947627215.1 uncultured Eisenbergiella sp.
AATCCGCATAAATACCGGATTTTCCGGGAATGAAGCACGGGGGATTCGAACCCCCGACAACCTGATTAAAAGTCAGGTGCTCTACCGACTGAGCTAGTGCTCCATTATAATGACGGGGCCTGCCTGATGCGCGGTCCTATTTCCGAAATAAAAATATGCGGATACGGCTTCTGCACCCGGACTGGGCTAGCTGGATTCGAACCAGCGAATGCAGGAGTCAAAGTCCTGTGCCTTACCGCTTGGCGATAGCCCAAAAAGGTGGATACAGGGATTCGAACCCTGGGCCTCCAGAGCCACAATCTGGCGCGCTAACCAGCTGCGCTATACCCACCATATGAAAAAAACTGACTGTGCCAGTCCTTTCAGCGTGCCCGAAGGGATTCGAACCCCCGACCCACGGCTTAGAAGGCCGTTGCTCTATCCAGCTGAGCTACGGACACATATGGCTATCACCCGGTCACAGGCCTGACTGTCCATACACAGACCGTATACACAGTCAAAGCAGGTGATGGGAATCGAACCCACGTATCCAGCTTGGAAGGCTGGTGTTCTACCATTGAACTACACCTGCACAATGTATAAATCGGGGTGACAGGATTCGAACCTGCGACCTCCTGGTCCCAAACCAGGCGCTCTAGCCAAACTGAGCCACACCCCGCTGCCTGACTCAGGGCCCTTGTCAACGCAAAAATTATTATAAAGAAAATCATTGTCCCTGTCAACAGTTTTTTCAAATAATCCGACCATAATTTTTCAAATAAACAGGCGATTATTTTCCAAATATCCGGCGGTAATTCAAGATATTTTTCCGTGTCCGGACATCGATTCTCCCGGCTCTTCCTGCCGACCGGGCAACGGCGCACCCGGCCCTTCCTGCCGGCCGAACCGCGATCCAGCCTGTTTTTCCCTGACGGTCGGGCAGCGATTCACAGATAGTTGAGGTGATAATGGGCGATTCCTGCCCGGTCCAGCTCCATCAGGATATAAGAGGGCCGGCGTCCCTCCTGTCTGGGATAGGACAGACTCCCCGGATTGATCAGCGTCACACCGCTTTCGTCCCGCGCCAGTTCGATCGCGGGTTTGTGCGTGTGCCCGTACATCACAATCTGAAATCCCCGCGAAACGGCCTCCTGCTTTAAATATTTGGTGCTCATGGAAACATAATAATAGTGCCCGTGCGTAAGAAGCACCTTATAGTTTCCCAGCATGAATTCTTCTTCCTTCGGCAGGCCCGAAAAGAAATCATTGTTCCCTGTGACGATACGCGCCGGACAGCCCGCGATCTGCCGGATATATGCTTCGCTTCCCTCCACATCCCCGCAGTGGATCAGCAGATCCAGGGGACCTGTTTTGGAGATCACCCAGGACAGATTACCGTCTCTGCCATGGGTATCGCTGACGATCAGAATCCGCATCCCATCCGCCTTTCCGCGGCCGGCCGCTTCGCCGCTGCCCTCTGCCCTTCCGCCCACGGCCGCTTCGCCGCCGTCATCCGCCTCTCGGTTCCCGGCTGATTATCAGCCATCATCTGACTCTCCGTTCCCGACCGCTCTTTCCTCATGATGTGCCCTTCTCCCGTTATGCGACCGTTTTCCGTCATGCGTCCTTCTCCTGCAGGATCTCTTTCATGTTACGCAGCGCCCTGCCGCGATGGCTGACCGCATTTTTTTCCTCCGGCGACAGCTCGGCGGTGGACCGGTCATTTTCATACAGATAAAAAATCGGATCATATCCGAAGCCGTTGTCCCCGCTTTCCGCCCAACCGATGTAGCCTTCAACGGTTCCGAAAGCCGTCTCGCGGCTCCCGTCAGGAAAAACCGCCGCGATGGCGCAGACGAAACGCGCAGTGCGCTTCTCCTTCGGCACGCCCTCCAGCCGGGCGATGAGCGCCGCATTTTTTTCCCTGTAGGGCGTGTCATACCCCAGATAGCGGGCGGAATAAATGCCCGGCTCCTTATTCAGATAATCGATCTCCAGCCCGGAATCGTCTGCCAGGACGATGAACTCCTCCGCCCTGCGGCCCGGCAGTCCCGGTATCCCGCATTCCCTGCACCGGGACATGACGCTCTCCGCCTTGATCAGCGCGTTTTCCGCAAAGGTGCTTCCGTTTTCCTCCGCCTCCGCCTCGATTCCGGCATCCTTCTGCGAATAGATCCGTCTGCCAGAATCCCTCAGGATCTCCCGTATTTCCTTCAGCTTTCCCGCATTCTGTGTGGCAAAAATGATATCCCTCATTCCTTTTCCCCCGCCGTATGCCCGGCTGCTGTCCGCCATATATTGAACTTCGTCCCGTCTGCTGCCGTATGACTGCGCCCGACCGCTGCCAAACAGTCACCGGATTCCCGTATCCGGCTGCCGCCCGCCGGACGGACGGTCTGTGCCTTCCTGCACCCGCCGCGGCGGCTTCGGTCCCAGGAACTGATAAAACCGGGTCTGCATCATCCCGTTGTATATTTTCCGGTTTTTGTCCGCCCTGCGCCCGATATCCTGCTGTATATTTTCATAGGAAGTGATGACATATAAAGACCAGCTATCCAGACTGGCGAACCGCTCCCCCAGCGTCCGATAAAGGGCCGGCAAATCCTTTTTTTCCTCCAGCCGCTCTCCGTAGGGCGGATTGGTGACGATAAAGCCGTATTTTTTGGCATGGGACAGCTCAGACACGGGCCTCCTCTGAAAATGGATCAGTCGGTCCACACCGGCCAGTCTGGCGTTCTCCCGGGCAATCTCCACCATATGTCCGTCGATATCGTAGCCCTGGATATCCGTTTCCGCATGCAGATTCACGGCCTCTCTGGCCTCCTCCGCGCAGTCGTGCCAGAGCCTTCGGCCGATCAGATTCTCCCACGTCTCCGCAGTGAAGCGCCGGTTCATCCCCGGCGCGATCCCGGCCGCCATCATGGCCGCTTCGATCGGGAATGTGCCGCTTCCGCAGAAGGGATCCACCAGAATCCGGTCGCCATGCCAGGGCGTGAGCAACAGAAGCGCCGCCGCCAGATTTTCCGCGATGGGCGCTTTCGCCGTCAGCTTTCGGTACCCTCTTTTATGTAAGGACTCTCCCGTGGTATCCAGCGCTGCGGTCACCTGATCCCGCATCAGAAAGACCCGCAGGGGAAACGCCGCGCCGTCCTCCGCGAACCAGTTCACATGATAGACGCCCTTCAGCCGTTCCACAATCGCTTTTTTTGTCACCGACTGGATATCGGAGGGCGAGAACAGCCTGCTTTTCACGCTGGCAGCCTTCGCCACCCAGAATTTTCCGTCGGCCGGAAGATAGCTTTCCCACGCCAGCGCCTTCGTCCCCTGGAACAGCTCCTCATAAGTCCCCGCAGCAAAGCTCCCCACCTTGATCAGGATGCGTTCCGCCGTCCGCAGGCCGATATTGGCCCGACAGACCGCCTCCTCATCCCCCAGAAAGGTCACGCGTCCGTCCGCGACCTCCGAAACATCATAGCCCAGATCCACGATCTCCCGTTTCAGAACGGCCTCCAGCCCGAAATGGCAGGGCGCGATCAGTTCAAATTTCCTCATAGAATACTTCCCATCTCTCATCCGCCTGATGCAATACCATCATTTTACGGGCAGATTCCCGTCTCTGTCAAGTCCCTTCCTGCGCCGCAAGCCTTGCAGGTTGTAATGGCGCCTTTGGCAACAGGTAAATTAACAAGAATCGCCATAAACTTATTATTTAGTTGTATCCAAAGACATCGTGGAAAAGCTTTAGGATATCAGTTCCCGGCATCGGCCGCTCTGATATACGTGGATTCGGGGATTCCTTCTCTTCCGACAGGTCAATGGTCCGCCGTGAACTCTGCCACCTACAAGCATGGAGCACAGTTTCCCATACCAACAAGGTTTGTTCGTAAATAATCAGAACCTTGAAGACCCTAAAGCTCTTTCAAGATGTCTTCGCTGTTAGTAATTACATGCCATTGTGATACATCAGGCCCATTGGCTGTGGGGTGGAGAAAAAGTTTCTTTGTATACACCCATTCTTACGTAACCTGTGCTATAACCTGAGTTTTACAGTTTCATCACAAGATTAGAGTCAAAATAGCCTAAAAATCCCAGGGATTTTCAATATTTC
>CANQVD010000098.1 GCA_947627215.1 uncultured Eisenbergiella sp.
TATAATGCCAAGCATGATTATGAGAACATGCTGTTCTGGCTCGCCATGGGCTGGCGCGGCTGTGTCGTAAACGGGAATCCCGTAACAGAGGCACCGGATTCCATTGCTTATACGGGCAAGGTGGAAGCGGTCACCGAGCAGCCGATCGTAGAGCAGCCGGAATCCCAAGAGCTGTATTATGGGGACTCGGTACAGGCATATGTCGATCGCGAAAGCGGTATGTACGTCGTGGATAGCGTTCTGTATGATCTTTCGAGCGGAGAAGCGGTCGCCGTCGGCACTACGGCGGATTTCAGCGCCAAAGAGCTGCGGCTGCCGGCCGAGATCAACGGTTGCCCGCTTACGACATTGGGTGAATCCGCTATCCGTGGATGCAGTTCACTGGAAAGCATCTGGATTCCGGAGGGCGTTGTGACGATGGAAAACAACGCCTTGAGTGGCAACGAGAATCTGGCCTACATTTCCTTCCCCAGCACCCTGCAGGTGATCGCGGGCTGCAGGGCCCTTAGCTCGTTAAAAACTGTCACGATTCCTTCCGGTGTAATTGAAATCGCTGCCTATTCCTTTATGACCTGCGAGAATCTGGAGACAGTGACGATTCCAGAGAATGTAAAAGAGATCGGGTTCAACGCTTTCGAGGAGTGCTACAACCTGACGGCCTATGTTCCCAAGACGACCAAATGCGGGAACTATGCTTTCCGTAACACGACCGAAGTGATTTATTATTAATCAGGCGGATCGGCCGCAAACAGAATGCCGGAACGTACCGCTCAAGGAAGAAATATTTTTTAATTTACCAGAGAGGAGAAAAAGAGATGTTTTGCACAAAATGTGGCGCCAAGCTCCCGGAAGGCGCAAAATTCTGTACCCATTGCGGATGCCCGACGGCAGGGACGCCGCAGCCTGGGCAGGCGGCCGGCACGCCGGCAGCAGCAAAACCCGGGGCGACTACGCGTCCTGCCGCAGCCGCGCCGGGTTCGCAGCCGCGCCCCGCGTCTGCCGCGCCTGGCACCGGACCGGCGTCGCCCAAGGCTTCCCCAAAATCCAAAAAGTTGGGTCTTGTCGTGGTCGCCCTGTTCGTCTGTGTCGTGCTCGCCGGCGGCGTGTTTCTCCTGAAAGGATCAGGAAAGAAAACGGGAAGCGGCAAAGGAAACAGCGCAGGGACGGGGATGGAAGATATTGAGGCAGGCGCAGCTAGCAGCGCCGGGGCGGATCAGGCGGAGGCTGAGGTGTCAGATGACGCTGCAGGCAAACTGATCGATGTCGATGCGGATTCGGTCACCGTCAAGATTCCCGCGATCACCGAAGCTGATTTTGGCAACGGCTTTTATGATACCTACAGCATGTATTACGGCGGGACGCCCGCAGTCATTGAAGATGAGAGCCGGTATGAAAGCAAGGGAGATATCAGTATTCATTTTCCCTATACAAGTGAGACGGGCGAGCAGACGGAGTCCTATATCACAGTGGAATGGAAAGCAGGAGGCATTCTTTCTGCTTCATATTGCGAAATCAATGCCGATCTGTATGAATACTTTACCCACGATCTTGGCATGAGCGCGGAGGAAGCAAAGCAGTACAACCAGGATTTGGCGTCTCAGTTGCCGATCCAGTGCCGTTGGGATTATGACGATGATGAGGCGTTGCGCACAACAGCGACGCATAAATTGATTTTTGTTATTCAAAAGATCCGGGAAGTCACCAATACGGACGGCGTCGAGCTCCTGATCAATGCCCTGTATCGGACCATGGAAATGGAGAATAATGAGATGATAGCTATGGATCCGAATATGGATCCGGATATGGGAAACATGGATGCTACCGTTACCCCTATGCAATCCGGGACATTGGGCTTGAACGGCTATGTATGGCCGTTTTCCACAGAGGATACCTACTATCCGGAAATGGACGGAGAAAAGATCATCACAAATCAGCCCGCCTGGACGGCCGATATGGATGTTGAACCGGAAGATATGGTCGGCAAACTGCAGGTGCAGAGGGATGAGAACGGGAACATCACTCTGGTCCATCTCTATAATGATACGGCCTGTTATGACCACAAATTTATTTATGACGACAACGGACTGTTGTGGACTTACGAGTATTATGAATATCCGAAGGGACAAAAGCCGGAGGATGTGGGACCGACAGAGACCGCGCAGTATGTTTACGACGTCGATGGCCGTATCTACGAAGCGACCTCCTGTCACAACGAAACGGGTTCGACCGGCGGTATCCAGCTCATCTATGATGAGGCGGGCAGGATCACCCAGGTGTATTCCTATACGAATTACAATGGCAGTTGGGGAAGTTGGCTCCAGACCGGGCATTATGATACGCTCACGGAGACCTATGAATATGACGATGCCGGGAAGGTCTGCCGCGTGTTCGTACAGGAGGAAATGACGCAAGGGCAGGATACTTACGTGTTCTCACCGATAAAGCAAAGAATCTACACACCGGTACAATGAACAAAGACTTTCCATCACACGAGGAGGTTCCATTATGTTTTGCAGCAAATGCGGCACCGAGATCCCGACCGGCGCAAAGTTTTGTTTCGTCTGCGGACCCCCGCCCCGGCTAATGACGCCGGAGCAGGGAACAAGACTGCTCCCTTAAAGTCAGGTCTGTATGCTCAGGCGCCAAATGCCGGCGCAGGGGCCGCGGCCAAAGCCAGAAACAACAAGCCGCTTCTGATCGGTGCCGTGGCGCTGGTCGTTGTGGTCGTATTGCTTGTCGTTCTGCTCAAGGGGGACGCTGGGGGCTCTGCCAAGGGCAGCAAGGACAGCTTCAACTCCCCGGAAGAAGCGTATGAGGCTTTTTTTAACGGGTACAGCAGTCAGGATTTTGACCTTATGATGAGTGCGTTCCCGGATTTCTGGATCGAGTATTTCGGCGGAGAGGAAGCGGAAAGACAGCAACTTCAGAGCAATTATGAGAATGATTGGGCCGGGGTTTACGCAGATGGTTTACAGTATATTTCCTACCGGGCGACCGGACATACCCTGTTAAGCGAAGAGGAGGCGGCGCAGGTAGAGCAGAAATCAACGACGCTTTCGGTGTCGATGTGCATTTTACGGAAGTCGCCACGATTGAATATGAGCTTACCATAAATTGGGGGCCTACGAAAGAAACAGAGGAAGTCACATCCGGGACGGGTGGATATGCTTATAAATATGAGGGAAAATGGTACTACCTGAATGATTATTAATAGGGACGGATTTGGCAAAAATGTTACAAATGTCAGAAAGGAGAAGATATGGCTTTTTTGGATGGAATTGGAAAGAAACTTTCGGTTACCGGGAAGGGTGCCGTACAGCAGGCAAAAAATTATACGGAAGTTACGCGCCTAAAGGGGCTCATTGCGGAGCACACCAAACGCATCGAGAGCCTGTACTGCGAAATCGGAAAAGATTATTATGAAAAGCACAGTGAGGATCTGGCGGCCGAGAACAGGGACCGGATGGAACAGATTCAGGCCTTTTATGAACAGATTGACCAGTGGGAAGAGCAGATCCAGGAAATCCGGGAGTCCGTCCGCTGCCCGCAGTGCGGGGCGATGGTCCTTTCGTCGGCCCGTTTCTGCAATGAATGCGGATATGAAATGGGCTCAGAGGCAAAAGAAAGCATGCCGGCCGGACTGGTTTGTCCCTCCTGCGGCACTCCGGTGAGCAGGGATATGAAATTCTGTGTTTCCTGCGGGGCAAAGCTTTCCTTTGAGGAGCCCGACGCAGCCGCCGGGGAGGAGCCCGACGTAGGTCGGCACTGCCCTGTCTGTGG
>CANQVD010000099.1 GCA_947627215.1 uncultured Eisenbergiella sp.
CACAAACCAGCCGCCGGCCGGGGCAGCAGGGATATACGGGGTATAGCAAACGCCCTGCGGTCCTGTTACAGGTTCCATGATCTCCATATCGTACATATTGTCAGGATTTCCCTGCCATGGAACCTCCGTGGAAGAGCCGGTCACACCCACCAGATTCACGTCCGGATTACCGAGGGTAGCCCTGTACTGCACCAGATCATCCGTAAACACGGATTCCGGCATCAGTCCCTCCGCGCACAGTCGATGCAGATACTCAAGCCCATCTCTCCATTCATCCTGCGCGAATGGGGCGGTCACCGTCGTCCCGTCCTCATCCAGAACAAAAATGCCCACTTCCCAGTCCGGAGCAAATAGAAACGCGTTCATCAGCATCAGAACCACGTCTGCTCCATTCGTTCCGGATCTCATAAATCCATAAAGGGGAATCTCATCCGGAATCCCGTTGCCGTTAGGGTCACGCTCGGCAAAGGCCTTCAGCACATCGTAAAGCTCGTCCGTCGTTTCAGGCACGGAAAGGCCGAGCCGATCCAGCCAGGTTCGGTTAATATAGAAGCGGAAGGGAGTTTCGTTCACGTCAAATATATTCGGCATATATCTGGGGAGACCGTAAATATTCCCGTCCGGCTCCGTAAGCTCGCGAAGCATATAGTCCCTGTCCTCCTCGCTGGGAACGGAATGAAAGTACGGCGTCGCATCCGGATCGTTTAAGTAATCCTGGAGCGGGATCAGAAAACCGTTCTTCCCCAGCCTGTTCTGCTGAACGTCGGTCACTCTGGCGCAGATCACATCCGGTATACCGTATTCCTTTCCGGCCGCCATCATGGACAGCATGGCGTTTCTCTCCTCAACAATGAGGGGAAGCAGGACAAATTCGATATCGATATTCAGATCCTCCTCAAGCCTTCTGGTCAGATAGTTATCGTCATAATCGGTAACCATTGTATTGGGCTGAATCGCGATCACAAGCTTCTCCGGCTCCAGTCGGCCCGCACCCACACCGTCTCCCGGCACCTGAAAGTGGCCGAAACCGCAGGCTGCCAGAATACCGGCCGCAAGAAGGGCGGCCGCCGCCATCGCCGTCCATTCATTCCCCTTTCTCCGCATCATATGATTTCCTCCCTCTGACCCTTACGGTACACATTCGGTGAAACGCCTGTCTTCTTCCGGAATATCCGGTAAAAAGAGTTCGTCGAGCCAAAGCCCGCCTCCTCCGCCACCCGCTCGTTGCTCCAGTCTGTCTGCAGAAGGCATTTTTTTGCGTATTCCAGCCGGAGCGTCTCCAGATACACAGCAAACGTGGTTCCCGTCCGTTCTTTCAGCAGCAAATATACCGCCTTCTCGGAAAGCTCCGTTTCCCGGCTGACAAGGTCCGCCGTCAGCTCCGGACGCGAGAAATTATCGTCCAGATACCCTTTCAGCCGCTCCCACGCTGATTCCTTCTTTCCGGACTTCTGCTCGTCAATCTGTCCGCATATGGAAAGTGCACGCTGCAAAAGCAGCCACAGGCACCAATCAAAGCTCTGATTCTGCAGACCAAGATTCAGATCGATATTTTCCTTCAACGGAAGCATCATCTGCTGGCATACGGAATTCAGCATAAACTGGACAGAGCCGCATATCGCCTGCTTCTGAAACTCATACTGCTCCGGATGCGTCAAAATCTCCGTCCGCATTTCCTCAAAGCACTCCGTCAACGCCTTTCGGTCCGAACAAAGGATCATATCATAGAGCCTCCGTATAACATCCATATGCAGACCGCTTTTCTGAGGCGCATACAGCGTCTGATAGAATTCCACGACACTCCTGTCCCTGTCACGATAAGCCGAAACAGTCTGCCGCGCCTGCGCACCGGCCACATTGATCCGATCGAGCTCTACCTGCCGCTGACTGATCCCGACCGTCACTCTCGCGCCATAATTTTTGACAGTTCGGTCGCGGACCGTCTGAAACAGTTCCAGAATCTCCCTGCCCTCCGACTCCCGAGCGCCATCGTCCTGTACACAGGAAACACCGTCCGCGGCCGCAGTATTTTCTGCCAGGAAGATCATCACCAGATTGCTCTCCGGATAGACGGAAAGATAGAATCGGCCGCACAGCTGTCCAAAGCACTCCGCAGCGTACAAAAGCGCCTTCGACTCCTGCTCCGCATCTTCATGGGAAACACAGACTGCGGCCATATAGTAACCGCCGCCGTTTCTCTGCCCAAGCGGCAGGCCGGCCCGGAAACGCTCCTTTTCCTCCTGGCCGGGAAACCCCTGCATAAATATCTTTTCCAGCAGGATCGACTGCTTCTGCGCATCGGCCAGAAGCATTTCCGCTTTAATCTTGTCGTTGGAGGATACCATCCTGAAAAGGGATTCCCGGATATAATCATATACGTTCTCCCCCTCAGGCGGGACGCTCTCGATTCGGTTCACCTCGTAAAGGATCCTTCCCAGCGGTTTGAACCATTTCCAGGTAAAACAAGCTGTTAACACCAGAGCAGCAGTGCATCCGATCACAATGTAAAGCAGCAGCGTCCGCATCACGTTTGCCCACTGTGCCTGAATACTTCCCATGGCATAACAGACCGTCGTCTCAATACCGGTCTGTTCATTCTCAAAATGATTCACATAATACTGCCGCCCCTGAATCCTCTGCACCCCGTCCGCTGACAGGCCGGGCTGCCCGCTTTCCGACGGTTCTATCCCGTAAGTAAAAACGACATCCCCGTTTTTGTCCCGCAGCAGGATCAGCGAATCATCCTTCGTATCGACAGGCAGCAGCGTATTCACCACATCGCTTCCGTCAACGACGAATGCCTGATACGCGGAAGCCTCTCCCAGAGAAGCGGCTCCCTCCAGCGGTACAATATAAAGAAAGCCCTGCCCGATCGTTCGGGGCATCGAAGACTTGTAATAGGTCAACGTGCGGAATGGAATAAATGCGCTGCCGCCGGTATCGAGCACGGTCCCGCGAAGCCCTTCGGCGTCCATATCCCCGACTGAAAGAAACCTTTCGTAATGTCTATAATAGTCCTCGCTGACCTGCGTGGAGGAAATAAAAGCGGGCATATTTCGAAACACCAGAAAGGAAAAGGGCGAAAAGCTGTAGATCAGATGAACATCCGACAGCGTATCCCTCACATCATTCATATACAGATAACGTTCAGGAGGGAGCTGTCCTCTCACCCTCTTCAGATTCTGAAGCGAAGAGTTGCCGGACATCACTGCCGCGATCGTGTTCATCCGTTCGAACTGAACGTCCAATATGCCTACATTCTCCCGCAGCTGACTCCGGCTCTGCGTAAGCGTATATTCTTTTACATACCGGTATACGCTGTATCCGAATGGAATACAGCACAGAACCACGATCATAACGACGCTCAGATAACGGCGCAGATATTTTTGAAATACCCGCTTCTCGCTCATGAATCTCCCCCCTGCTGTGATTAAGATATCATTAAAATTTTATCATAAAAAAAGGGCGGTTTCAATGAACCGCCGCTTTTTGGGATAGTATTTTCATATTGGGAGTGCTGCTGCGGCATCGCTTTCTGACCGCCCATACAGTACAAAACCACAGATTTATTATCTGAAATACGCCACGCCCGCCTCAAAGATCTTCATATCCTGCTCGCCGTAGATATTGACGGCGACCGCCTCGCCGCGGCGCTCGGAATGGGCCATCTTGCCCAGGATCCGTCCGTCGGGGCTTGTGATGCCCTCGATGGCCAT
>CANQVD010000100.1 GCA_947627215.1 uncultured Eisenbergiella sp.
TTAAAAACATCTTCGAGTATGCCATGCTCATTGACAGTTGAGTACTATGTTTTTAGAGAAACGACGGAAGTCAGGTTGTATCAACAATACACCCATCAACACACCTTGTCAATGGGTTATCAGAGAAAACTGTAACGATGATCCGTTCTCTCTCACGCTTTTTTCAGGAAAAGGAAATACACCAGCACCAGCGCGCCCAGCGCGATCCGATACCAGCCGAACGCCTTGAAATCGTGCCTTTTGATATAGCCCATCAAAAACCGGATGACCAGCAGGGAAACGACGAACGCCACCAGCATGCCGGTCAGGAGCAGGGCCGCCTCCATGCCCGTAAAGGAAAAGCCGAACTTCACGATCTTCAAAAGGCTGGCCCCCAGCATCACCGGAATGGCCAAAAAGAAGGTGAATTCCGCCGCTGTCGTCCGGGAAACCCCGATCATCAGCCCGCCCAGGATGGTCGCACCGGAACGGGAGGTGCCGGGAAAGACCGCCGCGATGAGCTGAAACAGGCCGATGATCAGCGCGTCACGGAAGCTGAGCTTCTTCAGGCTCCGCACCCTGGCCTTTTTCCCGCGGTTGCGGTCCTCGATGAACAGAAAGCCCACGCCGAACAGGATCAGCATCACCGCCACCGTCACCGCGTTGTACAGATATTTTTCCAGGATATCGTCGAACAGAAGTCCCACCACCGCGGCAGGAATGCACGCGGCCACGATCTTGACCCACATCACGAAAACGTCCTGCCGGATCACGCTCTTCGCCTTTCGGCTGAAGTCAAAGGGAAATATCTTATTCCAGTACAGCACCACCACCGCCAGGATCGCGCCCAGTTGGATGACCACCAGGAACATCTCCCAGAATTCCTCCGACACGTTCATGTGCACGAATTCGTCCAGCAGGATCATGTGCCCCGTGCTGCTGATGGGGAGCCACTCCGTGATCCCCTCCACGATGCCGAACAGCACTGCCTTTAAGATTTCGATGACCGTTTCCACGCCTTATTTTTCTCCCTGTTTTTTTCTTTTCCGGCCTTCGCCGTTCGGACCGCTTTTCGCGCCCGGCCCTGATCGCGTGGGCTGCCTTTCGCGCCCGGGCCGGTTCTTACGGCCTCTCCAGATAGGCCAGCAGCGCCTCATAGCAGTCCGCCGCGTCCGCATAGCCCTCTTCATAGAGGGCGCACAGCTTGCTCTTATCCATTTCGATCCGCCTCACATCGCTCTTTTTCTTCGGCTGGATCAGGAACGCGCTGCCGTTTCGCACCTGCGCCTCCAGATAGTCCAGCGTCCTGTTATATTCGATATGGCGGTTTTTCATCAGCTCATAAACCTTCGGATAGCGGGCGTAGCGCAGCCGGAACAGCCACATCTGACCGGCAGGCTTCCTGCGGTATCCCGCCTCCTTGGTCATGATCACCACATTTTTGCGGTTCCCGTCCGTGACGGAATGCAGCAGCGGAATGGGATCGGACAGGCCGCCGTCCAGATACAGATTTGCCCCGATCCGCACATTGCGGGAAACCAGCGGCAGCGAGGCCGAAGCCCGGACCGCCACGATATCCCGGCGGATATCCCGCAGCGGAATGTACTCCGGCAGCCCGGTCTCGATATTCGTCACCACCGCATAACCCTTGCACGGGTTCCGGTCAAAAGCATCATAATCGTAGAGATTGCGTTCGTCCGGGATCTTCCGGTAGCAGGTGTCCACGTTGAACAGGTCGCCCGTGGTGAGCAGGCTGTAAAGGCTGCAGTAATCCCGGTCCCCCAGATAATCCACCGACACCGCGTAGCCCCGGCCCCTCTGGCCGGACAGATAACTGCACAGCGTACACGCGCCCGCGGATACACCGTAGCTTTTGGAGAATTCGATCCCTTTATCCATGAAAAAGTCCAGCACGCCGGAGGTGTAGACGCCTTTCATCCCGCCGCCCTCCAGCACCAGTCCCGCCTGATATATCATTGTATGCCTCCCTTTGCCCGCCCATGCCGGAACGGGCGTCTCAGGTCAACCCCTGCCGTATACTTCCTTCGCGAATCTGCGCAGAACGGGCAGGGAGCGCTCCACCTTTTCGGTGTCCACGCAGTAGGCCATCCGGAAATAGCCGGGACAGCCAAAGGTGTCCGCGGGCACCAGCACCAGATCGTAGGCCAGCGCCTTCTGACAGAAGGCCACGGCATCCTCCTCCAGCGCCTTCGGGAAAATGTAAAACGTTCCTTCCGGCTTCACCACCTCGAAGCCGATGTCGGTCAGACAGTCGTAGAGCAGATTCCGGTTCTTTTCATAGATGGAAAAATCCGCCGTCTGGTCCAGCACCTTCGCCACCGCCAACTGCATCAGAGAGGTGGGACAGTTGTGCCCGATGCCCCGGGAGATCTGTCCGCACATGTTCACGATCAGCGCCGCGTCGGGACAGGCCGGATTCACGGCCAGATATCCGATCCGCTCGCCCGGCAGGGACAGAGCCTTGGAAAAGGAATAACAGGAGATCGTGTTCGCATAAAATCTGGAAACATAGGGCTGCTCTTTGCCGTCAAAAACGATCTCCCGATAGGGCTCGTCTGAGATCAGGAAGATATCGTGTCCGTACTCCTTCTGCTTCTCCAGGAGGATACCGGCCAGCTTTTCCAGCGTCTGTGCGGAATAGACCGCACCCGAGGGATTGTTGGGCGTATTGATCAGGACCGCCGCCGTCCTTTCGCTGATCATTTCCTCAAAGGCCGGAAAATTGATCTGGAACCGGGCCGTATCCGCGGGCACCACCTTCAGGACCGCGCCGGTCAGATCCACATACGGATGATATTCCGGGAAAAACGGCGCGAAGGTCAGCACCTCGTCCCCCTCCTTCGACACCGCCCGCAGAGCGTGGGCGATGGCCGCTGCCGCCGCGGAAACTGGGAAGATATGCTCCGGCCCGTAGTTCATCCCAAACCGCTCATTCAGGGACTTCGCGATGGCCTCCTTCACCGACGGAATGCCCAGCGTGGGGCTGTAGCCGTGCAGCGCCATCGGATCCTCCTCCTGCAGAAGCGAGATCATCGCTTCCTTCACGCAGGCGGGCGCGGGCACGGACGGGTTGCCCAGGCTATAATCAAATACGTTCTGACTGCCGATCTGCGCGGCTCGGACGGCGGCGGCCTCCGACAGCGTCCGGATCACGGATTTGGCGCCCAGCATATCTCTGTATTGCTGTACGATCATTTGGAAAGACCTCTCTTCCTTATTTAAGTAGCGGCCGCTGATGGAACCCTTGCAATTCGCTATGCGGATTGCAAAGCAGCGGCACAGATGATGCTCGCATCAACTGATTTATGGAACCTTTTCGATCCGCTG
>CANQVD010000101.1 GCA_947627215.1 uncultured Eisenbergiella sp.
CCGTTTCAGCGGCCCGCTGTGCCTCCCGGAGTTTGCGGCGGACATTGCCGGACAGGTATTCGTCGGCGGTCTGCCATGCGGAGGTGATAGGGTCTTTGTAGATCGTACCGCACAGGTCAACAGTCAGTTCCTGCTCCGTTTTCCTGGTCAGCTGCGCCATATAGGGCAAGTCCACCCGGGCACGTTCGCCGATGGACACGGCCAGGGCGTCCTGGGCGGTGTCCGCATGGGTCACGGGGACACGCCGGTTGATGGTGCGCATGGTGAAAATATCCGCCTTGCGCTCCAGCCTGCCGTCATCGTCCAGGACCTCCAAAGAGCAGAGCAGGTAGTAGGAGCTGTCTGACGAAAATGCCAGCCGGTTGGCCCGGCTGTTGATCAGGCCATACGCGCATGTGAAGGCATCGTAAAGGCGGTTCAGCTCCACCTGCTGGTCCCGTATGGTGCTGTCCGTAATCCCTTCCTCCATCTGGAGGGCAATCAACCGCTGCACACAGTCCCGCAGTCCCACCATGCCCGTGACACGGGCCGTCGCCGCGGCGCTGAGTTTGGGGCATACCATGACGGAGTTTTCCCGGTAGTAAACTTTCCCATTGACGACCGTGAAGCTGTAGTTTTTCACGTCAGGGTCAGCCGGGATGGAGTCGATATCTTCCTCGTCCAACTCTGTCACAGCGGCCCCGCGGTAGGCGCCGTGGATGCGGGCGACTGCCTCGCGGAGCTGTTCGGACAGATCGGCGCCGGGGGTGGGGGAAACGGTGTAGTCCCGTCCATAGCGGGTGCTTTCGGAGCCGGGGCAGCCCAGCACCATTTCGGGGTTGTCCATGAAGTAGCTGTTGACCGGATAGCCGTCCTGATTTTCCTGCGTGCTCACCCAGTCGGGCAATGCCGTGCGGGGCTCATCCCGTTTCTGGAAGAACAAAATATCAGAAACGATGTCTGTCCCGGCGTTGGCCCTGAAAGCGTTATTTGGCAGCCGGATAGCCCCCAGAAGGTCCGCACGTCCGGCCAGATATTTCCGGGCGGCGCTGTCTTTGCTGTCCATGGTATAGCGGCTGGTGACAAAGGCCATAATGCCGCCGGGGCGCAGTTGGTCCAGTGCTTTGCAAAGAAAATAGTTGTGGATGCTGAAGCCGTACCGGTTATAGGCAGGATCATTGACCTGATACTGCCCGAAAGGCACGTTGCCGACGGCAATATCGAAAAAGTCGTTCGGGAAAGAGGATTCCTCATAGCCCCGGACAGTGATACTCGCTTTTGGGTAGAGCTGCTGGGCGATGCGCCCGGTGATAGGGTCCAGCTCCACGCCGTACAGCCTGGAGGCGGCCATGCTCTCCGGCAGGAGGCCGAAGAAGTTGCCCACGCCACAGGAGGGCTCCAGCACATTTCCGGAGGTGAAGCCCATGCTGCCCACTGCCTCGTAGATGGCCCGGATGACCGTTGGGCTGGTGTAATGGGCGTTGAGGGTGGAGGCGCGGGCGGCGGCGTACTCCTCCTCGGTCAGCAGGGATTTCAGCTCAGCGTATTCCGCTGCCCACTCCGGCCTGTCCGGGTCAAAGGCGTCCGGGACGCCGCCCCAGCCCACATACCGGGACAGGATCTCCTGCTCGGCGGGGGTGGCGCTGCGGCCCTCGGCCTCGATCTGCTTCAGGGCGCGGATGGCACCTGTGTTCATCTGGTATTTGGCCTTGGGGCCGCCTTCGCCCAGATGGTCGTCCGTGATACGGAAGTTGTGGGCATCGGCTGCCGGTTTCAGAGGAAGCGCCGGGACGGTTTCCCGTCCCCGGAGTGCCGGATGTTCCGGAGTCGGCGGCTTTGGTTCTGTGGAACTATTGGGCCCAGAAAAAGGAACAGGGGCTGCGGCAGGCTTTGATTCACCTGCCGCAGCCCCCGTATCCGAATTTTGGGGTTTCGGTATCTCTATGCGGGACGACGGCATACCTTTGGGAGAATGCGTCTGGGGCGGATCGTCTGTCTCCGTTATGCCTATGAGGGGGGACGGCGGTACGTCTTTGGGCGGAGCCGCTGAAGGTAAAGCCCCGGCAGTTTTGCCGTGCTCATATTTGCGGATGGCGCGCTCAATCTGCTGCAGGATGAGGCTCGCCCCCTCATTGACGGAATTGCCCAGGGCCAGGATCACGTCCCTGGTATTAAATTCCCGGATGCAGTCGAAGTCTTCGGGAGAGAAATAGCTGTCCAGATCGAATCCACAGCGGGAAAGCAGCAGAAATGCCAGACTGACCGTCATAGCCGACCGGAAACGCACGGCAAGATTGTCCTCGTCCAGTTCTTCCAATAAGCTGCCGCGGATGGAATACATGAAATCCCGCTTAAAATCGTGCCAGCGGTCTTCCGAAAATTTAACGGCCAGGCGGATCAAATGCTTGTCCAGGCCATCGCCGCCTGGGACATGGAAATATTCGTCCAGCCTGGAAATAACGGCGGCCTGGTATTCCTCCCGGTATACCCACGGCATTGGATCGCGTGAGTCAGCAAGGCGCTCTGTATCGGCCACATCAAAAACATAACGGAGAGAAGTTCTGCCGCCGTGAAACCAAAGCAGGGCGATGCCCCTTGCCCCGCGGCGGATACGGCGGCCCATACGGTGGCTCCACAAGCCAATTTCGGCGCAGGCGGTGGCGGTGGGCCGCTGCGTATAGATCATGACCTGGTCGGGGAAGTTATATTTATAAAGCTGACCCGCCCGGATCAGAAAGCGGCTCCAGTCCCTGACTCCGGCGGTCAGGGACTGCGTGGCACGGTCGGCCATCTGCTTGTAAGTATCGACTTTGGTGGACACAGTATCACTCCTCTCGTCTATCGTTTATCTTATCGGACCGCGATTCTCCGGTCCCCGTTCTCCGCTGCCGCGGAAAGCCGCTCCGCAATGCTTTGGAGCTGTTCCGCCCTGAGCAGGCACAGGCCGCGTTCAATTTCAGCCGTCGCCATTTTTGCAGCCTGCTTCAACCGGTCGGACGCCTCAAACATTTCTTTGGACGCCCATACAATTTCCTGTCTTGCAAATGACTGCATCTTGAAATATTCCCTTCGTTTGCAGATATTCGTTCCAATCCTTGCCGCACGGAGGCGGCTGGTTCTCTGTTTCATATCCCAACGCCCGGTATCTGGCCTCGAACTTTTCAGAGGCCGCCAGGCCCCATTTATCCATATCGAGACAGAAAATAACCCGCCTGACGCGCGGATTTTCATTCAAATATGTCTCCAGCGGG
>CANQVD010000102.1 GCA_947627215.1 uncultured Eisenbergiella sp.
GCGTATAATTTTTAAGGTATTTATAACAGATACTGCCAGATATGAGCTCTGCTGATAGAACTGCGGAAACTCAAGGGCTGCCGATATTGAATTTCTCGCTTTACCGTGCTATAATTTCCTGTACATAGGTGTATTCGGAAACATGTCGGCCTGTATGGATGCGACAAAATTATTGTTCCGCGATTTCCTACGAAACCAGCCCCAGCCGATCCATGGTTCTGGCGTGTTCCGCCCCGGTGGAAATGAGATAAATACGGGTCGTCTCCATGGAGCTGTGCCCCAACACATCGGAGAGCTTCGCAATGTCTCTGGTGACCTTGTAAAAAGTCCGGGCAAACAGATGCCGCAGATTGTGCGGGAACACCTTGGTCCTCTCCACACCCGCCTCGTCGCAGAGGGCTTTCATCTCCGCCCAGATCTGCCGCCTTGTCAGCCCCTTCCCGCTTCTGGTGAGGAAAATCTCGCCGGAGGCGATTTTGTTTTTCTTCGCATATTTCAGGAGCTTTCGGCAGAGCCTGCCGGGAAGCAGAATCGTTCTTACCTTTCCTTTCAGGGAAATGTCCGCCCGTCCCGCTCTGGCCGTCTCAACGGTGATATACTTCACTTCGGATACCCGAATCCCCGTGCCGCAGATCGTCTCCATCAGCAGGGCGAGGCGCGGTTTGCGCTGTGCGGCGGCGATCAGCCGGCCGTATTCCTCCCTTGTCAGTTCCCGGGACCGCTCCCGAAACAGCCTGCGCTGAAGCCGCAGGGCCTTTACCCGGCAATCCTCCCGGCCGAGGAAACGCAGCAGGGCGTTCACCGCCGCCACCATGGAATTTACGGTGACCGGTGCGTATCCCTCGTTTACCAGACTGTCCCGCCATGCGGCCACAGCCGCTTTCGTTACGGGCCTGTTTTCCACATGCGCCGCAAAGCCCGCTGCGTCCCGTAAATACTTCTCTATTGTACCCTCGCTCTTTTCCTCCTGCCGAAGGGTTGCGGCGAACCTCTGTAAATCCTCCTGTGTTATCCCGTTCTCCATAACAGCCTCCTGTACTTTTTTCAGCCGGCTTAAAATCCTCCCCAACCGCCTGGAAATCGCCTGTTGAGATACGCCATATTCCCGCGCCGGTTGTACGGTGTCGTATTCCTTTTTCCAATCGCGGTAAGAAAAACAGACCGCTGACACACCGGCTCTCCGGTGAAAAGCCAACGGCCTGTTTTTCTCAAATGCAAGCGTTACGACCTTATTATAGGTAAATCAATTCCGCATAGACGACTTCCTCCACAGCGGAGCGGATATTGTTCATTCCTTCCAACATCCTGCACATAGCGGCCACTCCCTTCTCATCCTTTTTGAAGTACCCTGCTTTTTTCGCAAGTGTCTCATAATTCATATCATCCGGGTCAGTGCAGGAAAATTCGGCGTCACAAATAGAAGGCTGTCAAATCAGCACATCCCCGGCCAGACAGATCAGCCTTGCGTACTTATTTTCAGAATCCTCCGCGATCATAATATTTCCCTGCTGTATGTGATGGTCAATTCTTCTTGCATACCACCAGTCCCCCACGCCCAATGGATAACGGCCCAAAATGTCGCCGATGATCCTTGCCTCTTTGGTCGGTTTGCGGGTGATCCTTTTCCATAACAGAAAATCATAAAAATCCTCCGGGACTCCGACGACTCTGCCATTGATCACCGTCCGGAGCGGGCTGTTTCCCTCAGACAGCTCGCTCCACAGTTTGGCATACATCCGCACTTCTTCTCTGCTCAGCGTTTTTTCACAGGGCAGGAATCCCGCAAATTCTTCCGCCGAAACCTCGCCCCAGTTGCTGTAAGAAATAATGCGTTTCTCCCTTGCAGCGTACTCCGGCAGCTTTACCGCATGAATTTCCGTTTCATATTTCAGCAGCATCCGGCACAGGCTATAAAAGCCGCATCTGGAATAGGGAGCATCACTGTACCAGATCCGGACCGCTTCGCCATCCTCCAAAAACCGAATCAGCCGCTGCAGTTCATTTCCATAGACATCTCCGACCTGTTTCAGTTCATCTTCCCATTCAGGGGATCTTCCGTACCGGTTCTGCGAAAACAGGGAATAGATAAGTTCTTTCCGATAAGAACTGTCTGCGGGCTTTTTAATATCACCTATGTCCAGCATAAAACCCAGGCATACCACTTCTTCCGCCGTTCCTTCTATCCATCCGGCAAAAGGTCGTTCCGGCGGCTTCTTTTTTCCCGCCGTCCAAACAGAAGTCGGTCCATTTACGCCGCCAATCACAGCCGTATTCTTAGCGGCTTTCATGGAAGCCGCTTCACTATCGCCAAATAATACCTCGATCATGCCTTTTCTCTCCGGAAAATCCGCCCTGGTCCTGGATGTGCAGCTTCTCTTTACATTTTTCTGCCTGAGCAAGCGGGTATGCTATTTCCGACTCATAACCGGCTCTTTTTAAATCCCCGATAATCTCACACCATAAATGATAAGCTTCGGTATATCGCCCGAGTTCATCATAACAGGCGGCTTTCGACATTTTCGCATCCCGAAGTGTACCATCCAGCTTCAGAGCCCGATCCCAATGCTGAAACGCTTCCTCTGTGCGGCCCAGCTCCCTGCAGGCGTCGCCGCCGAAAACGAAAAGCATCGCTTCCTCAGGGAAGTGCTGTGCAGCCTGCAAAAACCAGTCATAAGCCGCCTGAGCATCATGATTATAAAGATATGCAGCAACTAACAATACCCATTCTTGTGAATCTGCCGTACCTGTTTCAACAGCATCCAGTTGTTCGCGTATTGTTTCGTCACCACGGCCAATTCTGCTGAGGAAGTATGCCTTTTGCCGACGAGCTTTCCAGAGCGTTATACCATCACTGAGACGGCGTGCGTATTCGATGCTCTCGTCAAACAGCGTCACGGCCCGGAGAATGCAATGAATCGCCATGTACTGGTGCAGAATGCCCTCCATGCGAAGATCATTCGCTGTTTCATTGCCGGAATGACGAAGCTTTTCAAACTCAGAAACAGCAGCGGCAAAATCATCCGGGTTCCGGCTTTCCGAGAACATGGCAGTTAACCGCTGCGCATAATTGTCATAAGCGGAAGGCCGCTGCCGAAAGAGATCGTCAACGGTTACGCCATAGAGCCGCGCCAATTCCGGAAGCAGCATGATGTC
>CANQVD010000103.1 GCA_947627215.1 uncultured Eisenbergiella sp.
CCCTGGAATATGGTCGATGACCGCCCATATTGTTTGGCACAAAAAATCCGCCCCGGCGGGCGGGGCGGCGGTGTTTGTTATGGTCGGTCATCGTCCAGGGATGAGCTCCATGTCCTCTGTCGTATGGAAGTCGTTGTACCAGGCCTCGACCGCGAATTTCCGAACCATGCGGCGTTTCGGGTTCAGGCCGACGTAGTTCAGGTATTCGCCGATGGTGTGGACGGGGCCGGGTCCGTAGATCCCGAGGTATTCCTGCTCGTCAATGGCGCCGAAGAGGACCTTATTCCGGATCCTGGCTGAGGCGGACTTACGGCACCGGGCTACCGGTCCAAAACGTTATTGTGGGTACATGTCCGCTCTGGGCTGCCGATCCAAAACGTAGGCGCAGTGTGGGCGTATGTCAGTTCGGTAGATACAAAAGCATCAAATCATTGGGCCGCCTGGGCTCCGCTTTGTATCGTTCCTGACACGATAGAAGGCATCCATCACGCTTCGGCTTGGCTCCGGCTCTGAGGGATAGAACGCCCAGAGGAATGCCCCCGGGGTTCCAGATGGGGCCTCATCGTTCAGTCCCCGGATCACCTCAATGGCGCTTTTGGATCCCACCACACAATATCGCTTGAAATCGTTCAGAACGGCGCTATAACTCCTGCCCGCATTTTCGTGGAACACGGGGCGCAGGCGAAACGGGGCGTCAGCAGCATCAGCGGCCCAGAATGCATCGTCCAGACGAAGATAATCAAAACAATAAAAGTTCTTATCGTTTTTGTAGGCGTCCCTCGCCATCCTGCCTGCCTTTCCGTATGCACTTTCATAGACTGCTTTTCCAGCCACAAAAAACACGCACCCGCTCTGCAGATGCACCGCCAGCGGCAGATAGAGGTATGCCGTGCCATTCTGCCGGTCACGCTGTTGCAAGGCTTTCAGTAGCTGTTCCAGACCATTCGCGTCCGCTACGCAAAACTCCTTTCCGCTCATGTGCCATCCGGACAAATCCCTGGGGGTGAAATCGTAACCCTCGGGGCTATCGCAATAGGCACCAAAGAGCCGCAGGGAAAAGTCCTGTTTCCTGGGTTCCCCCGATGCCGCCACGGCGCCGTCCGCCCGGAGCGGGTATCCACCATCCTGCAGCCAGGTCCTGATCCTGCTGTGAAGCGCCGCTCGCTCCAGCCGTATTGTCAGCCAGGGCAGATAATCCACCTGCCGCATCTGACCGTTCCTGACGATGCGCTGCTTCAGGTTATGTAGCCGCCCGGCGGTCTCTGTTTTTCCTGCCGCCCGTTCTTCCTCAAGCTGGCGCGCCAGCTCCTTCAGAGCCCGTTCCGTCTGCGCCTTGGTAAGGCCGCCCTGACTGCCGGTTCTCAGACCGGCCCGCAGCAGCGGGCACAGCCATGCGGTTCCACCCGTATCCCATGGGCCGCTGTCCTTATAATAAATGTCCCGGGCCGCCAAATATGCCGTCAGCCATTGATAGTAGTCTGTGTCCGTGATCAGCCCCGTCTGATAGCCTGCATCATTCAGCACCAATTCCTGCCAAAAATCCCGGCGCTCCTTCCTGCCGTTTCCGGGCGGATCGCGCAGCAACAAGGTACGAGCCCAGTCCCGGTTTTCCTGCATGGCGGTGCTCAGCTTTGCCCGCAGCTGCCGGCTATTTTCAGGCCCGGGCAGCCCTTCCTCCAATGCCTGGGGCAAGACCTTCTCCAACAGCTCGTGGGCGCTTTCCCGCCAGAAGTACTGATACAGAAAAGATCTTTCCTTGTCGCGCTGATAGCCGGCCGCCAAGTCGCGGTAAAAGGTATCCCGGATTCCGTTTACAGACTGTTCCATAAGATTCCCCTTTCATACCGCTTCGCCTGCCTGCCGGGGCCGTCATAGACCCGACTGTATATATCAAGCGTCTTGTCCGTGTCTGCGAGGGCTGTCAGTCCGCGTCGGAGCAGATACAGGTTTACGATCTCTTCCAGTTCATCGGCAAATCCCCGAAGAACCTCCGCGGGAGTTTGTCGGTAAAGCGTGACGAACCGTCCGCAGGCTGAGATATATTCCTCCCGACCATCAAATCGCATGGCAAGGCTTGTAAGCCAGGAGGTACGGTTGTCCTCCTCTGACAGCCATTCCAGTTCTCCGTCCGCAAATATCCCAAAAGGCGCTGTCTGCTCCCAGCCGTCTTCCTCTGGCTCATAGTCGCCGCCATAATCCTCATCGTAATCAGCATCGTCCATTGGTTCCTCTGACACATTTTGCGCGTTTTCCGTCGCCGTTTTTTCTATGCGGGGTGGAGGAGCAAGGCGCTTGCAATAGATGCGCTTCATGGCGCCCTCGTTTGTCAGATTGGAAAGATTCTGCATCGGCGCTTTTCCATAAGGTGTCAGCGTGCTGTCGGAGGTTTTCCCTTCAGGATCAGTGAGCACGCGGTAGAGATGAAATCCGAAATAAGAGTCGAACCCTTCATAGGGCTCATTCCGCCTGCTTCCATCAGGACCGGCCATGACACACCAGTTCTGAGAGAACCGTCGAGCCTGTTCCAGAATGAAGGCAAAGTCTGTCCGCTCTTTTTCATCCTCCCTGCCGCTTGTCAGGGCATAGGCTCCTTCGCACAGGCTGGACCGCATGGCCAAGTAAAGGTAAAGGCTATACAGCTCCCGGCGCGCCCGGAGATAGGGCTCTGCCGGATTCTCCTCGCTGGACCGGGCCGGATACAGGCCGTCGCGCACATAATCCTCCCAGCCGTTTAAAAGATCAGTGACTAGGGCGTGAAGTTTTTCGTTATCGAAATTTCCTTCCTTGTCCGTGATATCAGGCCGAAAAGAATAGCCGTGCCCTTTCATACTGCCTAAAAGTTTGTCCATCACTTCCCGGATGCACCACATATTTTTTCGGTAATTGTCTAATGATTCCCAGGATAATTCCATATGTTGTCACTCCTTTATAAAGTAGTTGAGAATAGAAAACCGACACTTAGAATCCTCGTATATCCTAT
>CANQVD010000104.1 GCA_947627215.1 uncultured Eisenbergiella sp.
TTGGGAAGAGGAAATGAGTGAAAGACTAAAATCAACTTCCTCCCTTTCAAAGTGGAAATAAACTTTTCACTTCACCCAGCGATCCCGGGGGCGCAAACTCCGGCATGAGGTGATTGACAAAGCGCAGGGGCCTTTGTATAATGAAGGTATCTTTTACTGCGAAAGGGAAGGTGATTCCTTCATGGACGAGGACAGTTGGTTATCCCTCATCCTCATTGCCGTACTGCTTATCATGGGCGCGTATTTCGCCTCCAGCGAGATCGCCCTCAGTTCTGTCAACCGGATCCGGATCCGCCTGCTGGCGGATAAGGGGGACCGGGGCGCCAAAAATATTCAGTACATTCTGGATCACTTTGACAAGGCCCTGTCCACCATCCTGATCGGCAACAATCTTTCTCATATTCTGGCCTCCTCCATCGCCACGGTCATGGCGACCAGGCTGTGGGGTACCAATGCTGTGGCAGCGACGACCCTGGTGCTGACGGTCATCGTGTTTTTCTTTGCGGAGCTGCTGCCCAAGAGCATTGCCAAGAAGTATTCTGAACATTTTTCCCAGACCATTGCGGGTTCCCTTATTTTTTTCATGCATATCTGCACCCCGTTTGCGTTTCTGCTGACGGCGCTGGGCAACGCCGCCGCGAAGCTGATGGGGGGAGACGCCTCCGCCGTCACGGAGGATGAATTCTATAATATGGTGGAAAACATCGCCGAGGATGGCAGCCTGGAGGCGGAAAAAGGAGAGCTGGTCCAGTCCGCCCTGAATTTCGGCGACCATACGGTGGGAGACATCCTCACGGTACGGGTGGATGTGGAGGCCGTTGACGACGGCGACAGCGTGGAAGAAATCCTGGAGCGCATCCGCAACGTCCGGCATTCCCGCATGCCCGTATATCATGAGTCCATCGACAATGTGGTGGGCATTTTGTCCTGCCGCAAATATGTAAAGGCATATCTGAAGGACGGGGAGAAAACGGAGCTGCATCAGGTCATGGATCCGCCCTTTTTCATTCACAGCAGCACGCAGATCGCCGATCTGCTGCCTGCCATGAACCGCCGCAAGGCCAGCATGGCCATCGTCACCGACGACTACGGCGGCATGGAGGGCGTTGTCACCGTGGAGGATATGCTGGAAGAGCTGGTGGGCGATATCTGGGACGAGGATGACGTGGTGGTGGAGAGCTTCGTTCAGGTGGATGAGAACACCTGGGATGTGGACGCCTCCATGAGCATCGACGACTGTCTGGACCGCATCGGCGTGGAGGATTATGAGGAAGAAGAGGTGGCCCATAAAAATATGGTGAGCCTTGCCTACGAAGCGTTTGACAGCATCCCCAGAGAGGGGGACAGCTTTACCTTCCACAATCTGCGGATCACCGTGCTTCGAATGGAGAAACGGCGCATTCTGACTCTACGGATCGTGCGGGAGGAGGTGAAGGCGGAATGATCCTGCTGATTTATTGTCTTTCGATCGTTGTTCTGCTCGGCTTCTCCGCTTTTTTCTCCGGCTCGGAGATCGCTTATTCCGCGGTGAACCGGAACCGTCTGGAGGCCGGGACAGGGGGCGCTGTGAAACGGGCCCTTTACATTTGCGACCGGTTTGACCGGGCGCTGTCCGCCATTCTCATCGGCAATAACCTGGTGAACATTTCCGCCTCCAGTGTGGCGACCCTGATGGCGCTGATGCTGGCGGGCGTGGAGGCCGCCGCGGCCAGACAGGATCTGTTCACCTCCGCGGCATCCGTTTTGCTGACCATTCTGGTGCTGATCTTCGGTGAGACCGTGCCCAAGATCCTCGCAAGACGCAATCCGCTGTCCTTTGCGCTGAAGGTATCCGCGCCGCTGCAGCTTCTGATGACAGTGCTGACGCCGGTGACATGGGTGATCTGCAGGCTGGTGGATCTGATCACGGCTCCCCTGAAGGGGGAAAAGCTGGACGAGGATGAAGAGGCGGAGGCCGCGGAAGAAGAGCTCATCGATCTGATCGAAACCAGCGAGGATGAGGGGATCATCGATGAGGACCAGTCGGAGCTTCTGCAGAACGCTCTGGATTTCGCTGAGATCTCCGTCCGGGAGGTCATGACCCCCCGTGTGGATATGGAGGCGCTGGAGATCGACGACGATATCGAGGAGATCCGCACAAGGATTGAAAAGAGTACCTTTTCCCGCCTGCCGATGTATGACGAGCAGCGGGAGCGGGTCATCGGCGTGCTGTATCTGAACCATTATTACCGCGCGCTGCTGGACGGGCCGGTGACGGATTTCCGCAGCCTGCTGATCAAGCCCTGTTTTGTGTATAAGACGACGAAGCTTCCTGCCGTGCTCAATATCATGCGGCAGCAGAAGACCCACATCGCCATCGTTACTGACGACTACGGCAGCACCATCGGGATGGTTACCATGGAGGATGTGCTGGAGCAGATCGTGGGCGATATCTGGGATGAGACGGACGAAGTTGTGAAGGACGTGGTGGAGCGCAGCGAGCATGAGTACGAGCTGGACGGCGATGTCACCATCGGCGAATTCTGCGAGCTGATGGACTGGGACGAGGACAGCTTCGAGACCGAGTCCATCACCGTGGGCGGCTGGACGCTGGAAATGTTCGGCAGCTTTCCGAAGGCCGGAGACAGCTTCGATTATGAAAACATCACTGTCACGGTGCTGGAGATGGACGACCTGCGGGTGGGCCGGGTGCTCGTCACCGTGCGGCCTGCGGAAGAGAAGGAATGACCGCGGCGGAAGAAGTATGAATAAGGAAGCGCGGCGGTCCCGGCAGAAAATCGGGGCCGCTTCTGCGGATCAATACGGCCCCGCGCACGCTGTGCGCGGGGCCAAAAGCATTGGCAGGTATTTTACGGACGTTTCACAGGCCGCTTCCCGGTATCGGTCCGACTACAGGGATTCCCGCAGTACGGCCATCAGCTCCGCATGGAGCGCCTCATCGTTCATTCC
>CANQVD010000105.1 GCA_947627215.1 uncultured Eisenbergiella sp.
GCACAGAAAATGCGTTCTGGCAGAAGATGAATTCCCGTTTGTCGCACAGTAAAACTATCCTATCAAAACTGAATATCGGATTACATAGGCGGTCTTATGCGTAACAACATGAGGCCGCCTTTTTGTCTGGCCAGACAAAGCAGCAACCGTCCGCAAGGGCGGTATTTTTATGTCCCAAAGGATGTGCAGTCCGGAAAACTGCTGCGGTTAGCAGGAAAAGAAAGACCCGTAACATAGCATCCGGGACATGGAAAGTCACCCAAACAATCCGATTTCAGAAATGGAGGAAAATCTATGGCATTTTTCAACAGTGCGGTAGGCGTTTTGCAGACCCTCTTGGTGGCTCTCGGTGCCAGTCTTGGCATCTGGGGTGCTATCAACCCGCTGGAAGGTTACGGCAACGATAACCCCGGCGAGAATGCTTATGTGCGGTGAAGAAGCAGGAAACTGAAAACAAGAGACAGACCGCCAGCACCACACGATTCCGAATGCCAGATACGGCCGCTTAGGGTAACCGTATCTGGCATTTTTATTTTGATTCTTGACGATAAGCGAATGGGCGTTATAATGTACTTATACATTAAGTACAATCAAAGGGTAAAGGTGGTGCGTTATGGAAATCATTATCAGTAATAACGCGAATAAGCCGATATACGAGCAGATTACATCACAGATCAAGGCTATGATAATGAGCGGGGAACTACAGGCCGGAGACGCAATTCCCTCAATGCGGGCATTGGCAAAATCAATCCATGTAAGCGTCATCACGGTTCAGAAGGCCTACGAAGATTTACAAAGGGACGGTTTCATAGAAACCACAGTTGGCAGAGGAAGTTTTGTGTCTGCACAAAACAAAGAGTTTTATCAGGAAGAACAACAGCGCATTGCAGAGGAACATTTACAGGCCGCCGCAGAGATTGGACGGACAAGCAATATCTCCCTGGAAAAATTAACGGAGCTGTTGGCTTTATTCTATCAGGAGGACGAGTAGCATGGAAAATATTTTAGAATTGCAGGGCGTTTCCAAGACATTTCCCAGGTCAGATTTCACGTTGGAAAATGTGACATTTTCCCTGCCGTATGGGTCTATTTTGGGATTTGTCGGGGAAAACGGAGCAGGAAAAACGACGACCATTGGCTGTATTCTGAATACGATCACAAAAAACAGCGGAACGATAAAACTTTTTGGGAAAGAAATGTCGGACGCAGACACGGATCTGCGGGAAAAAATAGGCGTTGTCTATGACGGCGATAATTTTCCCGCCTACTGGACTGCGGCGCAATTGTCCAGGATCATGGCCGGGCTTTATACACAATGGGACAGCCCCTTGTTTCAGAAGTATTTAGAGGATTTTCATCTGCCCGCGAAGCAAAAAATCAAACATTATTCCAGAGGAATGACGATGAAGCTAGCGATTGCCGCCGCATTGGCGCACCACCCGCAATTATTGATCCTGGACGAGGCGACCAGCGGATTGGACCCTGTTATGCGTGATGAAATGCTGGACGTCTTTCTGGAATTTGTACAGGAAGAAAATCATTCTATTTTGTTATCTTCCCATATCACAAGCGATTTGGAAAAAGTGGCGGATTACATTGCTTTTATTCATAACGGCAGGCTCCTTATGACCGTATCAAAAAACGATCTGGTATATAACTATGCTGTTATGCGCTGCAGGGAGAGCCAGTTCCCTGCGTTAGAGCCCAGGGATATTATCGCTTACCGAAAGCGGGATTTTCAGATCGATGTATTAGTATCAAATGGAAAAGAAGCGCAGAGAAAATACAAAGGTGCTGTGATAGACCATGTTTCAGTTGATGAGATCATGCTGCTTTTAATAAAGGGGGAACGAGTATGAAAGGACTTCTGAAAAATAACCTGTATGCGGCACTTTCAAATGCAAAAGTGTTTTCCGGATTTATGATCTTGTTTGGGATTTTCGCTGTGGCTGTTGTCAGCCAGTCCCTGCAGATAAGCTATGCAATGATCGGTATCATCGGATTTTCCGTAAATGCGATTGCTGTTACAAAAAACGAATATGTTTCAAAATGGGGAAAATATAAATTGACCTTGCCGGCAAAACGGACAGATATTGTAAAAAGCCTGTTCTTGAATCAGATGATCTGGCTTTTTGCTGGAACATTTTTTGTGGGAATTGAAATCTGTTTATCATGGCTTTTTCATGGGTGCCCTTTTGACCGGGCGATTGATGTTCTCACAATGTTTGCGTTGGGAATTAGTATAAGTCTGTTTCTGGGGGCAGTATTCTTTCCGCTTTTTTTTGTAGGCGGAAAAGAGAAAAGCGAAGTATTGTTAATTATTTCCTTACTTTGTGCGTTTGGCATTGATTTTGCCATTGTCAGTGCGGTTAATGATCTGCTGGAGCCGGGAATCGTTTCTATTGTGTGCGGAGCGCTTATTTTGATCATATGCTCCTTATCGGCTTTCGCATTATCCTATCTTTTAACTGCTAAGATTTTTCAGAAAAAGGAATACTAAATGGGATAGCGAACTCAGTCAGGGCGGTGACAGTTAAGATAAAAGGCGCCTGTGCGCTGCTGCTGACAGCCCTGCCCGCCTTTTTCCGGCAGATAAATTCTAATCTCAACCATTCAGAAAAGCAGGGCCGCATTTCACGATGCGGAAGCCTGCTTTTGTTTTACAGTGCTTTTATGACCGGAAACGAACAGGCGTGGGTGCGGCGGCCTGTTTCAAAAAAATATACTATTACAATCCTACGATTGACAGACAAGAATATATCGGATAGAATTGAAACTGCCCCGCAAGGAGTAAGGGCGTTGTCATAAAACGGTAGGCGGTTAGCCACATCACCCGAAAGGGGGTGGGGCCATGCGAATTACACTACATATTGGAGCCTTCACGGTAACAATAATCGTAAAAAGCAGAAACCGCCACTCGGCAAAGTGACGGTTTCA
>CANQVD010000106.1 GCA_947627215.1 uncultured Eisenbergiella sp.
CCTGTTCCATCACGATCTGCCCGTCCTTCCGGCTGTAGCGATAGATATGGCCGGAAAGCCATCTTTCCTCTCCTTTCTCCTTCCGGATGCAGGCGGCTGTCTGTTCCAGCAGCGGCCTCTCCTCCCCGTTATCCTCCGGGATCAGGAGCGCCTCGTCCTCGCTGGGAAAGAGGATATAGATATCCTTCTCCAGACAGTCTGACAGATCTTTCAGCACGTCCGGGTAAAGGATGCAGGACGCCCCAAACCGGCAGTCCGCGCCGGTGAGCAGGAATACCTTTCCTCCGGCAAAGGTATCCTTTGCAGCTTCGATAAACTTCCTTCCCTGCTCCCTTTCCGCACCGTCCTCTGTCTGCAGGTGCTTCCAGCTCTCCGTCTCTGCGGCCGTCCGGGCCAGATCCTTCAGGTCGCACAGGCAGTACGGGCGTTTCTTTTCACTGTTCCTTACCGCCGCCGCATAGAGCGTATCAAAATCTGTCTGCCACAGCTCCAGCATGGGACCCGTGAGGAGCATGGTGTTTCCCTTTTCCGTCCGGACGTACAAAACAATGGCAAGGTCCAGGAAATCCTTATGGGCAGCCACATCCAGATGCCCGCCGTCCCTTTCCCGGTTCAAAAGGGAGAGATACACGTTCTCCAAAACCTCCTGCGGCAGGGCATTCCCGCCGTCTTCTTTTCTGGCCGCCCGCAGTATCCCGTCCAGGATGTCGTCATAGCTCTTCGTACCGTCCTTCCAGGCAGCGTATAAACCCGCCAGATCCATGCCGGGCAGGACCCGGCTGCCCCGGTCCGATATGTACAGGCATTCCCGCTCCCCTCCGGCCCCGTCCGGCTCCTTCCCGGTTCCCGCTTCCAGCGTTTCCCCTCCGAAGCATTCGTTCAATTCCGTGACCAGGGTTTCCCTGAATTCTTCGTATCTCATAAAGCTTCTCCTTTTCCATCACTTGTCTTTCCCGCCGCTCTCCGCCAGCACCGCCGCCGCGACCGTCAGGATGCCGACCAGAAGATCGAGCCAAAATCTGTCCATCTCTCTGCACCTCCTACGCCGCCCTGTCCTTCGACCGTTTCAGGCCGCTCATGATCTTCTTATAGATCTCCGGCGTCATTCGCTCCGCGTCCTGCAGCCCGTACCGGCCCAGCGCCGTCCCCAGCTCCACGCCGGTCCGCGCAAGCTCCTGTTCCAGCAGCCGCAGTTCCCGCTCGTTCAGCGCCGGGCAGGACAGAGACGCCGTCTTTGCCGTCCCCGAGCCCTCCGTCCAGCGGAATACGGGCACGTCCTTCCCGTTCACGATCTCCAGCGCCGAGATCTCCCGGTTCTCATTATAGGAGATGGATGTCAGCCGGAACGTATCCTTTACAACATACCGGTCGCCTCCGGGACCGCCTTCCCGCCGCTCAATACACACACGTTCTGCGGGGATCCAGATAAAGGGGGCCGTATAGAGCTCCCGGCCGATCCCCACCACCACGGCGGCCCGCTTGAAGCTGTCGGACGCCTGGCCTTTTTCCTGCTCCGTATAGGATCTCGTCCCCACATCCTGCTTTGAGATCCACTGGCTCTTTTCCGGATCCCAGATGCTGACGGTGCAGTATAAGTTCCCGTCAATGCTCTGATGCGTCCTCTGCCAGTTCATGGGACCGAACACCTCGTCCAGTATCTTGCAGTCCACCCGCGCGTCCTTATAGAGCAGGAGGCTCACGCCCTTCTGGGTCACCTTCGCTACCCGGCATTCGATCTCTTCCACTTTCAGCAGCCTGATCCTGTTTCCTTCCATACCCAAATGTACCTCCTTTCTCATGCCACAGACAGCCTGCGGTACTTCGTCTGCGTGACGTACTCGTCGTAAATGTCCTTCCGCTCCTTTTCCAGCCGTTTCCTGTCGAAGCCGGTGGACACCACATTTTTCCATGTCACCGTCCGGTCTCCTACAACGCCTGTCTCATTCTCCTTTAAGAAGCTTTTTAACTGGTTCGCCACCGCATCCTTCTGTTCCTTCACCGCCGCCAGCCGTTCCGTCAGCTCGTCATAGCTGGCGCACAAGTCCAGCGCTTCCATCGGCAGTTCCACCTTCTTCCCGTTGGATTCCCGGTAGCGGCTGTTCAAAAACAGCGTGGTGGCCTCCGAGCCGTCCGCCGCGGGCTCTTTTCCCTGCAGCACGTTCTCCGTCCAGAACGCCTTCTCCATCCGTACCAGCAGGCCGATCAGCTCCTCGTCCCGCTCCACCGTATGGTAGAAGAAATGGTTCCCGCCCACCAGCGCCGCCGCATAGGCTTTCTTCGCGCCGGTCACGGCCATGTAGTGCTGCACCTGCAGGATGTATTCCAGCGGGACGCCCTGCTCCCAGATCCCCTGCTTGTAGGCGGAGGCGGTCTTGGCCTCAAAGATACAGAGCTGCCCGTCCTCATAAACGACCCCGTCCAGGTCCGCAAGCATGAACGGGTACTCCGTGCTCTGCAGGATCGCCTTTTTCGCCCGCACTTTAAGCCCCGTCCTGCGCATGAACTCCTTCTTCACCACGGGCTCCAGGACAGAACCGAAGTGGGTATAGTCGTTCTCCGTCTCCTCCGGCTCCGTCTGCCCGGTCTTTTCCAGCCAGAGCTGGTAGACGGAGCGGAACTTATTGACGCCCGCGATCACGGAGGCGTCCGAACCGCCGATCCCCATCCTGCGCCAGCCCAGCCATTCCGACCGTTCCATCCGGCCGGTCTTTACCAATACTCTCATCCCTCTGTACGCTCCTTTCCAATCGAGTAGGGCGGATTTTTCTCCGCCCTCTCACACCACCAGTACGTGCCGTTCGGCATACGGCGGTTCAACATA
>CANQVD010000107.1 GCA_947627215.1 uncultured Eisenbergiella sp.
GGGAGCCGAAGGGGCGATTACGTCAGCCGCCGGACTTTATGAAAGGGGGCTGGTGCTATGGTTACATATAGTGATTTATTCGCTTTTGTAATTATGCTTTGCGCTGTGATCTCGCTTGTTGTTACTATCATCAAACGCAAAAAGTAGCGCCCTCGTCCTGGTAAGATAAGGCGCTACCTTTTGTTGTGTCTATCCACCGGCGGCTAGGTGTACTCTAGCTTTCGGCTCTCTTGTTAAGTATATTATATTCTACATGGAGTAATTTTGCAATACGCAAATGATTGCAAGGGAAATAAAATAAATAGGTATTTTTTATTGTTGATTATTGTTAATTATAAATAAAGCTTGTATTCCCCCCCGAAAAGATGTTATAATTCTCATGAAATACAACAGTGGTATACACTTATTGAAGATTAAGGAGGAGATTAACATGCAAAAGAAACTGATTGTACTCGGATTGTGCCTGATGTTGGCACTCTCCACAGCCGCCTGCGGAACCGCAGGGACCACCGCGCCGGCCGGAGGAAGCTCGGCTGCCGGAGACGGAGCCGCTTCCGGTGATAGTCCTGCTGCCGGAGACAGCTCTGCTTCCGTTGCCGGATCTTATCAGGACATTCTGGACGATTATTCGCAGCAGCTCAAAGATGCCGTTCCCGGTCTGATCGAGGAGTACAAGGCCGAAGCTGCCGGACATGAAGGCGACATCAATACACTGGCCTCGATATCTAATGATAAGATCGAAGAGCTCGCCAAGATATCGAACGACGGAATCCAGGAAATGGCTCGGCTGATGTTCAAGAACGGAGACGACCAAGAGACATATGAGGATTGGGCGCAGAAGCTTATGGACGTGTACATGGACGAGGCGCAGAAGATCACAGATGCATATATGGAATCTGCGACGCCCTAACATCTAAGAATAAGCCGCCCTGGGCCTCTGATATGATGCTTCCCCGGCAGCAGATCTCCGGATCTGAGCCGTCTGTTTTGGAAACGTCGTATCTCTTGGCCCAAAGGGCGGCTTTTTTTGAATCCTACATAGGGATTGCAGCTCTGCCGGCACGGAATCCGTTGCGACGTCGCAACAGAAATTCCAATACCGCTCCGGTGTTGCACCATGACAATATAATATGCTTACCCGGGCAGCCGGGGGACGTGCTCTCACCCGTTCCGAGTCTTGCGGAAAGGGGTGATTATTATGAGTACATATGAGGAATTTATGATAATCCTGACCGTTGGTCTGTTGATCGTCGCGATTCTGAATCTGACACATAAAAAATAGCCGTCCTGCCCTGACAAAGCTGACGACTATTTTTTAGTTTAAGTTTCGCCGGACGGGTGCGCACTCACTTTCCGACTGTCTTGTTAAGCATATTATATAATACATGGAGCAATTTTGCAACTATAATTTAAAGACCGCTCCGGCGCTTCCAACACCGGAGCGGCCAGGCAGTAGCCCCGAAGGGTGATACTGTACATATGACATGTATATCGTATCATTCCGGGGCCCTAAAGTCAAGGCGCCGGGCATTTTTATGCCCTCAATAAAGGAGGATACTATGAAGATCGAGAAGCTGCCGTCCGGTTCCTACCGGGTCAGAAAGATGTACCAAGGGAAGACGTACTCCGTCACGTTCAACGCGAAGCCTACTCAAAAGGCGGTCCTGCAGGCGCTGTCCCAAGCACTGGACAAGATTCCGACGGCCGGTCCCATGACGTTCGGACAGGCGGCAGCAGAATACGTCTCCATGAAGAGGAATGTCCTATCTCCGAAGACGGTCAAGGAATACACAGAAATGCCGCGGAGGCTTCCCGAGTGGTTCGTTGCCCTTGACATCTCCAATATAACACAGGTGGAGATAAACAAAATGGTCAATGAGTTGGCTGCCTCAAGGGCACCGAAGACGGTACGTAACTACCACGGCGTCGTGTCGGCGATTCTGGGTACGTTCCGGCCGGAGATGAAGCTCTACACCAAGTTGCCCGCCAAGATCAAATCCGAGCCCTATACGCCATCGCAGGAGGACGTCCGGAAGATACTGGAAGATGTGCATGGCACTGAGTGGGAGATCCCGATCACGTTGGCGTGCTACGGCATGAGGCGCTCCGAGATCTGTGCACTCACTCCGGAGGACATTGACGGTGATGTTGTGCATATCAACAAGGCGTTGGTTCAGAATGAGCGGAAAGAATGGGTGATCAAAACGACAAAGACCACGGACAGCACCAGGGACATCATTATACCGATGGATTTGGCAGACAAGATCAGGAAACAGGGATATGTGTTCAGGTTCTCCCCTAACCGGATCAATAAGAAGCTGCAATCCGTTGAACAACGTCTCGGAATCCCAAATTTTTCGCTGCACAAGCTCCGGCATTACTTTGCCAGCCAGATGTCGGCCATTGGCGTGCCGGAGGCAGATGTCTTGAGAATGGGAGGCTGGCGCAGCGATCATGTGATGAAGTCAGTGTACAGGCACTCGATGATGGATAGGGACGTGCAGGCCAAGAGGGCGGCGGCAGCCAAGCTGCAGGAGACCCTCTTTTCATGACAAATTTCATGACAAAATTTGTGTGAAATATGACAAAATAGCGTGAAATGAGACTGAATTTTTTGAGCCTATAAAAACAGGGAGAAACGCCTATATTCAGGCATTTCTCCCTGTTTTTCGCATGGTTCCTATTCGTCGGGGTGACAGGATTCGAACCTGCG
>CANQVD010000108.1 GCA_947627215.1 uncultured Eisenbergiella sp.
CGGATCTTCGTCCATTTTCTGGATATAGAGTTTCTGGGATATCAGAGCTTGTTCGGAAATATTTTTTCTCTGTTATCTGTGGCGGAATTGGGAATTGGTAGCATCATCTCCTTCCATCTGTTCAAGGAGCTGGCTGAGGACAACCGGGAAGAAATCGGCAAGCTCATGTACTTATACAAGTGGATCTACCGGCTGATCGCGGCGGTGGTTTTGACCTTAGGCCTGATTTGTGCGTTTGCAGTTCCATATATTGCCAAAGGAGCCACGGCCAGCCGAGGTTATCTGTACACGATCTACTTCATGCAGTTGGGAAACATAGTAGCCGGGTATTTTCTCTCTTACCGACGGGCCATCTATATTGCCAACCAGAAGGAATATAAGTGCGTCCAGGTTGACTTGTATAAAACCCTGGTTATTCAGATTGTGCAGGTTGCCTCCTTGGCCCTGTTTCGGAGTTATCTTATTTATCTGTCTATCCAGATTGCCGGAAGTATCGCAGCCAATGTAATTATTGCACACGGAACAAACCGGGATTATCCCTATCTGAACCAGAAATATGAGATCACGCTGAGCGATCTGCGCCGGAGAAATATGTTCTCCGATGTGCGGAATTTTATTGTGCATAAGATATGTAATGCAATTTATGGGGGCACGGATAATATCATTATTTCTGCCTTTTGCGGCGTGCGGATGGTAGCTTTGTACGGAAATTATTATTTGCTGCAAACAGGCGTCCTGCAAATACTGTTTTACAAACTGCTGAACCCAGTTCGGGCGACCATCGGCAATATCATCTACGGCAATCGGAGCAAGGCAGAGCTCTGGGGACAGTTCGAGATTTTTGATGTTTTCAGTTTCTTCTTTGCCAGCTACATTGCGCTGGGCTTCTTGTTGTTTTTCCAGCCGGCGATCCAGATCTGGATGGGAAAGCAATACCTGCTGCCTATGTCTTTTGTAGCTGCCTATTCATTTACCATCTACTTCGGCGCCGTCTGGGAGCTGGTATATAAATATCGCAGTGTATTTGGCGATTATGCCCAGGATCGAAACTGTATGCTGCTGTCTGCAATTTTAAATATCGCGGTCTCGGTGACGCTGGTGCGTGTCTGGGGCGTGACCGGGGTGCAGTTGGGGACGTTGGCGGCATTCTTTCCCATTGCCTATGGCCGGATCCGCTTTGTAGTCCGGGGATTTTTCGGCAAATCCATAAGAAAATACTTGACGCGGCACGCGCTCTTGAGCCTGGCCGTGCTTGCAGAAGCGCTGCTGGCCTATGTGCTGACAAAGAATGCACCGATAACGGTGCTGGGGTTGGCCAGACGCGCTGCCGTCTGGGCAGTGCTGCCCGGGGCAGTGGGGGTGCTGATTTATGGGAAAAGCCCATATTTCAAGGGCCTGTGCCAGTATTTCAAAAATGCTTTGGCCATTATAAAGAAGAAACTGACAACTTTTAAAATGAAAGGAAAAGCATGATGGAAAAGGACGCAAAAATCTATGTAGCCGGACATACGGGCCTCTTTGGTTCTGCTCTTATGCGGGCGCTGCAAAGGAGAGGCTGTACAAATTTTGTGACCAGGACCCATGCAGAGCTGGACCTGACAGACGGAGCAGCCGCAAAAGCCTTCTTTCAGTCGGAAAAACCGGACTATGTCTTTGTGGCGGCGGCCAAAGTGGGCGGTATCCAGGCCAATAGCCGGTATATGGCGGACTTTGCCATGGAGAATCTGCTGATCGCCTGCAATGTGCTGAAAGCGGCCCATGAAGTCGGCGTAAAAAAGCTCCTCTATCTGGGCTCCTCCTGTATCTATCCGAGATTATCTCCCCAGCCGGTAAAGGAGGAATATCTGCTGACAGGTCTGCCGGAGCCCACCAACGAGGGCTATGCCATAGCGAAGATCGCGGGCGTACGCCTGTGCGACTATTATAAAAAGCAGTATGGAGACGATTTCGTCAGCTGTATCCCGGCCAATATCTATGGCGAGAACGACGATTTGGACCCCAATAACAACCATGTGATCCCGGCGCTGTGCCAGCGGTTCCACCGGGCCAAGCGGGAAAACCTCCCGTTTGTGGAGATCTGGGGGACCGGGAAAGCCGAGCGGGAGTTCATGCATGTGGACGATGCGGCGGAGGCTTGCCTGGTCATTATGGACAGGTATGAGGGGCCGGGGACGATCAACGTGGGTATGGGCTTCACGACCACCATCCGGGAGCTGGCGGAGGAGATCCGCCAGGTCGTAGGCTATGAGGGTGAGATCCGGTATGACACGACGAAGCCGGACGGGATGCCCCGCCGCTTGTTGGACAGTACCGCTATCTATGATTTAGGCTGGCGGCCCCGTATCCCTCTGCACGAAGGTCTGGAAAAGACCTATGCGTGGTATGCAAAACAGGTCGAGTCCTGACCAAATATAGGGGTGCAATATGTTTGAAGTGCTGAGCCCGGATTTTACCCACAAGGATGACCGGGGAGAACTCATACAACTGGTGCATGAGGGGTACAAGCAGGTAAATGTTATCTATTCCAAAGGCGGAACCGTCCGGGGGGGTCATTACCATCAGGAAAACCGGGAGGCTTTTTATGTTGTCCGGGGCGCCTGTGAAGTGCAGTTTGCAAAAGAAGGGCAGACGGAGAGCCAGGTTTTCAGAACCGGTGCTTTTTTCCAGATCGAACCAGAAGTAGGGCATAGTTTCCGCTATCTGGAGGACAC